>JAKKUO010000014.1 GCA_021890795.1 Bacillota bacterium | reverse complement strand
CTTTGCCCGGCGGTCATTCCAACAGCCCTTCGAGCCACCGGCGGACCGGCAGGGCCTGCTGGCGAATCTGGGCCGTCAGGCTGGTCTCCCGCCGCTCCAGGGCCTCCAGATGGGTCACCGCTGCGATCAGTTGCCGGGCCAGCTGAATCAGCTCCAGGTCCCCCTCCTGGCCCCGGGCTGCGTCCCGCAGCCGCTCCAGGGTTTGGGCCACCGCGGCGGACTGGGCCTGCCGCTCCCGGATGGTCTGCCGCCGGTGGCGCTGCAGCTTCTCCAAGAGCCGCACCTGTTCCACCAGGCTGGTGGCGGCCTCGGCCGTCGCCGGTTCGGCACCGGGCCCGGTCTCCGCTTCGGCGGTGACGGCGGCAGGGAGGGCAGTGGCAGCGGCCCCGACGGGGGTGACGGTGGCGGACTCCGGGGGGCTGGCCGGCCCGTCTCCGGCACGGGTTCCGGCCCCTTCCCGGGCCGGGGAGCGGTCCAGGGCCAGGGCCACCTGCAGCCGGGCCCGGAGCTCCTGGCGCCGGTGGAGCCCGGTGTCGGGGGCGGCGGCCTCCGGGCGGATCACCGCCAGGAGCTCCAGGCCCAACTGGCCGGCCACCTCTTCCGGCGGTAGGCTGTCGCTGGGAAGGTCGGGCTGCTCCACAAGGAGGTGGGGCCGGGGCAGCCCCTGGCCCTGCCAGGCGACCAGCCACTCCCGGGCCTGGGCCACCGCGCTCCGGTCCGCGGGGAGGAGCAGCAGGAACTGGTCCGCGAGGGTGAGCCATGCCCGGGGCAGCTCCCTGGCACCAGCCAGGCGGCAGGCAGCCACCAGGGCGCTATGCCGGGGGAGCAGGGAGGCGGCCAGCTCCTGCACCTCTTCCCGGGTGAAGCTCCGCATCTCCGCGGGGTCGTACGGAATCACGGTCTCCGCCGCATCGAACAGGGTCCCCCGGCCTCCAACCGGGTCCAGGGCGGAGAGAACGGCCACGCCGCGATGGCCGGCGCCTAGTTCCCGGACCAGGCTCCTGACCACCTGGTCCGCCAGACGGCTGTGGGCATGGCAGCCAAGCAAGACGATCGCACCTTGCATCTCCTCATCCTCCCCGCGGCTTCTCCCTGGCCGGCAGCGCTCTGGGGCATGGCCAGCGTGCCGCTGCCGGTCCGACCCCGGTGACCACCGGGGCACCGGCTGCCCCTTCGAATCGGGATTCCAGATCCAGGGTTGGATGTGGATCCCAGAAATTCCTTCTCCCACTGTGAACTCCTGGCCGGTCACCGCGTCCCGCCGTTGCCGGCGGCTCCGGACCCCGGCCCGGCAGGGTGGAAACAACCTCCACTGGCCCGGCATTCCAGAAACTGGCAGGAAAATCCGCGGGGAAGGCGAACCTCATCCTTCGGGAAGGGGGTATGCGGGTGGCGGGGGAGTGGATTGGGGGGACGGAGAAGGCCTGGCCGCCCTGGCAGCGGTGGCTGGCCGGTGCCGCCATCGCCCTGGTGGGCGTGGCGGCCCTTGCCCTGGGCTACCAGAGGCACCGGTGGGAGCCGGTGGAGGCCGGGGCGACCGCCCTCGCGGCAGGGCTGTCGGGGCCGGCGCCGGCACCCGGGGTCAGGGCCCCGGCGGAATCCGGGGCTGGCCCGGACGGCACGGGAGAAGCCGTCAGTCCGGGGCTCGTAGCCAACAAAGCGGCCTCCGGCTCTGGGCCGGAGGCCGGGGAGATCGTGGTCCACGTCAGCGGGGCGGTGGCGGCACCCGGGGTCTACCGGCTGGCGCCGGGAGCCCGGGTCCACGACGCAGTGGCGGCGGCAGGGCCCCTGCCGGAGGCCTTGCCGGACGCTCTCAACCTGGCCGCGGCGCTCCAGGACGGGGAGAAGGTCTATGTCCCCCGGGCCGCGGACCTGGAAGCGGCCGGCAGCCCGCCTCCCGCTGCCCTGGGGGCCCACCACGGCCCGGGGGGCGGTTCGGGCTCCGGGGCGGGGAGCGGTACGGGGCGGGTAAACCTGAACCGGGCCACGGCCGAGGACCTGATGGCGCTCCCGGGAATCGGCCCCGAGCTGGCCCGGCGGATCCTGGAGCACCGGCAGGCTGCCGGAGGCTTCCGGCAGGTCGAGGACCTGTTGGCCGTGCCCGGCATCGGCCCGGCCCGGCTGGCCGAGATCCGGGACCGGGTGGAGGTGCGGTGAAGGGCTGCGGGGCCCGATTGGGCAGCGGGAGCCGCGGCTTAGGCGATGCCGGCGAGCTTCCGGGCGTAGGCCATCTCCGGGCCGTACTCTTCCTGGGCACTGACCGGGGTCTCCAGGACCACCGGCAGGCCGGCGAAGATGTCGGACCGGAGGATGGCCGTGAGCCCAGCCTCGCCGATGTAACCCTTGCCCAGGTTCTCGTGCCGGTCCCGGCGGCTACCCCGTGGGGCCTTGGCATCGTTCAGATGGACGGCCACCAAGAGGTCCCGGTACCCGATCGCCCGCATCCGCTCGGCATACCGCTCCCAGTCCTCGGGATCGTACTGGCCGGCGACGAAGGCGTGGCAGGTGTCAAAGCAGAAGCGGATTCGGTCCTTTTGGGCCACCCGTTCCCGAATGCGGAGAAGCTCCTCGAGGTCGGTGCCCAACTCCGACCCCTGCCCCGCGGTGTTCTCCAGCAGGATGGGCACGGGCCCCTTGTACTCCGCGAGGATCCGGTCCAGGGTCTCCACCATCCGGGCGACCCCGTACTCTTCTCCCCGGTCCAGGTGCTTCCCGCAGTGGACCACCAGCCCGATGGCCCCGCAACGCTCCGCGATCTGCAGGTCCTGCACCAGGGACTGGACGGTGATCTCGTGGAGCTCCGGATCCGGGGTGGAGAGGTTGGTGACGTAGGGAGCGTGGGCAACGGCCACCAGGCCGTGTTCCCGGCACAGGGCCGCCCCCTCGGGGCCGTCCTGGGGCCCCTTGCCCCGGAAGGCCCGGGGATTCTTGGTGAAAAACTGGAAGGACTGACCGCCGAGCTGGAGCGCCGCTTCCGCCGCGGCTTTGAAACCCTTGCTGATGCTCAGGTGGCAGCCGATCTTCATCCTTGTCACCCCTCGCGGGAGTATTGCTGCCCCGGGGCGCTCCGACCCGGCGCCGTCCGGGGGAATCGGGTGCGGGTGACCGCCCGGGTCCGTGACAGAGGGGAGCCGGTGCGCCGTGCAGCGTCCCATCCCGGCCATGGCCGTGGCCCTGGCCCTTGGCATCGCGGCCGCCCAGGCCGTCCGCCCCCATCCGGTGGTGCCGGCAGCGGTCTTCCTGGCGGGGCTGGTGGCCGCCGGGGCCAGCCGCCGGCAGAGCCAGCGGCTGGCCTGGCTGCTCCTGGCCGTGGCCGGGGCCGGAGCCCTGCGGTATGGGTGGCTCCGCTACCGGGGGCCGGGGCCTCTGGCCGAGTGGCTGGACCGGCCGGCGGAACTGGTGGGCACCCTCCGGGAGGTGCGCCGGGAAGAGGACCGGTGGGAGGCTGTCCTTGCGGTGGAGGCGATCCGCTTCACCGGGGAAGGGCCGGCCCAGCCGCCGGCGGGCTGGCAGCCGGTCGCGGGGCGGGTCTGGCTCCGGTACCGGCTGCCCCGGGGCCGCGCCCCTGGTCCCTGGCCCAGGGAAGGGGACCGGGTGCAGGTCGGGGGGCGGCTGGAGATGCCGGAGCGGGCCAACTGGCCGGGGCAGTTCGACCGGCGAGAACACCTGGCCCGCCAGGGCATCTTTCTCAAGGTGGAGCTCCGCAGCCCCCCGGTTCCCCTCGGGAGAGGGCGGCTTCCCTGGCCCCTTGCCCTGGCCCGGTCTGCCCGGGAACGGTTCCTGGCCCAACTGGGGGAGGCTCTGCCGCCCCGGCAGGCCGCCCTCCTTGCGGGCCTCCTCCTGGGCTGGCGGGAGGGGATTCCGCCGGAGTGGGAGGAGGCCTTCCGCCGGACGGGTGTCTTCCACGTGCTGGCGGCCTCCGGGGCCAACGTGGCCTTTGTCGTCATGCCCTTCCGGCGCCTGGCGGGCTGGGCCGGGCTCGGCCCCCGGTGGGCGGCGGCTCTCTCCATCGGGGTCGCCTGGTTCTATTGTCTCCTGGCGGGAGGGGAGCCGCCGGTGGCCCGGGCGGCGGTGATGGCGACCCTCCTGTACCTGGGGGAGGCCCTGGGCCGCCCCGCCCAGGGACTGAACAGCCTGGCGGTGGCCGGGCTGCTCCTGCTGGCCTGGCGGCCGGGCCTGCTCTTTGACCTGGGGTTTCAGCTTTCCTTTGCCGCTACCCTGGGGATCCTCACCCTGGCCGGGCCGCTGAAAGGGTGACTGCGGGCCCGGGTGCCAGGGCCCATGGCCGGGCCCCTGGCGGTCACCCTGGCCGCCGGGGCGGCGGTGGAGCCCTTGCTTCTCCACCGTTTCGGCGCGCTCTCCCTGATCTCCCCCATCGCCAACCTGTGGGTGGCCGTGGCGGCGGAGGCGGCGGTGGTGGTGGGCGCCGGAGGGCTGCTGGCCGGGCTGGTACTGCCGGCTCTGGCCACCCCGGTCCTCGGCCTGGTGGGATGGCTCCTCGACATCCTGGTCCATCCGGTGGTGGGTTGGTCCCATGCCCCGGGCGCGTTCTGGCAGGTCCGGCCCCTGCCCGGGTTCGGGGTGGCCCTCTGGTACGGGCTGCTGTGCGCCTGGTGGGCCCGGGACCCGGTGGCGGCCGCCCTCCGCCGTGTCGCCGGCTGCGGCCGGTCAGCGGTGCTCCGCCCCGCCGCCTGGGCATGGATCGGTCTCCCGGTGGCAGCGCTCCTGGTCCCGGCCCTTCCCCTCGGATGGGGAGTGGGCGGACCCCTTCCAGCCCCGGGGCTCCCCGGGGGCGACCGGGGCCTTCAGGTCCATTTCCTCGACGTGGGGCAGGGGGATGCCGTCTTCCTCCGGTTCCCGGGAGGGAAGACGATGCTGGTCGACGGCGGCGGGGCCGGACTGGAGGCCGGTGTGCCCTTCGATGCCGGCCGGCAGCGGGTGGTCCCGTTTCTCCGCCGGCAGGGGGTCCGGCGGCTCGACTGGGTGGTGGTGACCCACCCGGACCAGGACCATGTGGGCGGGCTCCCCGCGGTGGCAGCGGCGGTTCCGGTGGGGGAGATCTGGGTGCCGGCTGGGACCGGGACGGGGCCGGGCCAGGAGGCCCTGCTGGCGGTGGCCGGGCGCCGGCAGATCCCGGTCCGGGCCGTGGCCGCAGGCTACCGCCTCGAGCCCGCCCCCGGGGTGCGGGTGGAGGTTCTCAACCCCCCTCCGGAAGGCCCGGCCGGCGGGAGGGAGGGGCTGACCAGCCGGAACGAGGCCTCCGTAGTGCTCTCCGTCGCCTACGGCGCCCAGGCGTTCCTGCTGGCTGGGGACATTGGCCGGGAGACCGAGGTGCGGCTGGCGACCGGGGGCGCGCCGGTCCGGGCGACGGTGCTGAAGGTGGGCCACCACGGCAGTGCCACCTCCACGGGCCCGGAATGGCTGGGGGCGGTGGGCGGCCCGGTGGCCGTGATCTCCGTCGGCAACAACCGGTACGGCCACCCGTCTCCCTGGGTGATCGACCGGCTCCGGCAGGCGGGCTACCGGATCTACCGCACCGACCGCCACGGCACCGTCTCCTTCCTTACCGACGGGGTCCGGCTCTACGTGGCGACCGCTGGAAACCCGTGGCCCGACCGGCGGTTCCGGTGGTTCGGGGCCTGGTAGGACGCCCGGTTCCCTCGGGAGGCCGGTGGCCACGGACCGGCTCTCGGGGCGGGCTCTCGTCGCCGGCGAGGGCGGCGGTGCCGGCGGCCACCATGGCCCAGACCGGGGCGGCCAGCCCCAGGATCGCACCGCGGACGGCGTCGATGAAGAAGCGGATGGCGTGGCCGTACCCCGGCCACCGGATGGGCGCTGTCCAGCCGGTGTAGAGGACGACGGGGCACTGGCTAAGGGCGATCAGGGTCTGGCCCATCAGGGCGAGGTGCAGGCCCAGGAGGGCCGCCTGCCCCGGGCGGCGACCCCGGTGCCCGGCCCACAGCCCCACGAGGATCGCGCCGGGGATCATCCCGGCCGCCACCCCGATCCCGATCCGCCGGAGGACGGACCCGTCCGGGGCCGCCAGGGCCGGCAGGTCCGGCCGCACCCCCAGACCCAGGGCCAGCAGGGTACCCCAGGTGATGAGGAAGTGGAGGAGGGTGGCGGCGGCCAGCACCCGGCCCGGGGGTTGGCGCAGGGTGAGGAGGAGGTACCCGAGCCCCAGGAGGGCCGGCGGCAGCAGCCGGCGAGCCTGGGGCCGGGCCGCGGCCCAGTACTCCTGCCAGGCCTCTTGCAGGGCGGTGAAGAGCGGTCCCTCGTTTTCCTCTGTGCTGGCGCCGGTCTTGCCGGCCGCCCCCTGGGCCGCCGCCGGGACCAGGGCCAGCGAGAGGGGCCGGCCTTCTGCGGAAAGCTGCAGGCCGAAGAGCCCGGCCAGGGTGGGGGCCACATCCCGGAGGTCCCCCCGGTCCTGGCCGGGGGCGGCCAGGGGACCGGCGAGGACCAACGGCGTGGCCAGGGCCGGGTCACCGGGCCCGCCTTCCGCAGCGGCCCCGTAGGTACCGAGGACTGCCAGGGTGCTCCGGCCGAGGTTCACCCGGTCGAGGATTCGGGCCAGCAGGCTGTCCGTCCGGGCGAGGAACTCCTCCCGGGGCACGGGCCCGGGGTCCGGCAGGTGGATCACCACCAGGTCGGCCCCGGTGGCCAGGGCTTGTCCGGCTGCTTCCAGCACGGGAGCTTCCGGGTCGGGGGCTCCGGCGGAAGTTTTCGGGTCCGGGGACCCGGCCGGGATCGGAAACCGGCCGGCGTTCACCCAGGGTTCTACCATCCGCAGAAAGGCTTCGCTCCCGGCCGCAGCCACCCGGCGGCCCGAAGCGGTCACCGCGGCGGGGAAGTTCTCCCCGGAGGGCGGGGCGAACTCTGCCGCCAGTAGGATCCCATGGCCGGCAGGGGAGCGGCCGGTGAGGACCGTCGCCCAGCGGGGAGCCGGCCAGGCCGGTGGCGGGCCCGTGAGGGTGTAGAAGGCCCCGGTTCGGGCCAGGTACATCAGGGTTGGGAGCCGGACCGCCTCGGCGGCGCTGAGGCGGTCGACGAGGATGGCCACCACCTGCGGTCCGGAAGGAGCGGGGGCCGGCGCTCCGGCGGCCGGGGCCGGTGGCGCCGGAGTCCCGGCGGTGCCGGGATAGGCCAGGAGCAGTTGCCAGCCCACCCGTCCAGCGTGGACAAACCCAAGGGACAGGAGGGCGCAGATCAGGGTGAGACCGATGATAGCGGGTGCCCGTTTCACGACTTCGCCTCCAGCTTGGGAAGCTGCCCGTGCCTCAGCCCCCAGATGGAATCGATTCCCCGCCGAGGCTGCCCACTCCTGCGCCGGCCGGCGCTGGGCCCGGCGCCCGGAGAGGACCCCTCCGTCAGGCCCGGCCCCGGGGGAGCCGCCCCCGGCGGCAACCGGGCGGGCGGGAGGAGTCTCCAGCCCGGGGTCGAAGTTCCCCTCCGGGGGGTGTGCAGCCTGCGGCAGCACGAAGCCCTTGCAGCCATCGCAGCGGGTCAGGTGGCACCGGTCTACCTGCTGTACGGCGGTCAGCCCCTCCTGGAACAGGAGCTGCTGGCAGCGCTCCGGGAGCAACTGGTGCCGCCGGGGACCGAGGCCTTCAATTACCACGTGGTGGAGGCCGGACCGGACCAGGTTGGGCAGGTGCTCAGCCTGGTGCAGACCCTGCCCTTCATGGCGGCCCGGCGGCTGGTGGTGATGCGCAAAAGCGTGCTCTTTTCCAGCCGGCGGGGAGGGCGGTCCGGAGAAGAGGGGGCCGAAGGGGAACCGGTCCCGCCCGCCGGGGAGGAGGAGAAGCAGCTCCTTGCGTACCTCCGGCAGCCGGCGCCCTTTGCCTGCCTGGTGATCACCGTGGACGGAGAGCCGGATCGGCGCCGGCAGCTCTACCGGGCGGTGGAAGCCGCCGGCGTGGTGGTGGATTGCAGCCAGCCCGGGGAGGAGGATGCGGCCCAGTGGTGCCAGGTGCGGGCCCAGCGCCTGGGCAAGCGGCTGGACCCGGAGGCCGCCCGGATCCTGGTGGAGAAAGTGGGGACTGACCTGACCCTCCTGGGCATGGAACTGGAGAAGCTCGTCCTGTATACCGACGGGGAAGAGATCGGCCCGGATCCGGTGCTGAAGCTGGTCTCGGGCGCGACCCAGGTACAGGTCTTCGACCTCATCGACGCAGTGGCGGAGGGGCAGGTGGGGAGGGCGGTGCACTGCCTGGCCCAGATGCTCCAGCAGGGGGAGCCGCCGCTCAGGCTGCTGGCCCTGATCGCCGGTCACTTCCGCCGGCTGCTGGAGGCCCGGGCCCTGGCGGACCAGGGGGTCACCCCGGCCCGGGCGGCCCAGGAGCGGCGGCAGCGCCCCTATTACTGGGAGAAACTGATGCGCCAGGCCCGCCGGTTTAGCCGGGAGGACCTGGTCCGGGCCCTGGAGCGGATTCTGGAGGTCGACGTGGCCCTGAAGACCAGGGGCGGCGACGAGCAGCTGGTTCTGGAGATGCTGCTGATGGACCTGGCCGCCCTCCGGACCGGGGCCGGGCCGGCGTGGTAGCAGAGGAACCGGCGGGACAATAACGAAAATCGCAATAACGAAAAACGGGGGCGAACCCGACGGTTCCCCCCCTGGCGTGGCGGAAAGAGAGGCAAGCAACAGAGAAGGGGGCCCGCCCCATTGGGCACCCCCTCATTTTCTCCCAGCGCCAACCGCCAGACCGAGTTCGGTCCGATGCGGTGGAAGGTGGGCTGATGGCCTGCCCTTAGGCCGACTTCGCCAGCGCGGCCAGCTTCTTGGCCAGCCGGGCCTTCTTCCGGGCCGCGGTGTTGGCGTGGAGAACGCCCTTGCTGGCTGCCTTGTCGATTACCTTGAAGGCCTTGCTGAGCAGCACCTGGGCTTCGGCGACGTTTCCGGCCGCGATGGCCTCCCGCACCTTCCGGATCGCGGTCTTGACCATGGACCTCCACATCTTGTTCCGCAGGGCGCGGGCCGCCGCCTTCCGGGCTGCCTTCAAGGCGTTCCTGTGATTGGCCACCGACCTCACCTCCACTGGCCCATTTTAGCATGGGGGTTTGTTGCAGGCAAGGGAAAACTGAACGCATGGGCCCGCTTTCCGGGGGGAGACTACGGGTAAGGATCCCTGGGAGGTGGGCCACCGTGCTGGGAGCTGTCGTACGGTTTGTCGTCTCTGCACTGGTGCTCATGGTCGTGGACTGGTTGCTCCCGAACTTTTCCCTGGCCGGGTTCGGCACGGCATTCCTCGCGGCGGTGGCCATCGCCGCCGGGGGATGGCTGGCTGAGAGCCTCTTCGGCCCCGGGGTCTCGCCCCAGCGCCGGGGGCTGGTGGGGTTCCTGGTGACGGCCGCCATCATCTACCTCGTGGGGGCCGTGGTGCCCGGGGTGAGGGTCACGGCGATGGGGGCCCTGCTCAGCAGCCTGCTCATCGGCCTGATCGATACGGTGGTGCCTACGGAACTCCGGTAGGCCGGAGGCAGAGTCGGCCCCGACCCCGGCCGGGTCGGGGCTTCGGCGCGCGGCTGTGACCCCCGGGACTGCAGGCAGGAATCCCTTTCCCCGGGGCCGAAGTTCGGAGGAACCAAATCCCATGGCGGGATGAGGAGGTCTTGCCCGTGACCCTCGAGGAGATTGCCCAGGCGATGGCGGAGCGCCTTGGCCTGACCCTGGAGCGGGTGGCCGACGGCAAGGCGCACCTTTCCGGCCGTTCGGCCACGGTGACCGTCAGCCCCTTCTTCGGCGGCTGGCAGGTCGATCTGGTCTTGCCGGGTTACCGGCCGACCCAGTTTTTTGAGGAGGATATCCGCATGCTGGTGGAGCGGGTGGAGCAGCGGCTCCGGTCCTACGCGGAGCACGGGTCCCAGGGCCAAGCGGACGGCGGGACCTGCCACTGAGCCTCCGGCGGCGGGCGGACAAGCAGGCATACTGGGCCTCTCCCCGGCATAAGGTAGGCCTTGTCCGGAGTCCCACGGCGGTCAGGGAGGGGCGGGGGCGATGGGCAGGCTGAGGCGACTGGGGGAGACCTTGCAGCAGGTTCGGCCTGTGGCCGTTGCCTACGCGCTGGTGCTGATGCTGCTGCTGGGGGTGCTGGTGGACCGGCGGGGCGCCCAGGGGCCGACGCTGCCCGCCCTGGCCCCGGGGATAGGAAGGTCCGGGCCCGGCAGCGCAAACCTGCCCGCTGTCCGGCACGAAGAGGAGTATCTACCCGCCGCCGGGCCCCTCTGGCTCCGGCTCCTCCGGCCGGACCGGGAGCTGGCCCGGTCCCTGCTGGAGCAGGCGCTGCCCCTCCTCGGCCCGGGCGAGCGCCGCCTGGTGGTCTACGGTGGCCCCGCCCGGCCCCGGAACCTCTTTGAAGCCCTCTTTCCCTTCCTGGCCAGGGGAAGCTCGCCCGGGGAGGCGCCCTGGGCCCCGGACGGAACCCCGCCGCCTCCCGGTGAACCGGGGGGCCCGTCCTCCGGGCGTCCAGCCCCCGGGGACGGATCGGGCAGCCTGGTCCCCGGTGGGCCCCGCCCGGGGGGAGCGGCGGGCCCGGGGCAGGCACCGAACCCGGACCCCTCCTCCGGCCCGGCCGCCGCCGTGCCCCCGGGCGCCGGCTGCCAGCGGCCCCCGGGCACGCCCCTGGTGGGCGGAGGGGTGCCCCTGGTGGCCATCTACCACACCCACGATTACGAATCGTACATCTCCGAGTTTCCGGGGCTGCAGCCGGAGACCCCGGAGGAGTGGGCCTCGGTCTGGACCACCGATCCGGAGCGGAATATCATCCGGGTTGGCCGGGAGCTGGCCCGGGCGCTGTGCGAGCGGGGAGTGACAGTGGTCCATTCCCCCACCCGCCACGCTCCCCCCATGGGGTACTTCGGCGCCTACACCGAATCCCGCAAGACGGCCCAGTTCATTCTGAAAGAGTACCCGAGCATCCGGCTGCTCCTGGACCTGCACCGGGACGGGGAGGTGCCCCGGGAATTGGCAACGGCCACGGTGCCCGGTGCCGGCCCGGCCCGGACCGCGGCCCGGGTTCTGATCGTGGTGGGGACTGGACATGACGAGGCGCCGCAGCCCAACTGGGAGCAGAATCTGGCTCTGGCCCGAGAGATCCATGCGGCCCTGGAGGCCCGGTACCCCGGCCTTTCCCGGGGCATCAGCCGCCGGCAGGGGGCCCGGTACAACCAGGACCTCCTGCCCGGTGCGCTGCTCTTCGAAATCGGCTCGGTGCGCAACGGGATGCCCGAAGCCCTCCGCACCGCACAACTCCTGGCGGAGGTCCTCGCGGACTGGCTGCGCCAGAAGCTGGGGGAGGCGCCGGCGCCCAGGGTGGGAATGGAAACGGGAGGCGCCGGGAGACCCTAGGGCGCGGAGGTGATGCCGGTGCTAAGGGTCCAGCGGCCCAGCCGGTGGCGGCTGGCCCTGCTCCTGGTGCCGCTTCTGGCGCTCTGGCAGGTGATGGCCGGGGCCGCCGAGTTGCAGGGGCGGCCCGGCCCCCGGGAGACGGTGGTACCGGCGGTCCAGGAGCAGGTAAACCGGGCGGTCTCCGGGATCGCGGCGGTCTTCGGGCGGCTGGGCCGGGACGACACCCCGGCGGACCCAGGTGGCTCCCCGGCCCGGAGGACCGAGGCGTGGCTCCGGCACCGGTGGACCGGCGCGGTCCGGTACCTGGAGGCAATCTGGACGCGGCTGACCGCCCGGCAATAAGCCGGGCGGTGCGGTAAACCGGGCGGCCCGATGCGGCCGCCGGGTCAGCTCCGGCCCCGGCGGGCCGGGGCGGGGTCTGCCGGGGCCTGGCTTTCGCTCTGAATCAGGAGGTCGATGGCCATCTCCAGGAGCCGGAGGGGAACCCGGTGCCGGGCCGCCTTCCGGATGAGCCGGGTGTACTCTGCCAGGTGTTCCGGTTCCAGCCCCACCGCTTCTTCCTCGTCGCCGCCCCAGTAGAACCAGTGCCGGCTGATCCCCGTGAGGGCGCTGATGGCGGTGGCGATTCGCAGGTAGATCTCGTCGTCCCGCCAGGCCTCCTCCCGCCGGGGTTCCGAGCCGTGGAGGAGGGCGTTCAGTTCCTGGACCCCCACCCCGACCTGATGGGCCAGCAGGTCGGTGGAGACCTCATCCGGGTACTCGTTGCAGAGAAACCCCCAGACCAGCCGGACCCGTTCCCGGGGGAAGAGGAAGTAGAACTGCCGCCGCCGCTCCGGGGGAAGGGAGCGCAGGGTGTCGGTGAACTCCTGCTTGGGATCCCGCCGGGGGATCCGGCCGGTGAGCAGGTACTCGATGGGCACCCCATACCCCCGGGCGATCTTCTCCAGGGTGATGTGGCAGGAGGCGGTGATCTGGCCCCGCTCGATCCGGGTGATGGTCGTGTGGCTCACGCCCGTCCGCTGGGCCGCCTCCCGGAGGGATTCGCCGTGGGCGCGCCGGAGCCGGTAGAGCCGCTCGCCGATCTCTCCCTGTGGCGGCCGCTCCTGGGGCTGGGTGCCCTTTTTCGCGCCTTTTCCGGCGCCCCTGGCCGTCTGCCGCGGTGGCACTGGGCCTTGCCTCCCTCCGCGCGGGTTGCGCAGCCAACGGTTTGGTGCCATTACTATAAATCCAAACGCCAACAAGATCAAAGAAAAATACTTTTTACATTCCTCCGCAATCATAAAACCGTTCTATCTGCTTCCGCTCCTCTGGTCCTGGGGCTCTCGGACCGGATGCCCGGGGCTCGGCCTCCGCCGGCCCCGGGCAGCGTCCGTTGTACCGGCGGCAACCCGGTTGGTATAATAATTCGAAGGCCCATGGGGATTGGGAGGCGCGGCTTTCGGTCATGGTTGACAGGAACCATATACGGAATTTTTGTATTATAGCTCACATCGACCATGGGAAGAGCACCCTGGCGGACCGGCTGATCGAGTACACCGGTACCCTGACCAAGCGGGAGATGAAGGACCAGCTCCTGGACACCATGGAGCTGGAGCGGGAACGGGGCATCACCATCAAGGCCAACTCGGTCCGCATGGAGTACACCGCCAGCGACGGCCACCGGTACATCCTGAACCTGATCGACACCCCGGGGCACGTGGACTTCACCTACGAGGTCAGCCGGGCCCTGAAGGCCTGCGAAGGGGCCCTCCTGGTGGTGGACGCCTCCCAGGGGATTGAGGCCCAGACCCTGGCCAACGTCTACATGGCCCTTGAGCAAAATCTTGAGATCATACCAGTGATCAATAAGATCGACCTGCCCAACGCCGACCCGGAGCGGGTCCGGCAGGAGATCGCCGATGTCATCGGCCTCGACCCGTCCACCGCGATCCTGGCCTCGGCCAAGGAGGGGATCGGCACCCGGGAGATCCTGGAGGCGGTGGTGCACCTGATCCCGCCCCCCAGCGGGGATCCCGAGGCTCCCCTGAAGGCCCTCATCTACGACTCCTTCTACGACTCCTACAAGGGCGTCATCGCTTACTTCCGGATCTTCGACGGTACCCTCCGGGTGGGGGACCGGATCCGGATGATGGGGGTGGGGAAGGACTTCGAGGTGGACGAGCTCTACGTCTTCAAGCCGCACCTCACCCCGGTCCAGGAGCTCCACGCCGGTGAGGTGGGGGCTCTCGCCGCAACCATCCGGGATGTGAAGGACGTCCGGGTAGGGGATACCATCACCCACGCGGACAACCCGGCCCCCGAGCCGGTGCCCGGGTTCCGGAAGGCGACGCCCATGGTCTTCACGGGCCTCTACCCCGTGGACTCCAGCGACTACGACGACCTGCGGGAGGCCCTGGAGAAGCTGCAGCTCAACGACGCGGCTCTCCACTTTGAGCCCGAGACCTCCGCCGCCCTGGGCTTCGGCTTCCGGTGCGGGTTCCTGGGGCTCCTGCACATGGACATCGTCCAGGAGCGGCTGGAGCGGGAGTTCGGCCTGAACCTCATCGCCACCGCTCCCAACGTCGTCTACCGGGTGGTCAAGACCGACGGCCAGGTGGAGTGGGTGGAGAACCCGGCCAAGATGCCGCCGCCCACCCAGATCGAGCGGATCGAGGAGCCCATGGTGAAGGCTCAGATCATCACCCCCAGCGAGTACGTGGGCGCCCTGATGGAGCTCTGCCAGGACCGCCGGGGGCAGCTTCTCAACATGGAGTACCTCAGCCCGACCCGGGTGCTGCTGACCTACAAACTGCCCCTGGCGGAGATCATGTACGACTTCTTTGACCAGCTGAAGACCCGGAGCCGGGGCTACGCCTCCCTGGACTACGAGATGATCGGGTACGAGCCGGGGAACCTGGTGAAGATGGACATCCTGGTCAACGGGGAGCCGGTGGATGCCCTGTCGGTCATCGTCCACCGGGACAAGGCCGAGCGCCGGGGCCGGGCCCTGGTGCAGAAGCTCCGGGAGCTGATCCCCAGGCAGCAGTTCGAAGTGCCGATCCAGGCGGCCATCGGCAGCCGGATCATCGCCCGGGAGACCATCCGGGCCCTCCGGAAGGACGTCCTGGCCAAGTGCTACGGCGGCGACGTCACCCGGAAGAAGAAGCTCCTGGAGAAGCAGAAGGAAGGCAAGAAGCGGCTGAAGCAAGTGGGCCGGGTCGAGATCCCCCAGGAGGCGTTCATGGCGGTCCTGCGGGCCGACGAGGAAGAGTAAGACCGTGGGGCCTGTGCGGACGCGTCAGACCGTGCCCCCGCCGGCGCCGGACCGGCCGGGGGCACGGGCCTGTTCGGAGGGGAGGGAGAGTGGCCGTGCGCCCCATCGCCCTCTATCTGCACATCCCGTACTGCGCCCAGAAGTGCGGCTACTGCGACTTCAACTCCTACGCCTTCTCCCGCCGGGACGACCACGAGCGGTACCTCCGGGCCCTGGAGCGGGAGATGGAGCGGTACGCCGCCCTCCTGGACGAGACCGTCACCGTGCCGACAGTCTTTGTCGGCGGCGGCACACCCTCCCTCCTGCCCGCGGACCTGCTGGAGCGGCTGATCCGGCGGGTCTACGAGCTCTTCCCCGTCGCCCCCGGTGCGGAGTTCACCGTGGAGGCCAACCCCGGCACCCTGGACACCGAGGGGGAGAAGCTCGCCCGGGCCCGGCAGGCCGGGGCCAACCGGGTGAGCTTCGGGGTGCAGGCCTTCCAGGACCACCTGCTGCGGCGGCTGGGGCGGCTCCACACCGTCCAGGAGGTCTACGAGGCGGTGGCGGCCGCCCGGCGGGCGGGGTTTGCCAACCTGAACCTGGATCTGATGTACGGCCTGCCGGGGCAGACGGTCGCGGACTTCGAAGAGAGCCTCCGGGCGGCGGTGGGCCTCGGGCCGGAGCACATCTCCGCCTACAGCCTGATGATCGAGGAGGGCACCGCCTTTTACCGGCTCTACCAGGAGGGGCGCCTCCCCTTGCCGCCGGAGGAGGAGGAAGAGGAGATGGACCGGCTCGCGGAGGCGGTGCTGGGGGCCGCGGGGTACGAGCGGTACGAGGTGAGCAACTACGCCCGGCCCGGCTACCGGTGCCAGCACAACCTGAACTACTGGCGGAACGGGGAGTGGCTGGGGCTGGGGGCCGGAGCCCACTCCCACCTCCTATCCCCTCTCCCCCGGGACGCCGCCGGGGAGGTCCCCGGGGCCGTGGGTCTGCCGCCGGGGGAGGTGCGGCTGTGGAACCTCGCCCTGCCCGCCGAGTACGAGGCGGCGGTGGCCGCGGGGCGCTGGCCCCTGGCCGGGGGTGAGGCCATCGACCTGAAGGGTCAGATGGAGGAGACCATGATCCTGGGGCTCCGGACCTGGGAGGGCGTCGGAGAGGAGGAGTTCCGGGCCCGGTTCGGCCGGGAGCTCAGGGAGGTCTACGGCCCGGTGGGGGAGCGGCTGGAGCGGGAGGGGCTTCTGGACCGGAGCGGCGGCCGCTGGCGGCTCACCCCCCGGGGCCGGCGCCTGGGGAACCGGGTCTGGGCGGAGTTTCTGCTGTAGGGGATCGCCCGGAAGGTGTAGGGAATCGCCGGGAAGGGGACCGGACGGGTGGCGTAGGCCCTGCGACGGCCATCCTGGCGGGGCCCATGCGGCAATCTCTGCGGGTAGGAGGGGCGCGGCGGTGGAACTGGAGATCAAGCTGACGGCGATGCCGGAGGCCCCGGTGGACCCAGTCGAGATCCTGGTGCAGCTGGCGGGGCTGCCGGACCTGGAGGGCCGGTACCTCCTGGGGGCGGCGACCCCGGTGACCATCCGGGACCTCTACTACGACACCCCGGATCGGCGGCTGCGCCAGGCCCGGGTGGGGATGCGGGTGCGGATCCAGGACGGCCAGCCCTGGATCACCGTCAAGCGTTCGGTGCGCCGGGACGGGGGGCTCGCCCAGCGGGAGGAGTTTGAGCAGCGGCTGGACCGGGAAAGCCTGGGCCGGGCGGTGGCCCTTCTCCAGGAAGACGGTCTCCTGCCCCCGGAGGCCCGGCCGATGGTGGACGCCCTGCTGGCCGGGGAGCCCACCGGGGGGCTGGAGCCGGTGCTGCTCACCGAAACCCGGCGGGTGAGCCGCCCGGTGCTCCGGCTGCCTGGCCGCCTGCCCGTGGCCACCCTCTCCCTGGACCGGGTGGTCTACCGGAACGTCCGGGGGGAGCCGGTCTTCCACGACGTGGAGGTGGAGGCCCTGGCGGACACCGGGGAGGAGGTCCTCCGGGAGCTGGAGTCCCTGCTGGTGCAGGCCGCCGGCGGCTACCTGAAGCCGGCGGGGGAGAGCAAGCTGGCCCGGGGGCTGAGGCTCCTCGGGGAGATCTGACGGGGCGGCCCTGGCCCAAGAGCCGCTCCATGGGGCCGCGGGAAAAAGGGGAAATCGGATCGGCATAATGGTATTGCCAACGGGCGCGTAGGATGGTAACATAAATTGAGACAATTGAACACTCCCACCGTATCGAGAGCTGGCTGAGGGACTGGCCCGATGACGCCCGGCAACCGGCAGCGATCCGTCGCTGCAGCGGTGCCAAATCCTGCGGCCTCCGGCACTCCCGGAGGACCGAGAGATGCGGGGAGGGGGAGCGACGCGCACGGACGCCCTTCCTTCCCGGAAGGGCGTTTCTGTTTGTTCTGTCCAGGTCGGGAAGTGGAGGCGCCCACCGACTTTGCCATCGGTGTCGCCCGCAACCCGACGGCCGCAGTCTACCTGGCCCGTTTCCGGATCCTGCAGTGCAGGAGGGGAGAGGAGCATGGCCTGTACGCTCAGCTGCTGGCGCCTGGCCACCCGTGCGGTCCACGCCGGCGTCCGCCGTGACCCCCAGACGGGGGCGGTGAGCATGCCCATCTACCAGTGCGCCACCTTCCAGCACCCGGGGCTGGGTCAGTCTACCGGGTACGACTACTCCCGCACCAAAAACCCCACCCGCAGCGCTCTGGAGGAAGCCCTGGCCGCTCTGGAGGGCGGGGCGGGGGCCAGCGCCTTCGCCTCGGGTATGGCCGCGGTACAGGCGGTGCTGAGCCTCCTGCGGCCCGGGGACCACGTGGTGCTGACGTGGGACCTCTACGGGGGCACCTACCGCCTCTTCCGGTACGCCGAAGAGCGGGGCATCCGGGTCACCTTTGTGGACACCAGCGACACGGCTCAGGTCGCGGCCGCCCTCACGCCCCAGACCAGGCTGATCCTGGTGGAGACGCCCACCAACCCGTGCCTGCGCATCGCCGACCTCCGGGCCCTGGCGCAGTTGGCCCGCCAGGCCGGGGTCCTGCTGGCGGTGGACAACACCTTCATGACGCCGCTCTTGCAGCGGCCCCTGGACCTGGGTGCCGACCTGGTGGTGTACAGCGCCACCAAGTACCTGGCGGGTCACAACGATGTGGTGGCCGGCGCCGTGGTCTGCCGGACGCCGGAGCTGGCGGAGCGCATCGCCTGGTACCAGAACGCGGCGGGCGCCATCCTCGGCCCGCAGGACGCCTGGCTCACCCTGCGGGGTCTGAAGACCCTGCACCTCCGGCTGGCCCGGGCCCAGGCCAACGCCACTCTTCTGGCCCGGTGGCTTAGCCAGCACCCGCGGGTGACCCGGGTCTACTACCCGGGCCTCTCCGGCCACCCCGGCGCGGCCCTCCACGCCGCCCAGGCCGCCGGCCCCGGCGCCATGCTCGCCTTCGAGGTGGACAGCCCCGGACGGGTGGCGGAGGTGCTCTCCCGGGTGGAGCTCATCCTCTTCGCCGAGAGCCTGGGGGGCGTGGAGACCCTCATCACCTACCCGTGGACCCAGACCCACGCCGACATCCCGGCGGCGGAGCGGCGGGCCCTTGGCATCAGTGACCGGCTTCTCCGGCTGAGCGTGGGGGTGGAGGACCCGGCCGACCTGGTCGCGGACCTGGCCCGGGCCCTGGGCGGGGAGGCGCCGCCCTGGCCGGCGGAGTGGGCCGAGACACTGGCCGACGGGACCGCCTGGGCCGGGGCTGCGCCGGCGCCGGCCGCCGCCGGGGGGGACGGGGCATGAGCCGGCAGCCTCAGCCCTGGGACCTGGCCACCCTGTGCCTGCACACGGGCCACGAACTGGATCCGGCCACCGGCGCGGCGGCCGTGCCCATCTACCAGACCTCCACCTTTCACCAGCCCGGCCTGGACGAGCCGGGGCCCTACGACTACGCCCGCTCCGGGAATCCCACCCGGGCCGCCCTGGAGGGGGCGCTGGCGGCCCTGGAAGGGGCCGCGGGGGCCTTCGCCTTTGCGTCGGGGATGGCGGCCATCGCCAGCCTCTTTCTCACCCTGGGCGCCGGTGACCACGTGGTGGTGACCGCGGACTGCTACGGGGGCACCTACCGGCTCCTCACCCGGGTGCTGGCCCGGTGGGGGCTGGCGGTCACCTTCACCGATACATGCGACCCCGAGGCGGTGGTGGCTGCCATCCGGCCCAACACCCGGGCCATTTGGGTGGAGAGCCTCTCCAACCCCTTCCTGCAGGTGGCCGACCTCCCGGCCCTGGCGGAACTGGCCAGGTCCCGGGGGGTACGGCTGTGGGTCGACAACACCTTCCTGAGCCCTGCCCTGTGCCGCCCCCTGGCCCTTGGGGCCGATGCGGTGGTCCACAGCGCCACCAAGTACCTGGGCGGCCACTCGGACCTGGTGGCGGGCACGGTGGCGGTGCGGGACCGGGAAGCGGCCGCGGCGGTGGCCTTTGTGCAGAACGCCGTGGGGGCGGTGCTGGGGCCCCAGGACTGCTTTCTGCTCATGCGGGGGCTGAAGACCCTCCCCCTGCGGGTGCAGCGGCAGCAGGCCACGGCCCTGGCCGTGGCCCAGTGGCTGCGGGACCACCCCCTGGTGGCTGCTGTCTACTACCCTGGTTTGCCGGACCACCCCGGCTACGAGCTGGCCCGGGCCTTGGGCGGCTTTGGCGCTGTCCTCTCCTTCCGGCTGGTGGACGGACGCCTCACCCGCCCCTTCCTGCGGGCCCTCCGCCTGCCCCTGCTGGGGGTGAGCCTGGGGGCGGTGGAGAGCATCATCACCGTGCCGGCCTACCACAGCCACGCCAGCCTGCCGCCAGCGGAGCGGGAGCGGCGGGGCATCGACGACAGCCTCCTCCGGCTCTCGGTGGGGCTGGAGGCGCCCGAGGACCTCATCGCCGACCTGGCCCAGGCCCTGGCGGCAGCAGAGCGGGCCGTCTCCGCCGGCGCTGGCCCGGTGACCCGGCGCGGCCCTTCCGGGTAGGTCGGGGGATGCCAGGGGTGAGGAAGCGGGGGAACGGCGTTGTATCGGGTGTCGCAACTCATCAAAAAGATCGCCAGCGGTGAAAAGACCAAGCAGGACCTGACCGCCGACGAGGCCCGGTGGCTCTGGGAGCGGGCCCTCCGGGGCGAGTTGCTGGACGTTCAGTTGGGGGCGTTGCTGGCGGCCTGGCGGCTGAAGGGGGAGACGGCCGCGGAGCTGGAGGGCTGCTTGCGGGCTACCGCCGCCAGCCTGCGGCGGGTACCGGGGCCGCTGCCGCCGGGGCTGGTGCTCACCTGCGGGGCCACCAGCGGCAAGGGGCACCACTTCCTGGCGGCGCCGGCGGCTCTGTGCGTGGCGGCAGCCGCGGGCCTGCCCGTCGCCTGTGTGGGGCTGGGGGGCGACCAGGTGCGGTTTCCCCTCACCGAGGTGGACGTCTTCCGCCGCCTGGGGGTGGCGGTGGACCTGGCTCCGGCCGACGTGTCCCGGGTCCTCCGGCAGGCGGGGCTGGTGGTGTGGCGTCAGGTCCACGCCGCGCCGGCACTGGCCCGCCTCTCAGCCCTGCGGGTGCCCCTCGGCATGCGCACGGTGGCCCAGGCGGTGGAGAAGTTTGTGGACCCCCTGGGGGCCGGGGCCATGGTGGCGGGGGCCTTTCACCTCAACTACTTGGAGCGGCTGGCCCACGTCCTGGCCCGTCTGGCCGGGCAGGAGGGGTGGGCGCCGGCATTCCTGCTGCTGCAGGAGCGGGACGGCGGGGTGGACGTGGCGCCGCTGCACCCGGTCGTAGGCTTCCGGGTCCGCCCGGGGGCCGTCGAGCCCCTGCGGGTGCCGGTAGAGGAGCTGGGCCTCCGCCGGGTCCTCTCAGCCGAGGTGCCGCCCCTCGGCCTCCCGGAGACCGCGGCGCTGACCGAAGAACTCCTGGCCGGGGGCGGCCCGGAGCCCCTCCGGTCGATGGTGGCCCTGTCGGCGGGGCTGCTGTTGTTTGCGGGGGGAAAGGAGGAGCGTCTGGCGAGGTGCGTGGAGCGGGCGGCCGCGGTGCTGGCCAGCGGCGCCGGCCTCCGCACCCTGGCGGCCCTCCGGCAGGCGGCACCGGCGGGGGGCAGCGGGCAGGGGCCCGACGCCGCGGCGGCCGGCGGGTGAGGGGCTACCGGGGCGGGGCAGTCCTGGAGGTGGTGCGGAGATGGCGGCGGGGCTCCTGCTCATCGCGCACGGTTCTCCGGAGCCGGAGGCCCAGCGTTCGGCAGCGGACCTGGTGGCATGGCTCACCCGGCGGCTCGCTGGGGTGCCGGTGGCCGTGGGCTACCTGGAACACCAGCGCCCGGCGGTGGCGGAGGCGGCCGCTGCCCTGGCGGCCGCGGGGGTCCGGCGGGCCGGGATCCTCCCCCTGTTGCTCCTCGCCGGTGGCCACCGGACCCGGGACGTGCCGGCCCTCTATGCGGCGATCCAGGGCCAGCACCCGGGGGTCCACTGGGTGGCGGCCCGTGGCATTGACCCCGGGCCCCTCCTGTTGCGGGCCCTGACCGATGCCCTGACCGCGGCCGCGGGCCAGGCGGCCGCTGGCCCGGTTCAGGGCGGGCCCCCGCAGGTGGCGGGGGCCCGGGGAGTCCCCAAGGTGTCCAGGGCGATCCTGCTGGTGGGGCGCGGCACGTCGGTCCCCGAGGGCCAGCGGGCCTTTTGTGCCCTGGCCGAGGCGTTCGCGGCGGCAGTGCGGGAACCGGTGGTGCCGTGCTTTGCCGCAGTCGGGCAGCCGACCCTGGCAGAGGCGGCTGAGCGGTGCGTGTCGGCGGGGGCAGCGGAGGTGTGGGTGCTGCCTTACCTCCTCTTCCCAGGCGCGGTGCTCCGGCAGGTGCGGCAGACGCGGATCCGCCTCTCCCGTACGTACCCCGGGGTGCGCTGGCGCCTGGCCGGGGAGGAGGGAGTAGCGGCCCTCCCGCGCTTTCGCCGCTACCTCCTCCACCTGGCCCTTGCCCTGCTGGATGGTGGCCGGGAGGAAAGTGGAGCCCCGGCCTGTGCGCTGGGGGTCTCTGGGGCCCCCAGGGAAAGGAGGAGTCAGGACTGATGCCGGGCATTGTCTACCTGGTCGGAGCCGGCCCCGGGGACCCGGAGCTGATCACCGTCAAGGGCCTGCGCTGCCTCCAGGCGGCCGATGTGGTGGTCTACGACCGGCTCGTTGCTCCCGGGCTCCTGGAGTGGGCCCGGTCCGATGCGGAGCGCATCTACGTGGGGAAGTCTCGCGGCGTCAAGGCGATGCCCCAGGAGGCGATCAACCGGCTGCTGGTGGAAAGGGCGCGGCAGGGGAAGGTGGTCTGCCGGCTGAAGGGAGGCGACCCCTTCGTTTACGGGCGGGGGGGTGAGGAGGCGATGGCCCTCCAGGCGGCGGGTATCCCCTTTGTGGTGGTGCCGGGGGTGACGGCCGCGGTGGCTGCGCCGGCCGCGGCGGGGATCCCGGTCACCCACCGGAAGGTCTCCGCCAGTGTGGCGGTGGTCAGCGGCCATGACACTTCCCCCACGGCCGATGTGCCCTGGGCGGTGCTGGCCCGCATGGGCACGGTGGTCTGCCTCATGCCGCTCTCCCAGCTGGAGGGGCTGGCGGAGCGGCTTCTGGAGGCGGGATTTGGGCCTGATACCCCGGCCGTTGCCATCGAGCGGGCCACCCTGCCGGAGCAGCGGGTGGTGGAGGCCCCCTTGGGGGAGCTGGCCGCTGCGGTCCGGCGGGCAGGACTGGAGCCGCCCACCACTGTGGTGGTGGGAGAAGTGGTCCGGCTCCGGCGGTGGATCGCCGGGGAACGGACCGGTCCCCTCACGGAGAGGCCGGCCAGTTACCAGGTGCCGTAACCTGGGCGGAGAGCCGCTCTCTCCTGCCCCGACATGGGGCCCTTCCACCCGGCCCGAGTGCTGAAAGGGCAGTCGGGGAGAGGGCGGGTTTGAGACGGCGGTACGGGCGCCGGCCGGTGCGGGTCACGCTGCGGGCCGGCGTTGCCATCGCTGGCGGGGGCGGACCCGCACTTTTTCCCTTTAATCCGTTATCTTGATCGGAATTAGATACATTGCGCAGGAGGTCACAGGTCGAACCTTTGGAAAGAAAATTCCCCATAACCGGTGCAGACAGGCGATTCGGTTCGTTGCAACGAATCCTGGCCCCCTGTTACATTCGAGGCAACCGTTTGTCAATCCCTGACCCTGCGGCTACCGGAGGTGGCGCCAAGTGTCTGCGTTGGAGACGGCACCCCCCCGCACCCCCGAGGAGACCGCGGCGGTGGCGGCGGAGATGGCGGGGAAGTCACCCCACGAGGTCCTGCGCTGGGCCTTGGGGGCCTTCCCTCCCGACCGGATCGCGATCGCCTGCAGCTTCGGGGCCGAAGACGTGGTCATCGTCCACATGGCCGCACAGATCCTGCCGGGGGTGCGGGTCTTCTACCTGGACACGGACCTGCTCTTCCCGGAGACCTATGCGACCCGGGATCGGGTCGCCGCGCGCTACCCCATCCGCCTCGAGCAGGTGCGCCCCGCCCTCAGCCTCGAGGAACAGGCGCGCCGTTACGGGGATGACCTCTGGGCCCGGGACCCCGATCTCTGCTGTAGCCTGCGCAAGGTGGAGCCCCTCCGGGGTGTCCTGGCGGGGCTGTGGGCCTGGATCACGGGGATCCGCCGGGAGCAGTCGCCCACCCGGGCCCACGCCCGGGAAGTGGAGTGGGACAAGAAGTTTGGCCTGGTCAAGGTCAACCCGCTGGTGCGGTGGACGTGGGAGGAAGTCTGGGGCTACATCCGGGGCAACGAGATCCCCTATAACCCCCTCCACGACCGGAACTACCCGAGCATCGGCTGCATTCATTGCACACGGCCCGTAAAACCCGGCGAGCACTTCCGCGCCGGGCGTTGGGCGGGCTTCCAGAAGACGGAGTGCGGTCTGCACGAGTAGAGGGGGAAACCGGGTATGGCACAAGCGCTGAGACAGCCCCTGCCGGAGACGGGGGCCGAACAGGACTCCACCCTGGTGCCTCCCCACGGGGGGAGCCTGGTGAGCCGGATCCTGTCCGGCGATGGGGCGGAGGCGGCCAGGGAGAAGGCCCGATCCTTGCGGCGGATCCCCCTCGATGAGGTCCGGTTGGCCGACGTGGTCTGCATCGCCACCGGCGTCTACAGCCCGCTGACGGGCTTTCTCGGCGAGGGGGCCTACCGGTCGGTGGTGGAGGAGATGCGGCTGCCCGACGGCACCGTCTGGCCCCTGCCGATCACCCTGCCGGTGCCGGCGGCGCTGGCGGCCGGGCTGCGAGACGGCGAGGAGGTGGCGCTGGCGGGGCCGGATGGGGAGCCCCTCGGCATCCTGCGGGTCGAGGAGCGGTACCGCCCCGACCGGGAGGCGGAGGCGGTGAAGGTGTACGGGACCGCGGACCCGGCCCACCCCGGTGTCCGCCGCACCCTGCGGCAGGGGGAGGTCTACCTGGCCGGCCCCATCTGGGTCTGGCGCCTGCCGCCCCAGCCCTTCCCGGACCTGGCCATGACGCCAGCCGAGATCCGGGCGGCTTTCCGGGCCCGGGGCTGGTGCCGGGTGGTGGCCTTCCAGACCCGCAATCCCATCCACCGGGCCCACGAGTACATTACGAAGGTAGCCCTGGAGCAGGTGGACGGCCTCTTCCTCAACCCCCTGGTGGGGCCCACCAAGGAGGACGACATCCCTGCCGACGTGCGGGTGGCCTGCTACCGGGTCCTCCTGGAGCACTACTACCCCGCCGGGCGGGTGCTCCTGGCGGCCTTCCCGGCTCCCATGCGCTACGCCGGCCCCCGGGAGGCGATCTTCCACGCCCTCTGCCGGAAGAACTACGGCGCCAGCCACTTCATCGTCGGTCGAGACCACGCCGGGGTCGGGAACTACTACGGGCCCTACGACGCCCAGCGCCTCTTCCGCCGCTTCCGGCCGGAGGAGCTGGGCATCACCCCGGTTTTCTTCGACCGGGCATTCTGGTGCCGGCGCTGCGGCGGCATGGCCACCGACAAGACCTGCCCCCACCGGGACGACGACCGGGTGCTCCTGTCGGGAACCCAGGTCCGGCAGATGCTCCGGGAGGGGCAGGTGCCGCCCCCGGAGTTCACCCGGCCGGAGGTGGCAGCGCTCCTGGTGGCAGCTGTACGGAAGGGGGCCACGCCATGAAGGAGACGGTGGCGCAGCGGGTCGAGCGCATCAAGCGGGAGAAGGACCCCTTCTCCATCCTGCCCGACATCCTCCGCTACGCCGAGACCGGCTTTGACAGCATCCCCGACGAGGACCTGAACGTCCGCTTCCGGGCCTGGGGCCTCTACACCCAGGGCGACGGCCAGGGCGTAAGGGGCAAGGCGGTGCCCCGGTTCATGATGCGGATCCGCATCCCGGGCGGCCAGCTCTTCGCCCACCAGCTCCACACCATCGCCGACCTGGCCGACCGCTACGGCCAGGGCGTGGCGGACGTGACCGACCGGCAGAACATCCAGCTTCACCACATTCGCATCGAGGACGTTCCGGACATTTTCGCGGCGCTCCACCGGGTAGGCCTCACCACCATGGGCGCCTGCGGGGACAACACCCGCAACATCACCTCCTGCCCCCTGGCGGGGGTCGACGCCACGGAGATCTGCGACGCCAGCCCGCTGGTGCAGGCGGCAAACCGGCTCCTCAACGGCAACCCGGCCTACTCCAATCTGCCCCGGAAGTTCAAGGTGACCATCACCGGGTGCCGCCACTGGTGCACCTACCCGGAGATCAACGACGTGGGGCTGGTCGCCCGGGAGCGGGAGGTGGGCGGCCGGCGGGAGGTGGGCTTTGACCTGCTGGTGGGGGGCGGCCTCGCCACGGCGCCGCACCTGGCCGTCCGGATTCCCGCCTTTGTGCGCTGGCACGAGGCGGTGCGGGTGGTAGAGGCCATCGCGGCCATTTTTCGAGATAGCGATGTGCTGCGGCAGCGCCGGGACAAGGCGCGGCTCAAGTTCCTCTTCCTGGAGTACGGCTGGGACGCGGAGCGAATGCTGGCCGAGATTGAGGCCCGACTGGGCTACCCGCTGGAGCCCCCGCTGCCGCCCCTGACACCCCCCGAGGTGCACCGGGACCACGTGGGCATCCACCCCCAGCGCCAGCCGGGGATGGTGTACGTGGGCCTGGCCACCACCACCGGCCGGGTGACGCCGGCGCAGCTGCGGGCGGTAGCGGATCTGGCAGCGGAGTACGGCGACGGCCAGATCCGGCTCACGCCTACCCAGAACATCGTGATCCTCAATGTGCCGTCCCACCGGGCGGCGGCGGTGGCCGAGCGGGCCGCGGCCCTGGGGCTGCCGGCGGATGCGTCGCCGTTCCGCCGATGCACCGTCTCGTGCACCGGCGCGCAGTTCTGCAAGCTGGCCATCGTGGAGACCAAGGAGTTCGGCGCCTGGCTGGTGGCGGAGATGGAGCGGCGGCTGCCTGGCTTTGGCGAGCAGGTGAAGCTGCACGTCACCGGCTGTCCCAACTCCTGTGGCCAGCACTGGATTGCCGACATCGGCCTCCTGGGCGTCAAGGTGAAGGACGGCGCCCAACAGGTGGACGGGTTTGAGATCTTCGTGGGCGGTGGGCTCGGTGCGGACCCCGGCTTTGGCCGGCGCACGGGACTGCGGGTGCCGGCCCACAGGGTCCCGGAGGCGCTGGAGCGCATCCTGCGCAGGGCCCAGGCGGAGCGGCGACCGGGGGAGTCCCTGAAAGACGTCCTCCGACGCACCTCGGACGACGCCCTGCGCACCTGGGTGTCCAGTGAGCCCTCCACGGCGGACTGACCCCTTCCGCCGCCCGCCGCGGCTGGGCCCGGCGGGACCGCCGCCACCGCCCCGAGAAACACCGCCCCGAGAAAGAGGGGATGACGGCTGTGGAGCGGCTGGTCGTGATGGCCCTGATCGGCCTCGTCGCCCAGCTCATTGACGGGGCCCTGGGAATGGCATACGGGGTGATCTCCTCCTCCCTGCTCCTGGCGTCGGGCGTAGCGCCGGCCGTGGCTTCGGCTTCGGTACACATGGCCGAGGTCGTGACGACGGTGGTCGCGGGGCTCTCCCACTGGCGCTTCGGCAACACCAGCCGCCGGCTGGTCGTGGGGCTTGGCCTGCCGGGCGCGGTGGGGGCGCTGGCCGGCGCCGCCTTTCTCTCCTCCCTACCTGGCGAAACCATCAAGCCCTTCGTCTCTGCCTTCCTCTTTTTCCTTGGCGTGTATCTCCTCTTCCGCTTCACCTGGAGGCGGGAGCGGCGCCCGGCCCAGCGCACCATGAGGCCCCTGGCGGTGACCTCCCTGGGGCTCGTGGCGGGGTTCCTGGACGCCACCGGAGGCGGCGGCTGGGGCCCCATCACCACCTCCACCCTGATGGCCCGGCAGGCGGATCACCCCCACAAGGTGGTGGGCTCCGTCGATGCCAGCGAGGCGGCCGTCGCGCTGGCGGCCACCGCCGGCTTCCTGCTCACCCTGGGGTGGGAAGGGGTTCGGCTGGACTGGGTGGCGGCCTTCATCGCCGGCGGGGTCGTGGCGGCTCCCCTGGCCGCCTGGCTGGTCCGGCGATTGCCCTCCGACCTGCTGGGGGTGCTGGTGGCCGGCGTCATCCTGCTGACGAATGCCCGCACCTTGCTGCAGAGTGTCGGGGCCAGCGGCGCTGTCACCTTTGCCGCCTACCTGGTGATCGTGGGCGCCTGGGGCGTAGCGCTGGGCCTGGCCCTCGCCCAGAGCGCCCGGTTCCGGGAAGCGCTGGCGGCAGAGGGAGATCCTCTCCACCCTGGTGAGCCTGGCCTCCGGAGAGCCGAGACTCCGTAGGGGAAGACAGCCCCTCGCGCCCTGGAGCCGGAGCTTGGACACCGGCTCCAGGGCGCGGGCGCATCCCCGCGCCAGCCCTGCTCCGCACGGAGGACCCCGCGGGTCAGCGCCTGATCGCCAGTGGCATGGGCGGGCTGCGGTTGGGGGGAACCCTTTACCGTAGGCAAGCCATGCCGACCCACTCCTTGACACTTACAATTCCCCAGTGATACGTTGATACTAGCCAATTAGCACTTGCAGGGAGAGAGTGCTAACGGCCCGCCTGCCGAGCGCGCAGGGGGCTCGGCCGGCCACACGAGAGGTGGTCTCCATGCCCACCATGCCCACCATGGATGAACGGAAGAGCCGGGTGCTGCAAGCCATCGTGGATGACTATGTCGCCACCGCGGAACCCGTGGGCTCCCGCACCATTGCGCGGAAGTATCGGCTGGGGGTCAGCCCTGCCACCATCCGGAACGAGATGGCGGATCTGGAGGAGCTGGGCTATCTGGAGCAGCCCCACACCTCGGCGGGTCGAATTCCCTCGGATCGGGGGTATCGGTATTACGTCGACTGGCTGATGGAGATTAAGGAAGCGACGCCGGAAGAACAGGAGCGGCTCCGGCGCATCTTTGAACGCAAAGTGTGGGAGTTCGAGAGCCTGGTCCGAGCGGCGGCCCGGGCTCTTTCAGACATGACCCATCTGACGGGGGTCGTGGTGGGCCCCCAGTCCGAGGAGGCCCGGTTCCGGGAGATTCGGTTGGTCCCCCTGGCCAGCGACCGGGCCCTTCTGGTCTACATCACGGACACCGGTTTTGTCGAGAACGCGGTGGTCGACCTCCCCTTTGAAGTCACCATGGTGGAGTTGCAGCAGATCTCGTCGCTTCTGACCGAGCATCTGCGCGGGCAGCGCGTGGAGCTGATGGGCCGCGGAGCACTCCAGGCCCTGCAGCGGGAGCTGGGGCGGTACGGTCGGCTCCTGGAGCAGACCCTGGAGTTTCTCTCGGAGTCCATCCAGCCTGGGGAGCGGCGCCGGGTCTACGTGAGCGGCGTTCCCTACATGCTCGAGCAGCCCGAGTTCCGGGACGTGCAGAAGGCCAGGGCGATCTTCGCCCTGCTGGAGCAGGAAGCGGTCCTGGAAGAGGTGCTCAACCTCCCGGAGTCGGACACCGTGCAGATCCAGATCGGCGCGGAGATCAAGGTCGAGGATCTCCACGACTGCAGCATCATCTCCGCCACGTATACCGCCGGTGACCGGACCATCGGCCGGGTGGGGGTGATCGGCCCCCGGCGGATGGACTACGGCCGGGTGGTGGCCATGGTGGACGAGGTGACCCGGCGGCTCTCGGGGGTCCTGGGACGGCAGCGGCTGGTGGACTGACCGAGCGGTCCTGAAGGCGGCCTGCGGAACGGATGCGGGAGGTGGCGGACCGGCCACCTCCCTTTCCCATCTCCTTGCGCCCTGGCTCCTTGCGCCCGGGGCGACGTCCGGTCCCTGGAAGGTGTCCGGCCACGGGACCGACAACCCCCGCCCGCCTGACGGGTGGGTGGCCGGAACTGGACCGGTCACCCTCTTGCCTTGACACTCTCAGGTGCGGATGCTATTTTCAAGATCGAGCGTTAGCACTCTCGCCTGGTGAGTGCTAAGGGCGGAGCGGCAAGGGAGGGCGCGGGGCGACCGCGCCCGCTTTGTGAAAAGAGGTGAGCCCTCCGATGGCGGAGACGGACGCGAAAGACCGGCAGGAGGGTACCGGCGAGGCTCATGCCGCAGAGGCAGGGGCCGGGGCCGGACCCGCGGCTGCCGGAGCCCCTGAGGGGGCCCATGCCGCGGACCAGAGGGGCGCTCCTGCCGGGGCGGAAGCCGCGCCGGAGGCCGGTGCGACGGCCGGGGCGGGTGCGGTGGAGGAGGCCAGTGCCGCAGCTGAGGCGGCCGCTTCGGCCGAGGAGGCCAGCGCCGCGGCCGAGGCAGCGGGTACGGACGGGACCCAGGAGCCGGACCTGGCCGCGGAGGTGGCCGCCCTGCGGGCAGAGCTGGAGGCTGCCCGGGCAGAGGCCCGGCGGAACCTGGAGGGCTGGGCCCGGGCTCAGGCGGAGTTGGAGAACTACCGCAAGCGGGCCCAGCGGGAGAAGGAGGAGAGCATCCAGTACGAGATCCGGCGCCTCCTCCAGAGCTTCCTCCCGGTGCTGGACAACCTGGAGCGGGCCCTGGCGGTGCCGGAGGGCGCAGACGCCAGTGGTCTGCGCACCGGCGTGGAACTGACGGTGCGGCAGTTCCGGGAGGCCCTGGCCCGGCATGGCGTCGAGGCGATCCCCGTGCAGCCGGGGGACCCCTTCGACCCCACCGTCCATGAGGTCCTCATGCAGGTGGAGGGCGACTCCGAGGAGCCGGTGGTGGCGGAGGTCCTCCAGGGGGGTTTCCGGATGGGCGACCGGGTGATCCGGCCGGCCCTGGTGAAAGTCGCCCGTAAGGGCGCGTAAAGGTAGAGCAAACATAGAAAAAGAGACGCTGTGCGCGCAGAACGAGGAGGCGTTGGCCCGTGGCGAAGGTCATCGGCATCGATCTCGGCACCACCAACTCGGTGGTGGCGTACCTGGACGGGAACGAACCGAAAGTGATCCCCAACGCCGAGGGGGACCGGATCACCCCTTCGGTGGTTGCCTTTTCCAAGACCGGTGAGCGGATGATCGGGAAGGTGGCCAAGCGGCAGGCCATCGTCAACCCGGACCGGACCATCATCTCCATCAAGCGGCACATGGGCACCGACTACAAGGTCCGGATCGACGATAAGGAGTACACCCCGCAGGAGATCTCGGCGATGATCCTGCAGAAGCTGAAGCAGGACGCCGAGGCCTTCCTGGGCGAGCCGGTGAAGCAGGCGGTGATCACCGTCCCGGCCTACTTCACCGACGCCCAGCGGCAGGCGACCAAGGACGCCGGGACCATCGCCGGCCTGGAGGTCCTGCGGATCATCAACGAGCCCACCGCCGCAGCCCTGGCGTACGGCCTGGACAAGGAAGAGGACCAGACCATCATGGTCTACGACCTGGGCGGCGGCACCTTTGACGTTTCCATCCTCGCCATTGGCGGCGGCACCTTCGAGGTGGTCGCCACCGCGGGCGACAACCGCCTGGGCGGCGACGACTTCGACCAGCGGATTGTCGACTGGGTGGCGGACCAGTTCCAGGCGGAGCACGGCATCGACCTGCGGAAGGATCCGCAGGCGCTGCAGCGGCTCCGGGAGGCCGCGGAGCGGGCGAAGATCGAACTCAGCTCGATGCTGACCACCAACATCAACCTGCCCTTTATCGCCATGGACGCTTCCGGGCCCAAGCACCTCGACGTCACCCTGACCCGGGCCAAGTTTGAGGAGCTGACCCGGGACCTGGTGGAGCGGACCCTGGGCCCGGTGCGCCAGGCGATGGAGGACGCGGCTAAGAAGGGCTATACCAAGATTGACAAGGTGATCCTGGTGGGCGGCTCCACCCGGATCCCCGCGGTCCAGGAGGCCGTCCGGAAGCACCTGGGGATGGAGCCCTACAAGGGCATCAACCCCGATGAGGTGGTGGCCCTGGGCGCGGCGATCCAGGCAGGGGTGATCACCGGCCAGGTGAAGGACGTCCTGCTCCTGGACGTCACCCCGCTGAGCCTCGGCATCGAGACCGCCGGCGGCATCTTCACCAAGATGATCGAACGGAACACCACCATCCCGACTTCCAAGAGCCAGATCTTTACCACCTACGCCGACGGTCAGACCTCGGTGCTGATCCGGGTGGCCCAGGGCGAGCGGCCCATGTTCGCGGACAACAAGCTCCTGGGCGAGTTTGAGCTGAGCGGCATCCCGCCGGCGCCCCGGGGCGTGCCCAAGATCGAGGTCACCTTCGACATCGACGTCAACGGCATCGTCCACGTCAAGGCCCGGGACCTGGGCACCGGCAAGGAAGCCAAGATCACCATCCAGAAGCAGGTCGGCATGTCCCAGGAGGAGATCGAGCGGGCCATCAAGGAGGCCGAGCGCTTCGCCGAGGAGGACCGGAAGCGCAAGGAGGCGGCTGAGGCCCGGAACCAGGCTGACGCCGCGGCTTATAACGCCGAGAAGATGCTGAAGGAGCACGGCGACAAGCTGGACGCCGCCCAGAAGGAGAACCTCCAGAAGGCCATCGACAAGGTGAAGGAGGTTCTCAAGGGCAACGATACCGAGGCGATCAAGAAGGCCACCGACGAGCTGAACCAGATCGTCTTCCAGATCTCGGCCTCGCTCTACGAGAAGGTGGGCACCACGGGCGGCGGCCAGGGCGCCGGGTCGGACGCGGCGGCCGCGGGGGGCGGCAGCACCGGCCAAGGGCCCACGATGGACGCCGACTTCCAGGTCAAGGAGTAAGACGGCCAGACCGCGGTGGGGACCCCGGTACCCGGGGTCCCACCTTTGCCGGGCGGTGTGAAGGTTGAGCAAGCGGGATTACTACGAGGTGCTGGGCGTCCCCCGGAATGCCACCGACGAGGAGATCAAGAAGGCTTTCCGGACCCTGGCCCGAAAGTACCACCCGGACGTCAACAAGGACCCTGAGGCGGCGGAGCGCTTCAAGGAGATCAACGAGGCGTACCAGGTCCTCTCCAACCCCGAGAAGCGCAAGCTTTACGACCAGTTTGGCCATGCCGGGGTCGCCGGCCACGCCGCCGGCACCGCTGACGCCTCCGGCTCCGCCCAGGCCGGCCCCTTTGACTTCGGTACCTTCACCCAGGAGGATTTCGGCCCCTTCGGCGACATCTTCGAGATGTTCTTCGAGGGGTTCGGCGGCCGGCGCCGGCGGGGGCCGGAGCGGGGCCGGGACCTGGAGTACGACCTGCGGATCACCTTGGAAGAGGCCGCCTTCGGCGCCCGGAAGGAGATCCGGGTCCCCCGGATCGAGACCTGTGGCACCTGCGGCGGCAGCGGCGCCCGCCCGGGCACCCAGCCCCGGACCTGTCCCCGGTGCGGCGGCACCGGCCAGGTGCAGCACGTGCGCCAGACCCCCTTCGGCCGGTTCGCCAGCATCACCACCTGCGACCTCTGCCATGGAGAGGGCCGGGTCATCGACTCTCCGTGCCCGACCTGCGGCGGCCGGGGCCGGGTGCGGCGGGAGCGGACCGTGGAGGTCAACATCCCGCCGGGGGTGGACGAGGGCGCCCGGCTGCGGATGCGGGGCTACGGCGAGAGCGGCCTCCGGGGCGGGCCGAGCGGCGATCTCTACATCGTCATCCATATCAAGCCCCATCCCTACTTCCAGCGCCAGGGAGACGACATCTACGTCGAGGTGCCCGTCTCCATGGTCCAGGCGGCGCTGGGAGCGGAGATCCAGGTGCCGACCCTGGAGGGGACCGAGACCCTCAAGATTCCCGAGGGCACCCAGCCCGGCGCCACCTTCACCCTCCGGGGCAAGGGGATGCCTCGGCTCGGTCGCTCCGGCCGGGGCGACCAGATCGTGCGCATCCGGGTGGAGATCCCGACCCGGCTCAGCCCGAAGGAGCGGGAGCTGCTCCAGGAGTTGGCCCGGATCCGGGGGGAGAGCGTGGCCGGCGGTGGTCCGTCCAAGGGGTTCTTCGACAAGATGCGGGACGCGTTCGGCGTCTGACGGGTGACCCGCGCCGCCAACGGCGAGAGAACAGGACAGGCGGGGCGACCCGCCTGTCCTTTTTTCGCGACGGGTGGTTCCCGACGGGCGGAGGAGGGGCTCCTGCCCCCGGGGTCGAAAGCGGAGTCAGATGCGGGCTCCGCGGGGCGCCCGCAGTCGACTGGAACGCGAAAGCCCGTCCTTGAACGTAAATCTTTGAACTCGAAAGCCTATCGCGGGCGAACAGGAGGCTGGCCATGCGCTATCTGGAGGTTTCCATCCGGGCCCGGCGGGAGGCTGCCGAGGCGGTGGAGGCCCTCCTCGGGGAGCTGGCCGGAGGCGGGGTGGTGGTGGAGGACCCCTTGGACGTGCACCAGGCCATCGCCTCCGGCCGGTGGGATGCCACGGACCTGGTCCCCGGGGACCCCGCGTGGGTAACCCTCAAGGCCTACCTCCCGGACCTGCCCGGGCTGGAGGAGTCCCGGCAGCGGCTGGAGGAAGGGCTGGGCCGGGTCCGGGCCCTGGGCCTGGGGGAGGTGGCGGCCCCCGCCTTCGCCTGGGTGGACGAGGCGGACTGGGCGGAGAACTGGAAGCGGTACTTCAAGCCCCTGCGGGTGGGGCGGCGGCTGGTGGTGGTGCCGACCTGGGAGGCCTATTCCCCGGCCCCCGGGGAGGTGCCGATCTACCTCGACCCGGGGATGGCCTTCGGCACCGGCCAGCACGCCACCACCGCCCTCTGCCTGGAGGGGCTGGAGCGGCTCCTCCGCACCGGGGAGGCGGTGCTGGACGTGGGCACCGGCTCGGGGATCCTGGCCATCGCCGCGGCCCGGCTCGGCGCGGCGGCGGTGCTGGGCCTGGAGGTGGACCCGGTGGCGGTGGGGGTCGCCCGGGAGAACGTCCGGGTGAACCAGGTGGCCGACCGGGTGACGGTCTGCGCCGCCACCCTGGCGGCCCCGGCGGCCCAAGGCGGGGGTGGGGCGCCAGGCGGAGCCGCCGGGCCGGACCGGCCTCTGCCCGGCCTCACCGGCCCGGACGCGGCGGAGGCCGGGGCGTGGCTCAGGGCCCACCGGCCTACGTTGGCCCTGGCCAACCTCACTGCAGCCATCCTGGTGGAGCTGCGGCACGGGCTGGCGGCTGTCCTGCCCCCCGGCGGGCGGCTTCTGGCCTCCGGGGTGATCGCCGAGCGCCGGGACGAGGTGGCGGCGGCCCTGGGTGCAGTGGGATTTCACCTGGAGGAGGTGCGGGAGCGGGAGGGCTGGGTCGCCCTCTGCCTCCGGCGGCGGTGAGCCACTGGTTCTTCGTCGATGAGGAACGGGTCGGGGCGGAGGAGGTCTGGCTCAGCCCCGAGGATTCCCACCACCTGGTGCGGGTGCTCCGGGCCCGCCCCGGGGAGGCTTTCACCGCGGTGGCCGGCGGCATCGCCTATCGGTGCGAGCTGGTGGAGACCCGGGGGCCCCAGGCCCGGGGCCGCATCCTTTCCCGGGAGCCGGTGCGCTCCGAGCCGCCGGTGCACATCACCGTCTTTCAGGGGCTTCCCAAGGGAGAGAAGCTGGAGCAGGTCCTGCAGCACGGGACGGAGATCGGCGTCAGCGCCTTTGTCCCCGTGGCCTGCGCCCGGTCGGTGGTGAAGCTTGACCCGGAGAAGGCCGCGGACCGGCGGGTCCGCTGGCAGAAGGTGGTCCGGGAGGCGGCCCAACAGGCTCGCCGGGGGGCGATCCCCGAGGCCTATCCCCTTCACACCTGGGCGGAGGCGGTCCGCCGGGTGCCGGAGTACGATCTCGCCCTGGTGCTCTGGGAGCAGGAGGCCGGCCGGCCGGGGCTCCGGCAGTGGCTGGCCGGGGTGCGCCCCGGGGCCAGGGTTGCGGTCTTCGTCGGCCCGGAAGGGGGGCTGACGGAGGCGGAGGTGGCGGAGGCGGTGGCCGCCGGGGCCCATCCGGTGGGGCTGGGGCCCCGGATCCTCCGGACCGAGACCGCGGCCCTGGCCGCGGTGGCGGCGATCCTCTATGCGGTGGGGGACCTGGGGGGTGAGCCCGGTGCGTGATGCAGGGGCTGCCGGCAGGTGCGCCTACCGGCGGTATTGCGAGCTGTTCAACGCCCACCGGTTCTGGGATGCCCACGAGGTCCTGGAAGAGCAGTGGCAGGAGGACCGGGATCCCTTCAAGCAGGGGCTGATCCTTTTCGCCGCAGCCTTTGTCCACGTGCAGCGGAACAACCCCGCGGGGTGCCGGAAGGTGCTGCGAAAGGCCATCGACCGGCTGACCCCCTTTGCCCCCCGGCATGAAGGGTGGGCGGTGGACCGGATCCTCGCCCACGCCCGGCTCTGCCTCGACCTTCTGGACCGACGGCCGCCGGACCGGCCCCTGGCGGGGTATATCCCGTGGATCGAGCTGGCGCCGCCGGAGCCGGTCCCTCCGCCGCCAGACCCGGCGGCGGAGGGACCCCTGGCGGCGGTGCTCCTGGACTTCGACGGTACCGTGGCGGACACCATGCCCCTGGTGGTGCCGGCCCTGCAGCAGGTCTTCCGGGAGTTTGACGGGGTGGACCTCTCCTGGGCGGAGGTGGTGGCCCGGTTCGGCCCGCCGGAGGAGGCGCTCCTCCGGCAGCACCTCCGGAACCGGTCCGCCTGGCCCCGGGCGGTGGCCCGTTATCTGGAGCTTTACCGGGAGCGGCACGGCCGGGACGTCGTCCGCAGCCCGGAGCTGGAGCAGCTCCTTCGGGACCTCCGGTCCCGGGGGGTCCGGCTGGGGGTGGTGACGGGCAAGGGGCGGGCCAGCGCCCGGATCTCCTTCGCAGCCCTGGGAATGGAGGGGCTCTTCGACGCGGTGATCACCGGGGACGACGTCCGGCGGCCCAAGCCGGACCCGGAAGGGGTCCGGCTCGCCCTCGCCCGGCTGGGGGTAGCCCCCGGGGAGGCCATCTTCGTGGGGGACACCGACGCGGACGTGGCCGCGGGCCGGGCGGCGGGGCTGGTGACCGTCGGGGCCGGGTGGTTTGCCGCCACCGGCCAGCCGCTGACCCTCCAGCCGGACCACTTCTTTACCCGGGTGGCGGAGTTCCGGGAATACCTGGAGGCCCGGCTGGCGGCACCCCGGCCCGGGGCAGGGGGGTAGTGGGATCTGTGCCCCCTGTTGCCGCAGGGACCTGGGCCGGTTCTCCCCGGATCCGCCGGGCTTGGCAGTACACGGACGCAGCGGACAAGCACGCAGCGGGTAAGCAGCAGCGGCCGCTCCCACGTGGGAGCGGCCGCTGCCTGACAGGCGCCGCCGTTTGATAAGCGCCGAAGCCTCATCCGGCCGACTCGCCGTAAAGGGCGTCGCACCGGGCGGCCATCTCGAAGTCCCGGCGGGTGATCCCCCGGGAGCCCCAGGTGACCCACTGGATCACCACCTGGTTGTAGTGGATGGCGATGTCCGGGTGGTGCTGCTCGGCCTCCGCCGCCTCCGCCACCCGGTTGACAAAGGCCATCGCCTCCCGGAAGTCCCGGAACCGGTACTTCTTCTCCAGCTTGCCGTCCACCACCGCCCAGCCGGGGGCGCCGGCCAGGGCCCGGGCGATCTCTTCCTCCGTGAGCCGGGGCAGCCGGGTCATGGGGCGCACCTCCTTCTGCCGGCGTCAGCCGGCCGCCTGGCTGTCCCAGCCGCTTCTCCGGCCGGCCGTTGTGTCGGCCGGCCGTTAAGTCACCCAGCTGTCATGCCAGCCGGCCGGCCCGGAGGGCCTCGGCGTAGGCCGCCTGCCCGGGCATCTGCCGCTGGGCGGCCACCGCCAGGGTCGCCTCCAGGTCGTAGGGGACCCGGACCAGCCGGGCTTCCATCCCGCCGCCCGGCGTCGTGACCAGCAGCCCGTAAGCCGCCCGGGTGTCCCCGTCCCCGGGCATCCCCACGCTGCCCGGGCCGAAGAGCCACTTGCCCATCGCCCGGCGGACCATGGGCAGGTGGTGGTGGCCCACGCAGACCGCTGCCTCGGCCACCCCTTCCAGCAGGGGCATCAGCTCCTCCTCGGTCAGCCACGGGAAGGTGAACTCGTCCTCGGACCGGGGCGAGCCGTGAACCGCGCGGACCGTAAGCCCTCCCAGGTCCACGGTGTGGGCGAAGGGCAGCCCTTCCAGCCACCGGAGCCGCTCCGGTCCCAGCTGCTGCCGGCACCACTCGGCCATCTCCGCCATCCCGGGCCGGGCCGCCACCGCCTCCGGCAGCCCCCCGGCCAGCCAGCGGTCGGTATTGCCCAGGACGCAGGGGATGCCGAGCTGCCGGAGCCGGTCAACACACTCCGCCGGCTGGGGGCCCTTGAAGGCCACGTCCCCCAGGCAGACCACCGCGTCGGCCCCCTGGCGCCGGATGTCTGCCAGCACCGCCTCCAGGGCCGCGAGGTTCCCATGGATGTCGGCGATTACCGCCAGCCGCATGGGCCTGCTCTCCCTCCTTCCGGATCCTTCCTCTTCTCCCCGCCGGTGCCCTTCCCCTGCTCTCCTTGCCGGTGCCCTTCCCCGGCCCGGCGCCCTGCCGGTCTCCGGGGGATTCTGCCCTTGTCCCGCCGGGAGCGAGCCAGTATCATAAACTAGACAGGTATCCTACACAGCGGAGACCCCGCGTGTGAGACAGGAAGGCGAGGTGACGGTGGTGGAACGGGGGCGCCGGGTTGCCTTCTGCACCCTTGGGTGCAAGGTCAACCAGTACGACACCGAGCAGATGATGACCCTCTTCCGGCGGGCCGGATACACGATCGTCGACTTTGACCAGGAAGCGGATATCTACGTGATCAACACCTGCACCGTCACCGGGCGGGGGGCCGCGAAGAGCCGGCAGATGATCCGGAACGCCATCCGCCGCTCCCCCATGAGCGTGGTGGCGGTGACCGGTTGCTATACCCAGACCGCTCCGGACGAGGTGGCGGCGATCCCCGGGGTGAACCTGATCGTCGGCCACCAGGACCGGCATCGGATTGTCGAACTCTGTGAGGAGGCGATGCGCCGGGAGGTCCCCATCCGGGCGGTCAACAACATCTGGCAGGCCCGGGAGTTCGAGGAGATCCCCATCGACACCTTCTCCCAGGCCACCCGGGCGGTGGTGAAGATCCAGGAGGGGTGCAACGTCTTCTGCACCTTCTGCATCATCCCCTACGCCCGGGGCAAGCCCCGGAGCCGGGACCCGGAGAGCGTCCTGGCGGAGGTGGAGCGGCTGGCCGCTCAGGGGTACCGGGAGGTGGTCCTCACCGGGATCCACGTGGGCAGCTACGGCAAGGACGTCCGCTACCGCTTTACCCTGGAGGAGCTGATGGAGCGGGTGGCGGAGGTCCCCGGCATCGAGCGGGTCCGGCTCTCCTCCATCGAGCCCCGGCACGTCACCGACCGGCTGATCGACCTGATGGCCAACCACCCGAAGATCTGCCGGCACCTGCACCTGTCGCTGCAGAGCGGCAGCGAGACGGTGCTCCGGCGGATGAAGCGGCCGTATACCGCCCGGGAATTCCGGGAGAAGGTGGAGCGCATCCGGTCGGTGATGCCCGACTGCGGCCTGACCACGGACATCATCGTCGGCTTCCCCGGGGAGACCGAGGAGGAGCACCGGGAGTCGATGGCCTTTGTCCGGGAGATGGCCTTCAGCCGGATCCACGTCTTCCCCTTCTCCCCCCGGCCGGGCACCCCGGCGGCCTCCATGCCGGACCAGGTGCCCAAGGCGGTGAGGGAGGCCCGGGCCCGGGAGATGATCGCCCTGGGGGACGAGCTGCAGCGGCAGTTCCACTCCCGGTTCCTCGGCCAGACCCTCCTGGTCCTGGCGGAGGAGGAGGCGGACACCGAGGAGGGGTGGCTGGAGGGCTACACCCACAACTACATCCGGGTGCGGTTCCGGGCCGGGGATGAACTCCGGAACACCCTGGTGCCGGTGCGGCTGACGGAACTGGCGGACGACGTAGTGGTGGGCGAGATGGAAGGCCGGGCCATCGGCAGCACCCGGCCGGACCGGGAGCGGATCTGGCTGCCCGTGGTGGGCGCCTGAACCGCCGGCCCGCCCCGGAGTCGCCAGCAGCCGGCCTCCGGGAGCCGGGCGCAGCCTGGCTTTCGGAGGCCCCTTTGCTCCGGGCGGCGGGGCAGGCATGGCGGCCGGCCTCGGCTGCATACCGATAGCGAAAGGGTAGAAAGGACGGAATCCCCTTGCGCAGACGGACACGGATCTACCTCATCTTCGGCGGCCGTTCCGGCGAACATGAAGTCTCCCTCATGTCTGCCCGGAACATCCTCGAAGCCATCGACCGTGAGAAGTACGAGGTCATCCCCATCGGCATCACCAAGGAAGGGCAGTGGCTCCGGACCCGGGACCCCCTCCGGGCCCTGATGGAAGGGGTGGAGAAGGCGGGGGGAGTGCGGGTCGGCCTTGTGGGGGACCCTACCATCCGGGGGCTGATGCCCCTCGCCCCGGCCGGGCCAGCTGCCCCGGTGCCGGGGGACCCTGCGGACCCGGCCGCGTCATCGGCCGCGCTGGCACCGGTGGAATCCGCCGCGGCCCCGGATCTCCCGGAGACCGCAGCCCCCGGCGATGCCGGCGACGACCCGCCGGCGGTCTTCTTCCCGGTCCTCCACGGCCCCTACGGTGAGGACGGCACCATCCAGGGTCTCTTGGAGATGGCCGGGGTACCCTATGTGGGGTGCGGTGTCCTGGCCTCGGCGGTGGGGATGGATAAGGCGGTGGCCAAGGTGCTCTTCGCGAGCGCCGGCCTGAAGGTGGCGCCGTACCTCACGGTGCTCCGGAGCCGGTGGGAGGCGGATCCTGAGGCGGTGCTGGCGGAGGTGGAGTCCCGGCTCTCCTACCCGGTCTTCGTCAAGCCCGCGAACTTGGGCTCCAGCGTGGGTATCACCAAGGCCAAGGACCGGGAGGGGCTCCGGCAGGGCTTGGCGCTGGCGGCCCGGTTCGACCGGAAGATCCTGGTGGAGCAGGGCCTCGACGCCCGGGAGATCGAGGTCGCGGTGCTGGGCAACGACGAGCCCTTCGCCTCGGTTCCCGGCGAGATCGTCCCTGGCCACGAGTTTTACGACTATCAGGACAAGTACTTCGATGACAAGGCCCAGCTCCTCATCCCCGCGCCCCTCACCCCGGAGCAGACCCGGGCGGTGCGGGAGATGGCCATCACCGCCTTCAAGGCCGTGGACGGCGCGGGGATGGCCCGGGTCGACTTCTTCCTCGACCGGCGGACCGGGGAGTTCTACATCAACGAGATCAACACCATCCCCGGGTTTACCCGGATTAGCATGTTCCCGAAGCTGATGGAGGCCTCGGGCATCCCCTACCCCGAGCTGATCGACCGGCTGATCCAGCTGGCCATCGAACGGTGGCGGGACCGGCAGCGGAACCAGGTCTCCCTCTGAGGGGCGGCAAGGAGGGGACGGCCAGCCGGGCCGGCTCCCCGTTCCTTCCGGGCGGCGGCAGGAGATCCGCCGCCGCGGTCGAAAGGAAAAGGGTAAAGAGTTGAAAGAGTCGATCCCGACCCTGAGGAGAAACCCTGCGATGAAGCCCTGAGGTGAAGCCCATGCAAGACTGCATCTTCTGCAAGATCGTCCGGGGGGAGCTGCCCAGCACGAAGGTGTACGAGGACGACCTGGTCCTGGCCTTCAAAGACATCAACCCCCAGGCGCCGGTGCACGTGCTGGTGATCCCCAAGGCCCATTACGAGAACGTCCTGGAGCTACCGGCCCACGACGGGCAGCTCCTCAGCCGGCTCCTGAGCGCCATCCAGCAGGTGGCCCGGGAGCTCGGGGTGGCCGAGACCGGGTTCCGGCTGGTGGCCAACACCGGGCCCGATTCGGGCCAGATGGTGCCGCACCTGCACTTCCACATCCTGGGCGGCCGGAAGATGGGCCACGGGATGGCCTGAGGGCTCTCCCGGCCGCTTGGGAACCGGACGAGCGCGTTGACATAAGCATTCCACCCGGGTACAATGGGTAAGTCACATTTTCCCTCAGTGTCGGTGAGGGGAGGGAATATCGGATGTCCGAGGTCCGGGTCGGCAAGGGCGAATCCCTCGACAGCGCGCTGCGCCGGTTCAAGCGCTCCGTCCAGAAGGCTGGGGTGCTGGCCGAGCTCCGCAAGCGGGAGGCGTACGATCCCCCGAGCGTCAGGCGCAAGAAGAAGGAAAAGAATGCCCGCAGGCGGAAGTGGAGCTAGATGAGCCTCAAGCAGCGCTTGCAGGAAGAGATGAAGGTGGCCTTGAGGGCCAGGGAGGAGGGCAGGCTGCGGCTCGACACCCTCCGGCTGGTCCTGGCGGCCATCCGGAACGCGGAGATCGAGCGGCGCCGCGAGCTGACCGACCCGGAGGTGGTGGAGGTCATCGCCCGGGAGGTCAGGCAGCGGGAGGAGGCCCTTGCCGAGTTTGAGCGGGGACAGCGACCGGACCTGGTGGAAAAGACCCGGGCAGAGATCGCTGTACTCCGGGAGTACCTCCCCGAACCGCTCTCCGAGGCGGAGATCCGGGACCTGGCCCGGCAAGCCATCGCCCAGGTGGGGGCCACCGGCCCCCGGGACATGGGCAAGGTGATGCAGGCCCTGATGCCCAAGGTGAAGGGCCGGGCGGACGGCCGGCTGGTCAGCCAGGTGGTCCGGGAGCTCCTCGGAGAGGGATGACAGGCACCCAGCGGCCCGGCGGACTGCCGGGCCGTGGCTTTTGCCTCCGGCGCCGGTCCGGCGCTGGTGTCGGCCGCCGGTCCGGCGCCGGTGTCGATGCAGTGCTACAATGGGAATGCTGGCGGCCCTGGGCGCCCCGCAGGGAAAGGAGGGAACGGGGTGGACCGGCGCAGTTTTCTCCGCAGGGGGCTCAAGGACCTGGTCCGGGGCCTGGCCGGTGCGGTGGAGCAGGCCTCCCTGGAGGCTGGCCGGCGGCTGACCGGCGGCGGGACCTACTTGCGGCCGCCGGGGGCCCTGCCGGAGCCAGCCTTTCTCCTCGCCTGCACCCGGTGCCGGAAGTGTGCGGAGGCCTGCGGGCCCGGGGCGATCCGGCTCCTGGGGCCCGAGGCCGGGACAGCGATGGGCACCCCGCACATCGACCCCCTCGCCCAGCCCTGTACCCTCTGCCTGGACTGCACCCGGGTCTGTCCGGAAGGGGCCCTTGAGGCCCTGGCCGACCCCCGCCGGGCCCGGATGGGGACGGCAGTGGTGGAGGCGGCCCGGTGCTGGGCCCACCGGGGGCTCGTCTGCGATCTCTGCTACGAGCGCTGCCCCTTCCCGGAGGAGGCGATCCGGATGGAGGGCGGGATCCCGTCCATCCGACCGGAAGCCTGCACCGGGTGCGGCCAGTGCGTCTACGTCTGCCCGGAGAGTCCGCCGGCCATCCGGATCGTTCCCGCCGGCGCGCCTGCGGAGGCGTGACCGGAGGGATGAGGAGGTCCACGGGGAGAGGGAGGCCCAAGGTGGAGAAGGAGAAGGTTCCCCTGCGCAAGGTCCCGGTGGAGGAGGCCGTGGGCCTGGTCCTGGGCCACGACATGACCCGGATCATCCCCGGGGAGTACAAGGGCCCCGCCTTCCGCCGGGGGCACGTGATCCGGCCCGAGGACATTCCGGTGCTCCTGAGCATGGGCAAGGAGCATATCTACGTCCTGGAGATCCCGCCGGGGATGGTCCACGAGGAGGAGGCGGCGGAACGGGTTGCCCGAGCCATCGCCGGGCCGGGGCTGACGGCCACCGAGCCACGGGAGGGCCGGGTGGACCTCCGGGCCGCGCACGCCGGCCTCCTGCGGGTGGACGCTGAGCGGCTCTTGCGGATCAACAGCGTCGGCGAGGTCCAGGTGGCCACCCGCCTGGATCGGACCCCGGTGGCGGCCGGCCAGACGGTGGCGGGCACCCGGGTGACGCCCCTTCTGGTGGAGGAGGAGCAGATCCGGGCGGTGGAGGCCCTCGCCGCGGCGGGGCCGGTTCTGCAGGTCCTTCCCTTCCGGCCCCTCCGGACGGCCATCGTGGTGACCGGCAGCGAGGTCTACAAGGGGCGGATCCAGGACCGGTTCGGGCCGGTGGTGCGGCAGAAGGTCGAGGCCCTGGGGGGCCAGGTCATCTCCGTGGCCATCGCCGACGACCGGCCGGAGATGGTGGCGGAGCGGATCCGGGAAGCCCTCGCCGCCGGGGCGGAACTGGTGCTTTGCACCGGCGGCATGTCCGTGGACCCGGACGACGCCACCCCGGCGGGGATCCGTCTGGCGGGAGCCCGGATCGTCACCTACGGCGCGCCGGTGCTCCCCGGCTCCATGTTCCTGATGGCCTACATCGGCCCGGTGCCGGTGATGGGTCTGCCCGGAGCGGTGATGCACGCGCCCCGGACCCTGTTCGATCTGGTCCTGCCCCGGGTGATGGCCGGCGAGGTGCTCACCAAGGCGGACTTCGTGGCCCTCGGCCACGGCGGGTTGCTCTAGCCGGGCGCCGGGCAGGTTCGCACGCAGGTGTGGCATCCGGAAGGGCGCGGGCAGACTCTCAAGAAGGGTGACAGGCCATGCCGCAGCGGATCCTGGTGGTGGACGACGAGCCGGCCATCGTCGAACTGGTCAGCTACAACCTGCGCCGGGAGGGCTTTGAGGTTCTCACCGCCGCCACGGGTCCCGAGGCTCTGGAGAAGGCGATAGCGGAGAAGCCGGACCTGGTGGTGCTCGACCTGATGCTGCCGGGGATGGACGGCTTTGCCGTCTGCCGGGAGCTGCGCAAGCGCAGCCAGGTGCCGGTGCTGATCCTCACCGCCCGGGGGGATGAGGTGGACCGGGTGGTGGGGTTCGAGCTGGGGGCCGACGATTACGTGGTCAAGCCCTTCAGCCCCCGGGAGCTGATCGCCCGGGTCAAGGCCATCCTGCGCCGGACCGCCCCGGCGGAGGCGTCCGGCAGCCGGCGGGTCTTCGGCGACCTGACCATCGACTACGAGACCTACGAGGTGACGGTAGGGGGGCGCCGGGTCGACCTGACGCCCACGGAGTTTCAGATCCTGCGGGTCCTGACCAGCCGGCCGGGCCGGGTTTTCAGCCGGGACGAACTCCTCGACCGGGTCCGGGGCGAGGAGTTCTTCGGGGACGTCCGGACGGTGGATGTCCATGTCCGGCACCTCCGGGCCAAGATCGGCGACGATCCCCAGAACCCCCGGTACATCGAGACCGTCCGGGGGGTCGGCTACCGGTTCAAAGGGGGGCAGGGACGGTGAAGGGGCTGCGGCGCCAGGCGGTGCTCTACTTTCTGGTGCCCGCGGCGGTGGTGGCGGGGGCCCTCGCCCTTTCGGTGCCCATGGGGCTCCTCACCGTCCGCACCGAAGGGCTAGGGCTGGGCCACCTGCTGCTCCTGGCGGTCTTGGTGGGGGCGTTGCTGGTCCCACCGGTGGGGGGTTACCGGCTCACCATCCACCTGGCCAACCTCCTGGACGAGGTCCGGGAGGTGATCCGCCGGTTCGGAGAGGGAGACTTCTCCGCCACGGGCCTGGGACCGGCGCCGGAGGCGGCAGAGCTCCGGGTGCAGATGGGGGAGACCGCCCGGAGCCTGCAGGAGCAGCTCTACAGCCTCCTGGCGGAGAAAGGGCAGCTGGAGGCGATGCTGGCCCACATGGCCGAGGGGGTGCTGCTTCTCGACCATAAGGGTCGGATCCTCGCGCTCAACCCCGCGGCGGAGGGGATCTTCCAGGTCCGCCGGGAGGAGGTCCTGGGGCGGTACCACCTGGAGATCACCCACAACTCTGAGCTGGAGGAGCGGCTGCGCCGGGTGCTGGCGGAGGGGCGGTCGGAGGCGGTGGAGTTTACCCGGGCCTGGCCCCAGGAGCAGGTTCTGGAGGCCCGGCTGGCGCCGGTCTACCGGGGGGAGGAGCAGGTCGGGGCCCTGATGGTGATCCACGACATCACCCGGTTCCGGCGGCTCGAGCGGATGCGCAGCGAGTTTGTGGCCAACGTCTCCCACGAGCTCCGCACCCCTCTCACCGCCATCCGGGGGTTTGCCGAGACCCTGCTGGAGGGGGCGGACGAGGATCCGGAGACCCGGCGCCATTTTCTCTCCCTCATGCACAAGGAGGCCCAGCGGCTCTCGGCCCTCATCGAGGACCTCCTGGACCTTTCCCGGCTGGAGTCAGGCCGGGTCCGCTTTCAATTCGGTGAGGTAGCCCTTGGCGAGCTCTGCCATGAGGTGGCGGAGCGGCTGCGTCCCCGGGCGGACCAGGCGGGGCTCAGCCTCCGGGTGGAGATCCCCCCGGACCTGCCGCCGGTCCGGGGGGACCGGGATCGGCTGGCCCAGGTGCTGATCAACCTGGTGGACAACGCGATCAAGTACACCCCTTCGGGGGGCGAAATCCGGGTCATGGCCCGGCCCGAGGGGGCGGTGGTGCGGGTCCTGGTCCAGGACACGGGCATCGGCATTCCCCGGTCGGACCTTCCCCGGGTCTTCGAGCGGTTCTACCGGGTAGACAAGGCCCGCAGCCGGGCATCCGGCGGCACGGGCCTGGGGCTCTCCATCGTCAAGCACATCGTCGAGGCCCACGGCGGGGAGGTCGGGGTGGAGAGCGAACTGGGGAAAGGCTCGACCTTCTTCTTCACCGTGCCGGCTGCCGGCCCCACCCGCCTCCCCGGGGAGGAATGAAAGACCGTGTCTGAGAATAAGTTTGAAGTCAAGGATTTGCACCTTTATTACGGGAGTTTCCACGCCCTCAAGGGAATCACGATGGCGATCCCGGCCCGGCGGGTCGTGGCCTTCATCGGCCCGTCGGGGTGCGGGAAATCCACCTTTCTCCGGACCCTCAACCGGATGAACGACCTGATTCCGGGGGTGCGGGTCCAGGGGCAGGTGCTGCTGGACGGCCGGGACATCTACGCCCCCGACGTCGACGTGGTGGCCCTCCGGCAGCGGGTGGGGATGGTCTTCCAGCGGCCCAACCCCTTCCCCATGTCGATCTTCGACAACGTCGCCTACGGCCCCCGGCTCCTGGGGGTGCGGGACCGGAACGCCCTCCGACGGATCGTGGGGGAGTGCCTGGAAGCCGTCGGCCTCTGGGACGAGGTCCGGAGCCGGCTGGACGCCTCCGCCCTGGGGCTTTCCGGCGGCCAGCAGCAGCGGCTCTGCATCGCCCGGTGCCTGGCGGTGGAGCCCGAGGTGATCCTGATGGACGAGCCGACCTCCGCCCTGGACCCGGTGGCCACGGCGAAGATTGAAGACCTGATCCTGCGCCTCAAGGAGCGCTACACCATCGTTATCGTCACCCACAGCATGCAGCAGGCGGCCCGGATCTCGGACTACACCGGCTTCTTCTTGAACGGGGAACTGGTCGAATTCGGCCCGACGGGGACCCTCTTTACCAACCCCCGGGACCAGCGGACGGAGGACTACATTACCGGGCGGTTCGGGTAAGGAGGCGCATCGGGCCGCAGGGCCGAGCGGGACGCAGGAAGGGAGCGGATGGCCGTGACAACCCGGCGTGGTTTTCAGGAGCAACTGGCGGACCTGCAGCATGAGATCCTCCGGATGGGGACCCTGGTGGAGGAGACCATCGACAAGGCTGTCCGGTCCCTCCGGGACCGAAACGCGGACCTGGCCCGCCAGGTGATCGCGGGTGACGACCGGATCGACCAGCTCATGCTGGAGATCGAGCGCCAGTGCCTCGAACTCATCGCCCTGCAGCAGCCCCTGGCCGGGGACCTCAGGGTGATCGGCACCGCCCTCAAGATCATCACCGACCTGGAGCGGATGGCGGATCACGCCATCAACATCGCCCGGACCACCCTCCGGCTCGAGGGGGAGCAACTGATCAAGCCCCTGGTGGATATCCCCCGGATGGCGGAACTGGTGATGGCCATGACCCGGGACGCCCTCCAGGCGTACGTGAAGCGGGATACCGGGCTGGCCGCCGGCCTGGAGGGGCGGGACGACGAGATCGACAACCTCTACCGTCGGGTCTTTGACGAGCTGGAGGAGCTGATGAAAAAGGACCCGGGCAACATCCGGCAGGGGCTGCAGCTCCTGCTGGTGGCCCGGGACCTGGAGCGGGTGGCAGACCACGTCACCAACCTGGGCGAGTGGGTGATCTACATGGTGACCGGGGAGCGCCGGGTGCTGAACGACTGAAGGGTGCGCCCACAACACCCGCTATGTTCTGGAAGCGGATGAACATCTGGCGAGACGGCCAGTACGTCGACTCCCTGGTCATGGGCCGGATCCGCCCGGGTCTGGACCCGGGACGCCGGTGACGAACGTGCCGTCCAGGGGGCCGGCGAGGGGGGCGTACCGGGCGGCCCAGGCCCTGAGGGCCAGCCACCGGGCGTAGGCGAAGGGGTGTTGCGAACCCTCGCCGGGGTCCAGGAAGGGCGTGGGGTTGGCCTCCAGGAGCCAGAGCCTCCCGGCAGGGTCCACCGCCAGGTCCAGGCCCACCTCCCCCTGGAGGCCGAACCGGGCTTCCAGGGCCAGGGCGGAGACCCTGGTCAGTTCCTCCACCCGCTCGGCCAGGTCCGGGGCGCCCGGGACCTGGCCGCCGTGCTTCCAGAGGAACTGGTCCAGGGGGACGGCGACCGCCCCCCGGCTGGTGTTGGTCGCCACGCTGCCGGCCTCGGCCCAGCGGACGATGGCCGAGGCCACCG
>JAKKUO010000013.1 GCA_021890795.1 Bacillota bacterium | reverse complement strand
GTGTTGGTCGCCACGCTGCCGGCCTCGGCCCAGCGGACGATGGCCGAGGCCACCGAGGGGTTTGCCGTTCACTTCAAGGAGCTGAATGGCCCCTGCCCGGGTTACCCCCAGGTCGAGCCCCAGTTCCCCGCACGGGCCCAGGTGTGCGTCGATACACCGGGCGATCCGCACCGCGCTGGCCGTAAGCTCTTCGAGGATCTCCCGGCCCCGGCGCCCGAAGGAGTGCACCAGCACCCGCTCGGCCGACGCCACCTGTCGGGCGCTCCGGGGGCTGGTCACAACCCCCTCCTCCGGGGCGATCCGGGCCACCAGGCCGGTGACCTGCCAGCAGCCCCCGGCGTCCTTCTGCACCAGGGCACGGAAGTCGTACGGGTTGCCCAGGTAGGTGGCCAGGGGGATGCCCTCCTGGATGAGGTAGGGCCGCCCGGGGGGCAGCAGGTCAAGGACCGCTTCCACCGGGCCGGGGATGCCGGGGGGCCCGGGCACCCCGCCGGAGTCGCTGGGCCGGATCGCCCACCCGCGGCTGCGGCGCTCCAGCCGGAAGATGCCCTTGCCCTTGTGCAGGTTGTCCGGCTTCAGGTAGAGGACCGGGAAGTGCGCGGCCATCATCAGCAGGTTCTCCCGGCTGAGGGGCAGGGTGACCGGCAGGAGGGGCCGGAGGTTGGGGTCCCCCTCCACCAGGGTGTAGACAGTGAGCTTGGGGACGTTGATGGGGCGGTTGACGACCGTGATCCCCGCCCGGTCCGCCACCTGCCGCATCTTCCGGGACTCGGCCCGCCCGTCGGGGCCAAAGCACCGGTCGTAAACCACCCGGGGGAGGGGGAGGAGTTGGGGCTGCCATCCACTGGGACTCAATTGGTAGGCCCGGACCTCCGCCCGGGTGAGGTCGACGTCCTGCACCCGGAAAAAGCAAAGCACCGCGGCGAGTTCCTCCGCGTACCGTTGGTACCGCCGGTAGTCCGTATCCTCCTGGCCTGCCAGGAGGTTTTCAAGTTTCTGGGACGAGATCTGCAGGGCGACGAGGGGGCCGAGCCGCAACCCCTGCGGGCCCCGGAAGAGGCCGGCGGTGGGGACCTGCGGCAACAGGAGCCGGGTCGCAGCCTCCTGGGACGGTGCCACCGTTCCCGGCGGCAGGTCCTGGGCACTGGCCACCGCCACTGCCACGGTCCGCTGCCCGAAGGAGAGAGGGATCTGCTGCCCCGGTCGTAGGTCCAGACCTGCCATCACGTCCGGCGCCACCGCCAGCGCCGGGACGCCGCCCTCCTGATGGTCTTCCGGATGCGCCAGGGCGCGGCTCCCCGGGAGCACCAGGGCGATTCGCCTTCCCCGCACCTGCCCATCCCTCCATCGATGGACCAGACCTAAACCCCAGCCTATGCGGGTGGATGCGAAGGGCGTGACATCCCGCCCCCCTGGCGGCGTACGGTAGTGATGCCCGGTGAAGGATGCCCGGTCTCCGCTGGGTGTCATCCTACCTCATGGCCCGCGAGTTGGTGCCCCCCAGGGCGAAACCGGACCGGAGAGCAGGTGAGGGAGGTCGGCAGGGCGAAAAGAGCCGCTGAAGACCTGGCGTCCGAGAGGGGTGGGCTGGATGGCGGAACGTTTTCCCGTGCATGCCTACAAGTGCGTCGACTGCGATCGGGCTTTCTTCGCCCTCGAACGGTACCTGCCCCACCGGTGCCCCTTCTGCCAGTGCCCCAGCGTGGTGCGGCTCAAGGACCGGGCGGAGGTGACCATCTGGCCGGTGCAGCCGGCGGGGGAGCAAGGGGAAGAGAAGGGCTGATCGCCGCCAGGAGCCGGGCCCGGGCCCGGCTCCTGACGGTAGGGGGGCTGGCGCTTGTCCGGAGGCGGTCCTGTCCGGAGGCGGTCCTTTCCGATCCGTCGAAACTTCACGGGATCTTAACGGTTCCTTAACGAGCATCCGGGATGATTAGGAGCGGAGTCTCCGCACGGCGGTCCGGACGTGGGCAACCTGCCCCGTGCGAGCCGGACGTCTGGGCATGCGGGGCGTCTGGAGCGAAGGGAGTTATGAACCACTATGGCGAAGGGTCCTCGGGTCCTCGCTGCGATGGTGACGGCCCTCTCTCTGGTGCTCTTCGGGTGCGGCGGGCCTGGTGGCCAGGGAGGGGCTCCGTCCAGCGGATCGGAACTCCGGGGCGAGATCCGGATCGACGGCTCCTCCACCGTCTACCCCATCACCGAGGCGGTGGCGGAGGAGTTTCAGCGGGAGCACCGCGGGGTGCGGGTGACCATCGGCGTCTCCGGCTCCGGCGGCGGTTTCAAGAAGTGGACAAAGGGCGAGGTGGACATCAACAACTCCTCCCGGAAGATCCGGCCTGAGGAGGCCGAGGCGGTGGAGAAGAACGGCCTCGGCTATGTGGAGATCCCGGTGGCTTACGACGGCATCGTCGTGGCGGTCCATGCAAAGAACGACTGGGCTACCTGCGTCACCGTGGAGGAGCTCCACGAGATCTGGAAACCCGACTCGAAGGTGACGCGCTGGAACCAGGTCCGGCCGGAGTGGCCGGATCTGGAGCTGAAGCTCTATGGTCCCGGCACCGACTCCGGCACCTTCGAGTACTTCACGGAGCACATCAACAAGCAGGCGGGGGCCAGCCGGACGGACTACACCGCTTCGGAGGACGACAACCTCCTGATCCAGGGGGTCATGGGCGACCGGGGGGCCCTGGGCTACTTCGGTTATGCCTACTACGTGGAGAACCGGGGGGCGGTCAAGGCGCTGGCGGTGGATGGGGGCCAGGGCTGCGTCGAGCCCACCGATGAGACCATCCAGAACGGCACCTATCCGCTGGCCCGGCCGGTCTATATCTACCCCACCCGGAAGGCCCTGGAGCGGCCGGAGGTCCGCGCGTTCGTTGAATTCTATCTGAAGTACGCGCCGGTGCTGGTCCCGGCGGTCGGGTACACTCCCCTGCCCCAGGAGAAGTACGACGAAATTTTAAAGAAAATTCAATAACCAAGACCTGGGCTGCGGGCACGGGTACGCCCCGGTGTGACTCGGTCTACGGAACGACAGGGAGAGGTGCGTATGGCCAACGCAGTGGCCGAAGGGCGGGACTTGCGGGTGAGCCCCCGGTGGCGGGACGCCCAGAAGCGGCGGGAGCGGTGGATCGCCCGGCTCCTTCTGCTTGCCGGCCTGGTGTCGGTGCTGACCACGGTAGGGATCGTCCTCACCTTGACGGTGGACACCGTGCAGTTTTTCCAGCAGGTCTCCCTCTGGGAGTTTCTGACCGATGACAAGTGGACGCCCCTCTTCACGCCCAAGCACTTCGGGATCCTGCCCCTGCTAAACGGCACCTTTCTCGTTGCGGTGGGCTCCGCCCTGGTCGCGGTCCCCCTGGGGCTGGGCAGCGCGATCTACCTGAGCGAGTATGCCTCCGACCGGGTGCGGCGGGTCGTGAAGCCCCTCCTGGAGATCCTCGCCGGCATTCCGACGGTGGTTTACGGGTACTTTGCCCTTACCTACATCACGCCCCTCCTGCGGCGGTACATCGAGAACCTGGAGGTCTTCAACGCCCTCAGCGCCTGCATCGCGGTCGGGGTGATGATCATCCCCACGGTCTCCTCCCTGAGCGAGGACGCGATGGTGGCGGTGCCCCGGTCCCTTCGGGAAGCGGCCTACGCCCTGGGTGCCACCCGGCTGGAGGTGGCCCTCAAGGTGGTGGTTCCGGCGGCCTTCTCCGGAATCGTCGCCGCTATCATCCTCGCGGTCTCCCGGGCGGTGGGGGAGAGCATGATCGTCGCCCTGGCGGCGGGTTCTACCCCTAAGCTCACCCTCAACCCCCTGGAGTCGATCCAGACCATGACCGGCTTCATTGTCCAGGTGAGCCAGGGGGATGTGGGCTACGGCACCGTCGAGTACTACAGCATCTACGCGGTGGGGATGGCCCTCTTCCTGGTCACCCTGGCGATGAACCTCTTCGCCCGGTGGGTGGTCCGGCGGTATCAGGAGGGGGTGCGGGCATGACCGGGGAGTGGCAGCGGCGGCGCCGGGTCCGGCAGCGGCTGGACCGGATCTTCGCGGCGGTCTTCCTGCTGGCCATCGCCCTTAGCCTCCTGACCCTGGTGGTCCTCCTCTGGGACGTGGTCCGGGACGGCGCCCGGTGGCTCCGGTGGGAGTTCCTCACCAGCTATCCCTCTCGGATCCCCGAGCGGGCCGGCATCTTGGTCCCCCTGGTGGGCTCCCTCTGGGTGATCGGCCTGACCGCGCTGATCGCCCTGCCCCTGGGAGTGGCCGCAGCGGTCTACCTGGAGTTCTACGCCGGGGACAGCTGGCTCTCCCGGCTGATCGAGGCCAACATCGCGAATCTGGCGGGGGTCCCCTCCATCGTCTACGGCCTCCTGGGCCTGGCGATCTTTGTCCGGGGGCTGCACCTGGGCCGCTCGGTGCTGGCCGCCGCCCTGACCATGACCCTCCTGGTCCTACCGGTGATCATCGTGGCAACCCGGGAGGCCCTACGCTCGGTGCCCGTCTCCCTCATCCACGGCGCCTACGCCCTGGGGGCCACCCGGTGGCAGGTGATCCGGACGGTGGTGCTGCCCACCGCGGCGGGGAGCATTATGACCGGCGTCATCCTGGCGATCTCCCGGGCCCTGGGGGAGACGGCGCCCATGATCACCATCGGCGCCTGGGCCTTCATCACCTTCCTGCCCCGGCATCCCCTCGACGGCTTCTCGGTATTGCCGATTCAGATCTTCAACTGGGCTGCCCGCCCACAGCCGGCCTTTCAGCAGCTCGCCGCCGCCGGCATCGTCGTGCTGCTGGCGGTGCTGCTCAGCCTGAACGCGGTGGCCATCTGGCTGCGGAACAAGTACCAGAAGAAGGCGGAGTGGTAGGCCGATGGGCAACGCCTTTGAGATCCGGAACCTGAACGTGTATTACGGGCAGCACCAGGTCCTGTACGACGTCAATATGAACATCCGGGAGCGGGCGGTCACCGCGATCATCGGCCCGTCAGGCTGCGGCAAGTCCACCCTGCTCCGGTGCCTGAACCGGATGCACGACCTGCAGCCCGGGGTGCGGGTCACCGGCGAGGTGCGCTTTAAGGGAAGGAATATTTACGACGATGATGTGGACCCGATGGAGATCCGGTACCGGATCGGCATGGTCTTCCAGAAGCCGAACCCGTTTCCGAAGTCGATCTTCGAGAACGTCGCTTTCGGCCCCCGGATCAACGGCTACCGGGGCAACCTGAACGAGCTGGTGGAGCGGTGCCTTCGGCAGGCGGCCCTCTGGGACGAGGTGAAGGACCGGCTGCACGCCAGCGCCCTCTCCCTTTCCGGCGGGCAGCAGCAGCGGCTCTGCCTCGCCCGGGCCCTGGCGGTGGAGCCGGAGGTGATCCTGATGGACGAGCCGGCTTCGGCCCTCGACCCGATCTCGACCGCCAAACTGGAGGACCTGATCCTGGAACTGAAGTCCCGCTACACCATCGTCCTGGTCACCCATAACATGCAGCAGGCCGGCCGGGTGGCGGATGAGACGGCGTTCTTCCTGAACGGCCGGCTGATCGAGATGGGGCCCACCCGGGAGATGTTCGCGAACCCTCGGGAGAAGAAGACCGAGGAGTACCTCACCGGCCGGTTCGGGTAAGACTCAGGCCGGTTCGGGCAAAACCCATGCAGATCCAGAGGAGGAGGCTCCGGACCCACGGGTTCGGAGCCTGTCGTTTCTCGGGTCCCCGCGCGGGCCAGGAGGGTATCTGTCAACGATTACGAATCCATCTCTCGTAAAGCAGCGGAGATCTGCGGTGAGCGCAGATGACGCCCCATAGCGGGTGGAGATCGACAGTAGGCAGAGATTCCGCCCAACGGGAGGAACCGAAGAATGGCTGCACCGGCGCACCGGCCTCAGCGTCCCGCTAGCGCCCGGGCCCCGGAGCCCGGGACGGAGGTCCGCTTCTCCGTTTGCCCCCACGACTGCTGGGATACCTGCGCGCTGCGGGTCTTCCTCCGGGACGGCCGGGTGGTGCGGGTGGCCGGCGATCCCGAGCACCCGGTCACCCGCGGTTTTGTCTGCTTCAAAGTGAACCACTACGAAGAGCGGATCTACAGCCCGGACCGGGTTCTCTACCCCCTAAAGCGGGTCGGGCCCAAGGGGGAGGGCCGGTTCGTCCGCATCACCTGGGACGAGGCCCTGGACCTCATTGCCAGCCGGCTCAAGGCCATCGTCCGGCAGTACGGCGGCGAGGCGGTGCTGCCGTACTCCTACGCGGGGACCATGGGGCTCCTGGGGTACGGCTCCATGGACCGGCGGTTCTTTCACAAGCTGGGGGCATCGCTTCTCGACCGGACCATCTGCTCCGCGGCGGGGACCGCGGCCCTCCGGTACACCTACGGGGAGCGGATGGGGCCGGACCCGGAGGATATCCCCGGGGGCGCCCGGCTCATCCTGGTCTGGGGGCTCAATGTGGTCAGCTCCAACGTCCACCAGGCGCCCATCCTCCAGGAGGCCCGGCGCCGGGGAGCCACGGTGGTGGTGATCGACCCGTACAACAACGGCACCGCCCGGCTGGCGGACTGGTATTTGGCGCCCCGGCCGGGGACCGACGCGGCCCTGGCCCTGGGGATGATGCACGTCATCCTGACCGAGGGGCTCCAGGACCAGGAATACATCGACCGGCATACCGTGGGCTTTGACCGGCTCCGGGAGACGGTCCTGACCTGGCCCCCGGAGCGGGCGGCGGAAGTGACCGGGATTCCGGCGGAGGCGATCCGGCGGCTGGGGCGGATGTACGGGGAGGAGCGCCGGTCCCTCATCCGGTGCGGGTACGGGATGCAGCGGCATTCCGGCGGCGGCATGGCCATCCGGGCCCTGGCGATCCTCCCGGCCCTCACCGGCGCCTGGCGGTATCCGGGGTGCGGGCTGCTCCTCTCCAACAGCGGCTCGTACCGGTGGAACTACGAGGCCCTGGAGCGGCCGGACCTCCTCCCCGAGCCCCGGCCCCGGACCATCAACATGAACCGGCTGGGCTGGGCCCTCACCGAACTCCGGGATCCGCCGGTGATGGCCCTCTTTGTCTACAACAGCAACCCCGCCGGGGTGGCGCCGAACCAAAACCGGGTGATCCAGGGTCTCCTTCGTGAAGACCTCTTTACCGTGGTCCACGAGCAGCTCATGACCGACACCGCCCGGTACGCCGACGTGGTGCTGCCGGCCACCACCATGCTGGAGCACCTGGACCTGTACTGGTCCTACTGGCACCTGTACGTGATGCTGGCGGAGCCGGTCATCCCGCCCCTGGGGGAGGCGGTGCCCAACACCGAGCTCTTCCGGCGGCTGGCCGCGGCCATGGGCTTTACGGACCCGTGCTTCCAGGACAGCGACGAGGAGCTGATCCTCCAGGCCCTGGAGGGGAGCGCGGCCGCGGCGGCCGCCGCGCCTCACCTGAGCGGCCGGGCCCAGGCGGAGGCGGCCCTGGACCTCCTGCGCCGGCAGAAGTGGCTGAAGCTCGACCGCAGCCCCACCCCCTTTGCCGACGGCGGCTTTGCCACCCCCTCGGGGAAGATCGAGCTCTACTCCGAGGCCCTGGCCCGGGCGGGGCTGCCGGGCACCGTGGCCTACATCCCGCCCCACGAGTCCCCCGACGGGGCGCCGGAACTCTACCGGCGGTACCCCATTCAGCTCATCACCCCGGCCGCGCACCACTTCCTCAACACCACCTTTGCGAACCTGCCCTCCCACATGGCCGGGGAGCAGTGCCCGCCCCTCTACCTGAACCCGGCGGACGCCGAAGCCCGGGGGCTCCGGGACGGGGACTGGGCGCGGGTCTACAACGACCGGGGCGAGGTCTACCTGAAGGTGCGGGTGGGGGAGTGGAGCCGGCCCGGGGTGGCCATCAGCCCCAGCCTCTGGTGGAACCGGCTGAGCCCCCGCGGCCGGAACGTCAACGCCCTGACCAGCGATGCCCTCTCGGACCTGGGCGGCGGGGCGGTCTTCCACAGCAACCTGGTGGAGGTGGCCCGGGTGCCGGAGGCCGAGGCCGAGGCCCTGGAGCGGGAATTTCAGGAGCGGACCCGGGACCGGCTGGACCATCGGGAACAGGCCTGAGACCGCGAGAGGTGGTCCCTTGCGCACCGCGGGAGGTGGTCCCTTGCGCCGTTGGATGCTCCGTCTTCTCTGCGTCCTCGCTCTGGTTCTGGCAGCGGGCCTGGCGACGACGTCCCTGCTCACCCCGCCGGCGGTGGCGGCGCCGGAGGAGGCAGCGGCTACCTTCCTGGCCTTCCGGGTGACCGGCGAGATCAACCCGGGGCTGGCGGCGATGCTCGACCGGGCGGTAGCCCGGGCCGAGGCTGGCGCTCCGGCGATCCGGGCCCTGGTGCTGGTGATCGACACGCCGGGCGGGCTGGTGGCGGCCGCGGAGCGGATGCGGGAGGCGCTCCTCCGGACCCCGGTTCCGACCCTTGCCTACGTGGAGGGGCACGCGACCTCCGCGGGGGCCCTGGTGGCCCTGGCGGCCCAGCACCTCTACATGGCGCCGGGGAGCACCATCGGCGATGCGGAACCGATCCCGTACTCCGACAAGGCGGTCAGCTACGTCCGGGGCCTCTTCGAGGCCACCGCGGAGGCCCGGGGCCGGGACGTCCGGGTGGCGGCGGCGATGGTGGACAAGAAGGTGGAGATCCCGGGGGTCACCACCGGCCTGCCCCTCAACCTCCGGTACAGCCAGGCGGTGGAGCTGGGGATCGCCGACGGGGTGGCGGAGAACCTGACGGAGGCCCTCCGGGCCGCCGGCCTGGGCGAGGGGGAGGTGATCTGGTACCGGCCCACGGCCTCGGAACGGGCCGCCCGGTTCCTCACCCAATCCTGGGTGGCAAGCGTGTTGCTTCTGATCGCCCTCGGAGCCCTGGCCCTGGAAATGGCGACCCCTGGCGTCGGTCTGCCAGGGGCGGTGGGGGTGGGAGCCCTGCTGGTCTTCTTCGGATCCCACCTGCTGGTGGGTACGGCCAACTGGCTGGAAATCGGACTGGTGATCCTGGGGATTCTGCTTCTGGTGATAGAAGTCTTTGTCCCCGGCTTTGGCATCTTCGGCATCGCCGGGCTGGCAGCCCTGGTGGCGGGGATCTTCCTCATCGCCCCGGACGCCCGGACCGCCGCCCTCTACCTGGTCGTGGCCGCCTTCGGGTTCTTGGCCCTGCTCCTGGCCTTCTTCCGGTTCCTCAGCCGCAAGGGGTTCATCCCCTGGCTCACCCTGGAGCGCCGGCTGGACCGGGAGGCCGGGTTCGTCGCCCCCCGGGCGGCGAGCACGGAACTGGTCGGGGCCCGTGGCGAGGCCCTCACCCCGCTCCGGCCGGCCGGGGTGGCCCGGCTGGGGGACCGGCGGGTGGACGTGGTGACCGAGGGGGAGTTCCTGCCTGCCGGTACCCCGGTGGAGGTGGTGGCCGTCGACGGCACCCGGGTGGTGGTGAGGGCGCTGGCACCGGCTGCCGGGGACGGCCAGGCGCCGCCGGACGGCGGGGCGCCGTCGGGCGGCGAGGCGACGCCGGGCGGCCAGGCGCCGTCGGCCTCCGGCGGGCCGGAGGCGCCTCCTCCCTCCGGGAGCGGGGGCTAGCCCCGGCAAGCCGGGGCTGGCTCGGGCAGGGGCCCTGGCAGCGACCGCGGCAGCGGCCGTGGGCCGTGGCAGCCACGGCAGGGCGCCCGGGCGGCGGCCCCGGCTGCCTACGTCCGGTCTGGTCTCGTGGGGGTCGGCTTTTTGCGTCTGAAGAGAAGGGGGAGTCGCGGTGGATATCCTCGGTCTCTTGCTCCTCATCTTTCTCGGGGTCTTTCTGATTTCCGTCTTCTTCAGCTTTGTGCCCGTGGGGCTCTGGATCGCGGCCGCGGCGGCCGGGGTGCGGCTCGGCCTGGGCACCCTGATCGGGATGCGGCTGCGGCGGGTGCCCGCCGCCCGGGTGGTCAACCCCCTGATCAAGGCCTTCAAGGCCGGGCTGGACGTCAGCGTCGACAAGCTGGAGGCCCACTACCTGGCCGGCGGCAACGTGGACCGGGTGGTGGACGCCCTCATCGCCGCCCAGCGGGCGGGGATCGACCTGAGCTTTGAGCGGGCGGCGGCCATCGACCTCGCCGGCCGGAACGTCCTCGAGGCGGTCCAGATGTCCGTCAACCCGAAGGTGATCGAGACCCCGGTGGTGGCCGGGGTGGCCCAGGACGGCATCGAGCTGAAGGCCAAGGCCCGGGTGACGGTGCGGGCCAACATCGAGCGGCTGGTGGGCGGCGCCGGGGAGGAGACCATCATCGCCCGGGTGGGCGAGGGTATCGTCACCACCATCGGCTCCGCGAAGAGCCATAAGGAAGTGCTGGAGAACCCGGACTCCATCAGCCGGACGGTGCTGGCCAAGGGGCTGGACGCCGGGACGGCCTTCGAGATTGTGTCCATCGACATCGCCGACGTGGACGTGGGGGACAACATCGGCGCCCGGCTCCTGGCGGATCAGGCCGAGGCGGAGAAGCGGATCGCCCAGGCCAAGGCCGAGGAGCGCCGGGCGATGGCGGTGGCGGAGGAGCAGGAGATGAAGGCCCGGACCCAGGCGATGCGGGCCAAGGTGGTGGAGGCCGAGGCGGAGATCCCCCGGGCCATCGCCCAGGCCCTGCGGGAGGGCAAGCTCGGGGTGATGGACTGGCTGCAGATCCAGAACCTGCAGGCGGATACCAGCATGCGGCAGGCCATCGCCGGCGGGCCGGAGGCATCGCCGGGCTCTTCCTCCGGCGGCGGCGAGCGGCGGTGATGGGGTGCCCGGCCCGGGAGATCCGGGCCGGGCGCCGCCGACCCGCTGCTAACGGACCGAGCGGGGCACGGAAGGGGGGAGCCCGTTGGAAGAGCTCATCGAGCTCTTGGTCCTCATCCTCATTAGCGGTCTCGTCGGCGCCCTCCGCCGCGGGCAGAAGGAGAGACCCGTCCGAGAGAGCGGTGCCCCCAAGCCGCCCCCTGGGAGCCGGCCCGTAGCCTTTCCCATGGACCCCTTCGACCTCTTCGGCGAGAGCGACGAAGAGGAAGTGGAGCCGCTGCCGGCGGACCTGGCGCCGGCGCCGGTGGGCCGGCCGCCGGCACCGGTGGGTCAGCCGCCAGCGCCGGGGCCGGCAGGTGCTCCGGGCCCGGCAGGTCCGTTCCCGGTTGGGGTACCCGCCGGTATGGTCGGCGAGCCCGCCGGTGGGCAGCCTTCCCCGGGCACCCTGGCAGCGCCCCGGGCCTCTGTGGCCGGGCTGGCGGAGTCGTCGGCGGCCGCCGGGCTGGAGCGGCCCGGAGAAGAGGGTCCGGGCCTGGCCGCCCTCGGGGGTCCTGACCTGGGCGCCCTTCGCGGCGCCGGTCCCGGGACGGAGGTGCAGCCCCCGGCCGGCAGCCGGCCGACCCGGGCGGTGCGCTTCCCCCGGCTGGCCGGCAACCGGGGGGAACTGGCCCGGGCGGTGGTGCTGGCGGAGGTCCTGGGCCCGCCCCGGGCCCTGCGGCCTTACCGGTACGGCTACGGCGCCGGCGGAGCCCTGCGGGGCCCCCTGCCCGGGCCGGCCTGGGCAGCCCCGGCAGGGCGGAGGCCCCGGACAGGCCCGGGGCCGGAGGCCGGCGGCTGAAGGGTGGAAGGAAGGCCGGTTTCCGCCGCTGGGCGGAAACCGGCCTTTGGTCCTTTGCGCCGGGTCCTCACCGGCCTTTGATCGCCCGCGGCTCTTCCTAGCCAGCCGATGGTCCTCTCCGGCGCTTCTCTTTGTGCAAGAGCCTTTGGCCGTACGGCGGCCCTACCAGGTGTCGCCGCCGCCGGGAGGCGGCCAGGCGCCGAGCTGGCGCCTGAGGAGCACGATCTGCCCCAGGTGGTAGCTGTTGTGGCCGATGAGCTGAACCAGGGCGTCCGCCCGGCTATGGCCCGGGCTGCCGGGGATGGTGGCCTCCAGGTCCTTTTCCGCTTCGGCCATGGCCTCGGCCAGGCCCTTCTGAAAGCGGGCCACGGCCCCCTCCCACTCGGCTGCGCCTTCCGGGGCGGTCCGGTCGGGCCAGGACGCGGCGGCAGTAGCAGGGACCGAGGGGCGTTCCCCGCGCATCCAGGCCAGGAAGAAGTCCTGCCAGAAGATCATGTGCTGTAGGATCTCCCAGATGGAGTGGGGGCTTCCGGGAGGGCGGCGGCCCGCGAGTTCCCAGTCCAGACCGTCCAGAGCGTCCGTGGGGCTGACGTGGGAGCCCCTGCCCTCCAGGGCGTTTTGCAGGATCCGTGTGGGCATCCCGCTCACCTCCAACCGCTGATGCCGCAGCCGTCGACGGTGGTGCTGAAATCTCCGGCTTGGAGGGGGGAAGGGCCGTGTACGGTCAGGCAAACGGCGGCACGGTTCCCGTGCCGGCCCCCGACCCGGCCCGGGGGACGGGAGTGGCTGGGCCGTGATCCCCGGCCTGTTGGCGGGCGCCGCCCTGGCCGGTCTGTGGCTGGTTTGGGCGGCGGGCATCGAGCCCCGGTGGCTCCGGGTGCGGGCTTTCCGGTTGCAGCCCGGTGCCGGCCCCTTGCCCCTCCCGCCGGTAGCAGCCGCTGCCCCTTCGCACATCTCGCCGGCAGTAGCGGCTACCCCCTCGCCGACGCCAACCTCGCCGACGCCGCCGGCGGGGGCTCCGACCGCCGACGGCGGGGCCGGCAGGGGGGCCGTCCGCATCGCCCACCTGACCGACCTCCACGCGCCCGTGTACCGGATCGACGAGTCCCGGCTCTGGTCGGCTCTCCTGGCGTGGCAACCGCACTTGATCGCTTTCACCGGAGACCTGGTGGAAGACGGCCGGCTCCCCTGGGATGCAGGTCTCCGCCTGCTGGCACGGCTGGCCGACCGGTGGCCCGTCTACTTCGTGCCGGGCAACCACGACCACCTGGCGGGCTGGCCGCGCCTGGAGCAGGGCCTGCGGGCCAGCGGCGTCCGGGTGCTGGCCAACGCAGGCGAGCCTTTCCAGGCCGCCGGCTACCGGTTCTTCGTCGCCGGTGTTGACGACCCCCACACCCGCCGGGACCGCCTGGATCGGGCCCTGACCGGGGCGCCGGCGGACCTGCCCGTGCTCCTGCTGGCTCACGCCCCGGCCGAAGGCCTCCTCCGGCAGGCTAGCAGGCGGCACATCCCCCTGGTGCTCACCGGCCATACCCACGGCGGGCAGGTTCGCCTGCCATGGGTGGGCGCCCTCTGGGTTCCCGGCCAGGGCTGGTTCCCGCGCTACGATCGGGGCTGGTTTCCCCTGGGCCGGGGCTGCCTCCTGGTCAACGCCGGGTTGGGCACCCCGAAGCCCTGGGTCCGCTGGCTGTGCCCGCCGGAGGTCCTCCTCATCGCATGGCAGCCTGCCCCTTGTGGGTCTCAGCCGCTCCAGCGCCAGGCCTGATCGAAGAACTCGTACTCGAGGCGCATGGCCGTCTGGTAGTAGGCTGCCGTCTCCGGCGCGCCGTCATCGTAGCGGTCCACCAGGTCCTCGAGGCGCCGGGCCAGGGCCTCGAACTCGTCGCTGGCATAGGTCTCCACCCACTCCCGGTAAGGGCTGGCCGGGTTCAGGTGCGGGCGGAGGGCCTGCCCCAGGTACGCGTAGAGGCGCATGCACGGGGTCATGGCCGCCGCGATCCGCCCCACCGGCTCGCTCCACGCCACCCGGAGCAGGAAGTCCGTGTACGCCTGGGTCGCCGGCGCCGGTTCGGGGTCGAGGCGGATGCCCCACCGGGCGGCGTAACCCTTGTGCAGCTTCAGCTCCCCCAGCGCCCCGTCCAGCAGCCCGTGGAAGCCGAGCATGCCGTCCCGGTCCGGCGCCTTGGCGACAGCCAGGGCGTAGGCCCTGGCGAAGGCGGTCAGGTAGTACGCATCCTGCCCGACGTAAAAGGCGAAGCGTTCCCGGGGGAGGTCACCGGATGCGATGCCCCGGACGAAGGGATGCTGGAGGCAGGCCTCTGCCCAGCGGGCTGAGGCCGCCCACAGCTCCCGGGCCCGGCTACCCTCCGGGCGTCCTGTGCCCTTCTCCCTACCCGGTTCGCGGATTCCGGCCGAGCTTTCCATCGGCGTCACCCCCGTTGGGATTGGGACCTTTACCCCGATGGACGCGAGCCGGTCTGGCGACGGTTCCCCGGTGACCCGCCGCCAGGCCGGTTTTCGTATGCAGGCCGGTTTTCGTGTGTCGGGGAGGTGCCGAAAATTCGGCACTGGCGCTGGGCGTCTGGCAGGCGGTGCGGCGCTGCGGTGCGGCCACCGCTTGGGCAGCCTGTGCCGGGCGGCCGCCGGGACAGCCCCGTTCCTCCGGTGGGCGCCGAAAATCCGGCAGAGCCCGGGGACGGGCGGTGCCGAGAGGTGGGCACCCGTTCGGGGGCAGGGGCCGGCGGTGCCGCCGCAGTGGGCTGGGGCTGGCGGGCCGCCACCGCAGTAGGCAGGAACCGGCGGTGCCGCTGCAGCAGCGGGTCGGGTCCCCGGTGCAGCCACCGCAGGGGAGCTGAACCCGGGCCGGTCCGTTCCTTTCTTGGCACAGTACTTGCTTCTGCTTCTCCTTCGCCGAATCTCTTGCGAAGGAGGCCCTGCCGTGGACAGCCGGAGCCTGCTGGAGAAGGCTGACGCGCACCTGGCCCCTGTCCTGTACCGGGCGACCCGCCTGGTCTTTGAGCGGGCGGAGGGCTGTTACCTCATCACCAGGGACGGCGAGCGGTACCTGGACTTCGTCTCCGGGATTGCCGTCAACAACCTGGGGCACAACCACCCGGAGGTGGTGGCCGCGGCCCGGGAGCAGATGGAGAAGCTGATCCACATCTGCGGGGCCACCGGTTACTACGAGAGCGCGATCGAACTGGCGGCGGAACTCGCCCGGATCGCCCCCGGGGACCTGGACACCGTTTTCTTTGCCAACTCCGGGGCGGAGGCGGTGGAGGGGGCGGTGAAGCTCGCCCGATACGTCACCCGGCGGCCGGCGATCATCGCCTTCAAGGGCGCCTTCCACGGCCGGACCCTGGGGGCGACGTCGCTCACGGCTTCTTCGACCCGCTACCGGCAGCACTACGACCCGCTCCTCGCCGGGGTCTACCACGTGAACTACCCCTACCCCTTCCGCTCCCCCTACAAGGAGACCGGGGCCCGGCCGTACCTGGCGGAGATCGAGCACCTCTTCACGCACATGGTCTCCCCCGCGGACGTGGCCGCGGTGATCATCGAGCCGGTCCTGGGGGAGGGGGGGTACATCGTTCCGCCGGAGGGGTATCTCCAGGGGCTCCGGGAGCTGACCCGCCGGCACGGCATCCTGCTCATCTTCGACGAGGTGCAGACGGGCTTTGGCCGGACGGGCAAGATGTTCGCCGCGGAACACTTCGGCGTGGTGCCGGACATCATGACCGTGGGCAAGGCCCTGGCCGGCGGTTTCCCGCTGAGCGCCATCATCGCCCGCCGGGAGATCATGGCCCAGTGGCCGCCGGGGGCCCACGGCAGCACCTTCGGCGGCCACCCGGTCTCCTGCGCGGCGGCCCTGGCCACCCTCCGGGTGATGGATCGGGACCGGGTGGTCGAGAAAGCGGCGGAGACCGGCGCCTACCTGAAGAGCCGGCTGGAAGCGATCCAGCGCCGCCACCCGATCATCGGCGAGGTCCGGGGGCTGGGGCTGATGATCGGGGTGGAGTTCGTCCGCCCCGACGGCAGCCCCTACCCGGAGGCGGTGAGCCGGATCGTGGAGCTGGCCCTGTCCGAAAAGCTCCTCTTCTACTCCGCCGGGGTGTACAAGAACGTCATCCGGTTCATGATCCCCCTCACCATCCGCCGGGAGGACCTGGACCGGGGGCTGGCGATCTTCGAGCGGTGCCTGGAGCGGTTTGAGGAAGAACAGGCTTGAGGAAGAGCCGGCGGCCGCCCCGAGGGGCTATCCCCCGGGGCGGCCGTCCGACTCAGAGGACCACCGCGGGCAAGCGGTAGAGGTCTTCGAGGATCAGGACGCCAGCGCCGATGGCGCAGGCATCGGGGCCGTGGGCGGAGAGGGTGATCTCCGCCTGCTCCCGGGGGGCGGCCAGGGCCCGCTCCCGGACCACCTGCCGCGCCGGGTTCAAGAGGTTGTCGCCGCCGAGGGCCAGGGGTCCGCCGATGATCACCCGCTGGGGATTGAAGGTGTTGATCGCGTTGGCGATGCCGATCCCCAGGTACCGGCCCACGTCCCGCAGGGCGGCGATGGCTGCCCCGTTCCCCTCCTTGGCGGCCTGGACGATCCCCTCGATAAAGGGAGCCGGGTGGTCGGGGCCCGGTTCCGGTTCGGGAATGGGTGCGGTGTACGCTGGGTGCGCGGTGAAATACCGCCGCAGCGCCGCTTCCGAGGCCATGGCCTCCAGGCACCCCCGGCTGCCGCAAGAGCACAGGGGGCCGCTCATGTCGATGGTGGTATGGCCCAGTTCCCCGGCGAGCCCCCCGTGACCCCGGTAGAGTTCGCCCTGGATGATGATCCCGGCGCCGATGCCGATGCCCAGGCTGAAGTAGACCACATTCTGCAGGCCGGCGCCGGCGCCGGACCAGTGCTCCGCGAGGGCGCCGGCGTTGGCCTCGTTGTCCACCTTCACGGGGGCCTCAAATCGCTCCTGGAACCAGGCCCGGACGTCGACATCTTCCCACCGGAGGTTGGGGGCGAAGAGCAACCGGCCGTGTTCGTAGTCCACCAGCCCGGGGATCCCGAGGCCGATCCCCATCAGCCCCAGGGGCGTCTCCGGAACGTGCTGAAGCCCCTGGCGGATGGTGTCCGCCAGCTGCCCCAGGGTGGTTTCCGGGTTATGGGGATCCCGCAGGCCGGCCCGGTGTTGCCAGATGGGCTGACCCAGCAGGTCCTGGATGATGACCGTCAGGTAGTTGACCCCAATCTCCGCGCCCACCACCACCCCGGCCCGGGTGTTCAGGACGAGCAGCTGGGGCCGGCGGCCGCCCTGGGATGCCCCCGGACCGATCTCCCTGGCCAGGTGCTCGTTGAGCAACTCGTCCACTAGCGCGGAGACCGTCGACTTGTTCAGCCCGGTAATCTTGGCGATCTCCGCCCGGGAGATGGGCGAGTGGCGGCGCAGGGTGTTGAGGACAATGGTTTTGTTGAGCTGCTTGACAAACATATGGTCGCCTGTGCGAACGTTCAACGTACTTCTCCTCCGACCCGGTATCGCCTGTGGCCACGAAGCATCGCGGCGAGTTCCTTCATACGAGAATGACTCCTGTCGCCGTGGTAGGACAAGGGCGTCGGGGCCTTCTCCACCCCGGCGGCCCCTGTGGTTCCCGGGGGGGTTGGGGTCCACGGAAGCGCAGGAAGTCGAGAGTGCTGCGGGCCGCGTTTGTATTACTGCTCAACAAAATACCATGAAGGCCGCAAAAGGGGTAGCGGCCTTCATGGGAAGTACTGGGACCGGGAGGCGCCGGCATCACGGCTTCAGCGCATCACGCAGTACCTCAACCAAGTAGGACCGCTCCTCGGTATGGCTGAAGAGGAACGCCTCCCGGTGCATCTCTGCGAGCTCCGCGGCGCTCATGTCCTGGAACTGGGCCGCGTAGAGTGGGGCCAGAGCCCCGGCCAACAGCCCGTAGACGGCCCTTTCCCCGAGGGCCTTGGCCAGGGCTTCGGTATCCAGGCTGAAGTCGTCCAGTTCCGCGATCATCATCTCCAGGATAGCCCGCATCTGGACCATTAACCGGCCGCCATCCCGGGAGGTCCAGGCATCGAGGCCGAGGCGCCGTTTCGCCTCCAGGATCGGACGGATCCGGCGCATGTACTCGGAATCGGCCCGGCTGACCCGGAGCCCCTGGGCCCCGATGTCCTTGTAGGTCCAAATGGTCCAGTGCTGCTCGTACTCGTTGAAGATCGCGAGCTGGTCCCGGAGGGCTCGCAGCCGGGCCAGGTCGGCGCCCCTGGGTTCATGGACCGGGCCGTCGAAGAGGGCGCCGAACTCCCCGACCCAGGAGGGCACTTGCCGCTCCAGGATCCAGCGGTTGGTCTCGAGGAAGACCCGCTCCATGTAAGCCCGGTCCGCGTAGATCCCCGCCACCTGGCCGGGGTAGGTCCGGGCCCGGTGGGTCGGAACGGTGTAGTTGTGAGAGCTGTAGACCAGGTTGTCGTCCCAGGGCTCGTCCAGGCCGTCAAAGACCCGGGAGTAGGCGTTTCCTTCCAGAAAGAGGATGTGCCGGTTGTCGACCGCCCGGATGGCCTGGACCCAGTCCCGGTACAGGCTGTTGAGGTCTGCCATCGAGGGGGCGTTGGGCTCGTTGAGAAGGTTGTACCCTGCTACCGCCGGCTCGTCCCGGTAGCGCCGGGCGATGTGCACCCAGAGGTCGCGCCCCCGCTCCCGGAACTGGCGGTGCTCCCACAGGAGCGCGACCCCGTACGGATTGTCCGAATGCCAGCCCTGGTTCTGCCAGCCCGGTGCGGCGTGGAGGTCCAGGATCACGTAGATGCCGTACTTCCTGGCCCAGCCCACGGCCCGGTCCAGGTAGACAAACCCCTCTTCCTTGTACTCGCCAGGGCGCTGGTCGTCCTCAAAGTGGCGATAGTTGAAGGGGATCCGGACGACCGTCGCCCCCAGCTCTTTGAGAAACCGGAAATCGTCTTCTGTGATGAAGGCGTCCAGAAAGCTTTGGAAGAAGGCCTGGTACCGTTCCTCCCCGAGCTCCGACCGGATGGCCTGGCGCAGGGTGCTCTCTGCCCCGGGGTAGCCGGTGATGAAGTTCTCCATGTTGAGCCAGCCGCCAAAGCAGACCCCCCGGAGAAAGACCTTCTGGCCGGATTCGTTGACGATGTACTTGCCTTGGGTCCGCAGGAACTCCAACCCTAGCCACCTCCACGGCCGGTAGATGGGTACGGCGGGTCGGGCACCGCTCCGGCGGCTAGCCTTTCACGCTGCCGGCGGTCAGGCCGGCAATCAGGTGCCGCTCGGCCAGCAGGAAGAAGATCACCGCGGGCAGCATCGACACGGTGACAAAGGCCATGACCAGCGCCCAGTCGCTGGTGTACTGGCCCTGGAACTGCATGACCCCCAGGGGCAGGGTCCAGGTGTCCCGGTCGTTCAGGACCAGCAGGGGCAGCAGGAAGGCGTTCCAGCTACCCACCATACTCAGCACCGCGACGGCGGCCAGGGCCGGGCGGGAGAGGGGGAGGAGGATCCGCCAGAAGAAGGTGAAGGGGCTGCAGCCGTCGATCACCGCGGCCTCTTCCAGCTCCACCGGGATGCCCCGGAAGTAGTCCCGGAGGATGAGGATGCTGACGGGCAGGCCGAAGGCCACCTGGGGGAGGATGACGCCCCAGTGGCTGTCGATGAGCCCCACCTGCCGGATCAGGATGTAGAGGGGCAGCATGGCGACGGAGGTGGGGAAGAGCATCCCCAGGATGAAGAGGTTGAAGGTGAACTTCCGGCCGGCAAACTCGTACCGGGCGAGGACAAAGGCAGCCATGCTCCCCACCAGCAGGGTGAGTCCCACCGTGGCCAGGGTGACGATGGTCGAGTTCTTAAGCTGTTGCCAGAACCGGCTGTTGGTCAGCACCGACTGGTAGTTCGACCAGTGGGCCGGGGAAGGCAGGCCGAAGGGGTCTGCCATCAGTTGGCCGTGGGTCTTGAGGCCGTTGATGGCCGTGCTGACCAGGGGGACCAGGACGACGAGGGCCACGAGGGAACAGATGAGGACCCGCAGCCACGTGCCCACGTCCACTCTGCGTTTGCGGATAGCGTTGCTGGCATGCACGGCGGGCGTCCTCCCTTCGCTTCAGTTGCGGGCCAGCCCGCTGGCCTCCAGGTCCCGGGCCATGACAAACCGCTGGTAGGCCAGGGAGAAGAACAGGCTGAGGACAAAGAGGATCACGGCAACGGCGCTTCCGTATCCGAGGGCGTAACGCTGGAAGCCGAACTTGTAGAGGTACGTGACCATCGTCTCGGTGGCGTGGGACGGGCCGCCGCCGGTCATGATCCAGATGAGGTCGAAGAACTGGATGGACCCCAGCACCGAGAGGAAGACGCTCAGGCGGATGGTGCTGCCGAGAAGCGGCAGGGTGACGTACCGGATCCGCTGCCAGGTGCTGCAGCCGTCGATGAGGGCGGCTTCTTCCAGTTCCTTGGGGATGTTCTGCAGGCCGGCCATGTACAGGACCAGGTGGTAGCCGAAGTACTTCCAGGTGATCACCGCGAAGATGGCGTACATGGCCTTGTCCGGGTCACTCAGCCAGGCCTGGGGCCTGAGGCCGAACATCTTGGCCAGGTAGTTGATCAGGCCGAACTGGGGGTTGTAGATCGAGCGCCACATGACCGCGGTGGCGACGTCCGCCAGGACATACGGGAGAAAGAAGACGGTCCGGAAAAAGGTCTTGCCCGGCAGGGAACGGCCCACCATCAGCGCCAGGGCCAGGGCGAAGGGCAACTGGATGAGGAGGGAGAGCCCGGCGATGAGCAGGTTGTTGCTGAGGGCCTTGCGGAAGACCGGGTCCGCCAGGGCCCGGAGGTAGTTGGCCATGCCCACCGGGTCCTCCAGGGGGCCCAGGCCGTTCCACCGGTAGACCGAGTACCTGGCGGCCTGCACCACGGGCCAGAGGACGAAGAGCAGGTACAGGATCAGGGCCGGGAGCAAGAAGAGTGCGATGGTCAGGCTGCGGTTCCGGCTGGTGGACGAGCGGCCCGAAGCTCGGGCGGTCGGCCCGGAACGAGCCGTTCCTGTCAGCGACATGGCGCACCACCCATTCAGTCTGAAGCCTGTGAAGTTTGGTTTTCAGACAGGTACGGCAGCGGGAACAGCCCTATCCGTTGCCCGCTGCCGTACCCTGACCACTTCCCTCAGGTCCCTCTGGCAGGCTCAGCGTGCCTCAGCGGCGTATGCGGCCTCGATCCCCTGGGCCACTTCCTCCGGCGTCTTCAGGCCGGCGAAGAGCTGCTGCACGTAGTCGTTGACCGCCTGCCCAGCGGCCGGGGGCAGGAACTGGTCATAGTAGACCTGGAGGTACTGGGCCTTGGCCTTGGTCTGGACCAGTTCCCTCAGCAACGGGTCCTGCACGTACTCCTCTGCGCCCTTTGTCGCCGGCAGGATGTTCCCGCTCTCCACCAGGTCCCGCAAGTTCTCCTTCTTGGAAAGGAAGCGCAGGAAGTCGATGGCTTCCGGCGGCGCGTTCTTGCCCACCGCGATCCCGTCGCCGCCGCCCAGGGCATCGTTGGGATCACCCGCGCCGCCCGGTACCGCCGGGAACGGGAACCAGCCGAGCTTGTCGCCCAGGCCCTGCTTGTCGGCGGAGCTATCCCGGATGCTGTACGGCGCCCAGTGCCCCATGAGCTGGATGGCCGCGTTCTCGGTGGCCATCAGGGTGTACTCATCCGGAACGGTGGCCGACAGGAACCCGTCCTGGAACGGCAGCAGGTCGATGAGCTCCTTCAGCTTCTTGCCGGCCTCCACGAAGGGAGGATCCGCAAAGGAACCGCCATTCCGGGTATAGGCCTTCATGAAGGCGTCCTTGCCCCCAAGGCGCAGGGCCAGGTACTCCCAGTAGAAGGCCGCAGACCACTTCTCACCGGCGCCGAGGGCGATGGGGGTGATCCCCGCGGCCTTGAGCTTCTTCACGACCTCGAGGAACTCATCCCAGGTCTTCGGCTCTTCCTGGATGCCGGCCTTGGCGAACAGATCCTTGTTGTACCAGAAGCCGACCATGCCGACGTTGACCGGGATGCCGTAGTACCGGCCGTCCACGCTCATGAGGTCCGCGTTGACGAGGCTGTCCAGCCATCCGTCCTTCTGCAGCTCGTCGGTGATGTCCTTGACCAGCCCGGCCTTGACGTACTCCCGCAGGCTGCCGCCGCCCCAGCTCTGGAACAGGTCCGGCGGGTCACCAGACTGCATCGCGGTGGCGATCTTCTGCTTGAAGGCCTCGTTCTCGAAGACGTTGATCTCGATCTTGACATTCGGGTGCTCCTTCATGTAGGCATCCGCGATCGCCTGCCACTTGGCCTCCGGCTCGCCCTGCCAGATGTGCCACCAGGTGATGGTGACCTGATCCGAGCCCGAGGAGCCCGGGGTGCCTGTCTGGTCGCCCGTCTGGCCACCGCCGCAGCCGGCCAAGAGGCCGAGGACCATCAGGGCGACCACCAGGGTGGACGCTAGCCGCCGATTCCATCGGAGCATCGGCCACACCTCCGTGGTGTCGTGTTCCCCAATGTTCTGTCCCTCGCGCAACGCAGTCTTGGGCCTGGTGGGTCCATGGCATTCTCCTCTCCTGGCGCAGCGGGGTTCCGTCTCTCTGCCTGGTCGATGGACTCCCAATTGATGAACTCCCAGGAGTCCCCGGGCCAGGTTGGTGCCCGGGTCATCCCTGGGACGGCTCAAGCCATAGCACCGCGGTCACCAGCCGCGGGTAGAGGCGGCTGCCCCGGTCGGCTCCGGAGTCGCTCCAGATCTGGTCTGTTGCCGCCTGAAGAGCGCATCCCTCTTGCTGCCACGAAGCGTGCACCCGGTCCCACTCTTCGGCGGCGGGGCCGAAGTCGAAGCCCAGGATCCGCTCCGCCACAAACTGGCTGATGGCGATCTTGCTCATCCAGGTGTTGTCGCTGGTGGAGGAGAGCCGCCAGCCGCCCGAGACGGGGTCGATGCAGACGCCGGGCCGCAGGACGGTTTCCAGGTGGGTACGCAGGGCCCGGACCAGGGGGCCGAACCGCCCCTCGGGGCTGACCGCATCCCGGTCTCCGAGGAAATAGGGGTAGACCAGCCCTTCGATGGCCGGGATGATGCGGGAGGTGTTGTTATCCTCGAAGACCGCGGGGATATACCCCGCCGCCGGGTCGAACCGGCCGGCGACCGTCGCCGCCACTCGGGCTGCCCGGTCTTCAGCCGTCTGAGCCTCCGCGGCCAGCCCCAGTCGGCGGAAGACGTGGCCGAGGCAGACGTAGGCGGCCCAGGTCTTGACGGCCAGGTACAGGTTGTTCCGGGCCTGCCCCAGGCTGGCGTCGAGGCTGTCGTAGGTGGTGATCTCGCTGCCTGTTCCGCAGCGGTCGCTGTCCACATCCATGATGCCGTCGCCGTCGCGATCCCGATTGATAAGGCTTTCCAGACATTTCTGGAAAATTTCCGCAGACCGCTGCAACCACGGGTTGTCGCCGGTCCTCAGGCCGTACAGGGCGGCGGAGAGCACCCAGTTGGTGAGCTCCTCAAAGGTCATGTAGCTGAAGCAGCCCGTCAGGTCCGGCCGCTCGTAGACGGAATGGCCGGGCGGCGAGAAGGCGTTGGCCACGCCCATGTCGTGGGTGAAGGAGATGCCGCCGGGGTAAGAGCGGCCCGACCGGTCCTTGACCCGATCCACGTAGGAGTAGCGGGAGGCGAAGAGGTCCAGGACGTTCCGGGTGGTCCAGGGGTGGTAGCGCAGCTCCCAGAAGAGGTGGTCGACGGTCAGGTCCAGGGTGTTCATCATCTGGTATTCGCCCTCGTTGACCACCCAGAACTTGCGGCCCGTCTCGTCGACCAGGAGCTCGGTGTTCGCCAGGTAGCTGTGGGTGGCGTGGGCCAGGAGGAACTTGCGGTGCTGGTTGAGGGGGACCTCTTCCAGCTCCCGGTCCCGCTCTGCCGCCAAAGCCCGGTAGCGCTCCTGGTGCCGGAGGACGAAGGCCGCCACCTCTTCCACGTTCCTAAAGAGCCGGGTGTAGGCAAAGCTGGCTTCGATGCCGGTGGTGACGATCCCGCCCTGGTAAGTGGCAAGGGCCAGGGTGTACGTCCGGGTCTCCCCGGGGGGCACGGTGAAGACCAGGCCGCCCTCGGTGCCGAGCCGGTTTACCTGGGGGGTGCCGGTCAGGGCCGGGAGGACGATCTCCCAGTCCAGCACCTCCTGCACCTCCGGGGAAGGCTCGCAGGCGACCGCCACCGCACGGCCCTGGGCGACGCCGACGAGCGCGCCGCCCGTGGTATCGGAAAGGACCCGGCGCATACCCTCTAGACCGAACAGAACCCGGGCCGGAGCCGCGGAGCGGGTGTTGTCAAACCGGATCTCCGCGAGGATGGCCGGTGCCAGGAAAAAGCGCTGTTCTTCCGGGTCCAGGGTGTCCAGTTCGGGCACCGGGCCGAAGGGTGTGAGGAGCCGGAAGGTCAGGTCTCCTGCGGTCCAGGTGTCGGCAGCCCAGGTGAGGCTCCGGTGGATCTCCTCCGGGCGGAACGGCTGGACCTGGCCGAGGAACCGGGGGGCACCCTCCGGGCTGGTCCCGAGGAAGGCTTCCGCACCGGTGCGGTGCCCGGCCTCGGTGTGGTAGAAGGGCAGGAGCCGCGGCGGCTCACCGGGGCGCGCGTACCCAACGTAGACGTTCTTCTCCGGCGGGCGGACGTCGCTCAGCACAAAGCCGCCGCCCCGCCCGTATCTCCCGAGGCAGAAGCTGGCGTAGGCGCCCCATGGGCTGTGGTGCACGTAGTAGGAGTTGGATGGCATCGGGCGCACCCCCGCGGGCGGATGGAGTTTGTTCGAATACCAATCCAACGAAGTCTCTCTCCTATCAGTTTGGGTTAGCCGCCCTCAACTGTCAAGACGGATGTCATTCATATGACTAGTTCTGCAAGCGTTTTCACAAGGCCCAAGCGGCCTCAGAAGGCCATTTTTGTCCCGGGAACATCCTGATCCGCCAGGGCGGTCCGGCCGGGGACCGGCAAAGAAAATCCGGGCTTTTTCGGTGCCTGGCAGGAGATTCGATTCCCCCGGCGAAATCCCAGTCATAGATAGTCTGATCAACAAACTAAGGCTCAGACCGGCGCCGACTGGCTGACCCCGCGGCGAGCGGGATCGGGCATCGGCAACGGGAGTGCGGCTTACGGGGAGGAGATCGCGGATGCAGGTCAGCACCAAGCGTTGGCGCACCAGCGTGGGCATCTGGGCTTTCGGCATCGCGCCGACCCGGTTTATGCCCGGGGGCTACAAGCCGGAGCTGGCGAACCGGGACGTGACCGAGCGGCTCAAGTGGGCAGTGGAGGGGCTCGGGCCGCTCATCGACGGCTACGAGTTCCACTACGAGACCGAGATCACCGACGACAACGCCGCCAAGATCCAGGAGATCCTCGCCCCGGACCATCACATCGCCATGATCTGCTACGGCCTGGTGCCCAACCCCCGGTTCCAGTACGGCGCCCTGAGCAATCCGGATCCCGCCCTGCGCCGGGAGGCGGTGGCCCACATCAAGCGGGGGATCGACCTGGCGGCAGCGGTGGGGGCTAACTACATCTACTGGCCGGGGAACGAAGGTTACAACTATCCATTCCAGCGCGACTACGCCCGCACCTGGGGGTACTTCCTGGAAGGGCTGGCGGAAGTGGTCACCTACGCCAAGGAGAAGGGCGTGCTCTTCAACCTCGAGCACAAGAACAGCGAGCCCGCGATGCGCATCCTGATGCGCAACATCGGCATGACCCTCTTCATCATCAAGAAGCTGAAGGAGATGGGCGCCGACGTCTCCAACGTCCGGGTGAACATGGACTGGCAGCACCTGATCATGAACGGGGAGCCCCTGGGGGAGTACGCGGCCCTGCTGCTCTCGGAGGGCCTCCTGGGCCACCAGCACGCCAACTCCGGCTGGGGCACCTTCGACGACGACAACATGGTGGGTGCCCAGTTCATCGAGCAGCAGATCGACATCCTGCGGGAGTTGCTCAAGGGCGGGTACGACGGGTACCTGGGCTTCGACCTCTTCCCGTACACCGAAGATCCCGTCGAAGCCGTCAAGCGCTCGGTCATTCAGATGGAGTACATGCTCGCGGTGGCCGAGCGGATGAACGACGAGGAGCTGGCCGCAGCCAAGGCCCGGGCCGACGCCGTCGGCGCCTACCGGGTCTTCTGGAAGGCCCTCGGCCTGGACGAGGAGTTTGAGCGGCAGGTGTATGAGAAGTACAGCCGGCGGTAGCCTACATTCCCGGGTCGGCAGGTGAGTGATGTGACACCCGTCTCCGAGCCCCTCTTCCTCGGGGTTGACGTCGGAACCGGCGGGGTCCGGGTCCTGGCGGTGGACCCCGCCGGCCGGGTGGTGGCCCAGGCCACCGCCGAGCACCCCCTGCACGTCCCCCGGCCGGGATGGACCGAACAGGATCCCCGGGACTGGTGGCAGGCGGCTGTCCGGTGCTTCCGCCAGGTCACCGGGCAGGTTTCGCCCGGGCAGATCCAGGCCATCGGCCTGACGGGCCAGATGCACGGTTCGGTTTTCCTGGACCGGCATGGGGAGGTCATCCGGCCCGCCCTGCTCTGGAATGACCAGCGCACCGTGGCGGAGTGCCGGGAGATCGAGGACAGGGTGGGGACCGAGACCCTGTTGCGAATTGCCGGCAATCCTGCCCTGACCGGGTTTACGGCGCCCAAGGTGCTCTGGCTCCGGCGCCATGAGCCGGAGCACTACGCCCGCCTGGCACACCTGCTGCTCCCCAAGGACTACCTGCGGTACCGGCTCAGCGGCGCCCTGGCCACCGACGTGGCGGACGCCTCCGGCACCCTGCTCCTGGACGTGGGCGCCCGCCGGTGGTCCCAGGAGATCATCGCCGCCCTGGAACTGAACCCGGCGATCCTGCCCGAGGTCTACGAGGGGCCCGAGATCACCGGGCGGGTCACCCCGGAGGCAGCCGCGGAAACGGGGCTGCCTCCGGGGATCCCGGTGGTGGCCGGTGGCGGCGATCAGGCCGCGGGGGCCGTGGGAGTCGGCCTGGTCCGCCCCGGACAGGTCTCCATGAGCGTCGGCACCTCGGGGGTGGTCTTTGCTCCCACCGAGCGGCCGGGCCATCTCCAGGCCGGCGCGGCCCAGGTTCCGCCGGGGTTGGACCCCCGGAGCCTCCGGACGGTGCACAGCTTCTGCCACGCGGTGCCCGGCCTGTGGCACGTGATGGGGGTGATGCTCAGCTCCGGCGGCTCCCTGCGGTGGTTCCGGGACACCTTCTACCGCCGGGAGGCGGAGGAGGACCGGGCGGCGGGGCAGGAGCCCTACGACCGGATTACCCGGGAGGCGGCGGAGGTGCCGCCGGGGGCCGAGGGGCTGCTCTTCCTTCCTTATCTCACCGGGGAGCGGACTCCCCATGCCAACCCCTACGCCCGGGGGGTCTTCGTCGGGCTGGGGCTGCACCACGACCGCCGGCACCTGGCCCGGGCGGTGCTGGAGGGCATCGCCCTTGGCCTCAGGGACTCCCTGGACCTGATCCGGGCCCTCGGGGTCTCCCCCACCGAGATCCGGATCACCGGCGGCGGGGCCCGCAGCCCCATCTGGCGGTCGATCATGGCCGCCGTGATGGGGATTCCCCTGCGGCTGATGGCCGTCGACGAGGGCCCGGCCTTCGGCGCCGCCATCCTGGCGGCGGTGGGGAGCGGGTTCTATCCCACCGTGCCGGCGGCCTGCGAGGCGATGGTCCGGGTCGGGGAGAAGGTGCCGGTGGATCCGGACCTGGCCCGGCGGTACGAGGCTCTGGTGCCGCTCTTCCGGCGGTGCTACCGGGCCCTGGAGGGGATCTTCCCTGAACTGTCTACTGGCGGATAGGTTGTCGGCTGGCGGATAGGGCCTGGGGGGCCCGTCTCCCCTGCCGCGGGGTCAACCAGGGGATCAACGAGGCGGAGCGCCACGGGGCGCTCCGCCTTCGTTTTCGCCCGGGAGACTTGACCGAGGTCGCCGCCCCCTCGCCGCGGCGGGTTCCCCGGCGGCTGGTGCCGGCTCCGGGCCCGGCCCCAGGGTTTACACCGTGGGGCGGCCGTTGTAGCATCGATGCTGTGCGAATCCTGACTGTGCGAATCCTGACCGGCCTCATGGAGAGGCCTGACGGGCTCACGCGTCTTGCGCGCGACAGGGAGGAACCGTCCCATTGCTTGCCATCGAAGCCCACGAACTGACCCGGGAGTTCCGGCAATACCGGAGCCGCCCCGGCCTCCTCGGGGCAATCCGGGACCTCTTCGGCCGGGAGTACACCGTCATCCGGGCCGTGGACCGGGTGAGCCTCCGGATCGCCCCCGGGGAGATCGTCGGGTACATCGGGGCTAACGGCTCAGGGAAGTCCACCACGATCAAGATGCTCACCGGCATCCTCGTGCCCACCTCCGGGTGGGTACGGGTCAACGGCTACGACCCCCACGACGAGCGGACGGCGCTGGCGTACAAGCGGACCATCGGCGTGGTCTTCGGCCAGCGCAGCGGCTTGTGGTGGGATATCGCGGTCAAGGAGACTTTCCGGCTCCTGCAGCGGATGTATGAGGTGCCCGAGGCGGAGTTCCGCTCTTACTTTGCCGAACTGGTCGAGGCCCTGGAGATCGGGCCGCTCTTAGACATCCCCGTGCGGAAGCTGAGCCTCGGCCAGCGGATGCGGTGCGAGCTGGCCGCGGCCCTCCTCCACAAGCCCCGGGTCCTCTTCCTGGACGAGCCTACCGTCGGCCTGGACGTCATGGTCAAGCTCCGGATCCGGGAGTTCCTCCGGGAGGTGAACCGCCGGTACGGCACCACCATCCTCCTCACCACCCACGACCTCTCGGACATCGAGGCCCTCTGCCCCCGGGTGGTGCTCCTCCACCGGGGCCGGATCCTCTATGACGGGGCCCTGGCCGACCTCCGCCGCCGGGAGGCCCGGGGCCGGACCCTGCGCCTCAGCTTCCGGGAGCCGGTGGCGCCGGACCGGGTACAGGCGGCCCTGGCGGGGATCCCGTGCTCCGTGGAGTCCCAGGGGGAGGCGGAGTGCCTCGTCCACCTGGCCGAGGCGGACGCGGTGCCCGCCGCCCTGGCCCGGCTGGTGCCGCACCTGCCGCTGAAGGACCTGGCGGTGGCGGAGCCGACCATGGAGGAGATCGTCCGGCAGCTCTACCGGACCGGAGCGGCGGGGGCCGAGGCCGCCGGGACCGGGGAGCCGTCCCCGGCAGCCACACCGGAGGCGGACCGGGAGGAGGGGGGCCAGGGGTGATCGCCACCTACCTCGAGCTGATCCGGATCCGCTTCCTGGTGATGCTGGCCTACCGGGTGAATTTCTACAGCGGCATCCTGACCTACCTTATCTATACGGGCGGCTACTACTTCTTCTGGATGGCGGCCTACGGCGCCCGGGAGAACCTCGGGGGTCTCAGCCCCACGGAGATGACCACGTATCTGGCGGTGGGGTGGATGGCCCGGGCCTTCTACTTCAACCACCTGGACCGGGAGATCGCGGACGAGATCCGGGACGGAACCGTAGCGGTCCAGCTCCTCCGCCCGGTCTCGTACCTGGGGCAGCGGGTGGCCGGGGCCCTGGGGGAGGCCCTTTTCCGCCTCCTCTTCTTCTCGGTGCCAGGGCTCACCCTGGCCGCGCTCCTCTTCCCGGTGCGGCTGCCCATGGACCCGAAGGTCTGGCTCGCCTACTTGGCGGCGCTGACCCTGGCCTTTGTCCTCAATGCCCAGATCAATCTCCTGGTCGGCCTGGCGGCGGTCTGGTCGACCCGGATCCAGGGGCTGACCTGGGCCCGGCGGCTGGTGGTGGACCTGCTCTCCGGCCTCTACCTGCCCCTCTCCTTCTACCCGGCCTGGGCCCGGGCGGTGCTGGAGTGGCTGCCCTTCTCGGCCATCTCCTACGTGCCGAGCCTCATCGCCGCGGGGGGCCTGTGGGGGCGGCCGATGCTCCTGGCCCTGGTCCGGGGCCTCATCTGGGCGGTGGTCCTGGGGGCCCTGGTCCGGCTGGTCTGGCGCCGGGCGACCCGGGCGCTCACCGTCCACGGGGGGTGATGGGCGATGTGGCGGAGCCTCGCCCGGTACGGCCGGCTCTACTGGGAGTACCTGGTCCAGTACGCCAAGGTGCGGTGGGAGTACCGGGGGGACCTGATCGTCGGCCTGCTCTCGGAAGTGACCTACCAGGCGATGAGCGTGGTGCTGATCGCGGTCACCTTCCAGCTGGTGCCCGACCTCCGGGGCTGGACCCGGGCGGAGGTCTTCTTCCTGTACGGCTACTTCCTCGTCCCCGGGGCCCTCTTCGGCGCCCTGGCCGGCGGGCTCTGGGACGTGGCGGACAAGTACGTCATCAAGGGGGAGATGGACCGGGTGCTGATCCGGCCGGCCCACCCTGTCTTCCAGGTGATCCTGGAGGGGGTGGAGCTGGAGTCGCTCCTGGGGGTGGTGACGGGCCTCGCCATCATGGCCTGGGCCGGGGAGCGGGCCGGGGTGGCCTGGGACTGGGTCGACTGGCTGGTGGCCGCGGGGCTGATCCTGAGTTCCGCCGCGGTCTACCTGGGGATCTACATGGCCCTGGCGGCCACCGCCTTCTTCGCCGACGGCCGGACCGGGCTGATGGCCCTGGCCTGGAACCTCAATCAGTACGGCCAGTACCCGCCGAGCATCTTCAGCCGGTGGCTCCGGTGGCTTCTCAGCACGGCCCTGCCGTTCCTCTTTGTGGGCGCCTATCCCGGGGCCTACCTGGTCCGCCGGGGGGAGTGGGGGCTCTTCGCCTGGCTCACCCCGGTGGTAGCAGCGGCGTCGGTGGCCTTTGCCTTCTGGGTCTGGCGCCGGGGGCTCCGGCGGTACACCGGCGCGGGGTCGTGACCCCCGCAGGGGACCGGGGCCCCGCTCATCCGGAGCCCAGCCCATGGACCGGATCCATCTGAGTGTGCCGTACCCCGGGGCCGGTGCCCCGGAGTGCGGCGGCGCTCCCACGGAGGTGCAGGAAGATGGCCCATCACCCGGCAGCCGCCGGACCCGGCCATCCCGGGTTTTCCCGGATGTTTCAGCCCGGCCGGCTGACCCTGGGCGTCTTCTTTCCCATCGAGGCCTTTACCGGCAGCAACCCGACGATGCGGGACCAGGAGGCCCTGGCCCGGCGGGCGGAGGAGCTGGGCTTTGCGGCCCTCTGGTTCCGGGACGTGCCCCTTCTGGACCCGAACTTCGGCGACATCGGCCAGATCTACGACCCGTGGGTGTATCTGGCCCACATCGCCGCCCACACCCGGCAGATCGCCCTGGCCACCGGGGCCATCGTCCTGCCGCTCCGGCACCCTCTCCATGTGGCCAAGGCGGCGGCCTCCGTGGACATCCTGTCGGGCCGGCGGCTGGTTTTGGGGGTGGCCTCCGGCGACCGGCCGGTGGAGTTCCCGGCCTTCGGTGTCGACTGGGAGGCCCGGGGGGCGATCTTCCGGGAGGCCCTGGCCTACATCCGGCGGGCCTGGGCGGAGCACTTCCCGGCGATTGATTCGCCCCTGGGGCATCTGGCGGGCGCCGACCTGGTGCCCAAGCCGGAGGGAGGAACCCTTCCGATCCTGGTTACCGGTTACAGCCAGCAGTCTTTGGATTGGATCGCCCGGCACAGCGACGGGTGGGTGATGTACCCCCGCCCTCCGGGGATCCAGCGGATGATCGTCGCCGAGTGGCGAAGGGCCACCGCCGCGGCGGCCCCCGGCGCCTTCAAGCCCTTCGCCCAGTCCCTTTACATCGACCTCAGCGATGACCCGGAGGAGCCCCCGCGGCCGATCCACCTGGGGTACCGCCTGGGCCGGAAGTACCTCGTCGAACTGCTGGCCACCCTCCAGGAGATTGGCGTCAACCACGTGGCCCTCAACCTCAAGTACGGCCGGCGGCCGGCCCGGGAGGTGCTGGAGGAGGTGGGGCAGGAGGTGCTGCCCCTCTTTCCGGGGGCGCAGGCGTAGCCTTACGGGGGCGTGGGCGTAGCCCCGCCGGTCTTCCGCCGCCCGGGCTACCCGGCCCCGCCGGCATCCCAGTGCCGGCGCATGAGTTGGTAGCCCCCGGCCAGGAGGGCGAAGGGCAGCAGGAGGTTCAGGCTGACAAGCAGGGCCGGCGGCAGCCCCGGCGGGCTGCCGGGCGGCCGGCTTCCCGTCCAGATCACCAGGGCGATGGGAAGGAGAAGGCCGGCCATCCGGAACAGGACGTACCAGCCGTTGACGTTGCCGCCCTGGGGCGGGGCCATCTGGTCCGCCACCGGGGCCTGGGCCGGCTCCGGCGGCTCCTCCCCGGCGGTGGCCCCCGCGGCGCCGAAGCCCCCGAGGCAGCCGGCGGCGAGGGCCAACAGGGTCCAGCCCAGGAGGCGCCCAAGGTCCGGTCCGGAGAGGCCCGCAGCCAGGCCGCCCATCAGGGCGGGGAGGCCCGTCAGCACCGCGGAGGGCAGGAAGACCGCCAGAAACTTGGCCCCCAGCAGGGTGGCCGCGGGGACCCCGGCCAGGCGGTAGAGGAGGATCCCGGCCCGCTCGGCTTCAAAGACCCGGACCACCCAGTGGCTGTAGGCAAGGCCCCAGGCCAGAAGGCTGAGGGAGCCCACGGTCTGAACCACCTGGGGCAGGGGCGTACCGGCGAGGCTGCGGCCGGCCGTGTAGACCCCGATGGCCCCGCAGAGCCAGATGACGCCCTGGATCCGGGTCATCCGGGAGCGGCTCCACTGGATCCATTCCCGGGCCACCACCGCCCGCACCGGCCCCTGGGGCCAGGACGGCCAGACCGAACGGCCGGGCCGGCTCGCCTCCTGCTCCCCCAGTTCCAGCACCCGGGTGAGGCCGGTGCGGTAGAGGTCCTCCACCCACCGGGGGCGGAGGGCCGCGGCGGCCAGCATGCCCAGCCCCGGTAGCCCGGCCAGGGCGGCGACAGCCCCGGCTACCAGGGTGCGGAGGGATCGCAGCCGGAGGGCCAGGTCCGCGACGGTGCCGCCGGTGGCGAGGAAGATCGCCGCCCAGGTGGCCAGAGCCACGGTGGTGAGGCCGAAGAAGAGGGAACCCCGGCGGAGGGTGCGGGGGGAGTACCGGGCCCAGAGGACCACCAGCAGGAGGCCGGCGAGGCTGGCGAGCACCCCGGTGGCCGCCCCTGCCGCCGCCAGGGTCAGGAAGGCCCCCCACCGGCCGGGGCCCGGGACCGCGGCGGAGTACGCCAGGGACCAGAGGAAGGCGCTCCAGACCCGGCTGGGGAGGTACTCCAGGGCCCGGCCGACCAGAAAGGCCAGGGGCCGGGCCGGGGTGATCTGAAAGAGGGGCACGAGGATCCCCTGGAAGAGCTGGAACTGCCCCCGGCCAAAGCCGATCATCAGGCCAAACCAGGCCATCTGGACCGCCATCAGGGCCAGGAGCCCCTCGCGGCCGGCCTCCGGGGGCACCGACCGGGCCTGCTGGGCCACCACGAGCAGAAGGCCCAGCTGTGAGAGCTGGAAGACCAGACCCGGCCGGCTGCGGGAGAACCGGAAGGTACGGTTGTAGACCGCCCGCCAGCCGTACCAGGCCACGGACCAGGCCGTCCGCAGCACTTCCCCTGCCCCGCCGGTCATCCCGCTACCTCCTCTTCGGGCAACCGGTCGCCGGTGAGGGTGAGGAAGACCTCTTCCAGGTTGGCCCCGGGCCGGCCGGCCCGGGCGGCCAGTTCCGCCAGGGTGCCGACGCAGAGGAGCCGGCCCCGGTGGATCACCCCGATCCGGTGGGCCAGTTCCTCCGCGACGCTGAGGATGTGGGTGGTGAGAAAGACCGTCATTCCCTCCCGGGACCAGGCCCGGATCCGGTCCTTCACCTCCCGGGCGGCCCGGGCGTCGAGGCCGTTGGTCACCTCGTCCAGCAGCAGCACCCGGGGCCGGTGCAGGAGCGCCGTCGCGATGGCCAGCTTCCGCTTCATCCCCAGGGAGTACTCCCGGATCAGCCGGTCGCCGGCGTCCGTGAGGCCAAAGTCGGCCAGAAGCGCTTCGGTGCGGGCCCGGGCCTCGGCCCGGGGCAGGCCGTACAGGTCGGCCATAAACCAGAGGAACTCCCGGCCGGTGAGCAGCTCGTGGAGGATGGGGGTGTCCGGCACGTAGCCGATCACCCGCTTGGCTGCCCGGGGTTCTTTCCAGACGTCATATCCGGCGATCTCCACCCGGCCGGCGGTGGGGGGCAGGAGGCCCACCATCATCTTGATGGTGGTGGTCTTGCCGGCCCCGTTGGCGCCGAGGAAGGCGAAGACCTCCCCGGGCTGCACCTCCAGGTTCAGCCCCCGGACGGCTTCGAAGTCGCCGTACCGGCGCCGGAGGTCGATGAGGCGGATGGCAGGGGTGGCGGTCAAGGGACCACGCTCCTTCGGCTGCACGGCCGCTTTCGGCCTGCACGGTTGCTTCCGGCCTGCACGATCCTATCGCTTCCGGCCTGCGCCTTCGCTTCCGGCTTCAGAAGGGGATCGCCTGGGGGCTGTCGATCCGGTAGCCGTGGCGCCGGGCCCAGCCGGTGAGCCCGGCCCAGAAACCTTCGAGAACCGCGATGACCGCGTCGGGGCTGGAGAGCCGGCCGGCCATCACCATCCTCTCCTCGCCCCGGACCCGGGCGTTCCGGGCCTTGCCGATGAGTTCGATACAGCTCCCCCACCAGGGCCTCCTCCACCGCCTGGCGGAACCGCTCCGGCGGGATCGCCGCCGCGGTCTCACGGAGACGGCGGAAAAAGCCCTCCGAGTCGTGCAGGGGCTTCACCTGGCAGTAGGCCCCCGCGACCAGGGGCCACCGCTCGTCCACCCGGGCGGCCCGGGCCAGCAGCACGTCCGGGGTGTAGCGCCCCGGGCGAGGGAGCCGTAGAGGCCCAGAGCCAGGAGCCGCTCTCCCCAGATCTCCTGGCACCGGCGGGCGATGGCCTCCGCCAGGGCCAGCCGCTGGGCCCGATCCTGCGGGGCAGGGCCGGGGTGGGGGGTCGGGGCTGCAGCCGCCGGAGGAAGGGTGGGGAGCGGGTCGGGAGGGCGGTGGGTCATCGGAGCGGACACCTCCTGGGGCGCAGGTTCACGCGTCGGCCGGGTGCGGGTTGAGGAATGGCTGTTGGTCCGCGGTCGGGCTTGCCTCCCAGCTGGGGCCTCTACCGGATGGCCGCGCTGATTTCGGCCAGCTTTCGGAGGGCGGCCGCGGCTTCCGGTCCCTCGAGGAAGGCGGGCCGGAAGCCGGTGATCCAGACCGGGGTGACCCGGACTGTCCGGCCGCCGCCGGGGTACCAGGTGAACTCCAGGAGCATCGACTCCCGGGTGATGGGGCCGTGGTGTTCCTGGTCCATGATGAAGTTGCCCATGGAGTAGGCGATGAACCCGCCCCGGTAGATCTCGAAGCCCTGGACCGCGTGAGGGTGGTGGCCCAGGACCAGGTCGGCCCCCAGGTCCACCATCCGCCGGGCCAGGCGCACCTGCTCTGGCGTCGGGTAGTTCTGGTACTCCTCGCCCCAGTGGACCGTCACCACCACCACGTCCGCTTCCGCCCGGGCCCGGGGGATATCCTCCGCCAGGAGGGCCTCGGCCAGGGGGGCCACCCCCGCCCGATCCTCCGTGGCGGCGAAGCGGAAGGGGTCGTCCCAGGACCAGAAGAGGTCGGCGAACTGGCTGTAGGCCAGGAAGGCAAACCGCAGGCCGGCGACTTCCCGGATCACCGGCCGGCGGGCGGCAGCCAGGTCCGGACCGCCGCCCACCGCCGCGATCCCGGCGGCCTCCAGGTGCGCCAGGGTCTCGGCGAAGTTCTCCAGACCGTAGTCCAGGGTATGGTTGTTGGCGACGGAGAGAACGTCAAAGCCCGCCCGGGTGAGGGACTCTACCGCTGCGGGGTCCGCCCGGAACCAGATCCCCTTGCCGGGGATGGGCTGGCCCCGGACGCCGATGGGGGATTCGAGGTTGCCCAGGGCGATGTCCGCCGCGGCCAGCCGATCCGCCACCAGGGCCACCGGGTACGCCGGTCCCTCCTCCCGGATGCGCCGGCCGACCCCCCGGGCCAGCATCACGTCTCCTACCGCGGCCAGGGTCACCGGCCGGCTGGGCCGGCCGCCGGGGTCGGCCAGGCCGGACCGGGTCAGGACCCGCTCCTCCTCCCCGGTCCAGGCCAGCAGCTCCCCCAGGGCGACCGGGCCGGACCAGCCCCGGCTCCGGGGTCCCGGCACCAGCCAGAAGGGGCGGCTGCCGGGGTAGCGGCCGGAGGCGATGTTCTCCGGCGTCGGCAACACCCCCGCGACCGGCAGGAGCACCCGGCCCCAGTCCAGGTCCCGGAAGGAGAGGGGTGCCAGTGTTCCGGGGGCCTGGTTTTCCCGGGGCCGGGCGCCGGAGGGCTCTTCCCCCGGCGGCCCGGCCACGCCCGTCAGGCTTTCCGGCGCCAGGTAATCCCCGGGGACGAGGGGGTAGACCCAGGCGGCCACCACCGCCTCCGGCTCCGGGGCCGAGCCCGGGGCTGCGGCCGTCAGGGCCAGGTCCCCGGCCCCCTCCGCCAGAGCGGCCAGGGGATCGTCCGCGGCCTGGGTGACCACCTCCAGCTCCGGCCACCGGGCCTGCCACTCCGCGGCCAGACCCTGGGCCAGCCCGGCCGCGGCCGGGGGATGGAGCAGCCGCAGAGGGCCGGCAAGTGGAGCCGCCGGTCCGCCGGGCCCTGGGCCGGGCCCGGCGGACCGGCAGCCGGCGACCACGAGGGCGGCGAGCACCAGGAGGCGGCAGGCCGGACTGGCCTCCCGGCGGCCGGCCGCCGGCCGCCGGGAGGCCCGGAGGCGGGGGAGCATGGGGATCCCTCCTCAGTCATACCGTTAGGGGGAGATGGAACCGGAGGTGGGTGCAGTGGGCAAGAGGGACTGGCGGGAGCGGCTTACCAGCCTGCTGGACTTGCCCGGTGACCTCCTCCGGGACCTCGCCCGGGTGACCCTGGTGGGGGACCGGCACCTGGCGGTGGAGAACCACTGGGGCCTGGTGGAGTACGCCGGGGACCGGGTGGTGCTGCGGACGCCCCAGGGGATGCTGGCGGTGACCGGCACCGATATGGTGATCCGGCAGATCACCGCCGATACCGTGGTGCTGGCCGGCCAGGTGACGGGGCTGCAGTTTCTGGGCTAGTCGCCAGGGGGCTTGTGCGCCCCCGTCGGGCAGCCCACCTCCCCGGGGAAGGAGGCAGGCCGGTGTTCCTCGGGCTCTGGCGGTACCTCAGCGGGACCCTGGAGATCGCCATCGAGGGGGCCCAGCCCGAGACCCTGGTCAACCTGGCGGTGGCCGAGGGCCTGGACCTGTGGCACCTGCGGCGGCGCCCGGGCCAGGTCTGGGGGCGGATCCGGGCCTCCCACTTCCGGCACCTGCGCCCCCTTTGCCGGCAGGCCCGGTGCCGGGTGCGGATCCGGGGCCGCCGGGGCTGGCCTTTTCTCCAGCGGCGGATCCGGCGCCGGCCTTATCTGGTCGGGGGGTGTCTGCTCTCGGCCCTGGCCCTGGCCTGGGCCCTGGGGCACATCTGGGAGGTGGAGGTCCGGGGGACCGCCCTCATGGACCCCCGGGCGGTCCAGGCCGAACTCTACCATCTAGGACTCCGCCCCGGGGCCTGGCGGTTCCGGCTCCGCCCGGCGGAACTGGAGCGCCGGCTCACGGAACGGGTGCCGGAGGTGGGCTGGGCGTCGGTGCGGCTGGAGGGGGTCCGGGCGGTGGTGCAGGTGCTGGAACGCACCGCCTACCGGCCGCCCCCGGATCCGGGGCGGGTGGACCTGGTCTCGGACCGGGACAGCTGCGTGGTGGAAACCGTCGTGGTCTTCCAGGGGCAGCGGCGGGTGCAGGAGGGGGAGGCGGTCCGGCTGGGCCAGGTGCTCATCGAGGGGGGCCTGTACGGCTTCACCTCTCCGCCCATCCGCCTGCCCTACGTGCAGGAGTGGCCGCCGACTCCGGACAAACCCCTGGGTCCCCGGGTGGCCCGGGGGCAGGTGGTCGCCCGGTGCTCCTACGAGGGGTATCTGGAGGTGCCCCTGGTCCGGGAGGAGCCGGTGCCCACGGGCCGGCGCCGGTGGCAACTGGGTTTGCGCTGGGGGAGCCGGGACATCCTTCTCCTGGGGGGCCCGGTCCCGGCCGCGGGGTACCGGGAGGCGAGCCGCCGGACCGCCGGGTTTGCCGGGTGGAGGAATTGGCTCCCACCCGTCGAATTGGACATGGTAGCCTATGAGGAGGTCCGGGTGCACCGGGTGCCGGTTCCGGAGGCTGAGGCCGTCCAGGCGGCGGTGCGGGAGTACCTGGCCCGGCTCACCTGGCAACTCCAGCCCGGAACCGGCCAGGTGGTGGGGCCGCCGGCGGTGGCGGTGTCGACCCGCACCCCGGAGTACCTCGGGGTCCGGATTCGGTTGGAGACCCGGGAAGCCATCGGCCGGCCCCAGCCTGCGGCCACGGGCACCCCGGGGACAGAGGAGCCGAACGTGGGGGGGCATCCCGACATTTGAGCGAGACGCTGGAACGGCGACTGGTGGTGGGGGAGACCAACGAGGAAGCCCTTGCGCTTTTCGGCCGGCACGACCTGCACCTGAAGATCATCGAGGATAACTTCCCGGTGAAGCTGGTCCCCCGGGGCAATGAGCTGATCATCCGGGGGAACGAGGCCGCTGTGGCCCAGGTGCAGCGGCTCCTGGAGGAGCTTCTGGCGGTGCAGCGGGCGGGCAACCTGCTGACGGAGCGGGAGGTCCGCTACGCCGTCCGGATGGCCCGGGAGGGCAGGGACGTCCACCTCACCGACGTCTTTTCCGACGTCATCGTCGTCACCCACCGGGGGAAGCCCATCCGCCCCAAGACCCTGGGCCAGAAGCGGTACTACGAGGCGATTCGCAAGCACGGGATCACGTTCGGCATCGGTCCGGCGGGGACCGGGAAGACCTATATCGCGATGGCGATGGCCGTCGCTGCCTTCAAGAACAAGGAGGTCGACCGGATCATCCTCACCCGGCCGGCGGTGGAGGCCGGGGAGAAGTTGGGCTTCTTGCCCGGAGCGCTGGAGGAGAAGGTCAATCCCTATCTCCGGCCCCTGTACGACGCCCTGTTTGACGTCCTCGGTGCTGACTCCTTCGAGCGCCTCCGCGACAAGGGGTACATCGAGGTGGCCCCCCTCGCCTACATGCGGGGGCGCACCCTGGACGATTCTTTTATCATCCTGGACGAGGCGCAGAACACCACCCCGGAGCAGATGAAGATGTTCCTCACCCGCCTGGGGTTCGGCTCCAAGGCGGTGATTACCGGGGATATCACCCAGATCGACCTGCCCCCCGGGACCCCCAGCGGCCTGGTGGAGGTCCGGCACGTGCTGGCGGGGGTACCGGGGATCGCCTTCGTCTACCTGACCGAACAGGATGTGGTGCGGCACGAGCTGGTGCAGCGGATCATCCAGGCCTATGAGGCCTACGAGCGGCGGCAGGGCGCGGGCCGGGTCGCCGGTGCCCGGGGGGGCCGGAACCAGCCGCCACCCGCGCCGGGCAGCTGAGCCCCCGGTTCCCGTCGGCTGGGATCGGGCCCGGGAGGCGTGACGCTTGAACTGGTGGACCGGATGGAAGGAACGACTCGGCCAATCCTGGGTCAGGGCCCTTTACCGCAGCGCCGGAGTCCGCCGGGTCTTCTGGGGACTCCTCTTTGGCGCGCTTCTCACCGTTCTCCTGGCGAGCCAGGTGATTCCCGCCCGGCTCAACATTCAGGAAGGAGACGTCTCCCCGGTTGACATCGAGGCACCCCGGGACATCATCAACCGGGTGGAGACGGAACGGCGCCGGGAGGAGGCTGCCAGCCGGGTTCAGCCGGTGATGGTCATCGACCCCGAGGTGGCCGGGGCCGCGGAAGCCGAACTGCGCCGGATCTTCGCCGACATCCGGTCGGTCCGGCAGCGGGTGGCGCCGCCGGCGGAAGAAGGGGAGTCGGGCACCTCCAACCGGGGGCCGCTGACCCAGGAACTGATCCAACAGCGGATGCGGGAGCTGGGGACCATCCTGCCCCAGGCCTCCGAGTCCCAGCTCCGGGCCCTGGCCACCGCGGACGATGAGACGATCCGCCGCCTCGAATCGGAGACGGTGGCCCAGGCCCTCCGGCTCCTCAGCCGGGCGATCCGGCCGGAGGAGGTGGAGGCGGTCCGGGCCCAGGTGCAGAACGCCTGGGTGCCCGAGGGGGTTGACAGCCGGGAGCTCATCTACCTGGCCCGGGATCTGGTTCGGGAGCGGATTCGGTCGAACCTGAAGGAGGACCAGGAGGCCACCGAGCGAGCCCGGGAGCAGGCCCGGCAGTCGGTGCCGCCGGTCATCGTCAAGCAGCGGCAGCGGATCGTCAGCAAGGGGGAGGTCATCACCCACGAGCAGTACCAGATGCTCCTGGACCTGGAGCTGGTCGGGCCCCGGGCGGACGCCCTCAAACTTCTCGGGGTGGCGCTCTTCTCGTACCTGGTGGTCGGCCTGATGGGCTACTACCTGTGGCGCTACCGGCCGGATCTCCTGGAGCGGGAGAACCGGATCCTGATCATCGGCCTGGTGGGGCTGGTCACCTGTTCCCTGGCCATCCTCGCCCTGAACTTCTCCGGCTATCTGATGCCCTGGGCGGCCGGCACCATGCTCCTGGCCATCCTCATCGACACCCGGGTGGCCCTGGTGATGAGCCTGCTCTTCACCCTGTTGGCCGGGGTGATCACCCAGGGCGAACTCTTGGTCACCGCGGCCTCCGCGGTCGCCTCTTTCGTCGGCGTCTACTCCGTCCGCCGGGTGGAGGCCCGGGCCACCCTGATTCAGGCCGGGCTCTGGGTCGGGGCTGCGGTGGTGGTGACCATCCTCGCCCTGCACCTGGTCACCGGCGGGTCGCTGATGGACCTCAGCTTCTGGCGCGACGTGCTCCTGGTGATGGTAGGGGCCCTTTTCGCCGCGGTGCTCGCGGTGGGTTCCCTGCCCATCCTGGAGAGCCTCTTCGGAGTGCTCACCCCGATCAAGCTGCTGGAGCTGGCCAACCCGAACCACCCGCTCCTGAAGCGGGTGCTGATGGAGGCGCCGGGCACCTACCACCACACCCTGATGGTGGCCAACCTGTGCGAGGCCGCAGCCGAGGCGGTGGGGGCCGACGCGATGCTCTGCCGGGTTGGGGCCTACTACCACGACATCGGCAAGGTGAAGCGCCCCCTCTTCTTTAGCGAGAACCAGTTCGGCGGAGAGAACCCCCACGACCGGCTGCCGCCCCACGTCTCGGCGATGATCATCGCCGCGCACGTCAAGGACGGGGTGGAACTGGCCCGGGAGTACCGGCTGCCCGAGGAGATCATCGACTTCATCCGTGAGCACCACGGGGACATGCTAATCTCGTACTTCTACCACAAGGCGACCCAGAACGGCACGGGGGAGCACGTCCTGGAGCAGGACTTCCGCTACGAGGGGCCCCGGCCCCGGCGGAAGGAGACGGCCATCTGCATGCTGGCCGACGGTTGCGAGGCCTCGGTGCGGGCCCTGCGCAGCCGGGGGCCCCTCAGCCGGGAGCAGATCGAGGCCCAGGTGGAGGAGATTGTGAACAGCCGGCTGGCGCAAGGGCAGCTGTCCAACTCAGACCTGACCCTCCGGGACCTGGAGATCATCAAGCGGACCTTTGTCCGGGTGCTGGAGGGAGTCCACCACGGCCGGGTTGAGTACCCCAAGCTCGACCCGGGCAGCGCCGGCCCGGCCGGGGCTACCCCCGGGGAACTGCCGGCGCCGCCGGCCGGACAGGGAAAGGAGCCCCAACGCAGTGGAGATTCTGATCAGCAACCGGCAGGATAGAATTCCCTTCACTCCGGAACTGGAGGCGCTGGCCCGGCAGGTGGCCCGGCGCACCCTGGAACTGGCCGCCGGCCACCTGGGCGATGCCGTGGAACTCTCCATCACCTTTGTCGATGACGCGGAGATCCAGGCCCTCAACCGGGAGTACCGGGGCAAGGACCGGCCCACCGATGTCCTCTCCTTCGCCCTCCTGGAAGGGGAGGAGCTGGCCCGTGCCGCCGGGGACGGGGAGCCCCTGGCCCTGGGGGATGTGGTGGTCTCCCTGGAGCGGGCCCGGGCCCAGGCGGAGGAGTACGGCCACCGGTTCGAACGGGAAGTAGGGTTCCTGATCTGCCACGGCATTCTGCACCTGTTGGGTTACGACCACCAGACTCCCGAGGACGAGGCCCGGATGCACGGCAAGGCTGAGGAGGTCCTCGCCGGGCTGGGCCTCGTGCGGTAAGCGGCTCCTCGCCGGGCTGGGACGCAAGCGGTTAGCGGGCCGGAGCTGCCGGCCCGCGTTCTTCACCGCCAGGGGGGACGGAAGCGATGGAGCGTAGCCCCCGACAGGGGCCCCTGGGGGCGGGCGGAAGGGCGAAGCGCCGGTGGGCGGCCCGGCCGACCTGGGGGGCGAAACGTTCCCTCGTTGAACGGGTCTGGAATGCCAGCCGGGGGTTCCTCGCCGCCTACCGGGAGGAACCGAACCTGCGCTTTCACTGCCTTGCCGCCGGCACTGCCCTGGCCCTGGCCCGGGCTGTCGGGCTGACCGGATTGCCTCTTCTATACCTGTGTGGCACCATTGCCTTTGTGATGGCGGCCGAGCTGGCCAACACCGCCGTGGAGCGGGCCGTCAACCTGGCAGCGGGGGACCGGTACCACCCGCTGGCCGCGCTGGCCAAGGATGTGGCCGCCGGCGCCGTGCTGGTGGCTGCCCTGCACGCGGTAGCAGCCGCCTGGATCCTGTTTGTCGCCCCAAGGGGCCTGGCTGGGCTCTGGACCGCCCTGGTGGAGTACGCCGCCGGCCGTCCCTTGGAGGCGGCCATTTCGCTGGCGGTGGTGGCCGGGTTGGGGGCCGCGGCGGCCCTCCACGGCCGAAGGCGCGGGGACAGCGGGTGAAAGCCACATCTCCGGCGGGACCATCGCCCTCGGGCCGGCGGAGGCCCAGCGCTTGAAACGGGCGGCCGTGCGCCGGGGGGTTCAGCATGGGAAACTGGCGGCCGAGTGCCTGAGGATCCGGAGGGGATGAGCATGAGCCGGGCACAGGATCTGGATGCGGAGCTGATGCAGCAGGCCATCGCGGCCAGGGCCAGGGCCTACGTGCCGTACTCCCGCTTTGCCGTGGGGGCGGCGCTTCTCACCGCGGACGGCCGGATCTTCCAGGGCTGCAACGTGGAGAACGCCTCCTACGGGCTCACCTGCTGCGCCGAGCGGGTGGCGATCTTCAAAGCGATCTCCGAGGGGGCCCGGGAGTTCCGGGCGATGGCGGTGGTGGCCGACACCCCGGAGCCGGTCAGCCCCTGCGGCGCCTGCCGGCAGGTCCTGGTCGAGTTTGCCCCCGGTATGCGGCTGATCCTGGGCAACCTGAAAGGGGCCAGCCGGGTGACCACCCCGGCGGACCTGTTGCCCGGCTTCTTCGGGTCGCAGCAGATGGTCCCGACCGGGGCGACGGCGGAGGGAGGCGGCGGGCCGGCCCGGGATGCCGCTGGCGGCAACGGGGAGGGAGCGAGGGGTGCGCGTCTTGACTGAAGAGGAGAAAATGAAATTCCGCTCCGGGTTTGCGGCGCTGGTGGGCCGGCCCAACGTGGGCAAGTCCACCCTCCTGAACGCCCTGGTGGGCCGGAAGCTCGCGATCATGTCCGACAAGCCCCAGACCACCCGGAACCGGATCCTGGGGGTGCTCAACCGGGAGAACGCCCAGGTGATCTTCCTGGACACCCCGGGGATGCACAAGCCCAAGCACCTGCTGGGTGAGTTCCTGAACAAGGTGGCCCGGGAGACCATCCCGGAGGTGGACCTGGTCTGCTTTGTGGTGGACGGGTCGGTCCCTCCCGGGGAGGGGGACGCGGAGATCGCGAAACTCATCGCCGCGGCCGGGCGACCGGCGCTCCTGGTGGTGAACAAGCTGGACCGGATTCCCCGGTCCCAGCTTTACCAGGTCCTGGACCAGTACAAAGCCCTGGAGAACATCGACTGGGTCGACGTGATTCCGGTCTCGGCTCTGGAGCACACCCACCTGGACGAGCTGGTCTCCATCATCATCTCCTGCCTGCCGGAGGGGCCCCGGTACTACCCGGAGGACATGGTCACCGACCAGCCGGAGCGGTTCATCATGGCGGAACTGATCCGGGAGAAGGTGCTCCACCTCACCCGGGAAGAGGTCCCTCACTCGGTGGCGGTGATGGTGGAGGAGGTGACCCCCCGGGAGAACGGGGTGGTCTACGTCCGGGCTCTGATCCTGGTGGAGCGGGAGGGCCAGAAGGGGATCCTCATCGGGCACCGGGGTCAGATGATCAAGGAGATCGGCCAGCGGGCCCGGGCCGAGATCGAGGCGCTGCTGGGCAGCCGCATCTACCTCGAACTTTACGTCAAGGTGGCGGAGGACTGGCGGAACCGGCGGGCGTATCTCCGGGAACTGGGGTATGACGATCGGGTCTGACGGCGGTTTACAAAAGCGGGGAGCAGGTGGTACCCACAGGCGGGGATTCCTGATACAATGCGAAAGGCCAATGGTGCGCCCAGCCGCCCCCTGGCTGGGCCATGTCCATGGGTGTCCGGAGGTGAAAGGGCGGTGATCGGCGTGGAACCGGGACCGAGTCATAGACGGGTCGACCCGTGCCGACGGGAAATCCTAGCCAAAGGCTCGTTCCGGGGCTACCGGCCGATCGCGCCCTTGGACGGGGATCGGGCCTGACTTTTTCGACAGGCTCCCTAGCCCCCCTCGGCGTGCCGGCGCGGGCCGGAACGGGCCGAGGGGGGTGTTGCCATTGCACGTGGAGCAGCAGCAGAACCTGAACCGGCTGCAGGAACTCCTCGCCCGCGGGAACGGGGACCTGGCCGCCTTCCTTCGAGAGCTCCACCCTGCGGACCTGGCGGAGCTGATCGAGGAGCTGCCGGAGATCCGCCGGGTGCAGGTCTTCCGCCACCTGGGGGCGACCCAGGCGGCCCTGGTGCTCGGGGAACTGGACCCGGAGACCCAGGTGGCGCTGGTCCAGGCCCTGGGTGCCCAGAAGGCCGGGGACATCCTGGAGGAGATGGGCGCGGACGATGCCGCCGATCTCCTGGCGGAGCTGGGGCCCGAGGAGGCCGGGAGGCTCCTGGGGGAGATGAAGGCGGAGGAGGCCGCGGAGGTCCGGGAGCTTCTCCACTACCGGCCGGATACCGCTGGCGGTTTGATGACGAAGGAATTCGTGGCGGTCCACGCCGAAATGACAGTCCAGGAGGCCATCGACTATCTGCGCCGGCAAGCCCCGGAGGCGGAGACCATCTACTACGTCTACGTGGTGGACCGGTCGGACCACCTGGTGGGGGTCCTCTCCCTTCGGGACCTGATCGTCGCGCGGCCGGACCAACTGGTGATGGAGATCATGCGCCGCCGGGTGGTCTCGGTCCGGTACGACACCGACCAGGAAGAGGTCGCCCGGGTCATCGCCAAGTACGACCTGTTGGCGGTGCCGGTGGTGGACCATGAGAACCGGCTCCTGGGCGTGGTGACCGTCGACGACGCGATCGACGTCCTCGAGGAGGAGACCACCGAGGATGCCCTCCGGATGTCCGCCATCGCCCCGGACGAGGAGTCCGCGGATCCCCGGGCCGGGGTCTGGGCCCTGGTCCGGCCGCGCCTGCCGTGGCTCGTGGCCCTGCTTTTTCTGGAGATGCTCGCCGGCAAGGTGATTGAGTTCTTCCAGAGTGGCTTCGACCCCGCCACCCTGGGCCTTCTGGCGGTCTTTATCCCCGTGATGGCCGGCGAAGCGGGCAACGGCGCCACCCAGGCCCTGGCGGTGGTGGTGCGGGGGCTGGCCACCGGGGAGATCCATCCCCGGGAGGTCGTCCGGGTGGTCTGGCGGGAGTTCCGGGTGGGCCTGGTGGCCGGGGCCATCGCGGGGGCCCTGCTCTTTGGGGTGGCCAGCCTCTGGCACCGGAACCTTGCCCTGGGGTTGGTGGCCGGCCTCGCCCTGGCGGTGAACCTGCCGGTGGCCAAGACCCTGGGGGCCCTCTTCCCGGTCCTGCTGCACCGGCTGGGGGTGGATCCGGCGGTGGCTTCCGGGCCGTTCATCACGACCCTGACGGACGTCACCGCGATGCTGACCTACTTCGGCATTGCTGCCTACGTTCTGCTCCATCTTCTCTGAAGGGGTGTCGCCCAGTGTCCTTCGCCCAGGAGTGGGATCGGGCCCTGGCCCGGCTGATCGACCACACGCTGCTGAAGCCCGAAGCCACCGAGGAGCAGATCCGCCGGCTCTGCGCTGAAGCCCGGCACTACGGCTTTGCCGCGGTCTGCGTCAACCCCTGGTGGGTGCCCCTCTGCGTCCAGGAACTCAAGGGTACTGGGGTGAAGGTGGCCACGGTGATCGGCTTCCCCCTCGGCGCCACCACGACGGAGGCCAAGGCTTTTGAGGCCCGGCAGGCGGTGGAGGCCGGCGCGGACGAGCTGGACATGGTGATGAACGTCGGCGCCCTCAAGTCGGGCCACCTGGACCGGGTGCAGGAGGACATCGCCGCGGTGGTCCGGGCCGCGGCGGGCCGGATGGTGAAGGTGATCCTGGAGACGGGCCTCCTCACCGACGAGGAGAAGGTGACCGCCTGCCGGTTGGCGGTAGCGGCGGGGGCTCACTTTGTCAAGACCTCCACGGGCTTCGGCCCCGGGGGCGCCACCGTTGCGGACGTGAGCCTGATGCGCCGGACCGTCGGGGACCAGGTGGGAGTGAAGGCCAGCGGCGGCATCCGGGACCACGCCACCGCGGTGGCCATGGTAGAGGCGGGGGCCACCCGGATCGGCGCCAGCAGTTCGGTGGCCATCGTCACCGGCGGGTCCGGGGCGGGCCGGGGGTACTGAGCCGTGCCCACCTACAACGCCGAGGGCGTTGTGGTCCGGGTGCGGGACCTGAACGACACCGACAAGGTGCTCCACATCCTCACCCGGGAGTACGGCAAGCTCCGGTGCGTCGCCAAGGCCGCCCGGCGGCCCAAGAGCCGGTTCACCCCCGCCGCTCAGCTTTTCAACCACCTGCAGTTCCAGGCGTACACCGGCCGGAATCTCGACACCCTCACCCAGGTGGAGATCCTTTCGTCCTTCCCGGGGCTGCGGGAGGACCTGGTCCGGATCGCCGCGGCTACCTACGCCTGCGAGCTGGTGGATGAGATGGCCCAGGAGCGGCAGCCCCTGGAGCCGGTCTTTGCGCTCCTGCTGACCGCCCTGCGCCTGTTGGGCACCCCGGAGATGCCGGTGGAGCCGGTGCTCCGGGGCTATGAGCTGAAGCTTCTGGCCCTGATGGGGTTCCAGCCCGTGCTCACCGGGTGTCTCGCCTGCGGGGCACCGGTGGAAGGGTCGGAGGTCTACTTCAGCCCCGGGGCCGGCGGGGTGGTCTGCCGCCGGTGTGCGCCGGAGGCCGGTGCCCTCCGGGTGTTGCCCCGGGCAGCGGTAGAGGCGATGCGCTTCCTCCTCGAGGGGGACCTGCGCCGGGCCCACGTGCTCCGGTACAGCCCCGAGGTGGGGAGCAGCATGGCCCGGGCTCTCGAGCAGTACCTGGAATACCGGCTGGAGCGGCGGCTCCGGTCCCTGGACTTCCTACAACAGGTGATGGACACGGCCGGGCGGTAAAGGCCCGGCCGCTGGTGTTTGTCCGGGCGGTGGTCGGGTACCACCTCTCGCCCGGAGCTGGGGTTCACGACGAGGGCGCGGTCTCCCCGGCCGGGAACCCGGCCGCGGTGTAGGCGGCGGGGCCGTGGCGCAGCCGCAGCCGGCCCGGCCGGCCGTCCACGGGCAGGGGGCCCTGGAGCCCCAGGTGCCGGAGGGCTTCCTGGGGAAGGGGCCGGCCATCCACCAAGAAGGCCACTGCGGTGATCCCGGGGACCTGCCCGGCGACCATCTCCACCTGGTCCCGCCAGAGGGGCGCCTCCCCCGGAGGCGGCCGGTAGAACTCCGGACTGGCGTCGATGACCAGCTGTCTCCCCCGCCGGACCACCCCGTGGATCCGGCAGCCCGACGGGACCGCGGAGCCGATGCCCAGGCGGATCATCTCCGGCGTCGGCCCCCGGCAGAGGGACCGGAGGGCGAGGGCCACCCCCTCCTCTGGAGGGAGCGGCCGGGGCGCGAGGACCGCCTGGGTCTCCAGGGTGCCCTGGCGCCGGTCGACAAAGTAGGCGAAGAAGACCGAGGCTGCCGCTGCCTCCGGAGGGTCGGCCGGAGCCGGCGGCGACGCCGGCGGGTCGGCGGGTGGCGGTCCGGCAGCCGCTGCTGGCGGCCCGGTGGGTGCTGCTGGTGTGGCTGCCGGACGGTCCGGCCGGGTCACGGGCGCGGCCAGCCCGATGGCCAGGCCTGCCACAGCTGCCCAGGCCGCGAGCCGGCTCCGCCGCCAGGGTCCCCATACCCGCACGGGCCACCCCTCCCATGGCAGAGACCATCTGTCTTGAAACCTATTCACCCCCGCCCTGGTTAAATTCGCGCGTTTGTGGACATAACCCTTACCAGGCAAGGATATTCATGGCGGTGATGCCATCCATGTCCTGGAAGGGGATCGGGATCCGGCCCCGGGCCGCCGGGGCCTGCGGGGGGATGGTGGAAGGGTACCGGTGGGAGGCCTATCTGGCCCGGGAGCCGGTGAGCTACGGCCTCAACCCCCAGACCCTGTACAAGGGGGAGGGCCGGATCGTCCGGCTGGAACTTCTGGCGCCGGTGGCCGGCCGGGTCTGGCGGCGGGTCGCGGTCTACAACCGGGGCTGGGTCTTCGGCCGGAAGGCCTACCTGCCGGTGCTGGCCCGGCTGGTCCGGGAGCTGGATGGGTGACCGCCGTCTCGCTTGACAGGGGCCGGCCGGGAATGCTAAGTTCATGTTCAC
>JAKKUO010000052.1 GCA_021890795.1 Bacillota bacterium | reverse complement strand
GAGGGTACTGGGGGCCCAGCCCCCGGGAGAGTAGGTCGGTGCCCGGAGTGAGTTTGGAACCCCACCAGGTTACTTCCTGGTGGGGTTCCCTTTTTTAGACCCAGCCCCGGCGGGAGGCCAGCATGGCCGCCTCCACCCGGTTCTTCACCCCCAGCCGGCGCATCGCCTCGGCGAGGTACCCCTTGACGGTCTTCTCGCTGAGGCCCAGGGCTGCGGCGATCTCCCGGTTGGTGCGCCCCTGGGCCACCAGCCGGATCACCGCGAGCTGCTGCCGGTTGAGGGGCTTTTCTGTCTCCTGAGGCTGGGCGTCGTCCCCCCGGCGCACCCGGGCCACCAGGTAACCCGCCACCCGGGGGTCCAGGACCACCTCGCCCCGGGCGGCCGCCTCGAGGCTCCGCCGCAGGTCCGCCCCCCGGATGTCCTTGACCAGAAAGGCCCGGGCGCCGGCCTCCAGGCAGCTCAGCGCCAGTTCCTCATCGGTGGAGGGGGAGAGGACCACCACCGCGGCGGACGGATGCTGCCGGCAGATTGCCCGGCAGACCTCTGCCCCCGGCAGGTCCGGCAGACCCGGGTCCAGCAAGACCACCTCCGGCCGGAGCCGCTCCACCAGCGCCAGGGCGGAGCGGCCGTCCGCGGCCTCCCCCACCACGGCAAAGTTGTCGTCCGTGGCCAGCACCGCCTTGATGCCGAATCGCACCAGTTCGTAGTCGTCGACGATCAGGGTTCGAATGGGCATCGGCAGCGATAGCTCCTTCCATAGCAAGGGCGGTCAACTCCAGGCTACAGAGGGCATAGGCTGCTACAAGACCCTCCTAGGTCCCCCGGGGTCGCGACGCCCCGGGGGTCGGGCTACCCCATCGAACGGACGGGCGAACAGGTACCGAACGGGGAACCAACGCACCGACCAGTGGGTGCCTTTGGATCCCTTCGACTGACGGGATGGAAATCCTTGCTGAATCCGATATCATCGATTCTGGAACGATGGGATCGACTCCAAAAGTGCCGTTTTCGGCGACCGGCTGCAACCCGATCACCCCGGGCCGAGACCGGAGGAGTCGGGCGGCTGCCGGATCGCCCGGGTAGAGTCTCGGCCTGAGGAGGGAAGAAGGGTGAATCTCAGCCGGCGCCAGTTCCTGCAGCTCGCGGGCGTCTCCGCCGCAGCGACCGCAGCCACCCTGTTCCTGGACGAGGAGCCGGCCCTCGCCAGCGACCTGAAGGAGATTCGGATCAGCAAGGCCCGGGAAGTGCCGAGCGTCTGTCCCCACTGCTCGGTCGGTTGCGGCCTGATCGCGTACGTGAAGGACGGCCAACTCCTCCAGGTGGAGGGGAACCCGGATAACCCCATCAACGAGGGCTCTCTCTGCCCCAAGGGCGCGGCCACCTTCCAGTTCGCCTACGAGGCCCTGGGCAAGCCCAACCCGCGTCGGGAGCTGAAGGCGAAGTACCGGGCGCCCTATTCCGACCGCTGGGAGGAGATCTCTGTCGATGAGGCCCTGGACCGGATCGCCCAGCGGGTGAAGGAGACCCGGGACCGGTACTTTATCGAGGAGAAGGACGGGGTTACCGTCAACCGGCTCGAGGCCATCGCCCACATCGGGTCGGCCTGCATCGACAACGAGGAGAACTACCTGCTGACCAAGCTGATGCGCTCCCTCGGCGTGGTCTTCCTGGAGCACCACGCCCGGATATGACACTCCTCCACGGTGCCCGGTCTGGGCACTGCGTTCGGGCGTGGCGCGATGACCACGTCCTTCTGGGACCTCCAGAATGCGGACGTCATCGTCTTCATGGGCTCCAACGCCGCGGAGAACCACCCCATCTCCATGAAGTGGTTCCTCCGGGGCAAGGAGAAGGGCGCGAAGGTTATTGTCCTTGACCCGCGGTACACCCGCACCGCTGCGAAGGCGGACATGTGGGTCCCCTTCCGTTCCGGTACCGACATCGCCGTGCTGGGCGGCCTGATCAATTACGCGATCCAGAACGGCAAGTTCCACCGGGAGTACGTGGTCAAGTACACCAACGCGCCCCTGCTGGTCCACCCCGACTTCCAGTTCCACGACGGGCTCTTCAGCGGCTGGGACCCGGAGAAGCAGGCCTACGACCGCTCCACCTGGGGCTTCCAGACCGGTCCGGACGGCCAGCCGCTCCGGGACGAGACCCTGGAGCACCCCCAGACGGTCTTCCAGCACATCAAGCGGATCTATAGCGAGTACACCCCCGAGCGGGTCAGCCAGATCACCGGCATTCCGGTGGAGACCTTCCTGAAGCTCGCGGAGATCATCACCGACACCGGCGTGCCGGGGAAGGCCGCCACCTTCGTCTACGCGATGGGCTGGACCCAGCACACCAAGGGCGTCCAGAACATCCGGGCCGCCACCATCCTCCAGCTGCTGCTGGGGAACATCGGCGTCCCGGGCGGCGGCATCGCGGCCCTCCGGGGTCATGCCAACGTCCAGGGCGCCACCGACCTGGCGGTGCTCTGGCACGACCTGCCCGGCTACCTGGGCATCCCGAACGAATCCCACAAGGACCTGGCTACCTACCTGGAAAAGACCACCACCAAGGACTCGTTCTGGGAGAACAAGCCGAAGTTCATGATCAGCCTCTTGAAGGCCTGGTACGGCGAGGCCGCCAGGCCCGACAACGACTGGGCTTTCCACTATATCCCCAAGGTCGACAGCCGCTGGTTCAGCCACTACGACATCTTCCAGAGCATCTACGAGGGGACGGTGAAGGGCCTCTTCGTCTTCGGCCAGAACCCGGCGGTGGGCTCCGCCAACGCCGGCAAGATCCCCCAGGTGATGAAGAACCTGGAGTGGCTGGTGGTGGTGGACCTCTTTGCCACCGAGACCGCGGACTTCTGGCACCTCTTCGGCAACGACCCGAAGCAGGTGGCGACGGAGGTCTTCTTCCTCCCCGCGGCCGGGCCGCTCGAGAAGGAGGGCTCCTTCACCAACTCCCACCGGCTCATCCAGTGGAAGCACAAGGCCATCGAGCCTCTGGGCGAGGCCCGCAGCGACGGCTGGTACGCGGTGCAGCTGGGCAAGCGGCTCAAGGCCCTTTACGCCAATTCCACGGCGAAGAAGGACGAGCCGATCCGGTACCTGGTCTGGGACTACGACGACCCGGACCATCCCAACGACATCGACCACCTGAAGGTCCTGAAGGAGATCAACGGTTACGAGGTGGCCACCGGGAAGCCGGTCTCCGGCTTTGGCCAGCTCAAGGACGACGGCTCCACCGCCTGCGGCTGCTGGATCTACAGCGGCATCCTGGTGGAGGAGAACGGCCAGTTGGTCAACAAGGCCGACTCCCGGAAGCCGACGGCGCCCAACCGGCCCGACGGCTGGGTGGAGGCCAAGGGTGACGGGACCACGGACTACCTGCACCACGGGTGGGGCTTCGCCTGGCCGGCCAACCGCCGGGTGCTGTACAACCGGGCGTCCGCCGACCCCGAGGGCAGGCCCTGGGGTAAGGTGCCGCTGGTCTGGTTCGACCACGCGGCGGGCCAGTGGAAGGGCGTGGATGTACCGGACATGCTGCCTGTGAAGCCCGGCGAGGTCCGCATGGGCGTCCGGTTCGACACCCCCTTCATCATGAAGGCCGGGGGCCTGGGTGGCATCTGGGGCGGCACGAGCCTGGTGGACGGCCCGGTGCCGGTGCACTACGAGCCGGTGGAGTCGCCGGTCCAGAACCTCCTGTACCGGCAGCAGACCATCCCGACGGCCAGGACCTACCAGTCGCCCTACGACCATTACGGCACGCCGGACAAGTACCCGATTGTCGTCACCACCTACCGGCTGACGGAGCACTTGACCTCCGGGGTGATGACCCGGAACCTGCCCTGGCTGGCAGAGGCCTTTGCCGTGCCCTTCGTGGAGATCTCCCAGGAACTGGCCCGGGAGAAGGGGATCCGGAACGGCGATCTGGTGGAGGTGGAGACCGCCCGGGGCCGGGTCCGGGTCCGGGCGCTGGTGACCTCGCGGCTCAAGCCCCTCCGGCTGGGGGATCGGGTGGTGCATGAGATCGGCCTGCCGATTCACTGGGCGCCCTTCAGCGGTGTTGCCGGGGTCCAGGCCGACATCACCAATACCCTGACCCCGCAGGCCGTCGACGCCAACGTGCAGATCCAGGAGTCCAAGGCCTTCCTGGGCAACATCCGGAAAGTCACGGCGTGAGCGAGGGGGGACCCGCGGTGGGACGTGCAGCGACCTGGGAGACCTGGAAGCCGGATCCCGGCAATCCCAACCAGCATGTCGCGATGCTGGTGGACACCTCCGAGTGCATCGGCTGCAAGGCCTGTGAGGTGGCCTGCAAGCAGTGGAACCTGAACGAGGCCCGGATCAACCAGGAGCCGGGCACGTACCAGAGCCACCCGCACCTGGACGCCCAGACCTGGACTCTGATCCGGTTCGTGGAGCGGACGAACGACCAGGGCGAGGTCGAGTGGCTCTTCCAGAAGCACAACTGCATGCACTGCACCGAGGCCGGTTGTGTCACCGCCTGCCCCACCGACGCCCTCCAGTACGGCAACTACGGCGTCGTCACCCTGGATCAGGAGAAGTGCATCGGCTGCGCCTACTGCGAGCAGGCCTGCCCCTTCGACGCCATCCACGTGGACCGGAACCCCTTCAATCCCCGGGCTCAGAAGGCGGGCAAGTGTACCCTCTGCTACGACCGCATCACCGCCGGGATGCAGCCGGCCTGCGTCAAGACCTGCCCGACCGACTGCATCAAGTTCGGCGACCGGGATGCGCTGATCGAATGGGGCCGGCAGCGGGTGGAGGAGCTGAAGGCCCGGGGCTTCAAGAACGCCAACCTGTACGGCGTGGACCAGCTCGGCGGGCTGCATGAACTGTACGTGCTGCTGGAGCCGCCGGAGGTCTACGGCCTGCCGGCCAACCCCAAGATCTCCACCTGGACGAAGCTGTGGAAGTACGCGGTGCAGCCCCTGGGGAAGCTGGCCGTCGGCGCCGGCCTCTTCGGCCTGGCCGTCAACTGGGTCGCCGCCCGGCGGGCCTTCCTCCAGGGTCAGGCCGCCGGCCACGGTGAGAGCGACCACGCTGCCGGCCAGTCGTGAGGGGGGAGATCAGGTGGCAGCGCGCAAGCAGCAGATTCGGAAGTTCACCCGCCCCCAGATCCTCTTCCACTGGGTCTATGCCAGCGCCTGGATCGTCCTGGTGCTGACCGGTACGACCTTCCTCTGGCGGCCAGACCCCCATGGCCCCGCGGTCGGCCTGGGCGCCCTCCTCCAGGGCAGCGTCGGCCAGTGGCTCCGGCTCGTCCACCGGGTGGCGGCGGTGGTCTTGATGGCGGCTCCGCTGCTCTGGCTGGCCCTGGAGCCCCGGCGGGTGCTCTCGGAGCTCCGGGAGCTGATGATCATCCGGCGAAACGACATCCAGTACCTCCTGGTGGCGCCGCTCCACTATACCTTTGGCCGGCCTCCCCTGCCGCCCCAGGGCAAGTACAACGGCGGCCACAAGCTCAACTTCTGGGTGGTGGTCCTCACCTTCGTCGGGTTTGTGGTCTCCGGGATCACCATGTGGTTCTTCCGGGGTGTCGTCGCGGCCGAGACCTTCCGGCTCATGCTGCTGATCCACAACGTCTGCTTCTGGCTCGGCCTGGGCATGGGGATGCTCCACATCTACCTGACGGTCCTCCATCCCTTCACCCGGCAGGCCCTCTCCGCGATGATCAGCGGCTTTGTGGACCTGAAGTATGCCACCGCTGAGCACTCCGAGTGGGTGGAGGAGCAACTCCGCAGCGGCCAGGCGGAGGTCCGGGAAGCGCCTGCCGCCTCCGGAGGCAGCGATTAGCCGATGTTCCTGGATCTTCCCATCCGGCGCAGCCGCTACGCCCCGGGCCGGCTGGTCTCCCCGGCCGGGGAGGCCATGGTCTGGACCCCGGAGTACCAGGACGGCCAGGGCAACGCCGCCGCCTCCCTCACCTGCGACGATGTGGTGGAGGTGCGGTTCATCCGCCCGGCCGGGGGCGACCGGTTCCTCGTCTCTCTCCGGAGCCGGCTGGTGGACGGCGAGGGGACCGAATGGTCCATCGCTGTCCCCAGCCACCGGTTCGGCATCCTGAGCCTGCCCGTCGGCTTTGCCGCGGAGCAGTCCCTGATGGGAGCTGTCTACCGGCTGCCGGAGCCGCGCCGGGTTCGCATCCGGGTGGAGCAGCGGTTGGAGCTACCTGGTCTCAACTTCCTCGTCGAGTTGCTGAACTGAACCCGGGACGCAAGGAGCGGGGGCGAGCCGCGAGGGGGTCGCCCCCTCTCCTTCTCCCCACCCCCTCTTCTTCCCAGGAGGTATCGGCGATGCAATCGGTGGAGTTCGTGCGCGCCTGGCGGCAGAAGGCCCGGGAGTGGCAGGAGCGGCTCCAGGAGCCTGCGGTGCTGGTGGATGCCGAAAAGCTGGCCCAGACCCTGGCGGAGGGCCGGCCCCTGACGGAAGCGGTGCCCCCGGAGGTCCCCGGTGACCGGCTGGCTGCGGTCCTGGCCGACGTGGCTCAGCTCCTGGCCGGGTACCGGCCGGCCGCCCGGCCGGAGGTGGACCGGCTCCTCGGGGCGCTGGCGGGGGCGGACCGGGCTGACCAGGACGCCCTGGCCGCTGCTGCCCTCAGCGGCCTGGTGGTGCCCGTGGAGGAGTGGGCCCGGCAGCACGGCGTGCCGGCAGACCTCCTGCTGCCCTTGGTGAACCTCGCCCTGCAGCCCTTCATGGCCCGGTACGCCCGGGCCCTGGGCCGGATGGTCTCCTGGAGCGCCTGGCGGCACAACTACTGTCCGGTCTGCGGCCGGGAGCCGGACGTGGCCCGGATCGACCCGGACAACCTGCGGTACCTGCACTGCGGCCTCTGCGACACCCAGTGGCAGACCCACCGACTTTCCTGCGTCTGGTGCGAGACCGACGACGCGAAGAAGCTCCAGGTCCTGACGGTGGCGGACCTGGAGCCTTTCCGGCTGGACGTCTGCGACGCCTGCGGCGGGTACATCAAGACCCTGGACCAGCGCCACGGGGGCCTCTGGGCCCTGCCGAGCGTCGACCTTTTCGTCGAGGATGCCCGGACCCGGAAACTGGACCTGGTGGCCGCGGAGCAGGGCTACCGCCGGGGAGGGCGGGTCCAGTGATCCACCTGCTCATCGAGCCTGGCGACACCGGCCGGGAGGACCTCGGCCGGTACCGATCCCGGGGGGGCTATGAGGGCCTCACCCGAGCCCGGGCCGAGGGGCCGGCCTGGGTTCTCAGCCAGGTCCGGGCCGCAGGGGTCCGGGGCCGGGGCGGCACCGGGGCCGGCCGGCCGGTAGCGGAGAAGTGGGAGCGGGTGAGTCGCAGCCCCGCACCCACCCGGTACGTGGTGGCCAACGGCGCGGAGAGCCTGAACCTGAGCCGGAAAGACCGGCTGCTGATGGAGCGGTACCCCCACCGGGTGCTGGAGGGGCTGCTGGTGGCCATGCACGCGGTGGGGGCGGAGCAAGGGTTTCTCTATGTCCGTGGCGATGCGGAGGCCGCGGTGGCCAGCCTGGAAGAGGCCCTGGCCGAGGCCCGGGCCGCGGGGCTCCTCACCGGGGAGGTGACCCTGGTCCGGTCATTCCCTACGCCCGTCTCCGGGGAGGAGACCGCGGTGATCGACGCCCTGGAGGGGCAGGCAGGTCTCCCTCAGCCCAAGCCTCCCTATCCGGAGCGGATAGGCCTCCGGGGCTTCCCGACGGTGGTCCAGAACGTGGAGTCCCTGGCCGCGGTGGCCGCCGCGCTGCGGGTGGGTCCCGAACGGTTCCGGAGCCTGGGGACCCCGGACTGCCCGGGGACGGCCCTCTTCACCGTCACCGGGGATGTGGAGCGCCCCGGGGTCTACGAGGTGGCCTACGGCACTCCCCTCCGGGAACTCCTCCGGCAGGCGGGGGCGCCGGCGGAGCCGGTCGCGGTCTTCCCGGGCGGGCCGGGCACCGGACCCCTGCGCCCGGACGAACTGGACGTCCCCCTCACCTACGAGGCCCTTGCCGGCATCGGCAGCAGCCTGGGGGCCGCGACGGTGGTAGTGGTGGGGCCGCCGGCCCGGCTGCCGGAGGTGGTCGCGGAGGTGGCCCGGTTTTTCGCCTCGGCTTCCTGTGGCCAGTGCAAGGGCTGCCAGATGGGCACCCGGGCCCTGGCCGAGGCCCTGGCCGGGGGCCGGCCCGAGGACCTGGAACGGGCCCGGGCCCTGGCGGAGCTGATGTTCCACGGCCGGGGCAACTGCCTCCTGCCCGCGGGTGCGGCCCGGTCGGTCCTCCGGGCCCTTGCCGCCTTCGGGCCGGAGTTTGGCCTTTCCCAGCCGCCGGTGAGCGGCCCCATGCCCCCGCCGGTCAGGGGCTGAGCCGACGGCCGACGGTGTAGAGCCGGTAGTCCTGCTCGGTGCGCAGGTACCCCACCAGGTCCATCCCCAGCCGCTCCGCCAGGTCCACTGCCATGTCCGTGGCCGCGGTCCGGCTGGCCGCCAGGCCCACGCCGAACCGGGCGAGCTTGACGCACATCTCGTAGGAGATGCGGCCCGAGGTGAGGATCACAAGCTCCGACCCGGTCCACCCCCGGCGGAGCGCGGCGCCGATCACCTTGTCCACCGCGTTGTGCCGCCCCACATCCTCCCGGACCAGCCGCTCGCCGGTGGCCACCCGGACGGCCATGGCCGAATGCATCCCGCCGGTCTGCCGGTAGAGGGGGGTCAGGAGCCCCATCTCCCGCATCCAGGCCGCCAGATCCCGGATTCCCACCGCGGGCCCCGGCGGGGGCGGGACCAGGCCCTCCACCGGCGGCACCACCCCCCGTTCGCTGCCGGCCACCAGGCCCCGGACCGGCCCGGTCCGGCCTTCCCGGAGTTCGACCCAGATGAGGGCCTTCTCCTCGTACACCGTTACCCGGACCACCTCGTCCAGGCTCCGGATCCACCCCTCGGTGAAGAGGTACCCGACGGCGAAATCCTCCAGGTCGACGGGGGTGGTCTGGATGGTGACCAGCTCCTCGCCCCCCAGGTAGAGGGTCGTCGGGTACTCCACCGGTGCCCGGATCTCCTCCTGCGGTTCCATCGCCTGGACCTCCCCTTGCCAGTGCCACCGTCTGTATGCAAGGAGTGAGCATACCTTTGAACACCCCCGAGGTCAAGCCCCAGGCAGAGACCAACCCTGGGAGGATCCAGCCTCTGGCCCTGGGCCGGCCTCCCGCGCCGGTGGAGCGGCCCACGGCCCTGGTGCTGAACGGCTCCCCCCTGGTCACCCTCCAGACCACCCCGGTGGCCCTGGAGGACTGGGCCTATGGGTTCCTTTTCAGCGAGGGGATCATCGCCGGTGCCGAGGACGTCCAGAGCGTCGCAGTGGCGGAGGGGCGGGTGGAGGTCCGGGCCCGGCTCTCCCCCGCCTGGAACCCGGAGATGGCCCGCCGGCGGTACCTGACCTCCGGCTGCGGCAAGGGGGTGACCTTCTCCTCCGTCCGGGATGCCCTGGGTCTCCGGCCGGTGGCGACGGACCTCCGGGTGAGCCGGGAGGCCCTCGGGGAGTTCCTGGGGGTCTTCCAGGCCGGGTGCCGGATCTACCGGGAGATCGGGGGCGTCCACGGGGCGGCGGTGGTCGACGTGGCCACCGGGGAACTGCTGGTGCGGGAGGACATCGGCCGCCACAACGCAGTGGACAAGGCCATCGGTGCCGCCCTCCGGGCCGGGTGGAACCCGGCCCGGCTCGTGGTGCTCACCACCGGCCGGATCTCGTACGAGATTTGCAGCAAGCTGGCCCGGTTCGGGGTCGCGGTGGGGGCCTCCCGGACCGCGGCCACCGACCAGGCGATCCGGCTGGCCCGGCGGCTCGGCATGGCCCTCGTGGGATACCTCCGGGCCCGGCACCTGGTGGTGTACACCGGCGCCGAGCGGATCCTCTGAATCCTCTTCCTGAACCCCGGCGGTCGAAACCTTTGCCAGAAAGGAGGGCGGCCCGTGGCCGAGGTGCGGTGGGCAGAAGAGTCCGGGAAGCTGCCGGCCTGCGGCTGCATCCTGGCCGGCGGCCAGTCCCGGCGGATGGGCACCAACAAGGCGCTCCTGCCTTTCCACGGGGAGCCGCTGATCCAGCGGGTGGCCCGCCGGCTCCAGGCCTGGCTGGACCAGGTGGTGGTGGTGACCAACGACCCGGAGACCTACGCCTTCCTGGGGCTGCCGATGGTCGGGGACCGGGAGCCGGGGGCCGGCCCCCTGGGGGGCATCGAAGCCGGCCTCCGGGCCAGCCGCCACCGGGTCGCGTTCGTTGTCGCCTGCGACATGCCCTTTCTCCACCCGGGCCTGGTGGCCCACCTGGTGACCCTGGCCCAGGAGGCCGACGCGGTGGTCCCGGTCGTGGCGGGCCAGTACGAGCCCACCTGCGCGGTCTACACCCGGGACTGCCTGCCGGCGGTGGCGGAACTCCTGGCGGCCGGGGAGCGGCGGATCGCCCGGCTTTTCAAGCGGGTGCGGATCCGGGAGGTGGGGGAGGAGGAGATCCGCTCCTTCGGCCCGCCGGAGCGGCTCTTCTTCAACTGCAACACCCCCGAGGACTACCGGCTGGCCCTGGCGATGGAGGGGGCGTAGGGGGAGCCGGGCCCGCTGCGAGTTCCGACACCGACCCCCCGGTGTCGGGAAGGAATCCCTCCGGCGCGGGTCGAACGCATTGGACGCACTTTGTGGGCGGAGACCTGACTGGGGATGAAACGGCCGCCGGTCCGTGCCTTCCCCAGCGGCCGGCATGGGGGTGGCAGCGTGGATCTGGCCCTGGCCATCCTGAGGCGGGGGTTTATTGCCTTTCCGCGCCTTCTGATCGACTGGGCCAACGCCCTGGACCTGGGCTACGACGACCTGGGCAAGCTGCTGGTGCTGCTGAACGAGCCGGAACTCCAGGCCCAGGATCCCCTGGGGGCTGACTACTGCATCCGGGCCGAGGGCAATCCCGACCGGTACCGGAAGATGCGGGAGCGGCTGATGGAGTTTGCCGACCTGGGCCTGGTCTTCTACCGGGACGACCCCGAGCGCCTCGAGCTGACCTTTAACTTCCGCCCCCTGATGGACAAGCTGAACCAACTGCTCCAGCAACAGGAAGCCGTGGCCGAGGAGGCGGCCGCCGCCACCGCCCCGGACGACCCGCCGGCCACCAGCTTTCTCGACCAGATGGAGCGGCACAAGCCGCTCCTCCGGTATGCCGAGCAGCGGCTCAACCGGCCTCTGTCGGACCGGGAGGTCCGGGACATCATCGACTGGATCTATACCTACGGTTTTGACGACCGGGTGGTCCGGGCGATCCTGGACGAGGGAGTGGAGCGGGGGATCACCCGGTTCAGCTATCTCAACCAGATCGCCCGGCAGTGGCACGAGAAAGGGATCCGGACCCTGGAGGACGCAGAGGCCGCGGAGGCCCGGCACCAGCAACTGATGGTCCGCTGGGGCCGGGTGATCGCCCGGCTGGGCCAGCAGAGCCGCCGGCTGACTCCGGCGGAGCAGGAGAAGCTCGAGAAGTGGACCAAGGAGTGGAACTTCCCGGAGGAGGTGATCCTCCGGGCCTGCGACGAGGCGATCCTGAACGGGCGGCCGACCTTTGCCTACGTCGACGGGATCCTGCAGCGCTGGCTCCAGGAGGGCGTCCGGACCGTGGCGGATGCGGAGCGGCTTCTGGAGGAGCGCCGGCGGGCCCGGGAGGCTGCGTCCCGGTCCGGCAGCCGGTCCACAGCTGCCCGGTCCAGGTCCAACGTGGTGAGGCCGGTGCCCCGGAAGGATGACGCATACTATGAGCAATTTATATGGAAACCTAAGCGCTGAGCGTGCCAAGCGGCGGGAGGCCCGGATCCGCCAGAGGCTTCAGGAACGGGATCAGCGGGAAGCGGCCATCATGGCCCGGATCCCCCGGCTGCGGGAGATCAAGGAGGAGATGGCGGCCCTGGGGCTGCAGCTCGCCCGGCGGGCCCTGGGCCTGCCGGCTGCGGACGCGGAGGAGCTCCTCGCCCGGGGGCAGGCCCTGGCCCGGGAGCGGGAGGAGCTGCTCCGGCAGCACGGGATCGACCCGGCGGAGCTGGAGGTGCAGTGGGACTGCCCGGACTGCCAGGACACCGGCTGGATCCAGCCCCGGGTCGAGCCCGGGCAGGATGTGGCCCCGCCCCCCCGGAAGTGCCACTGCCTGCTCCAGGAGGAGATCGCGGACCTCTACCGGATCTCGGGCCTGACCCAGCCGATGCGGGAACAGACCTTCGACCGGTTTGACCTCACCGTCTATCCGCCGGAGGACCGGCCCTACATGGCCGAGATCCTCCGGCAGTGCCAGGAGTTCGCCCGGGCGGTGGCCGCAGGGGAGAAGGTGGCCCACAACCTGATCCTGATGGGCGGGGTCGGGCTGGGGAAGACCTTCCTGGCCACCGCGATCGCCAACGCGGTGGTGCAGCACCACCGGGTGGCGGTCTATTTCACCTTTCCGGAACTGGCCGACGTCCTCCGCCGGCAGCGGTTCGAGGATGACGAGGGCGGCCGGTGGGGGATGCAGCTCTTGCTGGAGTCCGACCTCCTGGTCCTGGACGACCTGGGGGCGGAGAAGCCCTCGGACTTTGTCGCGGAGCAGCTCTTCAACGTTCTGAACCACCGGATCAACCGGCAGCTCCCCTGGGTGGTCTCCACCAACCTTTCCCTGCCAGAACTGGGGGAGATCTACGGCGACCGGATCTTCTCCCGGTTGGTGGGGCTCTCGGAGGTGCTGCTCCTTCGGGGTAACGACGTCCGGCTGGTGCTCCGGGAACGGCGCTTGAGCCGGAAGTAAGGACGCGCAAGGGCGTCCGCCGTGGCTGCCGGCGGGGCCCCGGAGGGCCGGAGCTGGCGCCCCTGTAGGGAACCGGCGGCCACGTGTCGAATGGAACGAATGCGCCGGAGATGGCGCCTGGAAGAGCCTGCCGGAGAGGGAGCGCCGCCGTGTTGGACCAGCGCCGCACACCCTTGTTCACCGCGATGCAGCGCTATCTGCGCCGGCGGCCGGCGGTCTTTCACGTCCCCGGCCACAAGCAGGGCCGGGCGGCACCGCCGGCTTTGCGGCGGTGGCTCGGCGCCGGCGCCCTGCAACTGGACCTGACCGAAGCTCCGGGGCTGGACGACCTGCACGCCCCCAGTGGGGTCATCGCCGAGGCCCAGGCCCTTGCCGCCGCGGCCTTTGGCGCCGCCCGGAGCTTCTTCCTGGTAGGGGGAACCACCGCCGGCATCCACGCCATGCTTCTGGCGGCCCTCCGGCCCGGGGAGGCGGTGCTGGTACCCCGGCACGCCCACCGGTCGGTCCACGGGGGGCTGATCCTTGCCGGGGCCCGACCGGTCTGGCTGCCGCCGGCCTACGACCCGGACCTGGCCATTCCCCTGGGGGTCCCGCCGGAGGCGGTGGCCCAGGCCCTGGATCGGCACCCCGAGGCCCGGGCGCTGGTGGTGGTCCACCCCACGTACCACGGAATTCCCGCGGCGATCCACCCGCTTGTCCGGCTGGCCCATGACCGGGGGCTGCCGGTATTGGTGGATGAAGCCCACGGCGCCCATTTCGCTTTCCACCCGGACCTGCCCCCGTCGGCCCTGGCCGCCGGGGCCGACGCAGTGGCCCAGAGCCTCCACAAGACCGGCGGGTCTCTCACCCAATCCAGCCTCCTCCACCTGGGCTACGGCTGCCGGCTGGATCCGGACCGGGTTCAGGCGGCCCTCAGGCTGGTCCAGTCCACCAGCCCCTCCTACCTGCTGATGGCTTCCCTGGACCTGGCCCGGCGGGAACTCGCCCTTCGGGGCCGGCGGCTCTGGGACCGGGCCCTGGCCCTGGCCGCCGCGGCCCGGGAGGCCCTCGCCCGGGTGCCGGGGGTGCGGGTGGTGGACTACCCGGGGATGGACCCGACCCGGCTGATCCTGGACGTCCGGGGCCGGGGGCTGACGGGGTACGAGGCGGCGGAGCAGCTCTGGCGCCAGGGGGTAGCGGTGGAACTGGCGGGGCATGGCTATCTCCTGGCGATTCTCAGCCCCGGGGACGGCCGGGAGAGCCTCGGCCGGCTGGTGGCGGCGGTCCGGCGGCTGCGGCCCAGCCGGCGCCGGAAGGCCGGGGCCGGGGTGGGGCCGCCGGGGCTGCCCCCCTGGCCGGAGGTGGTCCTCATCCCCCGGGAGGCGGCCCTGGGCCGGCAGGAAGCCATGCCCCTCTCCCGGTCGGAGGGGAGGATCGCCGCCGAACTGGTCGCCCCTTACCCCCCGGGGATCCCCGTGCTGGCCCCGGGGGAGCGGATCACCCCGGCGGTGCTGGCCTACCTGGAGGAGTGCCTCCGCACCGGCCAGCACCTCCAGGGCCCGGCGGATCCTACCCTCCGGACCATCCGGGTCCTGGCCGAATGAGGGAAAGCCGGGGCGCAGATGAATGAGGTGAAGCCGTTGCCCGTTTTCATCACCCTGGAGGGGATCGACGGCTCCGGTAAGAGCCTGCATTTTCGGCTCCTGGTGGAGTACCTCCGGAGCAAGGAATACGACTTCATTGCCACCCGGGAGCCTGGCGGCACGCCCCTGGGGGAGCGGATCCGGGAGTTGCTCCTGGACCCGGCCTACCCCATGACTGTGCACAGCGAGGCCTTTCTGTACGCGGCGGCCCGGAGCGAACTGACCCTGAAGGTCATCTGGCCAGCCCTCCGGGCAGGTCGGAACGTCGTCTCCGACCGGTACGTGGACTCCAGCCTGGCCTACCAGGCCTTCGGCCGGGGGCTGCCGCCGGAGTTTGTCGCCGCCATCAACGAGATGGGCACCGGGGGGCTGAAGCCCCACCGGACCATCCTGCTGGACCTGCCGGTGGAGGTGGCCATGGAGCGGAAAGCCGCCGGCCCCCGGGACCGGATGGAGCAGATGGATGCGGAGTTCTTCGAGCGGGTCCGGGCGGGGTATCTGGAACTGGCCGCGGCGGAACCCCGACGGGTGAAGGTGGTCGACGCCACCCGGCCGGTGGAAGTGGTGCAGGCCGAGATCCGCCGGCTGGTGGAAGAGATCTGGCCCCGGCCCCGGCGGGACGGCTCCGGGCCTGGCGCCTGAGGGGCCGGACGTCGGGGCCTGGATTGGGGGAGGTGGCGCCGGTGAAACTGATCGTGGCGGTGATCCAGGACAAGGATCAGGCCCGGCTGCTGGATGCGCTGACAGAAGCCGGGTTCCGGGCCACAAAGCTGGCCTCGACCGGTGGCTTTCTGCGGGAAGGTAACACCACCCTGCTCATCGGGGTGGAGGACGACCGGGTGGATCACGCCCTCCAGATCATCCGCCGGACCTGCAAGGCCCGGGAGCAACTGGTGACGCCCCTCTCCCCGATGGGTGGGCCGGCGGACGCCTACATCCCCTTCCCCGTCGAGGTCATTGTCGGCGGCGCCACGGTCTTCGTCCTCAACGTGGAGCGGTTTGAGAAGTTCTGATGTTCAGGGCAGGGTGCTCATGGGCTGGGAAGAACTGATCGGGCAGTCCCTGGCGGCAGAGATGCTGCGCCGGGCCGTGGCGGCCGGACGCACGGCCCACGCGTACCTGTTCACCGGCCCCCGGGGGGTGGGCAAGCAGGAGGCCGCTCGGCTCTTGGCTCGGGCCCTCAACTGCCTCGAGCCGCCGGTGCCAGGGGACTCCTGCGGCCGGTGCAGCCAGTGCCGCAAGGTGATCGAGGGCGTTCACCCGGACGTGCTGGTGCTCAACCCCCCGGGCCGGACCATCAAGCTCGGCCTGGTGGTCCAGCGGGACGACACCCCCAACGGCTGGACCCCCGTCCGCACCTTTGTCTCCCGGCTGCCCGCGGAGGGGCGGGCCCAGGTGGTGATCGTGGTAGAGGCGGACCGCCTCGGGGCCGAGGCGGCCAACGCGCTCCTCAAGACCCTGGAGGAGCCGCCGCCGTACACGGTCTTTGTCCTGACCACTGCCAACGAGGCGGGGATCCTGCCCACCATCCGCTCCCGGTGTCAGCCGGTGATCTTCCCGCCCGCGCCCCTGGAGGTGGTCGCCGCGGCCCTGGAGCGGGAGGGGATGGCGCCGGAGCAGGCCCGGCTGCTCGCCGCCCTCTCCGGGGGCAGCATCGGCCGGGCCCGGGAGCTGGCCGGGGACGAGGCGGTCTCCCGGCGGCGGGAGCAGGCCCGGGCGCTCCTTGAGGAGGTGGCCCGGGGTTTGGACTTCCTGGGCTGCCTGGCCCGGGCGGAGGCGCTGGAGCAGCAGCGGGACGAGATACCGGAGCTGTTGGACCTCTTGCTCCTCTGGCTCCGGGATTGCCTGCTGGTCGCGGCGGGGGCGGACCCCAGGCTGGTGGTGGCCCAGGACGCCTTGCCGTTTCTGCAATCCCTCGCGGCAAGCCTCGGTCGGGAGAGGCTCCTGGTGATGGCCGAGGCGGTGCGCCAGGCCCGGCAGCAGATCGACCGAAACGCGGCCTTGCGGCTCGTCCTCGACGTCATGCTTCTTCGCCTCAGCGGCCACTCCCGGTGGCGGCCGAAGGTCGCACGGCTGTGATGGTTGCCCTCGATGGTTGACAGAATCTGTCCGCAACCGTCGGAAAACGGTATACTAGAACCGGGACCCGAAAGGGGGGATTCGGTGGTCCGGGTGGTGGGAGTTCGTTTCAAGAAGGCGGGAAAAATCTACTACTTTGACCCTGCCGACCACCCCGTCTCCGTCGGCTGCAAGGTGATCGTGGAAACCGCGCGGGGCCTCGAGTACGGCGATGTGGCCATCGGCCCCAAGTACGTGCCGGAAGAAGAGGTGGTCCAGCCCCTCCGGCCGGTGATCCGGGTAGCGACCGAGGCCGATGCCCTCCAGGCTCAGATGAACAAGGCCAAGGAGCGGGAGGCCTTCGCCATCGCCCTGGAGCGGATCGAGGCCCACGGGCTGGACATGAACCTGGTGGACGTGGAGTACACCTTCGACGGTTCCAAGATCATCTTCTCCTTTACCGCCGAGGGGCGAGTCGATTTTCGGGAACTGGTCCGGGACCTGGCGAGCATCTTCCGCACCCGGATCGAGATGCGGCAGATTGGGGTGCGGGATGAGGCCAAGCTCATCGGCGGCATTGGCCCCTGCGGCCGCATCCTCTGCTGCACCAGCTTCCTGGGCGAGTTTGCCCCGGTCTCCATCCGGATGGCAAAGGATCAGAATCTTGCGCTGAATCCGAGCAAGATCTCCGGCCTCTGCGGCCGGCTGATGTGTTGCCTGCGGTTCGAGCAGGATACCTACGAGGCGGCCAAGCAGGACCCCTCCCTGGCTCCCGGCTATGTGCCGCCGGTGGTTCCGCCGGAGGAGGAGGTGGCGGAGCCTGAGCCGGAGCCGACCCTGGCTTCCGGCTGGCTGAAGACCGCTGCCGAGATCCTCGGGACCGAGGAGGAGGTGGGCGGTCGCCTCGGCCGGGCGGTGGCGGAGAGAAACGCCGCCCTCTCGGAAGCCCAGCCCGACGGGCCGGTCACGGCGAGCGCGGGTGTCGCCCTGGATCTGGGGACCCGGCCCCCCCGGGCCCAGGAGGCACCGGAGCCGGCCCCTGCCGCGGACGGGCTCGCCGAGGGTTCCGGGGCCCATGGAGAGCCGGACGGGTTGCCGGAGGGCACGCCGGCCCCAAAGCGGCGGTCGGGGCGCCGCCGGCGCCGGAAAGCGTCGGCCCGGGCCCAGGAAAACGGGAGCCAGGAGGTCAGGGCCCAGGAGACCAGGGGCCAGGAAACGAAGGCCGGGGGTGAGGCCGCCAGCACACCGGCAGCCCCGAAGAAGCGGTCGGGCCGGAACCGGCGGTTTCGGCAGCCCAAGCGCCGGCCCCGGGCGGAGTGATCCGGCCCCCGGGCCAAAACCGCCCGGGCGGGCGAAGCGACCCGCCCAGGCGGGCAGCCGTATCCGCGCGAAAGGAGCACCCGACTTCCGTCGGGTGCTCCCATCGCGTTACCCTTCCGCTGAACTCGGTGCCAGCGCCCTTCCGCTAAGAGCAAACTAGCCCGCGTTGGCCATGACCCGGCTGGCCATGGCAGAGAGGCAGGACTGGCAGACGTTCTTGCCCTTGAAGTTCTCGACGTTGGCCGCGTTACCGCAGAAGACGCAGGCGGGCTCGTACTTCCGCAGGATGATCTTGTCTCCGTCGACGTAAATCTCGAGGGAGTCCTTCTCCTCGATGTTGAGGGTGCGACGGAGTTCGATGGGGATGACCACCCGCCCGAGCTCATCGACCTTCCGCACAATGCCCGTGGACTTCATTTTCGGAAGCTGTACCTCCCTCCCACAAGAATTCCCAGGACCAGCCTGGCTCTACTATATCATTCATACCAGAAACAGTCAACCCATGCATAGTGCTGACAGGAATCGCCTGGGGAAATGGGCGCGCCGGGACATGGTTCACTGAGATAACCATAACTGGGATATGCTCCTAAGTCAAGGTTGAATTCCGCCGCCCGTGGCGCTCGTGCCTGGAAAATTCGCCAGGCGGCCCGTGCGGTTACCGGCCTTCCTGGTCGCTCGGCTCTAGACTAGAAAGTGTGGGTTCCACAAGAGGAAAAGGCGGTACGCGAG
>JAKKUO010000094.1 GCA_021890795.1 Bacillota bacterium | reverse complement strand
GGCTCCTCGCCCCCGGCCAGGTCAGGCGGCCCCCAGGCATCGGCGGCCCAGCGGCCCCGGCGCCGGCCCATCTCCCGCTCCAGGAGCACTGCGGCCTGGGCGGCCAGGCTCTCCTCCCGCCGGCGCAGGGCCCTGGCCCGGAGCCCGAGGGCAGCCCGGGCCGAGAGCAGGTCCCGCACCGTGGCCCGCAGGTCCTCCTGCTGGTGCTGGAGGTCCCGGGCCAGGGCCTCCAGCTCCTTCTGCCGCTGGACCAGAGCTTCTGCCTGCTCCATGAGTTCTTGCTCCCGCTGCCGCAGCCGCTGGTCCCGCTCCTGGACCGACTCCCTCAGGCCAGCGACAACCTCCCGCAGGGCCTCGATGTTCCGGTGCAGCTCTGCGACGATCGACTGGCGCCGCAGCATGTACATCCCTCCTCCGACAGCCCTCACCCCAGCCTATGTCCCGGGCTGCCGAAGGTCCCGCCTTGGTCCTAAGACCGGAGCTCTTCCAGTACCGCCCGGACGTCCTCGGGCAGCACGTACGGGGTGACCTGGACCTGACCGATGCGCACGGGCAGCACCCACCGGAGCTGGCCGCCGGTGGCCTTCTTGTCGTAGGCCATGGCGGCTTCCACCGCGGCCGGGTCTACCCCCGGCGGCAGCCGCACCGGCAGGCCGAACCGCCGGAGGAGGGTCTCCAGCCGCTCGGGCAGGTCCGGCTGCGCTAGTACCCCCGACCGGGCGCTGAGCCGGGCTGCGGCCACCAGGCCGATGGCCACGCACTCGCCGTGGAGGAGCCCGTCGTCGCCAGGGCCCCCGTCCCGCTCCAGCCGCCCGGCCAGCGCTTCGACCGCATGGCCTACGGTGTGGCCCAGGTTGAGAACCGTCCGGAAGCCCCCCTCCCGCTCGTCCGCGGAGACCACCGCTCCCTTGATCCGGCAGTTCCGCTCCACTACCCCGGCCATCACCTCGGGGTCCCGGTCCAGAACCGCCTGGGCCTCGGTCTCCAGGAGCTGAAAGAGCCCCCGGTCCCGGATCATGCCGTGCTTGACCACCTCCGCAAGGCCGGAGCGGTACTCCCGGTCTGGCAGGGTGCTGAGGGTGCTGAGGTCCGCCACCACCAGCCGGGGCTGGTGGAAAGCCCCGACCATGTTCTTCGCCCGGGGCAGGTTGATGGCCACCTTGCCGCCGACGGAGGCGTCCACCATGGCCAGCAGGGTGGTCGGCACCTGGACGAAGGCGATCCCCCGCTGGTAGGTGGCGGCCACAAAGCCCGCCAGGTCCCCTGCGGCGCCCCCGCCCACCGCAACGATGGCGGACCGCCGGTCGAGGCGGGCGTCGAGGCACGCCTCCCAGACTGCTGCGGCCACCGCCAGGGTCTTGCACCGCTCCCCGCCGGGCACGGTGGTCACCTCCGCGGCCAGCCCCGCTTCCCGGAGGGCCCGGAGGGCCGCCTCGCCCCAGGTGGCGGCTCCGGCATCGGCCACCACCAGCAACCGGGTGAGGTCCGGGATCGCCTCCCGGACCAGCTCCCCCAGCCGGCTCATGAGCCCATGGCCGATGTGGATGAAGTAGCTCCGGGGCCCCAGTTCGACCCGCACCTTCCCGGTCATGCTCCCTCGTCCCCCAGCCCCTTGCCTTTGTCCCCCGGCTCCCTGGCCTGGTGCCTCGGCCCCCTGGCCTTCTCGTCCAGCCCCCGGTCCTCGGCCGCGAGCCACCGGGCGATGATGGCCGCGACCTCCGCCGGCCCCCGATCCCGGGTGTCCACCACCAGGTCCGCCACCTCCTGGTAGAGGGGCTCCCGGGCCGCCACCAGGGCCGCCAGCCGGGCCTGCCCGTCCTCGCCCCGGAGGAGGGGCCGGTCCGAGACGCCGTGGCCCAGGGTGAGCCGCCGCCAGAGCACCTCCGGCGGCGCGGTCAGGTAGACCACCCAACCGGTCCGGCGCATCCGCTCCCGGTTGACCGGCCGGAGGACGATCCCCCCGCCGGTGGCCACCACCAGGCCGTCCCGCTCCGCCACCCGGGCGAGGGCCTCCTCCTCCCGCCGCCGGAAACCTTCTTCCCCCTCCGCGGCGAAGATCGCCGGGATGGGGCGGCCGGCCGCGGCCTCCACCTCCAGGTCGGTGTCGGTCCAGTCCCAGCCCAGCTGCGCGGCCAGGGTCCGGGCGACGGTGCTCTTGCCGGCCCCCATGGGGCCGATGAGATAGATGTTTGCCATTAGAACTCCCTCAACTGGGCGAGATACCCCTCGTAATTTCGCCGGGTCTCCTGCAAGCTGTCGCCCCCGAACTTCTCCAGGAAGAACCGGGCCAGGGTAAAGGCCACCACCGCCTCGCAGATCACCGCCCCCGCGGGGACCGCGCAGACGTCGGAGCGCTCCACCCGGGCGTCCGCGGGCGCGTGGGTGAAGAGCTCCACCGTCGGCAGCGGCCGGTACAGGGTGGCGATGGGCTTCTGGGCTACCCGCACCACCAGGGGCATTCCGGTGGTCATGCCTCCTTCGATGCCCCCCGCGTGGTTCCGGGTCCGCCAGTAACCCCGGTCCGGGTCCCAGGCGATGGGGTCGTGGACCTCCGAGCCCCGGCGCCGGGCCGCAGCGAAGCCCAGGCCGAACTCCACCCCCTTCATCGCCTGCACCGAGAGGAGGTCGTGGGCCAGGGCCGCGTCCAGCTTCCGGTCGTAGTGGACGTGGCTCCCGAGCCCCGGCGGCAGCCCCACCGCCACCACCTCGATGATGCCCCCCAGGGAGTCCCCCGCAGCCCGGGCCTCGTCGATGGCCGCCACCATCCGGGCCGAGGCCTCCGGGTCCGGGCACCGGACCGGCGACACCTCGGCCCGCTCCGCGAGTTCCTCCAGGGGCAGCTCGGCGTACCGGGCCGGGTCCGCCTCCACCGGGCCGATGGCCACCACATAGCCCACCACCCGGATGCCGAACTGCCGGAGGAACTGGTGGGCGAGGGACCCCGCGGCCACCCGGGCCGCGGTCTCCCGGGCCGAGGCCCGCTCCAACACGTTCCGGGCGTCCCGGTGGCCGTACTTGAGGACCCCGCTGAGGTCCGCATGCCCCGGCCGGGGCCGGGTGACCACCTTCGCCGCCGCCCGGGGGTCGGTGGGCTCTGCAACGGGCACCGGGGACATGACCTCCTGCCAGTTGACCCAGTCCCGGTTCTCTATCAGGAACGCCACCGGACTGCCCAGGGTCCGGCCGTGGCGCAAGCCGGCCAGGGGCCGGACGGTGTCCTGCTCGATCCGCTGCCGGCCGCCCCGGCCGTAGCCCCCCTGCCGGCGGCGGAGGTCCCGGTTGATCGCCTCCAGGTCCACAGGAACCCCGGCCGGCAGCCCTTCGACGATGGTCACCAGCCCCGGCCCGTGGGATTCCCCCGCGGTGAGGTAGCGCAGCACCTTCCCTCATCCTCCCCTCCGCCCCCGGCCGCAAAGGCCTAGTACCCCAGAGCCCGGAAGAGCGGATCCCCGTACAGCAGTCCCACCAGGGCCCCCGCAGCCAGGAAGGGACCGAAAGGGATGTGGTCCTTCCGGCCCACCACCCCCAGGGCGAGGAGGGCGAGGCTCACGAGCCCCCCGAGGAGGAAGGCCACCGCCAGGGCGACAAAGGTCTCCGACAGCCCCAGGTAGAGGCCGAAGGCCCCGGCCAGCTTCACATCCCCCATCCCCATCCCACCCCGGGTAGCCAGGGCCACCAGGAGGAGCGTCCCGCCGCCCAGGGCCGCGCCCCCCAGGGCCCAGACCCAGGAGAACCGGGGGACCAGGAGGTGGAGCACCGGCCAGGCCGCCACAGTGACCAGCACCAGCTCGTTGGGGATGATCCGCTCGTGCAGGTCCACCAGGCTGGCGGTGATCAGCACCGCGGCGAGGAGGAGCTGGGGGACGGCCGCCCCCAGTCCCGGCGCCCGATCCAGGATCAGCCGGGCCACCAGCCCCCCGGACAGGGCGCAGGCCGCCACCTCCCAGGCCCGGCGCCGCCGGGTCGTCCACCGGGGCGAGATCGCCGCCCCGGCCAGAGCCAGGACGCCGCCCAGCAGCACCCCGGCGGCTTCCTGCCACACGGGCATCCGCTCCCTCCGATGGGTAACCGCCAGGGCCCCATCCATCTGGCCCCGGCTCCGGTCCCGCTTGGCTCCGACCGTCATCCGTCCGGCTCCGACTGCGGTCGATGGGACGCCTACTGCCCCGGGGCGGATGCCGCCGGATCCGCGGCGGTCCCCGCCGTCCGGGATGCGGCCAGGGCCCGGTGCGCCGCGGCCTCCATGGCTGCCAGGGGCCCGGGCTGGCCAAACCAGACCGCCCAGGAGAGGGCCGCCTGGTGGACCAGCATCCCCAGGCCGTCCACGGCCACCAGGGCCATCTTCTGGGCCTCCCGGATGAGCCAGGTCGGCTCCGGCCGGTAGACCGTGTCGTAGACCACGGCTCCCGGCGGCAGCGCCCCCAGCCCTTCCGGCAGCGGGGTCTCCGCCGGGTGCGGACCCATCCCCAGGGGCGTGCAGTTCACCAGCAGATGGGCCTGGCTGAGAATGATGCGGCAGTCCGGGCCGGAGAGGGGCCCGATCCGCACCGGCAGGTCCCGGCCCTCCTCCCGGGCCACGTCCCGGGCAAGAGCCGCCACCGCATCCGCCCGGGCCGGGGTCCGGTTCAGCACCGTCAGCTCCCGGACGCCGGCCTTCGCCAGGGCGTAAGCCACCGCCCGGGCGGCGCCACCCGCGCCCAGGATCACCGCCCGCATCCCGGCGGGATCGATGCCCAGGCGCTGCAGGTGGGCCAGGAAACCGGCGGCATCGGTGTTCGCACCCACCAGGCGCCCCTCCCGCACGGCGATGACGTTCACCGCGCCGATCCGGGCCGCTTCCGGCGACACCTCATCCAGGAGGGGCAGCACCGCCTCCTTGTGGGGCACCGTCACGTTGGCCCCGACAAACCCGAGGGCCACCAGGCCCCTGAGGGCGTCCGGGAGCTGCTCCGGCGGAACCGCCAGGGCCAGGTAGTGCCCCGGAACCCCTGCTTCGGCGAAAGCTGCGTTGTGGATGGCCGGAGAGATCGATTGGGCCACGGGCCAGCCCAGAAGGGCCACGGGCCGTGGATGACTGCCCCAGGGCTCCATCAGCGGCATTCCCAACCCCCCAAATCGCAACTTCTTGATTGGATTCACGCCCAGCCGGCGGAATTCCTGCGCCGGCCCCGACCCGGTACCCCAGGGGTACCCGGCCGGGCCGC
>JAKKUO010000093.1 GCA_021890795.1 Bacillota bacterium | reverse complement strand
GTAGGCCACGGGTACGTGTCTACACCAACTACCGCCATACACCAACCACCGCCAAGGTGATCCGAACCTTGATGGGGACTCTTGCTGTTGCGGACAGTGACATGGCCGTACCTGACTGTCTGTGGGGGAAACATGCCACACCCTTTCTGAAACATGCCACACCCTTTCTTGGGATTAAGGCCAAAGGAGGAATCGAGAATCAGGCGGTACGCAGCGGCAGGGATATTGCTCGTCACACTAGCCTACTTGGGTCTGCAGTACGATGTATCCGTGAACCCCCGTTCCGCTGGAGCGGTCACGGTACGATCAAAGCCCAGCCCGGGCAAGCAGTCGTTCTGAGCATCATGTTCAGAAACAAAACCGTTATACCCTTCCGACTAACGGGCGTCTCAACGAACCCCCGTTCCTTCATCCTGAAGCACGCCTCCGGCAGCGGCGTGTACCGGGCGTTTCGACCCAACGGCGGAACCGCGCACAGCCCTCTGCCCGCTGCCCCCGGAACCCGGGGCGCTAGCAGAGGGCTGCTTCCCTCCTACCCCCGCCGCACCTTCCCCTCCGCACAGGTCAGCACCAGCGGCCTGCCCTGGACCACCGTCTCCAGGTGCACCGGCCGGCCCCAAATCCGCTCCACGTACGCCAGGGTCTTCTCCGCATACGGAATGTCCAGCGGCCTCCCGTCGTAGCAGTGCCGCAGGTACAGCTCCCGCCGGCCCCGCCAGTCCCCGTCCTCCACCACAATCACCGGCCGGCCAAAGGTCGTCAGGTTATCCACCAGCGCATCCCGCACCCGCTCCCAGTCCTTGCTCGTCACCTTCCACTCCTCCCCCTCCATCTGGAAGAGGAAGAGGTCCAGCTCCTTGCACAGCTCCTCCGTCAGGTAGAGGCGCAGGAAAGAGGCGTCGTTCTCCAGCTCCCGGACCTCGAAGAGCCTCTCCCGGCCGTACCGCTCCTCGATGTCCTCCCAGATCCGCAGCCCCACGTGGTAGGGGTTGATCCGGGTCCCGCCCGGGGTGGTCACCGCCGCATGGAGCCGGGCAAACTCGGTGAACTCCTCGTCGCTGAGCCCCGCCGCCCGGAGAATCCGGCTGTGCCAGAAGGTGGCCCAGCCCTCGTTCATGATCTTGGTCATCATCTGGGGGTAGAAGTAGAGGCTCTCCCCTCGGACGATGGCCAGGATGTCCCGCTGCCACTCCTCCAGGTGGTCCGCATGCTCCAGCAGGAACAGCAGCAGGTCCCGCTCCGGCTCCGGCGGCACCCGGGCCGGCTCCCAGGCGGAGCCTCGCCCCGACCGCCGATCCCGTCCCGGCGCCGACCCCTGGCCTGCCGCCCGGGGCGGCGCCTCCTCCGGTTCCGGCGGGAAGAGGTCCGCATAGGGGGAAGGGCCTTCGCCGGCCCGGCCCCGGCCCTCCTCCCGGCGCCGGGACGCAGGCGGCTCCCGCCGGGGGTAGGGGTCCACGTGGTCGCTGAGGGAGAGGGCGGCGTCGAGGAACGCCTCCACCTCCCGGTCCCCCTCCTCCTGGCCGTATGTCCGGATCCGCCGGGCGTGCTCGGAGACCACGTCCAGGATCTGCCGGTCGGTGTTCTGGAACCAGAGGTTGTGCTTGAAGAAGTCGCTGTGGCCGAAGACGTGGGCGACGACAAACTTGTTCTGCAGGAGGCTGTTGGTCTCGAGGAGGAAGGCGTAGCAGGGATCGGAGTTGATGACCAGCTCGTAGATCTTGGAGAGGCCGTAGTCGTACTGGGTCTTCATCAGCCAATAGGCCTTGCCGTGGGTCCAGTGCTGGAACCGGCCGGGTAAGAGGTACGCGCCGAACTCGTACAGGATCGCCGCGGGCACCACCTCAAAGTGGACGGGGAACGGGTCCAGGCCAAACTCCCGGGCCTGATCCCACAGTGTGCCGATGGCCCGCTCCAGGGCCGCCATCTCCCGGTCATCCATCGTCTCTGCCCCTTTCCCCGGGCCCCGCCAGCCGACTCCTGTCAGGGGCGTCTCCTGCTAACAGGATATGGCGGCACCGGGGAAATGACGAAGGGACCGCCCGGAAAGGGAAGGGTGGCGGGGGTCAGGTGCCTCCCGCCACCCTTTGCTCTGCCACCGTTTGCTCTGCTACCGTTGCACCCAGCCCTGCTGCTGTTTCCCTCCGCCCCCTTCACCCCGCCGCGCTACGCCTTGCCTCGCTGCCCGCCACTCTGCCCTCTGCCTGGCTCCGGCCCGCCACCCGCCGGCATCAGGGGCCCGAACCAGACGGGCATCCCCTCCGCGTAGTGTAGGAGCGGCGGATGGCCGGAGAGGCCCAGCCCCAGGCCCGCGGCCAGGGTGTTGGCGGTGAACGCCGCGGCCGCCGGCTGCAGGAGCCACGGCTGGTGCCGCAGGTCCCCCCGGAGGAGCCGGCCCCGGCCATCGGCGACGTAGAAGGAGTAGCGCTCCGTGAGCCACTCGTCCAGGCTGCCGGGGCGGGCGGGGGCCGCCGGCCCCGCCGGCCGGTACCGGACCGCCAGTTCTGCGGCGAAGCCCCGGGTATCGGCCCGGCGGCTCCGCAAGGCAAGCCACCCCTCCTCCCGGGCCGCACGGACCCGGGCGTGGAAGTACGGCAGGCGGAAGAAGAGCCGGGCGGCGGCGACGCCCAGGCGGCTGGGAGCGTCCAGGCTGAAGAACCAGACCCCCGGCCGCCCGCCGCAGGTGACGTAGGTTCGGAGGTTCACCTGGGCGAAGCCGCCGGCCCCGGGGAGGGGCAGGACCCCTGCCAGCCGGGCGGAGGGGATCCGCAGGGCCACCACGCCGAGCCAGGCCTGGCCCTGGTAGGTGTCCAGGGCCAGGCCCCGGGGCAGCCGGGCCGCCAGGGGGGCGGCGGGCACCGGCCAGTGGGCAAAGAGCACATCGGCCCACTCCTGGGTGAAGAGCCAGGGCCGCCACCCCGGGGCGCCGGCCGCCCTTGCCATGGGATCCCTCCTGTCCCGCCCGGGTCCGGGCTGACCCCGTCCGCCGGCTGCCTTCTCCCGCCTGGGGCCCGCCGCCTACCGGCCGAGGACCTCCCGGGCCACCCGGGCGACGTTCTCCGGGGTGAAGCCGAACTTCTCGAAGAGCACCTTGCCCGGGGCGGAGGCGCCGAAGCGGCTGAGGCCCACCACCGCGCCCCGGGGGCCCACGTACCGCTCCCAGCCCATGGGCACCGCGGCCTCCACCGCCACCCGGGCGGTGACCTCCGGCGGCAGCACCGCGTCCCGGTAGTCCTTGGGCTGCCGGTCGAAGATCTCCCAGCTCGGCAGGCTGACCACCCGGGTGGGGATGCCCTCCTTCTCCAGGATCTCCCGGGCCCCCAGGGCCACGCTCACCTCCGAGCCGGTGGCGATGAGGATCACCTCCGGCCGGCCGCTGCTGGCCTCGGCCAGGACGTAGCCGCCCCGCTCCGCGCCCCGGGCCTTTTCCGGGTCGAGGACCGGCAGGTTCTGCCGGGTCAGGATGAGGGCGAAGGGGCCCTTCCGGTTCTCCAGGGCCAGCCGCCAGCCCACCGCGGTCTCGTTGGCATCGGCGGGCCGGAAGACCACGAGGTTGGGGATGGCCCGGAGGGCCGCCAGATGCTCCACGGGCTGGTGGGTCGGCCCGTCCTCGCCGACGCCGATGCTGTCATGGGTAAAGACGTAGATCACCGGCTGCTCCATGAGGGCCGCGAGGCGGATGGTGGGCCGCATGTAGTCCGAGAAGACCAGGAAGGTCCCGCCGTAGGGTCGCAGGCCGCTGAGGCTGAGGCCGTTCAGCGCCGCCCCCATGGCGTTTTCCCGGACGCCGAAGTGGATGTTCCGGCCCCGGAAGTCCCCAGGAACCCAGTCCCCGCCGCCCTGGATGTAGGTGTTGGTGGAAGGCGCCAGGTCCGCCGAGCCCCCCACCAGCTCCGGCAGCACCGGGGCGATGGCGTTCAGCACCTTGCCCGAGGCGCTCCGGGTGGCCATCGACCCGCCGGCGGGGAAGGTGGGGATGCGCTCGTGCCACCCCTCGGGGAGCTGGCCGGAGAGGATCCGCTTCAGCTCCGCGGCCTCCGCCGGGTAGGCCTCCTCGTACCGGCGGAAGAGGTCGTTCCACTCCGTCTCCCACTGCTGGCCCCGCTGCACCGCCGCGCCCATGTGGGCCCGGACCTCGTCGGGCACCAGGAACTGGGCGTCCTCGGGCCAGCCGTAGGCCGCCTTGGTCCGGCGCACCTCCTCCTCCCCCAGGGGCGCGCCGTGGGCCTCCGGGGAGTTCTCCTTGTTCGGGCTGCCGTAGCCGATCCGGGTCCGGACCATGATGAGGGACGGCCGCTCCGCCTCCGCCCGGGCGGCCGCGATGGCCGCGGCGATGGCCTCGATGTCGTTGCCGTCCGCCACTCGCTGGACGTGCCAGCCGTACGCCTCAAACCGCTTCGCCACGTCTTCGCTGAAGGCGAGGTCCGTGCTGCCCTCGATGGAGATCTGGTTGTCGTCATAGAGGTAGATCAGCTTCCCCAGCCGCAGGTGCCCCGCCAGGGAGGCCGCTTCCGAAGCGATGCCCTCCATCAGGTCGCCGTCGGAGACGATGGCGTAGGTGTAGTGGTCGATGATGGGGAAGCCGGGCCGGTTGTACCGGTCCGCCAGATACCGCTCGGCCATGGCGATGCCGACCCCGGTGGCAAAGCCCGAGCCGAGGGGGCCGGTGGTCACCTCGACCCCGGGGGTGAGGCCGTACTCCGGGTGCCCCGGGGTCCGGGAACCCCACTGCCGGAACTGCTTAAGTTCCTCCAGAGGCAGATCGTAGCCGGTGAGGTGCAGGAGGCTGTACAGCAGCATCGACCCGTGCCCGGCGGAGAGGATGAACCGGTCCCGGTTGGGCCATCGGGGGTTCCGGGGGTTGTGGCGCAGGAACCGGGTCCAGAGCACGTAGGCCATTGGGGCCGCCCCCATGGGCATGCCCGGGTGGCCCGACTTGGCCTTCTCCACCGCGTCCATGGCCAGGGTGCGGATGGTGTTGATGCAGAGTTGGTCAAGATTGCTCACAAGTAGACCCTCCTCGCGTGGGACGGCCCGCGGGTGGGGCGGCCCACGGGCGTCCGTGGTCCGTAGTCGATGGTCCGGTCGTCCGCTGTCCGTAATCCGTCTGATCCGGCGCCGGGAAAGACTCTCCGTGATATTGTTAGCCATCCGGGAGGCAAAATCCTGTGGAAGCCGGGGGCTGTGGAGCCTTGAGGCGCAAGGGCGCGGTGGGG
>JAKKUO010000001.1 GCA_021890795.1 Bacillota bacterium | reverse complement strand
GTGCGGGTGAAGGAAGGGGACTTCGTCAACGCCGGCGACGTGCTGGTGGAGCTGGCGTAAGGGCGAGCCCCGGCGAGGCCGTGGATGGGCTCGGTAGCGAGGCTGCGGATGGATGGGCAGCGAGGCCCTGGGACGAAGCGGAGGCGAGGCCATGCGGAGCATCCGGATCGGCGCCGGCCAGGGGTTTTACGGCGACTCCCTCCTGCCGGTGCTGGACCTGGCCCGGTACGGCGATGTCCGGTACATCGCCTGCGACGCCCTGGCGGAGCTGACCCTGGCGATCCTCCAGAAGGGGCGGCAGCGGGACCCCGAGGCCGGGTACACCCGGGACCTGGTCCCGATGATGCGGGCTCTTTTGCCCATCTGCTACGAGCGGAAGATCAGGCTCATCACCAACGCCGGCGGCATCAACCCCCCGGGGGCCGGCCGGGCGGTGGCCGAGGTGGCCCGGGAACTGGGGCTCCCCCTCAAGATCGCGGTGGTCACCGGGGACAACATTTTTCCCCGGCTGGACGAGTTGGCCGCGAAGGGCTGCCGGTTCGAGGACCCGGAGACCGGTGAGAGCCTCGGGACCGTCCGGGACCGGGTGCTCTTCGCCTCGGTCTACCTGGGGGCCCGGCCCATCGCCCGGGCCCTGGACCAGGGGGCGGACGTGGTGATCACCGGCCGGACCACCGACACTGCCCAGTTCCTCGGGCCGGTGCTCCACGAGTTCGGCTGGGCCGAGGACGACTGGGACCGGCTGGCCCAGGGGATCGTCATGGGCCACATCATGGAGTGCTCCGGCCATGCCACCGGGGGCAACTTCACCCGCTGGCGGGAGGTGCCGGGGCTCTGGCGGATCGGCTTTCCCATCGCCGAGGTGTACGAGGACGGCACCTTCTACATCACCAAGGTCCCGGGCACCGGCGGCATGGTGACCGAGGAGACCGTCAAGGAGCAGTTCCTCTACGAGATCCACGACCCCCGGGCCTACATCACCCCGGATGTGGTCTGCGACCTGACCACCACCCGGATCGAGCAGGCCGGGCCCGACCGGGTCCGGGTGACCGGCACCCGGGGCCGGCCCGCCCCCCCGACCCTCAAGGCCCTGGTGGGGTACAGCGACGGCTGGGCCGGGGAGGGGTACGTCAGCTTCAGCTGGCCTGACGCCCTGGAGAAGGCCCGGATGGCGGAGACCATCATCCGCCGGCGGCTGGAGATGCAGGGGGTGCGGCCCGAGGCGATCCACGTGGAGTACATCGGCCTCAACTCCCTCTGGGGCGGGGTGGCCCCCATGCCCGCGGACCCGGACAGCATCAACGAGGTCCGGCTCCGGATCGCCATCCGCACCCGGCGCCGGGAGGACTGCGAGCGGCTGGCCCGGGAGTTCCCGCCGCTCTATCTCTCCGGCCCCATGGCGGCCGCGGCGATCCACGGCACTCCCCAGCCCCGGGAGGTGATGGGCCTCCTGAGCGGCCTCGTCCCCCGGGAGGAGGTGGAGCCCTACGTGGCCATCGACCTCGTCCAGGTGGAGCCCGAGCCGGGGGTCGTGCCGGCGGCGCCGGCCCCCCACCTGCCGCCGCCGGACCTCCCGCCGGCGCAGCCCGGCCCGCCGCCCCCCTTCCCGCCGGACCAGGGGCGGCGCCGGTTCCGCCTCATCGAGATCGCCCACGGCCGGGCCGGGGACAAGGGGGACGCGGCGGACATCAGCCTCTTTGCCTACGACGAGCGGGGCTGGCAAATCCTGAAGGAGAAGGTGACCGCCGGGGCGGTGGCGGCCTACTTCGCCCCGGTGGCCCGGGGACCGGTGGAGCGGTACGAGGTGCCCAACGTGATGGCCCTGAAGTTCGTCGTCCACGGCGCCCTGGGGGGCGGCGCCCCCCGGTCCCTGCGGTCGGACAACCTGGGGAAGACCTTCGCCGCGGCCCTCCTGCGGATGGAGGTGGAGGTCTGATGGCCGGGGAGGCGGTGCTGCTCCGCCGGGAGGGGCCCGTGGCCGAGGTGGTGCTGAACAACCCCGGGCGGCACAACGCCCTCTCCGGGGCGGTGCTGGAGGGGCTGCACCGGGTGGTGGCCGCGCTGGCGGTGGACCGGCAGGTGCGGGCGGTGTTTCTCCACGGCGGGGAGGCCCGGGCCTTCTGCGCCGGGGCGGACCTGAAGGAGCGGGCGGGGATGACCGAGGCGGAGGTCTACGCCACGGTCCACCGGCTCCGGAAGGCGGTGAATGGCGTTTACCGGCTGCCGGTGCCGGTGATCGCCGCCATCCACGGGGGCTGCTACGGCGGCGGGCTGGAACTGGCCCTGGCCTGCGACATCCGCCTGGCCGCGGAGGACGCGGAGCTTGGGCTCACGGAGCTTTCCTGGGCCATCATCCCCGGGGCGGGGGGTACCCAGCGCCTCGCCCGGCTGGTGGGGCCGGGCCGGGCCCGGGAGCTGATCTTCACCGCCGCCCGGGTCGGCGCCGCGGAGGCGGAGCGGATCGGCCTGGTGAACCGGGTGGTGCCCCGGGCCGAACTGCTCCCCGCGGCCCGGGCCATGGCGGCCCGGATCGCTGAGATGGGGCCGGTGGCGGTCCGGGCGGCGAAGAAGGCCCTCAACGCCGCGGACGCCCTGGGGGAGGGGCTCGCCCTGGAGTGGCAGTACTACCAGGAGACTATCCCGACCCGGGACCGGCTGGAGGGGCTCCGGGCCTTTGCGGAGAAGCGGAAACCGGAATACCGCGGCGAGTAGCGGGGGCCCGGCGGCGGCTGGCCGGCGGCTGCATCCGGGTCGGCAGCCGGGGGCCTGCCAGGCGGCGGCCGTAGCCAGGCCGGCAGCCGGGGGCCAGGGGCTCCCGGTGTCGGTGGTCCGGCGGCGCCCCGGCCCCCGCACCGCCGCCGGGAGGCAGCGAGGCAGCATGGAACGAGTTCTCACAGGCGTTACCCTCCCCCGGCGCTGGCCCAGCCTCCTGGGGGCCCTGGAGGGGCTGCTGGCCGCAGTGCGGGGCGGGACGCCGGCGCCGCCGGCCGGGGGGATCGACTCCGCGGATTACCTGTTGGGGCTGAGCGGCCTGGCCTTTTACACGTGCGTCGACCTGGTGGTGAGCAGCGAAGGGCCCACCGCGTACAACTTCCACCAGCTCCTGCCCCTGTGGGAGCGGCTCCGGGTCTGGTTCCGGTACACCGGAGCCGCCCCGGGCGAGCCCCAGATGGCCGCCCTCCGGGACCAGGCCCGGGAGCAGATCCGGCAGAGCCTGGACCGGGGCTGGCCGGCCATCGCCTACGACCTGGGGGGCCTGGCGGAGTACGGGCTGGTGGTAGGGCTGGAGGGGGACCGGCTCCTCGCGCTGCGGCCTGCAGGGCCGCCGGAGCCGGTGGCGGTCTCCCTGGCGGACCTGCCGCCGGCGGATCACCCCTGGTCGAAGCTGGAGGTGATCACCGCGGTGGCCGCGGAGCCGGACTTTGACCCGGTGGCCGCGGAGGAGGCGGCGGTCCGGTTCGCGGTGGACCACGGCTGGGCGCCTCCCAGCCGGGACGGGTGGTACTACTTCGGCCTCCGGGCCTACCAGGCCTGGCGGACGGCCCTCGGGATGCCCCGGCATGCCCCGGGGACCGCCCAGGGGATGGCCTACTGCGCCGAGTACCTCTGGCATGTCCGGCAGGGGGCCGCCCGGTTCTGCCGGTACCTCGCCCAGAACCGGGGCTGGGAGGCGGCGGGCCGGGCTGCAGATGCCTACGCCGAGGCGGCGGAGCACCTGGCCGCCGTCCGGGCGATCCTGCCCTTCGCCGGCCCGGCGGTGCCGGGGCCCTCGGGGACGACCGCCGGCAGCGAGGCCACCGGGGACGCCGGGGCGGCGGGCGGGGCCGGCGCGGAGGCCCTGGCCCGGGCAGAGGCGGCCACGTCCCAGGCGGAGGAGGCGGTGGCTCGGGCAGAGGCGGCCCTGGCCGACCCCGAGAAGCGCCGGGCCGCGGCGGACGCGCTCTACCGGGCCCAGCAGGCGGAGGAGCGGGCCCTGGCGGCCCTGGAGGAGGTGCTCCGGGGGCTCCGGTGGTAAGGGCGGCCCTGGCGCCTGCCCAGGGGGCCCGAGAACACACCCAGGGAGCCCGAGAAAAGGCGGGCCTGACCGGCTCCGCAGGGGCGCGCGGGAAGGAGCGGCGGCCGGAGGGCGGCACGGCATGGGCGGCCGGAGGGCGCCGCCGGAGGGGTCAACTCACGCTGGAGGTGGAGGGGCCGATGGGCTTTGACGAGCAGCTCCTGGAACGCCGGCGGCAGATCGAGCGGGGCGGGGCGGAGAAGTACCACCGGGCCAACGCGGAGAAGGGGAAACTCTTCGTCCGGGAGCGGCTGCGGCTTCTCCTGGACGGGGGCGAGTGGATCGAGGACGGGATCTTTGCCAACTGCTTGGCCAGCGACCTCCCCGCGGACGGGGTGGTGACGGGCCTCGGCAAGGTCCACGGCCGCACCGTCGCCTTCATGGCCAACGACTCGACGGTCAAGGCCGGCTCCTGGGGGGCCCGGACGGTGGAGAAGATCCTCCGGATCCAGGAGACCGCGGAGCGGCTGCGGGTGCCGATGCTCTACCTGGTGGACTCCGCCGGCGCCCGGATCACCGACCAGATCGAGATGTTCCCCGGCCGCCGGCACGCCGGGCGCATCTTCCGGAACCAGGTCTTCCTCTCCGGGGTGGTGCCGCAGATTTGCCTCCTCTTCGGCCCCTCCGCCGCGGGCGGCGCCTACATCCCCGCCTTCTGCGACGTGGTGATCATGGTCGAGGGCAACGCCTCCATGTACCTGGGCTCCCCCCGGATGGCGGAGATGGTCATCGGCGAGAAGGTGACCCTGGAGGAGATGGGCGGCGCCCGGATGCACTGCACCGTCTCGGGCTGCGGGGACCTCCTGGCCGCCTCGGAGGAGGAGGCGATCCGCCTCGCCCGGGAGTACCTCCGGTACATGCCCCAGCACAGCGGCGAGGCCCCGCCCCGGTACGACCCGGCGGAGCCAGCCCCGGGCCGGGACCTCGAGGCCATCGTCCCGGCGAACCAGAACACCCCCTTTGACATGTACGAGTTCATCCACCGGCTGGTGGATGCGGGCTCCTTCTTCGAGCTCAAGCGGCTCTTCGCCCCGGAGATCATCACCGGCTTTGCCCGGCTGGGCGGCCGGGTGGTCGGGGTGGTGGCCAACCAGCCCCGGGTCAAGGGCGGCGTCCTCTTCGTCGACAGCGCGGACAAGGCGGCCCGGTTTGTCTGGCTCTGCGACGCGTTCCACATCCCGCTTCTGTTCCTCGCCGACGTGCCGGGGTTCATGATCGGCAGCGCGGTGGAGCGGGCGGGGATCATCCGCCACGGGGCCAAGATGATCTTCGCGGTGGCTGAGGCGACGGTGCCGAAGATCAGCGTCATCGTCCGGAAGGCCTACGGCGCGGGGCTCTACGCCATGTGCGGCCCGGCCTACGACGCCGACGCCACCCTGGCCCTGCCCACCGCGGCCATCGCCGTGATGGGGCCCGAGGCGGCGGTGAACGCCGTCTACGCCAACAAGATCGCCGAACTGCCCACGGAGGAGGAGCGCCGGGCCTTTGTGGAGCAGAAGCGGGCGGAGTACCGCCAGGACATCGACATCTACCGGCTCGCCTCGGAGCTGATCGTGGACGACGTCGTTCCTTTCCGGCGGCTCCGGGAGGAACTGATCGCCCGGTTCGAGGCCTATGCGACCAAACGGGTGGTCCGGCCGGAGCGGAAGCACGGGGTGATGCCGGTCTGAGGTGCGGCGCCGCGGGGGGTCGCCGCGCCCCCGGGGGCAGGGGGCTGCAGGTGCGCCCGCCGCTGGCGGCGGTTTCCCTACCGGGGCTGTTCCTGGGCGACGGAAGCATCCCTCCGGGCCCGGGCCCGGTAGACCCCCATCCGGTGGACCGCCCGGTCCAAGAGCCCCGGGGCGAGGCCGTTGAGCAGGATGAAGAGCCGGTACCAGCCGGGGACCACCACTTCCCGCCGGGGCCGGGCCACTAGCCTGACGATGGCCCGGGCCACCACCTCCGGCGGTGCCATGCCGGGCATGGAGATTCCCCGGGTCATCTCGGTGCGGATGAAGCCGGGGCTCACCAGGGAGACGTGGATGCCGTAGGGGCGCAACTCCCGCCGGAGCCCTTCGGTGAAGCCCCGGAGGCCGGCCTTGGTGGCCGAGTAGACGGAGAAGAAGGGCACGTGCCCGGCCACGGAGCCCACGTTGATGATGTGCCCCCCGCCTTGGCGGATCATCCAGGGGATCGCCGCCCGGGCCCCGAAGATGGCCCCGGTCAGGTTGGTCTCGACGACCCGGACGATCGCTTCCGGGGGCTGCTCCCACCAGGGGTAGGGGATCCCGACCCCGGCGTTGTTGATCCAGACGTCGATGCGGCCGAAGGCCTCCCCAGCCCGGCTCGCCAGGGCCTCTACGTCCTCCCGCCGGGTGACGTCGGTGACCACGGGCAGCACCCGGTCTCGGGACCCCAACTCAGCCGCCAGGGCCTCCAGCCGGTCCTGCCGCCGGGCCGCCAGCACCAGGGTGTGGCCCTCGGCCGCCAGCAGCCGGGCTGTCGCCGCGCCGATGCCGCTGGAGGCGCCGGTGATGACCACTACCGCCAACCCGCATCACCTCTCCTTTCTTCTGAAGGTGCTGATGGGATGAGAAGGAGGGGGCCAGGGCAGCCCGAAGGCCGCGAGGGTCACGGGCCCAGCCGCAGCCAGGCGCCGTGGGCTGCCTCCGGCGGCACCACGAGGGCCCCGGCCACCTCCGCGGCGGGGACCGAGGCCCCGGCCAGGTGCCGCCGGGCCGCGGCCAGGTCCGGAGCCCGGAGCCTGAGGGCGTACGCCCCTGGGCCCCGCCGTGCCAGGGCCTGGCCCGCGGGGCCCTCCGCCCCCAGGGGCTCGTGCACCTCCAGCCCCCCGCCCGGGAGGGGCACCTGCCAGACCCGGGCCCCGAGGGCCGGATCGACCTCGGGTCCCACGGCCTCGAGCCCCAGGGCCGCGCCCAGCGCCCGGGCGGCGGCAGCGCCGTCCGGCGCCACCCACGCCACCCCGGTCAGGCCGGTGACCCCCAGCGGGTGTGGCTGGAGGGCGCCCGCGGCGGCCAGGTCTGCCCGGCGCTCCGGATCCGGCCGGCCGTGCTCGATGGCAAAGAGGAGAGGGACCCCCGGGGGCGGCGGGAGGAAGAGGTTCCGCCAGGTAACGAGGCTGCCGTCGGGGCGCCGGCGCTCCCCCGGCTCCGGGTCGCCGCAGGGGGTGCCCCGGGCACGGAGGACCCGGGCGAGGCCTGCGGCGTCGCGGGTTCCGGGGACTGCGGTGACCAGCCCCTCCCCCCGCTCCAGGGCGTCGGCCACCGCACCGCCGAAGCCTGTACTCCGGGCCCGGTCCGGTTCGGTCACCGTCACCAGCTCCAGGTAGGTCAGGTCGAAGAAGATCAGGCAGTTTCGGGTGCCCCAGCAGGGGTGTTCCCCGCCGGGTACAACGTGGAACCCCAGGCGGTGGAAGGAGGCGGCCGCCTCCTCCAGGTCTCGGACCGCCAGCACCGCATGGTCGAGGCGGCTGTACACGGGAAAGGGTCACCTCCCACAACCCGGCACCCGGGCGGCTCGGGTGCCGGGGTCCCCTGGACGCTGGCACCTCGCTCAGGGCCGCCGGCCGGTTCCGGTGCCGGGATTTCCCTGTTGCCGTCCGGCCGTGGTATCATCGTAACAGATGTTGGGACGCAGGAGGCTCTCCGATGAAGTGGGTCACAGTCAGCGAACTCTACCAGCACGTCGGCGAGGACGTTGAACTGCGCGGCTGGGTCTACAACTACCGCAGCTCCGGCAAGATCCAGTTCATCATCCTCCGGGACGGCACCGGCCTCTGCCAGTGCGTCGTCTTTAAGAACGACGTCTCCGAGGAGGTCTTCGAGCAAGCCAAGCGGCTCACCCAGGAGTCGTCGGTCATCGTCCGGGGTACGGTCCGGGAGGATGCCCGGGCCCCCGGTGGGTACGAGCTGGGGGTCAAGGACCTGCAGGTGGTCCAGATCGCCGACCTGGACTATCCCATCACCCTCAAGGAGCACGGGATCGAGTTCCTGATGGACCACCGGCACCTCTGGATCCGGACCCCCCGGCAGGTGGCGATCCTCCGGATTCGGAACGAGATCACCCGGGCCATGCACGACTTCCTCCAGGAGCGGGGCTTTGTGCTGACCGAGTCCCCCATCCTGATGGGGACCGCCGCGGAGGGAACCACCACCCTCTTTGAGACCCAGTACGTCAGCGGCGAACCGGCCTACCTCAGCCAGTCGGGGCAGTTGTACGTCGAGGCCACGGCGATGGCCCTGGGCCGGGTCTACACCTTTGGCCCCACCTTCCGGGCGGAGAAGTCCAAGACCCGGCGGCACCTGATCGAGTTCTGGATGTGCGAGCCCGAGTGGGCCTTCGCCACCCACGAGGACAACCTGCGCCTCCAGGAGGAGATGGTCACCTACATCGTCCAGCGGGTCCTCTCCCGGCGGATGCGGGAGCTGGAGACCATCGGCCGGAACATCGAGCCCCTGAAGAAGGTGGAGCCGCCCTTCCCCCGGATCACCTACGACGAGGCCCTGGAGCTGTTGAAGGAGATCCACGCCCGGACGCCCGACGCCGACTGGCAGCCGATCCCCTGGGGCGAGGACTTCGGCGCCCCCCACGAGACCGCCCTGGCGCTCCACTTCGACAAGCCGGTCTTCGTGGAGAAGTTCCCGGCCAAGGTCAAGGCCTTCTACATGCAGCCCGACCCCGAGCGGCCGGAGGTGGTGCTGGCCGCGGACCTGCTGGCGCCGGAAGGGTACGGCGAGATCATCGGCGGCAGCCAGCGGATCCACGATCCGGAGCTCCTCCGGCAGCGGCTCCGGGAGCACAACCTGCCGGAGGAGACCTACCGGTGGTACCTGGACCTGCGCCGGTTCGGGAGCGTCCCCCACTCCGGTTTCGGCATCGGGGTGGAGCGGACGGTGGCCTGGATCTGCGGCCTCGACCACGTCCGGGAGGCGATCCCCTTCCCCCGGCTGCTCAACCGCCTGGCCCCCTGAGGAGTTTGCGGCCGCCGGCATCCGCCCGGCGGCCCTCCCTCTTTCGGGGGGCCGGATGCCCAAGGTGGCCTGGGCGCACAGCCCCTGCCGGGATGGGACCCGGGTCCTGAACCTCGGACAATCCCCTCGCACCGGGAAGGAGATTCCGCCAGGCTGTTGAAAGAGGGATTGCGGCGGAGACCCACAATGTTGAAACAGTGTGCGGCGGACACCCACACCCCAGCGGATCCCCAGAATTCGTGCTCCGAGGGCCGAGGGAGGGCATGCCCATGGCCGGCGAATTGGAAATTATCGGAAAGAAACTGCGGGAAGCGCGGGAAGCCCAGGGCCTGACCCTGGCCATGGCCGAGGATGCCACCAAGATCCGGAAGAAGTACCTCCTGGCCCTAGAAGAGGGGCGGGAATCGGACCTGCCGGGTGAGGTGTACACCAAGGGATTTCTCCGGTCCTATGCCAATTTCCTGGGGCTGGACGGCGACGCCCTGGTCCGGGAGTACAAGGCCCTCAAGGCCCAGGCCCGGGAGGGAGAAGCCGGCGCAGCCCGCGAGGAGGGTCTGAGTCCGCAAGCCGGCAGGGCTCCCGCCGGAGCCGGCCGGCCTTCCCCTGGGGCTGAGGGGCCGTTGGCCGGGGCTGGCCAGCCCACCCCGGCGGCGGACCTCGCCGGGACTTCCCGCCGGCGGGCCGGAGGTCAGGCCGGGCTGGCGGCGGGCGGGGCCGCCGGTGGGTGGGCCCGGTGGGCTCTGGCCGTGTTGGTCGCCGTCCTGGGGCTGGCTGTCGGCTGGTACGTCCTGTTCTCCAACCGGGGCGACGAGACCGCCGCCCCGCCCGCGGGGGAACCGCCGGCGAGCCAGGAGTCCCCGGCACCGCCGGTGGAGACCCCGGCCCAGGAGGAGGCCCCGGCGACCCAGGAGCCCCCGGAGCCGCCGGTGCAGGTGGTGCGGGGGGAGCCGTACCGGGAGAAGGGGTCCTGGTGGGTGCCCATCACCGTTTCGCCTGGTCCCATCGAGGTGACCCTGGCCGTGAAGGAAGGGTACCGGGCCTGGTACCGGGTGGAGGCCGACGGCCGGCCGGTGGCGGAAGCGACCTGGCCAGGGGGCACCGTGAAGACCTACGTGGCCACGGAGGAGATGCGGCTCCACCTCGGGGATCTGGCCGCCATCACGGTCACCGTCAACGGCGTGGAGTTCGGCCACTTCAAGGAGCCCTACCGCCGGATCGTGATCGAGGCCCGGTAGCCACGCCTATTCATGCCACGCAAAAGCGACAGCCGCCTGCGCAGGCGGCTTTCCTCATTTTGTACCGAACTCTGCCGCTGACCGGCTCTTTCCCGGTCCTGCCCGGAACCCGGGCATAGTCCGGGGCCCGGGTCGGTACTCATCCTGGGAGGGGGAGGAGGTTTGTGAAGCGGAGATCCCTGTGCCGGGAATCCCTGAGGCGGTCCCGGCTGGGCGGTTGGCTGTGCGGGCCGGCCCTGGCCCTCGCGGTCTCGGCGCTGCTGTGGCAGTCTCCCGGGCCCGGGGTGGGGCCCGGGAGACCGGTAGTCTCCCAGCTCTTGGCGGCTCCCGCCATGACGCAGGCAGCCCCTCGGTCCGGGACCCAGGCGGAGAGGGCGGTGCCCGGCCGGCTTCCGGAGGGGCTTCTGGCCCAGGTCCCACCCCCGCCCCGGCTCAGCGCCCGGGCCGCGATCCTGATGGACTGGCAGACCGGGCAGGTGCTCCATGCCCGGGAGGCCCTGACCCGCCGGCCGCCGGCCAGCACCACCAAGATCCTGACCGCCCTCATTGCCCTGGAGCGAGGGCGGCTCAGCGACCGGGTGACCATCTCCCGGCGAGCAGCGGCCACGCCGGGGTCGAGCATGTCCCTCCGGGCCGGGGAGGTCTACACCCTCCACGACCTGCTCCGAGGGCTCCTGCTCCGGTCCGGGAACGACGCCGCGGTGGCCATCGCGGAGCATATTGCCGGCTCCGTGGAGGCCTTCGCGGCCCTGATGAATGAAAGGGCCCGGGAACTGGGCGCGCGGCAGAGCCGGTTTCTCAATCCCCACGGCCTCCACCAGCCCGGCCACTACAGCACCGCTTACGACCTGGCCGTGATTACCCGGCACGCCCTGGCCCACCCGGTCTTCGCGGAGCTGGTGCGGCAGCGGGAGGCCCTGGTGGGGGAGGGGGCCGGGGCCCGGGTCCTGAGCAACACCAACCGGCTGCTCTGGCACCTGCCGGGGGCAGACGGGGTGAAGACCGGCACCACTTCAGCAGCCGGCGAGTGCCTGGTTGCCTCCGCGACCCGGCCGGACCCGGAGACAGGGGTGGAGCAGAAGCTGATTGCCGTGGTGCTCGATGCCGACGCCCGGTGGGAGGACTCCGCCCAGCTGCTCAACTGGGGATTCGAGCATTTCCGGCTGGTGCCCCTGGCTCAACCGGGGGACGGGCTGTGGGAGGTCCCGGTCCGGGGCGGCCGGGAGCCCCGGATCCGGGTGGCCCCCGCGGCGCCGCTGGCGGTGGTGGTGCCCCGGTCCCTGGCCGGCGCGCCGGTTCTCACCTTCCGGCTGCCGCCCGCCGCCCCGGCGCCCGTCCACCCCGGCACGCCCCTGGGGACGGTGGAAGTGGCCTGGGGAGAGTGGGTGCTGCACCAGGTGCCCCTGGTAGCGGCGGAGGAGGTGGCGGGCGCGGGGTGGGCCACGTGGCTCGTCCGCCCGGCGCTGCCCTGGCTCCGGTGGCTCGGCCGGCAGGGCTGGGTCTAGGGCTGCCGGTACTGACTTGTCTGTCAGCCTGTCTCCGTTGTTTATCCAATTGAAACGCTGGGTGGCATTGCGGCGTTCAACTTGGTATACTGTCTATGAGCGCCGCGCATCGATCCTGGAAAGAGTTGTTACGCCCTTCACGTGCCGGCTGCTCTGGGCGACTTCGTTCATTCGGTCACAAATTCGCGGGAAGAGGCTCCGGCGTGCGGTTCACCAGGGAGTGGGGCAGGAGGTCCCACCGCCGCGCCGCACGGAACCGGGGTGAGGTGGAGAGGAGGCCCTGAGGCGTGCACCCCTACTTGCCACTGGTCATCTACGCGGCCCTGGCTCTGGCGGTGCCGGTGGGGATCTCGATCGCGATCTCCCTGATCACGCCGAAAAAGCCCGAGCCGTCCAAGTACCTGACTTATGAATCCGGTCATCCGACGGCACCGATGCTCGGGCGGTTCCCGGTCAAGTTCTACCTCGTGGCCATGCTCTTCGTCATCTTCGACGTGGAGGCGGCCTCCTTCTACCCCTGGGCGGTCAACCTGAGGGAGCTGGGGGTCTTCGGCCTGGTAGAGGCCCTGGTCTTCCTTCTGGTCCTGGCCGTCGGGTACGCCTACGTGTGGAAGAAGGGGGGATTCCAGTGGCGCTGAACCTGCCACTGCCGGGCCTGAGCGACGAGCCTTACATGCTCACCACGGTGGAGAAGTTCACCCGGTGGGCCCAGGAGCACAGCATGTGGCCCCTCACCTTCGGCCTCGCCTGCTGTGCCATCGAGATGATGGCCCTGGTGACGCCCCGGTACGACGCCGCCCGGTTCGGCTCCGAGGCCTTCCGGGCCTCCCCTCGGCAGGCGGACCTGATGATCGTCTCCGGGCGGCTTTCCAATAAGATGGTGCCCGTGATCCGCCAGATCTATGAGCAGATGGCCGAGCCCAAGTGGGTGATGGCCATGGGCGCTTGTGCCTCCAGCGGCGGCATCTTCGACAACTACGCGATCGTCCAGGGCGTGGACCAGGTGATTCCGGTGGACATCTACGTCCCCGGCTGCCCGCCCACCCCGGACGCGGTCCTGGATGCCCTGCTGAAGCTCAAGGAGGCCGTCGGCAAGGGCTACCGCAAGGGTGGTGTGCGCGCATGAGCAAGGGACCCGGCTGGGCCGCCCTGGAAGAGCTGCGGCGGGAGGTTATTCCCGAAATCCTGAAGGCCTTCCCCGAGGGTGTCCGGGAACTGCCGACCCCCTTCGAGATCCCGCAGCTGCAGGCCGAGCCCGGGCAGATCCGGCCGCTGGCCCAGTGGCTGAAGGCCCGGGGCTTTAACATGCTCCTCGACCTGAGCGCGGTGGACTACTACCCCCACCGGCAGGGGAGCGACCGCTTCGAGGTGGTCTACCACTTCTTCGCCTGGCCCCAACTCTGGAAGCTCCGGGTCCGGGTACCCGTGGGCGGGGAGCGGCCGGAGGTGGACAGCCTCTCGGACCTCTGGCCCAACGCCAACCCCGCGGAGCGGGAGGTCTGGGACCAGTTCGGCATCCGTTTCCGGGGCCACCCGAACCTGACCCGGATTCTCAACCCCGACGACTTTGAGGGGCATCCCCTGCGGAAGGACTTCCCCCTCCGGGGGCACCGGGACCTTATCACCGACATCCCCCTGGCGGAGCGGAACCCGTACCAGCCCATCAAGGAGTGACGGACCCGGACCATTCGCGACCCCGGGCCTTTGGGCGCAGGCAACCGGGATGGTCCCTTCGGGATGGTCCTATCGGGATCGGCCAATCGGCTTCGGCCACTCGGGACTAGGGTAACTGAGACAGGGCAATCGGGACAGAAGGAAGTGTGATTCGGATGGGCCTGAAGGATGAACTGCAGCAGGAGGTCGCCGGGCAGGCCCAGGACCGGATGACCCTCTCCGTCGGCCCGCACCACCCGGCCACCCACGGGGTGCTCCGGCTGGTGCTGGAACTCGAGGGAGAGACCATCGTCAAGGCGACGCCGGAGCACGGGTTTCTCCACACCGGCATCGAGAAGACGGCGGAACACCTGACCTGGCAGCAGGCCATCACGGTCCTGGACCGGATGGACTACCTCTCGCCCCTCTCGAACAACCTCGGCTACTCCCTGGCGGTGGAGAAGCTCCTGGGGATTGAGGTGCCGCCCAAGGCGGTCTGGACCCGGGTGCTGCTCGCCGAACTCCAGCGCATCTCCAGCCACCTGGTCTACTTCGGCACCGGCGGCGTGGACGTCGGCGCTATGACCCCCATCTTCCTCGCCTTCGACATCCGGGAGATGATCCTCGACATTTTCGAGGAGGTGGCCGGCTCCCGGCTCCACCAGTCCTACTTCCGGATCGGCGGCCTCCAGCAGGACCTGCCGGCGAACTTCAACGAAATCATGCGAAACTTCATCAAGAAGTTCCCGGAGCGGCTGGAAGAGCTGAAGAGCCTGATCCTAGAGAATCCGATCTTCATCGACCGGACCAAGGGCATCGGCAAGCTGAGCCCGGAGGAGGCCATCGCCCACGGCCTCACCGGCCCCAACCTCCGGGCCTCGGGGGTCCCCTACGACGTCCGCAAGGCCTTTCCGTACTGCGATTACGACAAGTTTGACTTTGAGGTGCCTGTGGGCCAGAACGGCGACTGCTATGACCGGATGGTCGTCCGGATGCGGGAGATCGAGGAGAGCTTCAAGATCGTCCAGCAGGCCTTTGAGGGGATGCCCGAAGGGCCGTTCCGGTGCGAGGACCGGAAGATCAGCCTCCCGCCCAAGGCCGAGGTCAAGCAGTCGATGGAGGCCCTCATCCATCACTTCAAGCTGGTCTCCTACGGCTTTGACGTGCCGCCCGGGGAGGTCTACCAGGCGGTGGAGTCCGCCCGGGGCGAGTTCGCGGTCTACGTGGTCTCCATGGGGACCAACAAGCCCTGGCGGGTCCGGGTGCGGCCGCCGTCCTTCTACGCCGTCCACGCCCTGCCCGCGATGCTGAAGAACTGCCAGATCGCCGACATGGTGGTCGTCATCGCCGCTGCGGACCCGGTCTTCGGGGAGGTGGACCGCTGAGATGCCGCTCTTTGAACAGCCCGCCTGGGTGACCGAGCGCCGGGAGGAGATCGAGCGGATTATCGGCCAGTACCCGGACCGCCGGTCGGCGCTGATGCCGCTTCTGCACCTGGCCCAAGAGGTCCGGGGGTACGTGGCCGATGAGGACATTGCCGCTGTCGCCGACCTCCTCGGCCTCACCCAGGCTTATGTCGAATCCGTCTGCTCCTTCTACTCGATGTACCACCGGCACCCGGTAGGCAAGTACCACATCGTCTTCTGCAACAACTGCTCCTGCGCCCTGATGGGCGGCGAGCGGCTCCGGGAGTACCTGAAGCAGAAGTTGGGCATCGAGAGCGGCCAGACCACCCCCGACGGGCTCATCTCCCTCGAGATCACCCACGAGTGCTTGGCGGCCTGTGATGCCGGCCCAGTGCTGCAGGTGAACGGCGAGTACGTCATCCGGCTCACCGAGGAGAAGATCGACGCCCTGATCGAGGACCTGCGCTCGGGCAAGGGGCCTGAAGCTCACATCGAGAAGCGGCTCCTCACCGGTCACTTCTGGGATGCCGACCCCAATGACCTGCCGAAGGTGCCGCCGGAGATTGCAGCGGCGGAGGCGGCCGCTGTCCCGGCGGAGGGCACCAGCGCGCCGGCAGCGGAGGCCGCGACGGCCCCGGCGGAGGGCGCCAGGGCGGTGGAGGCCCCGGCGGCCCCGGCTGGGCCGGAGGCGCCGCAGGAGTCGCCGGGAGCCGGCAAGGAGGGCGGCGACCAGTGAGCTTTGAGCCGGTACTGACCAAGGGCATCGGGGTCCTGGACCTCAACGACATCCGGGTCTACGAGGCCCAGGGCGGCTACCAGGCCCTCCGCAAGGCCCTCAAGCAGATGACCCCCGACGAGGTCCGGGAGGAGGTCACCCGGTCCAACCTCCGGGGCCGGGGGGGCGCGGGCTTCCCCACCGGCCGGAAGTGGAGCTTTCTGCCCAACGACGGCCGGCCCCGGTACCTGGTCTGCAACGCGGATGAGTCCGAGCCTGGCACCTGCAACAACCGGATCCTCATCCAGTGGCATCCCCACCAGCTGATCGAGGGGATCCTGCTGGCGGCCTACGCCATCGGGGCGGCGAAGAGCTTCATCTACATCCGGGGCGAGTTTTACCGGGGGTACAAGTCCCTGATGGCGGCCATCGAGCAGGCCCGGGCCCGGGGTTATATCGGGGAGAACATCCTCGGCTCCGGCTGGAGCCAGGAGATCGTCGTCCACCGGGGCGCGGGGGCCTATATCTGCGGCGAGGAGTCGGCCCTTCTCAACTCCCTCGAGGGCAAGCGGGGCGAGCCCCGGCTCAAGCCCCCGTTCCCGGCGGTGGTGGGGCTGTACGGCATGCCCACCATCGTCAACAACGTCGAGACCCTCTCCTGCGTGCCCCACATCATCAACCGGGGCGCGGAGTGGTTTGCCTCCATCGGCCCGGCCTCGAGCCCTGGTCCCAAGATCTACTCGGTCTCGGGCCTGGTGCGGCGGCCGGGGAACTACGAACTGCCCATGGGGGTCACCCTGCGGGAGCTGATCTTCGAGCACGCCGGCGGCATGCTCCCCGGCCGGACCTTCAAGGCCGCCTCCCCCGGCGGCTCCTCTACCCCCATCCTGGTGGAGCAGCACCTGGATACCCCCCTGGACTTTGACTCGGTCCGGGCCGCGGGGTCGATGCTCGGCACCGCGGGTGTGATCGTCTACGACAACACCGTCAGCATGCCGAAGGTGGCGGAGTACTTCAGCCGCTTCTACGCCGGGGAGTCCTGCGGCCAGTGCACCCCCTGCCGGGAGGGCACCAACTGGATGTACCGGATCCTCCGGCGGATGCAGGCCGGCGGCGGCCAGCCGGTGGACCTGGAGGTGCTCCGGAGCATGGGCACCACCATGAGCGGCACCACCATCTGCCCGCTGGCCGACGCCTCCCTGGGCTTTGTCCTCTCCGCGATGAAGTACTTCCCTGAAGAGTTCGAGGCGCTGGCCGGTGCCCCCAAGGAGGTGCGGGTGTGAGCCAGGAACTGGTTACCGTGACCATTGACGGCCGCACCGTCCAGGTGCCCAAGGGCACCCTCCTGGTCGAGGCCGCCAAGCAGGTCGGGATTCACATCCCCGTCTTCTGCTACCATCCCAAGCTAGACCCCGCCGGCCTCTGCCGGATGTGTCTGGTGCAGGTGGAGAAGATGCCCAAGCCGGTGACCGCCTGCACCACCCCGGTGACCGACGGCATGGTGGTCCACACCCAGACCCAGCTGGTCTCCGACCTCCGGAAGGGGGTCCTGGAGTTCCTGCTCCTGAACCACCCCCTGGACTGCCCGGTCTGCGACAAGGGCGGCGAGTGCGACCTCCAGGACCTGACCTTCGCCTACGGCGCCGGGACCTCCCGGCTGGTCGATCCCAAGGAACACAAGCCCAAGGCGGTGGACCTGGGCCCCTTCATCGTCCTGGACGAGGAGCGGTGCATCCTCTGCCGCCGGTGCGTCCGGTACGACCATGAGGTCGCGTGCGAGACCCAGCTGGTGGTGGAGGAGCGGGGCCACCACAACCTGATCGCCACCGCCAAGGGGCAGCCCTACGAGCATCACTTCACGGGCAACGTCATCGATCTCTGCCCGGTGGGGGCCCTCACCTCCGAGCTCTACCGGTTCAAGGCCCGGCCCTGGGACCTTGTGAAGGTGCCGGCGATCTGCACCGGCTGCTCGGTGGGCTGCTCGGTGGAGCTCCACTTCCGGCACGGCCGGCTCCTCCGGGTGATCCCCCGGGACAACCCGGCCACCGACGGCGGGTGGCTGTGCGACCGGGGCCGGTTCCAGTACCAGTACGTCCAGAGCGAGGAGCGGCTCACCCAGCCCCTGGTCCGTCGGAACGGCGAACTGGTGCCGGTCAGCTGGTCCGAGGCCCTCGATGAGGTGGCCCGGCGCTTCCGGGCCATCCGGGAGCAGCACGGCGGCGAGGCCCTCGGGGTGATCGGCGGCGGCCGGCTCACCCTGGAGGAGGCCTACCTCCTGCAGAAGCTGGCCCGGGCGGCCCTCGGGACCGGCAATGTGGACCACCGGGTGAGCGGCCAGGTGGTGGCCGGCCTCAGCCAGTTCCCCGGCCGGATCGCCGACCTGAGCGAGGCGGACACCTACCTCCTCGTGGACTGCCTCCCCCTGGAGACCGCCCCGGTGCTGGACATCCGGATCCGCCGGGGGCTGGAGCGGCGCCGGGCCCGGCTGGTGGCTATCGGGAGCGTCCTGCCCCGGTACCGGGTGCGCCACGGCCGGATCGGCGTCCGGCCCGGGGAGACAGCGGCGGTGCTCCGGGCCCTGGCCGCAGCCCTGGCCGGTGCCAAGGAGCTGCCGGCCCTTCCCGCCGGGGTCGACCCGGAGACCATCCGGGAGCTGGTGGCCCTCCTGGACAAGGGCCAGAAGATCGCGGTCCTCTGGGACGGCCGGGATCCGGCGACTGGCCGGACCCTCCTGGAGGCCCTCCGGGCGCTGCAGGGCCGGCCGGGCAGCCGCAGCATCCACCTGCTGATCCCTGGCGAGCAGCCCATGAGCCGGGGCGCGGCCTACATGGGCCTGCTGCCGGGCTACCTGCCGGGATACAAGCCCGTGACCCTCGCCCAGGTCCAGGAGACCTTGAGGCGGCTCTGGGGCCTGCGGCAGCTCCCGGGCAAGGGGCTCGACACCGCCGGGATGCTGGCGGCCGCAGCGGAGGGGCGGCTGAAGGGCCTGTACCTGGTGGGGGCCAACCTCGCCCTCACCTGGCCGGACGGCGACCTCGTCCGGAAGGCCCTGGCGCAGGCGGAGTTCGTGGTGGTTCAGGACCTGTTCCTGACCGAGACGGCCCGGATGGCGGACGTGGTGCTGCCCGCGGCGCCCTTTACCGCCAAGGCCGGCCACTACGCCAACCTGGATGGCCTGGTCCAGGCGGTGGCCCAGCCCGCCCAGAGCCCCGGGGGCGCCCAGACGGACCTGGCCATCTTCGGGGCTCTGGCCCGGACCCTGGGGCTGGAGTGGAAGACCGGCGTCGGGGAGATCGCCCGGGAGTGGCAGGCCCTGGGCCTGAAGGTGGCGGAAGGGGCGCTCCTGCCCGGGGCGCCGGCGGACCTCCTCGGCCCGGCGGCAGAGCCCGCGGCCGCCGGCACGGCGACGGTCCGGGCGCAGGACGGCGAGCTCATCTTGGTCCCCGTCGACCGGCTCTACGCCGGCGGCGGCACCCTGGCCTTCGACCCGGGGATGGCCCGGGTGGCCAACCGGCCCGAGGCCTACTTCCACCCGGAGGACCTCCGGCGGCTGGGCCTTGCCGAGGGCGACCCGGTCACCCTCAGCGCGGGGGAGGCCGCGGTGGACCTGGTGGCCCGGGCGGCGGCGGAGGTGATCCCGGGCACCGTCCAGGTGCCCCGGGGGCTGCCCCAGGCGCCGGTGAATCGGTTTGGCGGTGCGGCGGCGGTGCGGGTGACCCGGCGGGTCGCGGAGGTGAAGGCCTGAGATGGAAGCCCTGGCGGTCGCAGCCAAGTCCTTTGTGGTCATCAACGCGGTGCTGGTGGCCTTCGCCTATATCCTGCTCTTTGAGCGGAAGATCCTCGGCTGGATGCAGTACCGGAAGGGCCCGAACCGGGTCGGCCCCTGGGGGCTCCTGCAGCCCATCGCCGACGCGGTGAAGATGTTCCTCAAGGAGGACATCATCCCGAAGGATGCGGACCGGCTGGTCTTCCAGCTGGCGCCCATCGTCTCCCTGGCGGTGGCGCTCACGGCCTTCGCCTTCGTGCCCATCGGGCCGGGGCTGGCGGTGGTCAAGGACGCCGACGCCGGGATGCTGGCCCTGATGGCGGTTCTGAGCCTGGAGGTCTACGGCGTCGCCCTGGGCGGCTGGGCCTCCCAGTCCAAGTACGCTCTCATGGGTGCCCTCCGGTCCACCGCCCAGCTCATCTCCTACGAACTGGCCATGGGCATGACGGTGCTGGCGGTCTTCATCATGGCCGGCTCCACCCGGTTCGACGCGATCGTCGCGTCCCAGGAGGGGCTCTGGAACATCGTCCGGATGCCCCTGGCCTTCCTCCTGTTCTTCATCGCCATGCTGGCGGAGACCGCCCGCACCCCCTTCGACCTGCCGGAATCCGAGTCCGAGCTGGTGGCCGGGTATCACACCGAGTACAGCGGCATGCGCTTCGGCATGTTCTTCATGGCCGAGTACGTCAACCTGGTGACGGCCACCGCCCTCATTACCCTGCTCTTCCTCGGGGGCTGGCTGGGGCCGGCCTTCCTGCCCGGCTGGGTCTGGTTCCTGCTCAAGCAGAGCCTGGTGATCTTCCTCTTCATCTGGATCCGGGCCACGCTGCCCCGGTTCCGCTATGACCGGTTGATGGCCTTCGGCTGGAAGGTGATGCTGCCGCTGGCGGCCCTCAACCTGGTGGTCTACGCGACCTGGGCGGCGCTGGCTTAAGAGGGGGTGCGGAAAGATGGCGAACATGCTGACGGCCATTGCCAAGGGGCTGGGAACGACCCTCCGGGTCATGTTCAAGCCGAAGGTGACTCTGGAGTACCCCGAGGTGAAGAAGCCGCGCTCCCAGCGGTTCCGGGGCCGGCACGAGCTCCGGATCTACGAGAACGGCCTCGAGATGTGCGTCGGCTGCGAGCTCTGCCAGGTGGCCTGCCCGGCCCACGCGATCACCGTCATCGCCGCGGAGAACGACCCGAACAACCCCCGCTCCCCCGGGGAGCGGTACGGGTACAAGTACCAGGTCGACCTCCTGCGCTGCATCTTCTGCGGCTACTGCGAGGAGGCCTGCCCCACCGAGTGCCTCCACCTGACCCAGGAGTTTGAGTTGGCCGCCTTCAGCCGGGAGGCCCTGGTCTACCAGAAGGAGCAGCTGCTGGCCCGGGCGCCGAGCCACTTTAAGGTGCCCGAGAACGTCTACCCGCCCTACACGGGCCGAAAGGTGTTGGTGGCCGAATGACGCCCGTCTTTCTGGTCGCGGCGGCGCTTGCCGTGGCCGGGGCCCTGGGGGTGATCCTCTCCCGGCAGCCGGTCCACAGCGTTCTGGCCCTGGTGCTCAACTTCCTCGGCCTGGCGGCGCTCTATATCTCCATGGACGCGGAGTTCCTGGGCGTGGTGCAGCTGATCATCTATGCCGGGGCGATCATGGTCCTGTTCCTCTTCGTCATCGGCCTTCTGACCGCCCGAAAGGACCCGGTGGAGCGGGAGGCGGGCGAGCCTTTGCCCCTGCAGCGGCCCCTGAGCATCGCCGCGGCGGGGACCCTGGCCCTCCTCCTGGGGGGAAGCCTCCTGGTCGCCCGCTTCGGCGGGCGGCCGGGGGTCCCCACGGGGTTCGGCACCGTGAAGGAGTTTGGCCGGCACCTCCTGGTCACTCACGTGTTGCCCTTCGAACTCACCGCCTTCGTGCTGATGGTGGCGGTGGTCGGGGTGATCGTGCTGGTGGGCCGGAAGCAGGCGTAAGGGGGGTGGAGGCGCAATGGTGGAGAACGGCTACCTGGCGCTGGCGGCGGTGCTCTTCGCCCTGGGCGGGGTGGGGGTGCTCCTCCGCCGCAGCCCCCTGATCAGCCTGATGTGTGTGGAGCTGATGTGGAACGCCGCCAACCTGGCCTTTGTCACCTTCGCCCGGATGCACGGCAACATGGATGGCCAGGTCTTCGCCTTCCTCACCATCACCGTGGCGGCGGCGGAGGCGGCCATCGGCCTGGCGCTGATCGTGCTGCTCTTCCGCCGGCGGGAGCACGTGGACGTGGACGACGTCCACTCCCTGCGGGGCTGATCGGCGGGGCTGAGCCGCCGCAGGGCGAATGAACGCGCAAAGGGGTCGAGACGACCGTGTACGAGTCGATGCTGCTGCCGCTGATTGTGGCCCTGCCCCTGGCGAGCGCAGCGGTCCTGGCCGCCTTCCGGAACCGGTGGCCTCACCGGGTGATCGGTTGGGCCGGCACCGGGGTGGTGTTCGTCACCTTCCTCCTCAGCCTGGCGGCCTTCGCCCAGCTCCGGGGGCTCGGGGGGGAGGGGGTCCTGCGGTGGGTCTTCTCCCGGTGGGAGATCGGTGGCCGGCCCTACGAGTGGGGGCTGGTCCTGGACCCCCTCAGCATGTGGTGGCTCCTGGTCGTCACCGGGGTGGGATTCCTCATCCACCTGTACTCCATCGGCTACATGGCCGGGGATGAGAGCTACGGCCGGTTCTTTGCCTGCCTCAACTACTTTGTCTTTGCCATGTCCCTCCTGGTCATGGCGGACAACTTCCTCGGCCTGGTGATGGGCTGGACCAACGTCGGCCTGGCCTCGTATATGCTTATCGGTTTCTACATCCGGAAGCCCTCGGCCAACGCCGCCCAGATGAAGGCCTACCTGACCAACATGGTGGGCGAGGTCTTCATGCTGGCCGGGATCGCAGTGGCGGTGATCCGGTACGGGAGCATCACCTTCGATGCGGTCTTCCAGGGGGTGCAGGCCGACCCCGGCTGGGCGACGGCCATCGGCCTCCTGATCCTGGGCGGTGCGGCGGCCAAGAGCGCGCAGCTGCCGCTCCATATCTGGCTTCCGGACGCGATGGAGGGGCCGACCCCGGTCTCGGCGATGCTCCACGCCGCGACGATGGTGACCGCGGGCGTCTACGCGGTGGCCCGGCTCTACCCCATCTACCAGGCCTCGGAGACCGCGATGACGGCCGTGGCGACGGTGGGGGCCCTCTCCGCCCTGGCCGGGGCCCTGGCGGCTACCCGGCAGTACGACATCAAGAAGGTCCTCGCCTACTCCACCATGTCCCAGATCGGCTACATGTTCCTGGCCAACGGGGTGGGGGCCCACGGGGCGGCGGCCTTCCACTTCCTGACCCACGCCTTCTTCAAGGCGGCCCTCTTCCTCTGCGCCGGCATCATCATCCACGAGCTGGGCGGCCAGCAGGACATCCGCCGGATGGGCGGCCTGCGGGAGAAGATGCCCTTCGCCTTCTGGACCTTCCTCGTTGGGGTACTGGCGCTGATCGGCCTGCCGCCCTTCGCCGGGTTCTTCTCCAAGGATGAGATCCTGGCCGCGGCCCTCAACGAAGGGCACTACTTCCTCTTCGCCCTGGGCGTGGTCGCCGCGGGGCTGACGGCCTTCTACAACACCCGGCTCTTCAGCCTGGTCTTCCTGGGGGATCCCCTGGAGGCGCCGGCGAAGTCCGGCAAGCGCAAGCACCGCCGGGAGGAGGAGCACCACGACCACGGCCACCACGAGACGCCCTGGGTGATGAAGGCGCCGGTGGCGGTCCTCGCGGCCCTCTCGGTGGTGGGCGGGGCCTTTGTCCTGGCGGTGGATCCCTACCTGCACCCGGTCTTCGCCCGGTTCGACGCCCGGGAGGTCCACGTCCACGCTCCGGTCTGGGCCATGGCCCTCATCCTGGGCGTCGCGGCCCTGGGCATCTGGGCTGCCTGGGCTCTCTACGGCCCCCGGGGGAGCCGGCGGCAGGCGGAGCAGCGGAGCGTGGGAGCGCCTGCGGGGCTCCTGGGCCGTGCCTTCTACTTCGATGAGATCTACGAGCTCTTCGTCTACCAGCCGGTCCTGGCGCTGGCCGACCTGGTCGGCCACTACGCCGATCCGCGGGGCGTCGACGGGCTGGTGAACGGCCTGGCGCGCATGGCCTACGGCCTGGGCGGGCGGCTGGGTTGGCTCCACAGCGGCTACGTCCGGCGCTACGGCCTGACCCTTGTCATCGGGCTGGTGGCGGTGCTCATCTACTTTGCCTTCTACGTGTAAGGAGGGCTGACCTCCGTGCCGAACTTCGCGGAGAACCTGCCGGTGCTCGCCCCGCTCCTCGCGCTGGCCGTCGGCGCCCTCGGGGTGCTGGTGCTGGACCTGGTGCTGCCCGCCCGCCGGGGGTACGGGTGGTGGTTTGCCGTCGCCCTCGCGGGGGTGGCCCTGGCGGCCCTCTACACCCTGCCTCTCCTGGGCGGCAATCGGACGGCCTTCGGCGGGGCCCTGGTGGCGGATCGGTTCGGACTCTTCTTCTGGCTGGTCATCCTGGCCGCGGCCGGCGCCTCCCTGCTTCTCAGCCTGAGCCGAAGTGAGGAGGATGCCAGCGGGTACCTCGCCCTGCTCCTCTGGGCGGCCATGGGCATGGCGGTCTTGGCCGCAGCGGGGAACCTGATGGTGGTCTTCCTGGGGCTGGAGATCCTCTCCCTGGCCCTCTACGTCCTGGTGGCCTTTGCGCCGGGCAACCGCATCGCCTGGGAGGCGGCCCTGAAGTACTTCCTCCTGGGTGCGGTGGCTGCGGGGTTCCTGCTCTTCGGCTTCGCCCTCATCTACGGCGCGGTGGGCGGAGTGGGGTTCGACCAGATCGCGGACTACGCCCGGGGGACCGCCGAGCTGCCCCGGATCTACAAGCTCGGGGTGGGGCTGAGCCTTACCGGCTTTGCTTTCAAGCTTGCCCTGGTCCCCTTCCACGTGTGGGCGCCGGACGCCTATGAAGGGGCGCCCACTCCGGTGACCGCCTTCATGAGCGTCGGTACCAAGGCCGCGGCCTTCGCGGCCATGGCCCGGTTCCTGGTGGCGGCGGTGCCGCCCCAGGCCCAGACCGCCTACCTCCTGCCCCTCGGGGTGCTGGCCGCCCTCTCCATGCTGGTGGGGGCCCTGGCGGCCATCCGGCAGGAGAACCTGAAGCGGATCCTGGCGTACTCCGGCATCTCCCACGCCGGCTACCTGATCATGGCCCTGCCGGGGCTGACGGAGGAGGGGCTGGGGGCCGGCCTCTTCTACCTGGCGGGGTACCTCTGCATGAACATGGCCCTCTTCGCCGGCATGGTCTACCTCCGGCAGGTGGGGGAGGACGGGGAGTCCGTGGCGAGCTACACCGGGCTCCTCTACCGGCGGCCGGCCCTGGCCGGGGCCCTGGCGCTGGCCCTCTTTGCCCTGGCGGGGCTGCCCCCCACCGTGGGCTTCACCGGCAAGTTCCTCCTGGCCCTGGCCGCGATCCGGGGTGAGGCGTGGCTCCTCCTCGGGGCCCTGATCCTGGCCACCGGGGTGAGCGCCTACGTCTACCTGCGGGTGGTGGCGGCGATGGCCCGGCAGCCCGAGAAGGTCCGGCGGAGCGCCGCTGCGGAGGTGGCCGCGGCCGCGGCGCCCGCGGCCGGTGAGGGTGCGGCAGCGCTGGGCCTCCCCGACGGCCTGATCCGGGGCGCAGCCGGGGCGGTGCTGGTCCTGGCGGTTGCCGGCATGCTCCTCCTTGGGGTCCTGCCCGGGCGGGTGCTGGCAGCCCTGACGGGGCTTCTGGGCTGAGGACGCCGGCCGGATGACGGGCTCCGGCGGCATGCCGGGCTCGGACGGGAAGACCGGCTTCCAGCGGGCCTCACGGGAAGGCGGGCTCTTTGCCCTTCGGGCAGGGTGGGTTGGGGGTGGCAGCATGGGCGTGACGGACCACAAGGAGGCCGCGGCCCGGCAGGTCCAGAGCCTGCGGGCCGCGGTCCTCACCGTAAGCGACACCCGCACCGAGGCGAGCGACGCCTCCGGCGCGGCGATCCGGGACCTGGTGACCCGGGCGGGGCACCAAGTTGTCCACTACCGGATCCTGAAGGACGAGCCCCTGGCGGTGCGGGCGGAGGTGGCCCGCCTCGCCGGGGAGGAGGCGGCGGATTTCATCGTCACCACCGGCGGCACCGGGATCTCCCCCCGGGACCAGACCATCGAGGCGGTCCGGCCCCTGTTCCAGAAGGAACTGGAGGGCTTTGGCGACCTCTTCCGGATGCTGAGCTTTCAGGAGGTGGGGAGCGCGGCGCTCCTCTCCCGGGCCACGGCGGGGACCGTGGGCCGCTGCCTGGTCTTCTGCCTGCCCGGTTCCGAGGCCGCGGTGCGCCTCGCCCTGGAGAAGCTGGTCCTGCCGGAGATCCGGCACCTGATCGCACAGTTGCGGAAGGCGTGACGCCTCCCGATCTCGGCGTCAGGGCGGTCCCTCACGATCCCAGCATTAGGCTGGTCAGTCACGATTCCGGCACCAGGGCGGTCAATCACGATCCCAGCACCGGCTGGTTGCTCACGATTCCGGCACCAGGCGGGTCACCGGGCCGGGCTCCAGCCCCCGTTCCCGGAGCCCCTTCAGGATCCCCGGGAGAGCCGCGGCGGTGCTGGTCGCGTGGTCGCTCGCGTGGAGCCGGATCACCTCCCCCGGCCGGACGGCCCGGACCACCCGCCGGGTGATCTCCTCGGGACGGGGTGCGGGCACGAGGCTGTCCCCGGCGTCGAGGCTCCAGAGCACCAGCCGGAGCCGCTGCTGCTGGGCGGCGACCTGGACCTGGGTGTTCCACCCGCCGGCGTAGGGGCGGTAGAGCCGGGCCGGCTGGGCCAGCACCCGGTCCAACTGGGACTGGGCCGCGGCCAGGTCCGCGGCCAGCTCGCCGGGCTTCAGGCCGTCGGGGCTGACCATCTTTACCCCCAGGGTGCCGATCTCGTGCCCCTGGGCGGCCATCTGCCGGAGGAGTTCGGGGTGGGTGGCGGCCCAGAGGTGGCTGACGAAGAAAGTGGCCTGGACCTTCTCCGCGGCCAGGATGGCCAGGATCTGGCTCAGTTCCTTCTCTCCCCAGGTGACGTCGAAGGTGAGGGCCACCCGGCTCCGGACCCCCTCCACCCGGGTGACGGGGGCAAGGGGCCCGAAGGCGGGCCGGGCCGGGGGGCCCTGGAGCAGCCGCCCGGCGACGACCACCGTCACCATCACCGCCAGGGTGCCGAGCCGGGCGAGCAGCGGCCCCCGCCGGAGAATCAGCAGGTACAACGGGCATACCCCCCGTGTGGAGGGTATGCCCGTCCTACTTTGGGTAGTACGAAGCCCAGAGGTAGCTACGCTGAGGCGAGGCCATCTCGTCCGAAGGGGCAACGAGGGTCGATCGAGAAGGGTGTTTATCGAGAAGGGTTGCAAGAAAGCGGTCGACCGCACCACCGGGGGGCTATCGGCGGGCCGGTCGAGCGGAGTGGGAGGTGAGCCAGTGGGAAGCCGGCTGGGGTCGGTCTTGCTGGCGGTGAGTGTCGCCCTGGCCGTACTGGCGTGCTTCCTGTCGGTGGCCTTCGTTGCCCTCAAAGTATGGAACCAGCGGTGGGAGCGTCGGGCCCAAGTGGCCATGGGCCGGCTGGCGGCGGCCCGTACCAGGGATGAGTTCCTCGCACTTGCCCGGCGGTTCCCGGTGGAGGCGGAACGGGTGCTGGCCCTGCGCCTGAAACAGGGGGATGCGGCGGCAAAGGAGCTCTTCGATGCCCTCGGGGGCATGGAGCGCATCCGCACCCTGGCCGCCAGTTCAAGGCCAGACCGGCGGATCCGGGCCGCGGAACTCCTCGGCCATCTGCCGGTCTCTACCGAGTCGTCCCGGACCCTGTGCCAGCTCGTGGCCGACCCTCGTCCCCTGGTGCGGGAAGCCGCCGTCCGCGCCGTCGCTTTCCGGGGCGATGCAGCAGCTGCGGCGGCCATGTTGCGAACCATCGAGGAGTACCAGGACCTCGGCCTCTACCTCCTGGCCCGCAGGGCGCTCCGGGCGTGTGGGCCGGCTGTGGTGGGAGCGCTGGTCGCGGGACTGGGATCCCCACTTCCCGAAGTGCGGTGGCTCTGCCTGGAGGCCCTCGGCGATCTCGGCGCTCCCGAGTCCCTGCCGGTCCTCCTGGATCTCGCGACCCCGGATCGGGATGTGGAGACCCTCACCCGGGCCGCCCGGGCGCTCCGCCGGTTCCGGGGACCGGAGGTGGTGGTCCGGTTGTTGGAACTGGCCACCCATCCCGCGTGGGAGGTCCGAGCCCAGGTGGCCCGGTCCCTGGGGTGGGTGGCGGGTGGCTGGGAGAACCTTGCCCCGGAGCAGGAGCGGGCCGTGGATAGCATCCGGGAAGCGGTGGTGGAGCGGCTGCAACAGCTAGCCTGCGACCCCGAGTACTGGGTCCGCAACAACGCGGTCATCGCGCTGACGGCCCTGGGGTCTCGGGGCAAGGAGGCGCTGCGGGCGCTGGCCAAGGGGCCGGACCGTTACGCAGCGGACCGGGCCCGGGAGGCGCTGGAGCGGCCAGGCGAACCAGCCAGCGGGATGGCGGGTTCCAGCGGGAGCGCGGGTTGAACCTGAAGTGGTGAGGCAGGTGTCAGAGCCGCTATTGATCAGAATATTTGAATCCGCGGAACGGACAGCCGAGGCGCTCCTAGGTGCCTACCTGTTGGGATACGTAATCTACTATCTGCTGTTTTTCGTATCCGCTCTCATCTGCATCGTTCGTCATCGCCTGCGTCTTCTGTCTGCTCGTCACGAAACCGAGGCAGACGTGTGGCTGCCCCCCGTCTCCGTGATCATTCCGGCGCACAACGAGGAAAAGGTCATCTGCAACTCCCTCCGGTCGGTCCTCAGGAGCCGGTATCCGGTCTTTGAAGTGATTGTGGTCAGCGATGGCTCCACCGATCGGACCCTGGAGGTCCTCCGGGAGGAGTTTCACCTGGTACGGACCACCCGGCCGCCGCTGTTCAAGGTCCCCTGCCGCCCGACCCGAGCTGCCTTTGTCAGCGCCACGGAGCCACGGCTCCTGGTGGTGGACAAGGAGAACGGCGGTCGGGCCGACGCCCTCAACGCGGGTCTTGCCTTCAGCCGGTACCATCTGGTGGTGTGCATCGACGCAGACTCGGTCGTGGAACCGGACAGCCTGCTGCGCTGCGCTCGCCCCTTCTCTGACCCCCGCACCCAGGCCGCGGGTGGGGTGATAAGGGTGCTGAACGGCTGCAGGGTGGTGGGCGGCCATCTGGTGGAACCCGGACTCCCCGGCAATCCCCTGGTCGTCATGCAGGCGGTCGAGTACGCCCGAGCCTTCTTCACCCAAAGGCCCGCCTTCGATACCCTGGGCAGTCTTCCAATTATTTCCGGCTCCTTTGGGATGTTCCGGAGGCAAACGCTCATCGAGGTAGGGGGCTTCTCCAACCGTACGGTGGCTGAGGATATGGAACTGGTGCTCCGGCTGCACCACCACTTCCGGTCCCAGCCCGGGCGACGGGCGTACCGGCAGGTCTTCGTTCCCGACCCGGTGGTGTGGACCGAGGTGCCCGAGACGATCGGGGACCTGGGCCGGCAACGGCGCCGGTGGCAACGAGGGCTGGCCCAGGCCCTCTGGGCTTACCGGCATATGTTGTTCCGGCCCCGGTTTGGCTGGCTTGGCATGGTGGTCCTGCCCTACTACTGGCTCTACGAACTGCTCGAACCGGTGATCCTGGCCCTTGGGTATGTGCTCACGGTCGCCGGGGTTCTGGCCGGATGGCTACACCAGACCGCTTTGGTCGGGCTCTTCCTGCTCCCGGTCTCCCTCAATCTGGTCATCAGTCTTATGGCCCTCTTCTACGGCGAACTGCCCTTTGGCCGGTATCAGGGCCTCCGGGACTTGGCCCGGTTGGTCTTCTGGTCTTTTACTGAACCGTTCTGGTATCGATGGCTGTCGGTGGCCTGGCGGTTAGCAGGGCTGTGGGACGCCCTCCGGGCTAAGCAGGGGTGGGAGAAACCCGAGCGGGTCGGGGCCTGGGCTGTCTCCCCCCATGATGTCCGTCCCGGGAGGGGATCAAGTGGGTAGCTGGCAAGGGCGAGCACCGTGGACCCGCGGTAACAAGAAAAGCCCCCGGGCTGTCACCCGGGGCGCCCACGCGCCGGCCCATCTCCCCCACCGGCTGCCGCAAGGGGTTCCAAGGGAGTGGAGACGGGCTGGATTGAATCCTCCGCGTCGGAGACTGGAGCTAACGGTCGTAGCTTTCCCGCTCCGCACGCTGGGAACCGGCCGGAGAATGCCCCCCAGCCTGCCGGGCCAGCTTCCCCTCCAGCCGGGCGAGCCGGTGGCGCAACTCCGCCACCTCCCGGGCCCACCGGGGGTCCGGCGCCTCGCCGAGCCCTGCCAGCAGCCGCTGGCGCTGGAGCCGCTCCAGGGCGGCTTGGGCCACCTCCCGGGCCCGGGGGTAGTCCCGGGCCCGGTGCTCGTAGTACTTGGCCAGCTCCACGCAGGCCTCGTAGCTGTACCGGCCCTCCTGGGCCAGGAGTTGCCAGTGGGCCAGGGCCTTGTCGTACCAGGCGAGGCGCTTGTAGGCCGCGGCCAGGAGCCGGTGGCCGGCGGCCACGTAGGGACCCGGCAGCCCCCGGTCCAGGGCCGCCTCCAGGGCCCGGGCGGCGGCCAGAGGCTCCCCCAGTTCCAGCAGCCACCGGCCCATGGCCAGGAGTTCCGCTCCGGTGAGGGGGACCCCGCCGGGGGCTGCCGCCACGGGGTCGGCGGCCGCGTGCCCGAGATACCCAGCCAGGGCCACAAGGGAAAGGATATCGAGGCGGTTGTGGGCCAGCACCGGCTCCAGGGGAGCCGCGGCGCCGGTGCGGAGGTACTCGAAGTAGAGCCGGGGGATCTGCTCGCCCGGGATGTCCCCGTCCCGGTGCTCCCCCAGGACCGCAGCCTCCAGGTCCACCAGCCGGCAGGAGGCCACCACTTCCCGCCAGAGCCGCCGGGCCGGGTAGAGGAGGTCCAGGTGGGGGATCTCGGGCAGCCGCTGCCGCTGCAGCACCAGCCGGCTCGTCAGGACCGGCCAGTCGAAACTCTTACCGTTGAAGGTGACCAGGGCGGAGGCCTCCGACAGCTCCGCGGCCAGGGCCTGGAGGAAGGCGGGCTCCTCCGGGTAGTCCCGGAGGAAGAACTGCCGGATCCGGAAGCCGCCGCCGACAAACCGGCCGACCCCGGCAAGGAAGATCGCGGTCCCGGCGCCTCGCTCCAGACCCGTGGTCTCGGTGTCGAAGAAGGCGGCCCGGGTGGGGTCAAAGTCTGCCCACAGGGGGTGCCGGCCGATCCTCTCCCATCCCTGGCCGGGGACCGCCAGGACCTCCGCCAGGCGTACCCGCCCCCGGCGCTGGTCCAGGGGGTACCAGGTCTCCACGCAGAAAGCGGGGCCGTAGGGGGTGGGGAGGAGCCGGCCGGCGATCCGGCTGCCGGGGAGGTGGGCCGCATCGGCCGCACGAGGCTCGCCGGTGCTGGCTTCAGGGCATCGGGCAGGGGCCGGGGCTGCGGCCCCGCCGTGGCCCAGGCGGCAGTCCTCCGGGCTCGACCCGCCCTGGGCATGGGCCTCCGCCGCCCCTGGCCGCTCCGGAGGCGCCCCGGCTGTCTCGGGGGCCGGCTCCGGCCGGGCGGCCGGCCGCCGGGGACCTGCCGCCCGCATGAGGCGCAGCCGTTCCCTGAGATCCATCGGCTCTCCCCTCCTTTCCCCGGTTGCTTGCCACCGTTTCCCCGACTGGTCGCTATCCTTTCCCCAGCTTGCCGCCAGGGCTCAGTTCACCGGCCCGCCGTCCTCCAGGGCCAGGAGGAGGAGCCGCCGGGTCTCCGCCTTGCCGGTCCCCTGGGGACCCACGCAGGAGGGGCAGCCGCTTTCGCAGGGGCAGGACTGGACCCGCTCCAGCGCGGCGGTGAGGAGGAGGGTGTGCAGGTCGTAGGCCTTCTCCGCCAGGCCGATGCCCCCGGGGTAGGCGTCGTAAAGGTAGAGGGTCGGCCGACCGGTGAAGGGGCTCTTGATCTGGGCCACCGCCCGGAGGTCCCGGGGGTCGCACATCAGGTACATGGGCGCCAGGCTCTCCAGCAGGTGGCTGAGCCCCACGAGGGCGGACTGGAGCCCGTCGGGCTCGAACTGCTGGGCGATCTCCTCGGGCACCTGGAGCCAGTAGGCCGCGGTGTGCATCTCGTCCTCCGGCAGGTGGATCTCCCCCCAGCCCACGTTCTCGTGGGTGTGGAGCTTGATCTTCTTGAAGATGGTCGCCTTGGCGGCGGTCATCACCTCGCCGAAGGCCTTCTCCAGCCCGAGTTCCCGCTGGGACTTGAAGACGTCCAGGGGCCGGACCGTCACCGCGAGCTGGGCGTCGGTGTAGTAGTCCACATCCACCTGGTGGACGTAGGCCTTCCGCTCCTCCCAGTCCAGCTTGTCCACGTGGTACTGCTGCCCCTCGTGGATGTAGATCGCATGGTCGTGGAGCATGGTCATGGCCGCCAGCCGGTCCATCTCGCCGATGACCCGGTGCTGGGGCCCGGTGGTGTCGATGATGACGAAGTTCTCCGCGGAGGCGCTCCGGAGGGAGATGTCCTCCGCGGGGAAGTTCTCGCTCATCCAGTGCCAGCGGCCGCCCACGTGCCGGAGGATCTTCTCCTCCTCCAGGTAGGCCAGGATCTCCCGGGTGGAGTCCGGGTCGAGGCCGAAGGCCTCGCCGTCCTCGAAGGGCAGTTCGAAGGCGGCGCACTTGAGGTGGCTCGCCAGGATCATCAGGTTGTCCGGGTTGATGAGGGCGTGCTCCGGCGACCGGCCGAAGAAGTAGTCGGGGTTGTTCACCAGGAACTGGTCCAGGGGGGAGGAGGAGGCCACCAGCACCGCCGCCGAGATCCCCTGCCGCCGGCCGGCCCGGCCGGCCTGCTGCCAGGCCGAGGCGATGGTGCCCGGGTAGCCGGCCAGCACCGCGGCCTCCAGCTGGCCGATGTCGATGCCGAGCTCCAGGGCGTTGGTGCTCACCACCCCCAGCACCTCCCCCGTGCGCAGCCCCCGCTCGATCTCCCGGCGCTGGGAGGGGAGGTAACCCCCCCGGTAGCCCCGGATCTGGGGGGCCCGCTTCTCGGTGAGCCCGGCCTTGCCCCGGGCCAGGTCCTCCTTCAGGTAGGTGACCAGCACCTCGGTGTTCAGCCGGGTGCGGGTGAAGACGATGGTCTGGATCCCGTTTTGCAGGAACATCCCCGCCACCCGGCGGGCAGCCTTGAGCACCGGCTCCCGGAGCCCGTCCCGGGTCACCACCGGCGGGTTGTAGAAGATGAAGTGCTTCTCCCCCCTGGGGGCGCCGTTCTGATCGACCAGGTGCACCTCCTTGCCGGTGAGCCGCTCGGCCAGCTCCTTCGGGTTGGCGATGGTGGCGGAGGCGCAGAGGAAGACCGGGTCCGAGCCGTAGAACCGGCAGATCCGCCGGAGCCGCCGGATGACGTTCGCCAGGTGCGAGCCAAAGACCCCCCGGTAGGCGTGGAGCTCGTCGATCACCACGTACCGGAGGTTCTCAAAGAGCCGGACCCAGCGGGTGTGGTGGGGCAGGATCCCGGTGTGGAGCATGTCCGGGTTGGTGATCACCACCTGCCCCGCCTGCCGGATCGTAGGCCGGAGGCTGTCAGGGGTGTCCCCGTCGTAGACGTAGGACTTGATCTCCACGTCCAGGTACCGGCCCAGCTCCTGCAGCTCCGCCACCTGGTCCTGGGCCAGGGCCTTGGTGGGGAAGAGGTAAAGGGCCCGGGCCGCGGGCTCCTTGAGGATGGTGGAGAGCACGGGCAGGTTGTAGGTGAGGGTCTTGCCCGAGGCGGTGGGGGTGACCACCACCACCGACCGGCCGGCCAGGGCGTGGGCGATGGCCTCGGCCTGGTGGGTGTAGAGCCGCCGGATCCCCCGGTGGGCGAGGGCCTCAATAAGCCGGGGGTCCAGCCCCGGCGGAAAATCCGCATACCGGGCGGGCTGGGCCGGCAGGACCTCCCAGTGGGTGACGCAGGCCATGAAGGATGGATCGTGGCGCAGCCGCTCCAGGAGTTGCGCGAGATTCACCGCAGAGGGGGAGAGCCCCCCGCACCCCCTTTCCCGTCGCGCTGCCGCATCTCCCCAAACAATTCCCCGGTCCCCGGCCTTTCCCCTGCCGGCCGGCCCCCGGCAGGCGAACAGGGTTTCGCTCCGACCGCGAGGGAACGGGCGGTGGGTGGCCATCTGGTTAGACGGCCCGGAGGCGTCCTGGCGGGCCGGCCCGGCGGCGGTTTGGCAGGTTGGCCCCGCGGCGAATGGGTGGGCCTGCCCGGAGCCGGTTTGGCCGGTGAGCCCGGTAACCGCTGGTCAGGGGTGGGGAGAACCGATACCATTGAGGAAGTGAAACATGCAGGAGGCGAGTTCTGACCATGCTGGACATCCTGGCCTTCGGCTCCCATCCCGACGACGCAGAGATCGGTTGCGGCGGCACCTTGGCTCTTCACGCCGCCCGGGGCGAGCGGGTTGGCATCTGCGACCTGACCCGGGGGGAGTTGGGCACCGGCGGCGACCCCAAGATCCGGGGGGAGGAGGCGGAGGCCGCGGCCCGGATCCTGGGGGTCAGCCTGCGGCTGAACCTCGGTCTGCCCGACGGGGGGCTGATCTACGGCGCCGGCGGCCGGGGGGCCGGTGGGGAACAGAAGCGGCGGATCGTCGAGGTGATCCGGCGGCTCCGGCCCCGGGTGGTACTGGTTCCCTGGCATACCGACCGGCACCCCGACCACACCGCGGCCCACTACCTGCTGAACGAGGCAATCTTTGCCGCGGCCCTTGAGAAGTACGATGCACCGGGGGAGCCTCACCGGGTGGAGCGGGTGCTCTACTACTTCATCAACGACGCGGCGGAACCGTCGCTGCTGGTGGACGTGAGCGCCACCTGGGAGAAGAAGCGGGAGAGCCTCCTGGCCCACCGGAGCCAGTTCGACCTCGCCGCCTCCGGGGTGGAGACCCCCCTCAACAAGCCCTGGGGACTCCTGTACAAGGTGGAGGCCCGGGACCGGTACTTCGGCAGCCTGGCCGGGGTGGCCTTCGCCGAGGGGTTCGTGGCCCGGCAGCCGCTGCTCCTCCCCGGGGTACTGTAGGCCTCTGGCTCCCCGGGGTGCTGTAGGGCTCCGGGGGACCGGTCCAAAGGGCCGGGACAAACCCGGCGGGAGTCTGGGAGGTGCTGCCCGTGCACATCGGCATCGTCTGCTATCCCAGCGTGGGCGGCAGCGGGATCGTGGCCACGGAGTTGGGGCTGCAGCTTGCCCAGCGCGGGCATGAGGTCCACTTCTTCTCGTCGGAAGTGCCCTTCCGTCTCCGGGAGTTCCACGAACGGGTCTTCTTCCATCAGGTGGAGACGCCGACCTACTACGTCTTCCGGGAACCGCCGTACGTCCTGAGCCTGGCCAGCCGGATCGTCCAGGTCCACCGCCTGGCGGGGCTCGATGTGGTCCACGCCCACTACGCCATCCCCCATGCGGCGGCGGCCTTCCTGGCCCGGGAGATGGCCGGGGGCGGGTTCCGGGTGGTTACCACCCTCCACGGCACCGACATCACCCTCCTGGCCCAGGAGCCGTCCTACGCCGAGGTCCTCGCCTTCTGCATCGAGCGGTCCGATGCGGTCACCACCGTCTCCCGCGCGCTGCGGGAGCAGACCCTGGCCACCCTCGGGGTGCAGCGGCCCCTGGAGGTCATCCCCAACTTCCTGGACTGCCATGTCTACCATCGGCAGTCCCGGCCGGAGGTCCGGGCCGCCTTCGCCGGGCCGGAGGAGAAGATCCTGATGCACATGTCCAACCTCCGGCCGGTGAAGCGGGTCGAGGACGTGGTCCGGGTCTTCGCCGCCGTTGCCCGCCAGGTGCCGGCCCGGCTCCTGGTGGTGGGGGACGGCCCCGAGGCGCCCCGGGCCCTGGAGTTGGCCCAGGCCCTGGGGGTGCTCAACCGGGTCCACTTCCTCGGCAGCCAGGAGGACGTGGTCTCCCTGCTCTCCGTCGCCGACCTCTTCCTCCTGCCCTCGGAGACCGAGAGCTTTGGCCTCGCGGCCCTGGAAGCCATGGCCTGCGGGGTGCCGGTGGTGGCCACCCGCACCGGGGGCCTGCCGGAAGTGGTGGCCGACGGGGAGACCGGCTACCTCCTGCCGGTGGGCGATGTGGAGGGGATGGCGGCCGCGGCCCTGCGGATCCTGACGGACCCGGACCGGCACGCCCGGATGGCCGCTGCCGGCGTGGAACGCGCCCGGACGGTCTTCTGCGCGGAGCGGGTGGTCCCCCGGTACGAGGCGCTGTACCAGCGGATCTGCGGCCGCCGGGATGGGGCCGGCGAGCCCTGACGGATCCAGCCACTGGCGAGGCGAGGCCGGCGGGGCGGCCTCGGGGGGCCGGGGCCGCCGGCGGAGGAACGGGAGGAGACGGGGTGAAAGGCGATGCTGCTGGCGCGGCTTTGCGAGGAAGCCGCACCCCGGCTGGCCGGCCGGCGGGTGCGGGAGGTGCGGATTGGCGCGAAGATGTTGGCCGTGGCCCTGGACAACGGCCGGTTCGGGGTGGCCTCCGCCCTGCGGGGGGAGCGGGGCGAAAGCCCAGCCGCCGTCCCGGACGTGGGGGCCCTGGTGGGCCGGCCGGCGACGGAACTGGCGGCGGGGCTCCTGTCCGGGGAGATCCTGGACCGGGCCCTGGGGATGGCGGTCCTGAGCGCGGTGGCCGAACCGGACCCGGCCCTTGTCCTGGAAGACGCCGACGGCGCGGCGGTGGTGGCCACCCGGCCCACGGACACCGTCGGGCTCGTCGGCTTCATGCGCACCCTCGCCGCCCGGCTGGAGCCGCAGGTGGCCCGGCTCATGGTCTTCGACCGATCGGAGCGGGAAAACGTCTACCCCGAGGAGTGGCAGCCCGAACTCCTGCCCCAGTGCGACCTGGTCTTCATCACGGCCACGGCGATCCTGAACGGCACCCTGGAGCGGCTGCTCACGTACTGCACCGGGGCCCGGGAGGTGGTGGTCGTCGGCCCGACCACGCCCCTGTACCCGGCGGCCTTTGCCGGCACCGGTGTGACGGTGCTGGCCGGGGCCGCCTGGCCGCCGGAGCACCGGGAGGCAGTGATGGCGGCTATTGCCCGGGGAGCCTCCTTCCACGACATCTCGTCCCTGGCCCGCCGGTGGGCTCTGCGGGTGGGGACGCGGCCCCACGGCTGATGCTGCGGGCAGCCTTATAAGGCGTGTACAAGAAGGGTGTGAAAAGGGGGCGAAGGTCCTGTTCCATCGCATCTTCGGCCCCGCGGCCTTTGGCTTCGCCTTTTACTTCACCCACCCCGCCGTCTGGGCGCTCTCCCTGCCGGTGGCAGCCCTGCGCATGTGGCAGGGCTACCAGTCCGCCGCCCGGGGCCTGCCGTACGTGGCGGCAGAGCTCCTCGTGGAAGGCGGGCGGGCCTTGCAGCTGGTCCTGGTACTGGCCATCGGCGCCGGCGTGTCCCTCCGGGAGATGGGCTCAGGTGACACCTGGGTGAAGATCCTCCAGGGAGCCAGCCGGATCAATCCCAGGGAGTTTCTCTGGGAACTCGCCGGCTACGCCATCGTCGTCGGCCTGCTGAACCTGTTGCTGGTCGCCCTCCTCCAGGAGGCCAACGTGCTGACGCTGCTCACCGGGCTCGGCATGAATGAGCTCGACCCCCCGCGCGCCCGCCTGGCGCTGCTGCTCGGCCTCAAGAACCTGTTCGTCATCCCGGTCAGCGTCATCATCCTGTTCCGCGTGCTGCGGCTGGTGTGACCCGCGTCCCACCCGCCGTCAGACTATCCGGTGTCCCACATCCCGAGCACCTTCGCCTCGGGGTCGTTCCGGTGCGTTGCCACGGTGCCCGTCTTGCCGTCGGCGAAGGGCACGCCGTTCCGGGTGTTTCCCTCTAGCTTCGTCGGCCGGAAGAAGGTCTCCGGGCGACGGTTGCCGTGAACATCCTCAGTGCCGGCCAGAAGGGGCTGGGCCGTCCCGAGACCGCCTACCCAACCTTGACACGGACCCGGGATACCGACGGCTGGACAGGGAGCGTGCCCTGGGGTAGCATAAGAGGTTGTAAGAGGCTCTGAGTTCGTGAGAGGCTGCCCGGGGCCCGCCCTGCGGGCCCCGGGCGGCACAAGGAGGGAAACCTTTGGTGAGCGCCGCTCCGGCCGGTCCGATGAAGGTGGGGTTCATCTCCCTGGGTTGCCCCAAGAACCTGGTGGATACCGAGGCGATGCTGGGGCTGATGCGGGGGGACGGCTGGGAGATCACCAACCGCAAGGAAGAGGCCGACGTGCTGGTGGTCAACACCTGCGGCTTCATTGAAGCGGCCAAGAAGGAGTCGATCGACGCGATCCTGGAGGCGGCCCAGGAGAAGCTCTACGGCCGCTGCCGGGCCCTGGTGGTGGCGGGGTGTCTGGTGACCCGGTACGCCAAAGAGCTGCTGGAGGAGATCCCGGAGATCGATGCGGTGATCGGCACCGCCGACTACCCCCGGATCGTCGAGGTGGTGAACCAGGCCCTGGCGGGCCAGCGGGTGGAGGCCATCAGCGACCCGGACGCCATCGCGGACTGGAACTTCGACCGGGTGCTGGCCACCCCCCGGTACACCGCGTACCTGAAGATCGCCGAGGGGTGCGACGCCGCCTGCGCCTTCTGCTCCATTCCCCTCATGCGGGGCGGCCACCGGAGCAGGCCGATGGAGTCCATCCTTGCGGAGGCCCGGCGCCTCGCGGCGATGGGCGTGAAGGAGCTGATCCTGGTCTCCCAGGACACCACCTACTACGGCCTCGACCGGTACGGCAAGCTGATGCTGCCGGAGCTGATCCGGCAGCTGGCGGCCGTCGACGGGATCCACTGGATCCGGCTGCTCTACAGCTATCCCACCCGGATCACCGACGAGCTGATCGAGGTCATCGCCACCGAGCCCAAGGTGGTGAAGTACCTGGACATCCCCCTCCAGCACGGGAGCCGGAAGATGCTGAAGCTGATGAACCGGCCGGCCAATCCCGAGGCCTACCTGCGGCTGATCGAAAAGCTCCGGGAGCGGATCCCGGGGATCGTCCTCCGGTCTACCTTCATTGCCGGCCACCCGGGCGAGACGGAGGAGGACTTCGAGGAACTGCTGGCCTTCATCCGCCGGGCCAACCTGGACCACGTCGGGGTCTTTGCCTACTCCCAGGAGGAGGATACCCCGGCAGGGCGGATGCCGGACCAGGTCCCGGAGGCGGAGCGGGAGCGCCGGCGGCAGAAGGCGATGGCGGTGCAGCGGGTCCTGGCCCTGGCCCACAACCGGGCCCAGGTGGGCAAGACCTTCGAGGTGCTGGTGGAGGGCCGGGCGGGGCACGGTTACGTGGGCCGGTGCTACCGCCAGGCCCCGGAGATCGACGGGGTGGTCTACTTCAGCGCGGTGGGCCAGGACCTGGAGCCGGGGCAGTTCGTCCCGGTGGAAATCACCGGCATCCGGGGCTACGACCTGGTGGGCCGGATGGTGGGCACCGAGCCGGCTCCCCTCCGGCATACCGGCGAGGGGCTGGTGGCCGGGGAAGCCCCGGTGGCCGGGGGGCGCCGGTAGCTGTTGCCCCTTCCCTGGGGTGGCAGCCGGTGCCGGCGCCGGGAAGGGATGCCGGAAGAACCAGAAAGATCGGGCGGAGGCGGCCCGCAGGCCGCCTCCGCCTCGTGCTATAATGGGGGGGCTACTCCTATTTGTATGTCAACTATTCTCTTGAGCGTCTCTTGAGCGGTTACCTACCACCCGCTCCGTCCCGGGCGCTTCGCCGTGCCGCGGATGGAGCATGAGGAGGGAGGGCAGTGGAGCAACTGCGGAACCTGCGCTGGCCCCTGGTGATGGCGAGTCTCGCCGTGACCGTGGCGGTGCTCTGGGCGGGCCAGATTCTTGTGCGAGGGGCGATGGTGGACGAGCCGGTGGCCGCGTACCTGAAAAGCCATCCGGCCGTCGAGTCTTTTGCCTGGGAGGAGACGCCGGAGGGTCCCCGGCTCCGGATCGCCCTGGGGCCGGTGCCGGACCTGGCCCAGGTGTACACCGACCTGGAGGAGGGGGTACGCCGGGCCGCCCGGGGGCGGGCCGTGGCGCTGGTGGTGACCGACCACCGCACCCCTGGGCTGGTCACGGCTTTCTACCATATTAATCCGCTGCTGCAGGAAGCCCTGGCCACCGGTCGGTATGGCGACCTGGTGGACCGGGTGGAGGCGGCGGCTGCCCGGCTGGGGGTGGAGCGGGCCGAGGTGCGGATCGACCAGGCCCGGGTCTACCTGCAGCTCCACCACGGGGCGGACTACCTGTACGCGGTCCTGCCCCGGCCGGACGGGCCCCGGTGGCCCGGGGCCGAGCCGGCGCCGGGGGGGTGGGGGCTGTGAGACAGCGGGCTTACGGGAGCGTTGGTAAGGAGCTGGCCCTGGGAGTCGCCCTGGGGTTCGGGGTGTTCCTCACCCTCCAGGGCTACAACGTCATGCCTCTGGTGGCGGTGGGGGGCCTGCTCCTTCTCCTGGGACAGAGTCCGGGCCTGCGGGCCGGGACCCGGGTCCGCACCCTGGCCCAGGCCGGCGCCGCGGGGGTGCCCCGGGTGAGCTTTGACGACATCGGCGGCCAGGGGGCGGCGAAGCGAGAACTCCGGGAGGCCCTGGAGTTTCTCCTGCACCGGGACGAGGTCCGGGCCATGGGCATCCGGCCCCTCAAGGGGATCCTCCTCACCGGTCCCCCCGGTACCGGTAAGACCCTGCTGGCCAGGGCGGCCGCCGGGTACACCGGGTCGGTCTTCCTGTCCGCCAGCGGGTCGGAGTTCGTGGAGATGTACGCGGGCGTCGGCGCCAGCCGGGTCCGGGACCTTTTCCGCCGGGCCCGGGAGATGGCCCGGCAGGCCGGGCGGAGCAGCGCCATCATCTTCATCGACGAACTGGAGGTCCTCGGCGGCCGCCGGGGCGCCCACACCAGCCACCTCGAGTACGACCAGACCCTGAACCAGCTCCTGGTCGAGATGGACGGGATCCGCACCGACGCCGGGGTGCAGGTGCTGGTGGTGGGGGCGACCAACCGGCCGGACCTCCTGGACCCGGCCCTGACCCGGCCGGGCCGGTTCGACCGGGTGGTCCAGGTGGACCTGCCGGACCGGGAGGGGCGGCTGGAGATCCTCCGGCTCCATGCCCGGAACAAGCCCCTGGCCCCGGATGCGGACCTGGAGGCCCTGGCGGGGCAGACCTTCGGCTTCTCCGGGGCGCAGCTCGAGAGCCTGCTCAACGAGGCGGCCATCCTCGCCTTCCGGGAGGGGGAGCGGGCGATCCGCCAGCGGCACCTGGTCGAGGCGGTGGACAAGGTGATCCTCGGGGAGCGGGCCGACCGCCGGCCCAGCCCCGGGGAGAAGCGCCGGGTGGCGGTCCACGAGGCCGGCCACGCCCTGGTGGGCGAATGGGTCAGCCCGGGGAGCGTCGCGGCGGTGACCATCACCCCCCGGGGCCGGGCCATGGGCTACGTCCGTTCCTTCCCGCCCCAGGACCACCACCTCTACACCCGGGGGATGCTCGAGGGGCAGATCCGGGTGGCCCTGGCGGGGGCGGTGGCGGAGGAGCTCCTCTGCGGCAGCCGCTCCACCGGCGCCGCCTCCGACTTTGACCAGGCCGTGGCCCTCGCCCGGCACATCGTGGAGAGCGGCCTTTCCGAGCTGGGGGTGGTGGACCGGGATCAGCCGGACACCCCCCGGCACCGGGAGGCGGTTGCGGCCATCCTCCGGGAGCAGGAGGCGGCGGTCCGGGAGTACCTTTCCGGCCGGCGGGACGCGCTGGAGCAAGTGGCGGCAGCCCTGGCCGACCGGGAGTCGATCACAGGGGAAGAGCTCCGGGCGCTCATCGCCCCAGGCCCCGATCTCTGCCACTAGGGCTTTCCCCGGATCGCGGCTACTCGGGCTTCCCCCGGCCCCGGCCGGCGGCCTCCTGGCCCCGCCCGCCGGTGCCCTCTTCCCCGGGGCTGTTCCCAGGCTGGGCGGCGGGGGCCTGGGCTTCCTTGAGGACGGCCTCCAGCTCCCGGGCAATCCGCTGCCCCTCCTGGAGGACGGTCCGGAGCTGTTTGAGGTTGACCTCCAGCTCCCGGGCGAGTTCTTGCTTGGCGCGAACCAGTTCCTGGATCAGGTCCGGCCGGCGCCAGACCCGTGGTCCCCGCTCTTGCACCGCGGATCCCCTCCTGGGGGATAGTATGGCCCGGACGGGGCGGAGGGGCCAAAACCGGAAGGGGCGGAGGGGACAGCCAGCAGCGGCAGCCCCCTCCGCCCCTATGGCTTTTTGTTTCATCAGAAGAAGAGGTCCCGCTCCCCCTGCCGGATGCGCTCCAGCCGCTGCCGGGTCGCCTCCCGGGCCTTGGGGTTGGGGATCTTCTCCAGGTGCATGGCCACCACCCGCTCCCCGATCGCCTTGGTCTCCGGCGAGGCGTAGTCCTCCAGGTATTCCTGGAAGGTCATGAGCGCGTTGGCTTGGCAGAGGTTCTTCACCTGGCCGGTCTTGGCGAGGCGCATGAACCGGTCGCCGGTCCGCCCCCGGCGGTAGCAGGCGGTGCAGTAGCTCGGGAGGTAACCCTCCTCGCAGAGCCACCGCAGCACCTCGTCGGGGGGGCGGTGGTCGCCGACTTCGAACTGGCTCGTGTTTCGGCCGGCGATGGCGTCGTGATAGCCCCCCACTCCGGTGCAGGAGCCGGCGCTGATCTGGCTCACCCCCAGCCGGAGGAGTTCCCGCCGGAGCTCCGGCGTCTCCCGGGTGCTGAGGATGATGCCGGTGTAGGGCACCGCCAGCCGCAGCACCGCGACGATCTTCTTGAACTCCTCGTCGGAGACCAGGTAGGGGAACTGGCTGAGGTCCACCCCCTGGGCGGGCCGGAGCCGGGGCACCGAGATGGTGTGGGGGCCCACGCCGAACTTCTCCTCCAGGTGCCGGGCGTGGAGGAGGAGCCCCACCACCTCGTACCGGTAGTCGTAGAGGCCGAAGAGCACCCCCAGACCCACGTCATCCAACCCCGCCTCCTGGGCCCGGTCCATGGCCGTGAGGTGCCACTCGTAGTTGTGCTTGGGCCCCGAGGGGTGCATCTTCAGGTAGGTGGGCTTGTGGTAGGTCTCCTGGAAGAGGATGTAGGTGCCGATGCCGGCCTCCTTCAGCTTCCGGTAGTTCTCCACGGTGGTGGCGGCGATGTTGACGTTCACCCGCCGGATGGACCCGGGGCCGGAACGGATGCTGTAGATGGTCCGGATGCACTCGAGGATGTAGTCGATGTCGCAGTTGACCGGGTCCTCTCCGGCCTCCAGGGCCAGGCGCTTGTGGCCCATGGCCTCGAGGATCCGGACCTCCTCGGCCAGTTCCTCCATGGTCAGCCGCCGGCGGGGGATCTGGTTGTGGCGGCGGTAGCCGCAGTACCGGCAGTTGTTGACGCAGTAGTTGCTGACGTAGATGGGGGCGAAGAGGACGATCCGGTCGCCGTAGATCTGCTGCTTGACCGCCAGGGCGGTATCGTAGACCGCCTGGAGCATCTCCGGGTCATCCACCATGAGGAGGGTGGCCGCTTCCTCGACGCTCAGCCCCTGGGCCAGGGCCGCCCGGTCCAGGATCCGCCGCACCTCCGCCCGGGAGGGAGAGGCGAGGCGGCCGAGGAGCCCCTGGATGTACCCGTCGTCAATGAAGTTCTCCAACTGGCTGGCGCGCATCGGGCATCTCCTCCTTGGCGGCAGGCTGGGCGAAGGCAGCCCGTGGGCTGTGGCCCGGCCCCCGGGCGACGTACCGCCCCTGGGCCACGATCAGGGCCTCGACGCACGGGGCACAGGTCTCCGGGTCCTCGAAAAGGCAGATCTTGCCCGGGTAGAGCTGGTACCGGGCCCGGTACGGGGGCGGGGTCAGGTTGGGCATGATCACGTTGGCTCCGACCCGGAGGCCCAGCTGCCGTCCCTCGGGGTGGATGGTCCCCAGCGCGGTGGTGGCGGGGATGTGGGCGTCGGGGATGGCGAGGCGGGTGACGGCCAGAGCCTTCAGGGTCATCTCCAGGGTGCCCGGGGCCGCCCCCGCCAGAGGGGTGTCCGGATGGGGGATGAAGGGGCCGATCCCTGCCATCTCCACGTTGAGCTCGACGAGGAGGTCGATGTCGGCGGCGATGGATTCCACCGTCTGCCCGGGCAGGCCGACCATGAAGCCGCTGCCCACCTGGTAGCCCAGGCTGCGCAGGTAATAGAGGCACTGGACCCGCTCTGCCAGGGTCCGCCCCGGCCGCAGCCGGGCAAAGAGGTCCGGGTCGGCAGTCTCGTGCCGGAGCAGGTACCGGTCAGCTCCGGCCTGCTTCCACAGCTTGTACTCCTCGTAGGTCCGCTCCCCCAGGCTCAGGGTGACGGCCAGGGAGGTCTCCCGCTTGATGGCCCGGATCACCGCGGCCACCTCGTCCGGGGACAGGGCGTCGGACTCCCCGGACTGGAGCACCACCGTCCCATACCCCAGCCGCTCCGCCACCTTGGCCGTGGCCAGGATCTCCGCCGGGGTCATCCGGTACCGCTCCACCTTCCGGTTGGACCGGCGGATTCCGCAGTAGAGGCAGTCCTGCCGGCAGATGTTGCTGAACTCGATGAGCCCCCGGAGGTAGACCCCGTCCCCCATGGTCCGCCGGCGGACCCGGTCCGCGGCGGCGAAAAGGGCGGCCTGATCCTCGCCCTCGGCCGCCAGCAGGAGGGCGAGCTCCTCCCGCCGGAGCCGGGCCCCTGCCTCTGCCCGCTCGAGGAGCGCCGCCACGGCGCTCACAGCCCGCTCACCTCCAGATCCCGGAAGGGGGAGAGGGCCCGGGGGAGGACCCCCATGAGATAGGCGATGCAGATCCCGTAGTTGACGATGGGCACCCCGGCGGCCCGGGCCCGGCGGATGCGGCTGACCATCAGCCGCCGGTTGATCATGCAGCCGCCGCAGTGGATGATCAGTCGGTACCGGCCCAGGTCCGGCGGCATCTCCCGGCCCCGGGCCCACTCGAACTCCAGGTCTCCGCCCACATGGCTCCGGAGCCACCGGGGGATCTTGACCGTGGCGATGTCGTCCGGCTGCCGGTGATGGGTGCAGGCCTCGGCGATCAGCACCCGGTCTCCCGGGCGCAGGGACGCGATGGCCCGGGCTCCCTCCACCATCTCCCGGAGGTCCCCCTTGTGCCGGGCCATCAGGATCGAGAAAGAGGTGAGGGGGATCTCCGGTGGGGTGTCGGCATCCACCCGGGCGAAGACCTGGCTGTCGGTTACCACCAGTGCCGGCCGGTCCGGCAGCTGCTCCAGCACCTTCCGGAGGTCCCGATCCCGGACCACCAGGGCCGTGCCCCCGGCGTCCAGGATCTCCCGGATCGCCTGGACCTGGGGGAGAATCAGCCGCCCCTTGGGGGCGCCCGAGTCGATGGGCACCACCAGCACCACCAGGTCACCGGGGCGGATCAGGTCCGCCAGGAGCGGGATCTGCTGCCGGTCCCCCGGGGCCTGGTCGATGATCGCCTGCCGCAGCAGTTCCACCCCCGGGCTGCCCGTGGCGCTGGTCGGGACGAAGGGAAAGCCGAAGCGCTTGCTGCAGGCGGCCGCCTGCCGGGCCGCGGCTGCGGGGTCCAGGTCCGCCTTGTTCACCGCGCCCACCGCCGGGATCCGCCGGGCTTTGAGGGCCCGGACGAGGGACTGCTCCAGCTCCCCGGGTTCCTGGCCACACTCCAGAACCACCACCGCGAGGTCTGTCCGGTCCAGCACCTGCCGGGTACGCTCCACCCGGAGCCGCCCCAGTTCCCCTTCGTCGTCCAGGCCGGCGGTGTCGATGAGGACCACCGGCCCCAAGGGCTTCAGTTCCATCGCCCGCTGCACCGGGTCGGTGGTGGTGCCTGGTACCGGGGAGACCAGGGCCACGGCCTGGCCGGTGAGCGCGTTGACAAGGCTCGACTTACCGACGTTGCGGCGACCGAAAAAGCTGATGTGCAACCGGAGACTCGTGGGCGTGCCGGCCATGCTTCGGACCCCCTCTCGATCCTCCCTATCCTCCCTGGGACAGCTTCGCTCGCACGCGCTCCAGGGCGGCCTCGTACCCAATCTCTCCCACCAGGGCGGCCTCCGGGGCGGCGGACCGTTCCAGGTGCCGGCGGCACTGCTCCGGGTCCGCTTCGATGCCCTCGACACACCGGACCCGGAAGATCCGGACGGCCGCGCTCAGGGCCTCGAGGGACCGGAGGAGGCTGTCCCCGATGAGGGGCAGGAAGGGGTTCAACTCCAGCTGCCCCGCCTGGGCCGCCAGGGTGATGGCGGTGTCCGCGGCCATCACCTGGTAAGCCACCTGGGTCACCGCCTCGGGAATCACCGGGTTGACCTTCCCGGGCATGATGCTGGAACCGGCCTGCACCGCAGGCAGTCGGATCTCCCCGAGGCCACCCCGGGGACCCGAACTGAGGAGGCGCAGGTCGAAGGCGATCTTGACCAGTCCCGCTGCGCAGGCTTTGAGGAGTCCGGAGACCTCCGCCAGGACGTCGGTGTTCTGGGTGGCATCTACCAGGTTCTCCGCCCGGGCGAGGGGGAGGCCGGTCACCTCCCGGAGGTGGTGGAGGGCCCGGGCGGCGAACCCCGGTGCGGCACCGACCCCGGTGCCGATGGCGGTGCCGCCCAGGTTGACCACCCGGAGCCGGTCCTCCGCATCCTCCAGGCGCCGGCGGCTGCGGGCGATCCCCTCCGCCCAGGCGCCGAACTCCTGCCCCAGGGTCATCGGGAGGGCGTCCTGAAGCTGGGTGCGACCGAGCTTCTGGATCCCAGCGAAAGCGGCCTCCTTGGCCTGGAACGCGGTCTGTAGTTCTGCAAGGTCTTCGGTCAGCCTCCGGACCAGGCGGATTGCCGCGATCCGGAGGGCGGTGGGCACCGTGTCGTTGGTAGACTGGCAGCGGTTGACGTGCTCGATGGGATGGATCCGGTCGTAGCGCCCCCGGGGCTCCCCCAGGAGTTCCAGGGCTCGGTTGGCCAGCACCTCGTTCATGTTCATGTTGAAGGAGGTGCCGGCGCCCCCCTGGAGGGCGTCAACAGGGAACTGGTCCGCCAGGGCCCCGGCGGCCACCTCCGCGGCCGCGGCGGCGATGGCCCGGCCCACCTCAGGGTCCAGAAGGCCGAGTTCCGTGTTGGCCCGGGCGGCGGCAAGTTTTACCTCGGCGAGGGCCCGGACCCAGGCGGGGTGGACGGGCCGACCGGTGAGGGGGAAGTTCTCCAGCGCCCGCAGGGTGTGGATCCCCCAGTAGACCTCCGCCGGAACCTCCCGCTCTCCCAGGGCATCCCGCTCCACCCGCACCGGCCGATGGGTCATGTGAACCTCACCTCCAGGGAGATGTTCCCCGGAACCGGGTCCGGGCCCTGCCGGGTCACGTTACCCCCAGATTACCGCACCCGAATCCCGACGGGCTGCCGGGCGTGGTAGTGGGTGTGGAGGAGCCGGTGGGGCACCTCCCCCAGGGGCTCGCCGAGGAACTCGGCGTAAAGCTGCTTGATCGCCGGGTTCTCGTGGGAGTAGCGGATGGCCTTGGCCTCGTCCACCCGGTAGATGGCCTGAACCCGGGCCTGCCGGAGAGCCGGCAGGGAGTCAGGGCCGTCCGCGGGCAAGGGCTGGCCGCCGCCGCCGACGCAGCCGCCGGGGCAGGCCATCACCTCGACGAAGTGGTAGGTGGCCTCGCCGCTCCGGATCCGCTCCAGGAGCCGGGCGGCGTTCCGCAGGCCGTGGGCCACCGCCACCTTCAGTTCCTGTCCGGCGATGGTAAGGCTTGCCTCCCGCACCCCCTCCAGCCCCCGGACCTCGGTGAAGACCAGCCGCCGGGGCTCGCCTTCCAGCCAGGTGGAGGCGGTCCGCAGGGCGGCCTCCATCACCCCGCCGGTGGCGCCGAAGAGGGCGCCGGCGCCGGTGGAGATGCCGAGGGGTGCGTCGAACTCCTCCTCGGGGAGCGCAGCGAGGTCGATCCCTGCCTGCCGGAGCATCCGGGCCAGCTCCCGGGTGGTGAGCACGTAGTCCACGTCCGGGTAGCCGCTGCCGGCCAGCTCCGGCCGGGAGGCCTCGAACTTCTTGGCGGTGCAGGGCATGATGGAGACCACCACGATCTTGGCGGGGTCGATCCCCATCTTCTGCGCGTAGTAGGTCTTGGCCATGGCCCCGAACATCTGGTGGGGCGACTTGCAGCTGGAGAGGTTGTCCAGGAACTCCGGCCAGAAGTGCTCGGCGTACTTCACCCAGCCCGGGCAGCAGGAGGTCATGAGGGGCAGGGGGCCGCCGGACCGGAGGCGCTGGATCAGCTCGGAGGCCTCCTCCACGATAGTCAGGTCCGCCCCGAGGTTGGTGTCGAAGACCCGGTCAAAACCGAGGCGCCGGAGGGCAGCCACCATCTGACCGGTGGCGACGGTCCCCGGCGGCAGGCCGAAGGCCTCCCCGAGAGAGACCCGGATCGCCGGGGCGGTCTGGACGATGACGTGCTTCTCGGGGTCGAGGAGCGCGGCCCAGACGGCCTCGGTGTCGTCCTTCTCGGTGAGCGCCCCGGTGGGGCAGACCAGGGTACACTGGCCGCAGTAGGTGCAGGCGGCCTCTCCCAGCTCGTGGTCGAAGAAGGGCACCACCCGGCTGGCAAAGCCCCGGCCGGCGAGGCTGATGGCCGCGACCCCCTGCACCTCCCGGCAGACCGCGACGCACCGCTGGCAGAGGATGCACTTGCTGCTGTCCACCGCGAGGGCCGGGGAGGAGGTGTCCACCCGGGCCGGGTGCTTCTCGCCGGTAAAGCGGACGCTCCGCAGCCCGGTCTCCTGGGCGAGGCGCATCAGCTCGCAGTCCCCGGCCCGGAGGCAGGTGGGGCAGTCCACCTGGTGGTCGGAAAGCAGCAGTTCAAGGACCATCCGGCGGGCGGCCCGCACCGCCGGGGTGTTGGTCCGGACCTCCATGCCGTCGGCGCAGGGGAGAGAGCAGGCGGTCTGCAGCGTCCGGTAGCCCTTGACCTCCACCACGCACATCCGACAGGCGCCGATCTGGTTGATCTCTTTCAGGTAGCAGAGGGTCGGGATCCGGATCCCCAGGCGGCGAGCGGCCTCGAGGACCGTGGTCCCGGGCTCGACCTGGATTGGACGGCCGTCGATGGTCAGCTGGATCACCTGGCGTCACCCCCTCAGTGGACCACGGCGGCGAACCTGCAGACCTCGGCGCAGGTGCCGCACTTGATGCACTTCTCTGGGTCGATGACGAAGGGCTTCCGGACCTCGCCGGTAATCGCCCCCACCGGGCACTTCCGGGCGCAGAGGCCACAGCCCTTGCATCGCTCGGGGTCGATCCGGTAGTGGGTCAGTTCCTTACACTTGCCCGCCGGGCAGCGCTTGTCCCGGACGTGGGCGATGTACTCCTCCCGGAAGTACCGGAGGGTGCTGAGGACCGGGTTGGGCGCGGTCTGGCCGAGGCCGCAGAGGGAGGCGCTCCGGATGGTCTCCGCCAGCTGCTCCAGGGCGTCCAGGTCCTCCATGGTGCCCTGGCCGCTGGCGATCCGGTCCAGGATCTCCAGCATCCGCTTGGTGCCGATCCGGCAGGGCGGGCACTTGCCGCAGGACTCGTCCTGGGTGAACTGCAGGTAGAACCGGGCGACGTCCACCATGCAGTTGCTCTCATCCAGGACGATGAGGCCGCCGGAGCCCATCATCGAACCGAGTTCCACCAGGGTGTCGAACTCCACCGGCGTGTCCAGGTACTCCGCCGGAATGCAGCCACCGGAGGGGCCGCCGGTCTGGGCCGCCTTGAAGGCCTTGCCCCCTGGGATGCCGCCGCCCATGCCGTAGACGATCTCCCGGAGGGTGGTGCCCATGGGCACCTCCATCAGGGCGACGTTGTTGACGTTGCCGGCCACCGCGAAGACTTTGGTCCCCGGGGAGGCGGGGGTGCCGAGGGACCGGAACCAGTCGGCGCCGTTGAGGATGATGTCGGGGATGTTGGCGTAGGTCTCTACGTTGTTGTTGAGGGTGGGCTTGCCCCAGAGGCCGGCCTGGGCCGGGTAGGGCGGCCGGGGCCTGGGCATGCCCCGCTGCCCCTCGACAGACGCGATGAGCGCGGTCTCCTCGCCGCAGACGAAGGCGCCGGCGCCCAGGCGGATCTCGATGTCGAACCGGAAGCCGGTGCCCAGGATGTCATCCCCGAGCAGCCCCAGCTCCCGGGCCTGGCGGATCGCGGTGGTCAGCCGCTCGACCGCCAGGGGGTACTCGGCCCGGACGTAGATGTACCCCTGCTCGGCGCCAACGGCATAGCCGGCGATGGCCATGGCCTCCAGCACCGCGTGGGGGTCGGCCTCGAGGATGCTCCGGTCCATGAAGGCGCCGGGGTCACCCTCGTCCGCGTTGCAGATGACGTACTTCGGCTGCCCCGGCTGGGCCCGGACCAGCTCCCACTTCCGGCCGGTGGGGAAGCCGCCGCCGCCCCGGCCCCGGAGCCCCGAGCGCTTGACCTCGTCGATCACCTGCTCCGGGGTCATCTCCAGGAGGGCCTTGGCCAGGGCGAAGTACCGGCCAGCGCCGATGGCCTCCTCGATGGAGTCCGGGTCGATGAGGCCACAGTTCTTCAGCACCCGGCGCTCCTGACCCTTGTAGAAGGGCAGGTCCTTCCGGGCGGCGATCCGGGCCTTCTCCTTGGGGCTGACGGCGTAGAGGAGCCGCTCCACCGGCCGGCCGCCCAGGAGGTGCTCCCGGACGATCTCCGGCACATCCTCGGCCTGGACGCGGCAGTAGAAGATGTCCCCGGGCTGGACCACCACCACCGGGCCCATCCGGCAGAAACCAAGGCAGCCGACCTGGACCACCCGGACCCGGTCGCTGAGGCCCTGGGCCGCCACTTCCTGCAGGAAGGCCCTGGCGGTGGGCTCGCTCCGGGCGGCTCGGCAGCCCGTGGACTTGCAGACCATCACCCGGATGGGCTCCGTCCCGACGGCGGCGGCTGCCTCCCGGGCCTGGCGGAGGGCGAGTTCCGGCGCGTACTGCCGGTGCAGGGCCTCCAGGTCCGCCAAAGACCGGATCCGGGTCACAGTCTGGCTCATCGCGCTCCCTCCTTTCCGGCGGCTACCGCCGGCTCAGGCTCCCCACCCTGGGCCTGCTGCCGGAACCGGGCCAGCACCTCAGGCACCTTGGCGTCGGTCATGTTGCCGAAGACCTCTTCTCCGACCATGATCGCCGGCGCCAGACCACAGCAGCCGATGCACCGGCAGACCTCCAGGGAGAAGAGGCCGTCCGAGGTCATCTCCCCGGGCTGGATCTTCAGCTCGGACTGGATCGCCTGCAGCACCTTGTCCGCGCCCCGGACGTAGCAGGCGGTGCCCATGCAGACCCGGATGGTGTACCGGCCCGTGGGCCGGAGGTTGAAGTAGTTGTAGAAGGTGACCACGCCATATACCTGGCTGGGCGGGATCCCCAGCCGCTGGGCCACGTGCTGCTGGACCTCCTCCGGCAGGAACCCGAAGAGTTCCTGGGCCCGGTGGAGCACCCCGATCAGGGAGCCCCGCACATGGCGATGGGCATCGATGAAGGCATCCAGTTCCCGGAACCGGGGATCGTCGGGCTGGATGCCGCCACAGCCGCATGCAGCCACACCGCTCACCACCCTGTCAGCTGATCTCCGTATCCCAGAATCGCTCTCCACCCGTTGTCGGCGCTTCCGTCGACCGCCTACTCTGGTTGCAACCAGGGCCCTGTCCGCTCTTATTTGGGTTTGTGAACGCGTTCACAAAGCCCTGTGAGCATCCTACACCAACACCGCTAGTTCCAGAAGGCTCCGGAAGTGTCAAACTTGCCTGGAGAGAAGGGATTAGCCAGGTTTCGGCACGGGCATCGGCCCGGGACCCGAGGAGGCTCCGGCCCCAGCACCAGGGGATCGGGCCTTTCCTGGGGCGCCGCGGTCGCCGCGGCCTCGGGCGGCGACCCGGGGGCAGGACAGCCGCTGGGGCGCGGCGAATTCCACCCGGGACCCTGGAGAAGGGGGACGCGGGATGATCGTCGAGTGCGTCTTCGTAGGTACGGAACTGCTCCTTGGCGAGATCCTGAATACCAACGCCCAGTATCTGAGCCAGCGGTTGGCAGAGTTGGGGATCGACCAGTACTTTCAGGTAACCGTTGGAGACAACCCGGACCGGTTGGAGGCGACCCTCCGCCAGGCGCTCAGCCGAGCGGACGTGGTGATCACCTCCGGCGGCCTGGGACCGACCCCGGACGACATCACCCGGGAGGTGGCTGCCCGGGTGACCGGCCGGCCCCTCCGGCTGGACCCCGGGGTGCTGGCGGAGGTGGAGGGCTGGTTCCGGCGCACCGGTCGGACCATGCCGGAGAACAACCGGCGGCAGGCGTTGGTCCCGGAGGGAGCGACGGTGCTGCCCAATCCGGTGGGCACCGCTCCGGGGCTGATCGTGCCGGCGGGGGACGGGTCCGGCAAGGCGCTGATCCTGCTGCCCGGGCCGCCCCACGAACTGCAGCGGATGTTCACGGACCACGTGGTGCCTTACCTCACCAGCCGGCTGGGGGACCGGCCCCTCCGGCTCTTCTCCCGGATCCTCCGGTTCTGCGGCATCGGTGAGTCGGCGCTGGCGGAGCTGCTCGGGGAGGACCTGCTGACCCGGTCCGATCCCACGGTGGCCCTCTACGCCAAGGTAGGGGAGGTCCACCTGCGGCTGGCCACCAAGGCGGCGACCCCGGAGGAGGCGGAGGGCCGCTTTGCCCCGGTGCTGGCGGCGATTCGGGAGCGGGCAGGCCGCTACCTCTACGGCACCGACGCCACGGACCTGGAGACCGCGGTGGGGGCGCTCCTCCGGGAGCGGGGGGAGACCCTGGCCCTGGCGGAGTCCTGCACGGGGGGCCTGGTGGCCCAGCGGATTACCGCGGTGCCCGGCGCGTCCGCTTACTTCCTGGCGGGCTACGTCACCTACAGCAACGAGGCCAAGGTGGAGGTCCTGGGGGTACCCCGGGAGGTGCTCGCGGCCCACGGGGCGGTGAGCGAGGCGACGGTCCGGGCCATGGCCACCGGCGCCCGGGAGCGGAGCGGTGCCACCTGGGCCGTCTCCATTTCCGGTATCGCCGGGCCGACGGGCGGTACCCCGGAGAAGCCCGTGGGCACCGTCTGGATCGGCCTCGCCGGCCCAGGGGTGGTAGAGGCCCGGCGGTACCAGTTCCGGGGCAGCCGGCAGGAGATTCGGCAGTGGGCGGCCCAGACGGCGCTGGCGCTCCTCTGGAGCCACCTGCGGGAGGGGAGGCCCCAGGGGTGACCCCCGGACAACCCCAGAACTTTTGTCAAATCCACTTGCAGAAGTTCCCCGGATCCGGTAGAATCAAGGCGGAACGGCTGGCCACCAGCCCTTTCTTCCTGGGGACTTTGTTAAACTGTTTTACGTAAGTGGGGAACGGAAGGGAGGTGGGAGCGGGTGAACGGACCCGAGCTGATCCGGCAGATGAACCGGCACCGGGTCCTGGAGGCCGTCCGCCGGCAGGGACCAGTCTCCCGGGCGGACCTGGCCGCTGCCACCGGCCTCACCCGCCCCACCATCTCGGCGCTGGTGGCCGAACTCCTGGCCGAGGGTTGGCTGGAGGAGATCGGGCCGGGGGGCTCCTCCGGGGGTCGCCGGCCGATCCTGCTCCGGTTCAATCCCCGGGCGTACCTGGCCATCGGGGTGGAGCTCTCCGCCGCCCACGTCCGGGCCGTCCTCTGCGACCTGGAAGGGCAGGTGCTGGCCCGGCACAAGGAAAGGACCCGGGGCCCGGATCCCAACGAGGCCCTCCGGCAGGTGGCCGGTGCCATTGCCGCCATGAAGGCCGCAGCGCCACCCCGGAGCCGGCTCGCCGGCGCGGGGTTCGGGATCACGGGTCTGGTGGACCGGGAACAGGGAATCTGGCGGTACAGCCCCCACTACCCCGGGCCGGAGCGACCGGTAGCGGCGGAACTCTCCCAGGCCTGCGGCCTGCCCGTGACGGTGGAAAACGACGCCCGGTGCCTCGCCCTAGGGGAGTACCACTTCGGCGAGGCCAAGGGCAGCCCCAGCCTCATCGGGGTTCGGGTGGGGAATAGCATCGGCGCCGGGATGATCCTGGACGGGTCCCTGTACACCGGGACCGACAGTGGCGCCGGGGAACTGGGCCACGTGGCGGTGGCCCCGGAGGGTCCCCGGTGCGCCTGCGGCCGGTACGGCTGCCTCGAGGCGGTGGCGGCCGCGGCGGCCATCGCCCGTTCCGCCGTGCGGCAGATCGCCGGCGGTCGGCACTCCCGGATCACCGAGCTGGTGGGCGGCCGGCTGGACGAGGTGTTGGGCAGCACGGTCATCGCCGCCGCGACGGAAGGGGACCCCCTGGCCCAGGAGGTGCTGGCGGAGGCCGGCCGGTACCTGGGGATGGCCATCGGCAACCTGATCAACCTCCTGAACCCCACGGACGTGGTCATCGGCGGCGGTACCAGCCGGGCAGGGGAGTTTCTCCTGGGGCCGCTCCGGGAGGCAGCCCTGGCCAGGGCCCTGCCCTACCAGGCCCGGCGGGTGCGGATCCGCCTGGCCACCCACGGCGAGTACGGCGTCGCCCTCGGGGCTGCTGCCCTTGTGATTGCACCGCTCTTGGCGCCCCCGGCCCCCACCTGATGGTGGCGGCCGCTCAACCCATAGAACCTCTCGTGAAAGGAGCCGATCCCAGATGACGGTGCGCGTGGGCATCAACGGCTTTGGCAGCATCGGTCGGCGTGTCTTCCGGATCCTCATGAACCGGCCGGACATTGAGGTTGTGGCCATCAACGACCTCACCGCGCCCGCGACCCTGGCCCATCTGCTGAAGTGGGACTCCAACTACGGCCCCCTGAACGCCCAGGTGGAGGCTGGCGAGGACTACATCGCGGTGAACGGCCGGCGGGTGCGGGTGACCGCCATCAAGGACCCGGCCCAGATCCCGTGGAAGGACGCCGGGGTTGACGTGGTGGTGGAGGCCACCGGCAAGTTCACCGATGCCACCCAGGCCCGGGCCCACATCGACGCCGGTGGGGCCAAGCGGGTGATCATCACTGCACCGGCAAAGAATGAGGACATCACCATCGTGATGGGGGTCAACCACACCGCTTACGACCCGGCCAAGCACTTCGTCGTCTCCAACGCCTCCTGCACCACCAACTGCCTGGCTCCGGTGGCCAAGGTGCTCCACGAGAAGTTCGGCATCGTCAAGGGCCTGATGAACACCGTTCACGCCTACACCAACGACCAGGTCACCCTGGACTTCCCGCACCGTGACCTCCGCCGGGGTCGGTCCGCTGGCCAGAACATCATCCCCACCACCACCGGCGCCGCCAAGGCCGTCGCGCTGGTGCTGCCGGATCTGAAGGGCAAGCTGAACGGCTTTGCCATGCGGGTGCCCGTCCCGGTGGTCTCCGTGGTGGACCTGACCGCGGAGCTGTCCAGGGAGGTGACCGTCGAGGAGGTCAACGGGGCGCTGAAGGCGGCGGCCGAGGGCGAGCTGAAGGGCATCCTGGGCTACACCGAGGAGCCCCTGGTCTCCTCGGACTTCAAGGGCAATCCCCTCTCCAGCATCGTCGACGGCCTCTCCACCATGGTCATCGGCGGCAACCTGGTGAAGGTGGTCGCCTGGTACGACAACGAGTGGGGTTACTCCAACCGGGTGGTGGACCTGATCGCCTACATGGCCGAAAAGGGGCTGTAAGCCCAGGCGACGGGCACCGGGGCCGGGGCGCGGCGGAGCCGTCCCCGGCCCCCGGCCACCCGTGACGCCGGACCGGGAGCCCGGGCACCGGGCTCCCTCGGGAAGCCGAGGAGGGGGTAGGGCTGTGCGGATCGCGCTGATCGCCCACGACAAGAAGAAGCCGGAGATGATCGAACTCTGCCGGGAGTTCCGGGACAAGCTCGCCGGACACCAGCTTTTCGCCACCGGCACCACCGGCGGCCTCATCCGGGAGCACGTGGGGCTGGAGGTCCACTGCTTCCGCTCGGGTCCCCTGGGGGGCGACCAGCAGATCGGCGCCCGGATTGCCGACGGGGAGATGGACATGGTGATCTTCCTGCGGGATCCCCTCACCGCCCACCCCCACGAACCCGACGTCTCGGCCCTCCTCCGGCTCTGCGACGTCCGGAACATCCCCGTGGCGACCAACGTGGCTACGGCCCGGCTGCTCCTCTCCTGCCTGTGATTGGGAGCCTCTTTTGCCCGCGATTGGGGTCCCGCCGGGGAGGGGTTGACGAGGGGACCGGACCGGACTACAATAAGAACTTGCCGTCGGCCTGATGGGTCTCCCAAAACCCCGGCCGGTCGAAAGGTTCCGGTCTTGACCGGTGAGGGTTGCATTCACGGAGAAGCTGTGGTATTATTAGAACCTGCGATGGCCGTGAACGCAGCGGCCACACGCCGCAGGCCAACCCGGCCGGCGGCACGGAGCAGACGGAGAGGTACCCAAGTGGTCCAAGGGGACGGTTTGCTAAATCGTTAGTGCGGCGTTTTTGCCGCAGCGAGGGTTCGAATCCCTCCCTCTCCGCCAGACTGCGACTGCCCGCCCTCAAGGCGGGCGGGCATTCTCGTGGGCCCGTAGCTCAGGTGGGAGAGCGCGTGAATGGCATTCACGAGGTCAGGGGTTCGACTCCCCTCGGGTCCACCAGCGAAGCGGAGTTCCCCTGCTGTCCTCAGGGCAGCAGGGGACGGCTCTCAAAGGCGAGGATAGCTCAGTTGGTCAGAGCGCACGCCTGATAAGCGTGAGGTCAGTGGTTCGAATCCACTTCCTCGCACCAGTTTCCCCATACCGCGGGGTGGAGCAGCCAGGTAGCTCGTCGGGCTCATGACCCGAAGGTCGAGGGTTCAAATCCCTCCCCCGCAACCAGATGCGCCCGTGGTGTAGCGGATAACACGTCAGCCTCCGGAGCTGAAGATCAGAGGTTCGAGTCCTCTCGGGCGCACCAATCCGGCCGGCACCTCTGGTGCCGGTCCAGACAGGCCAGTGGCGCAACCGGTAGCGCAGCGGTCTCCAAAACCGCCGGTTGGGGGTTCGAGTCCCTCCTGGCCTGCCAGGAGTCGTACACGGTGGGATGGCGAAGTGGTAACGCGGCGGTCTGCAAAACCGTTATGCGCGGGTTCGAATCCCGCTCCCACCTCCAGGCAAAAGAGCGGGGACCGGTGCAGGCACCGGTCCTCTTTCTGCATTTCCATCCTCGTGCGTTGCCATCTGGGGTCAGCGGCGTCCACTGTCTGAAGGTTCCGTCAAGGGAGGCCTGGTGCTATGGCGGCAGCGGCGGACCACCAGTCGGTCCAACTCGGGCACGTGCGCGCGGTCATCTGGGACCTGGACGGTACCCTGTACGAGGACACCCATCACTTCGACTACTACGCGGACCGGCTGGCGGAGGCTTTGCCGCCGGAGCGGCGGCAGGCCTTTCACGAGGCGTATCGGTTGGCTCGGGACGGCGGGCACGCCCTGCGGGTGGGCACGGTCTACGACACCGTCCGGGACCGGATCCTGACCGTGCAAGGCGGGGCGGTGGTGGAAGTCCGGACCTGGGCCGGAGAGGTGCTGGCTCCGGAGGTGTGGCGGGAAGACTACCCGGCACCGGTGGCGGTGGACCACCAGCGGCTGTATAACGTCGGGGACTTCTGGTGGCTCTGCGCCGCCTGCGCAGCCCACTTCGGTCTCTCCCAGGAGCAGACCCTGGCGGCGTTCCTGGCCACCCGGGAGTACATGACCAAACCGGAGTTCCGGCTCAGCCCAGTGCCGGGGCTTGCCGAAACCCTGGCGGCGCTCCGCCGGGCCGGCATAGTGCAGGTGCTGGCCACCAACAGCCCCCGCCCCGACAGCGAGACCCTACTGGAAAAGCTCGGACTGGCCGGGGCCTTTGACCTCTGCTTCTTCGAGACCTATAAGCCCGCGGGGATGGCCCGGGTCCTCGCGGCCCTGGCCGAGAAGTACGGGATCCCCGCGACCGCGGTCCTCAGCGTGGGGGACAACTACCTGAACGACCTGGACCCCATCGCCCGGGCCGGCGGGCAGACAATCTTCATCGATCCCCACGGCGCGGGCAGCCAGGGGCCCTGTACCTGCCGGGTGCAGCGGGTGGCGGACGTGGTCTCCCTGCTGCAGCCGGACGCTCTTCTCCGGTAGCGGACAACGGCCGCCTCTCCCTCCTGACGGGAGAGGCGGCTCTCTGTTCTTTCTTCTCTTTATTACCCTGTCTCTTCGGTGCCCTCATCGGCCCTGTCAACCGCCAACCCGGCGGCGGGGCGACCGGTAGACGTGGATCAGCTGCCAGTGTTCGCCGCAGGTGGGTGCGTAGGCCAGGGGAGGGGCTGGACCGGCCCCGGCGATCCCGGGGGGTGCCCCGGAGCCCCCAGGCTCGGCGGAGCCCTCAGGCTCCGGCGGGGGCGTCCCGGGGGTTCCGGCAGGGCTGAGGGGTTCGGGCGGAGGAGTAGGGGCTGCCGGGGCGAAGGAGGCGTCCGCGCCGGCGGCTCCGTTCGCTGCTGGCCCCCGGGGCTGGCCGCTTTCCCATTCGTCCTCCCGCTCGCCCTCCCACTCGCCTTCCCACCCGCCGCCCTTCCGCTCGCTCTCCTGCTCCGCTTCCGCCATCTCCCAGTCCTCCTCTTCTGCCGGATCGCCCTCTAGTTCGGCGGTGGTGGGTGCGTACAGGTCTGCCAGGTCCTCGCCCCACTCGTTCCGGGGCAGCCGGCGCACCGCGACGACCCGCGCCTGGTCGATGTAGGTGGGCGAGGCGTCCTCGCTGAGCAGGAGCAGGGACCCGATCTGGCCGGCGATGGTTCCAACGATGGGGCCGGTCCGGCCTGCGACCATGACCTCCACCCTCCGCCCCAGGAGAAGCCAGGTCAGGTCCCGGAGTCCCCCGGGGCTCGATCCGACCTCCCCGCCGCCCATCCTTTCCCGGCCGGGCCCGCCGCCGGGCGGGGCCCCAGGCGCCCCGGCCGGCGCGGGCGGGCTGTCGGCGGCGGAACGGCCGCCGGAAGCAAGGGGGCTGCCGCCGCGGATGGGCGGGAGCCTGCGGGTCGCCGCGAGGGCTGCCAGGGCAAAGAGGGAAAGGGGAAGGTAGCGGCGGGAGGTCTGGATCCGGCCGCTCTGGGAAGCCAGGAGTCCGCCGCGGAACTTTCTTGGCACGGTCAGCACCCCCGGTCGGGACCCAAGTGTGACATGTAGGGGAGGAGGAAAGCCTCCTCCCGGCGGCTACTCGTCGTCGTCGTGGTCGTGGTGGCGCCGGTCCTCGCCCACCACCCGTACAGCCGTGATGTCGTTGATGTCCACCCAGAGGACGTCACGGTTCCTCACGGAGAGCACCAGCAGGTCGTCGGTGATGGCCGCGACCCGGCCGGTCCGCTCCTCGTCCTCGAAGAATACCGTCACCAGGTCCCCGGTGAGCTGTTCCAACAGGCTGCGGATGTTCCCGGTAGACATCCCATCCACCTCACTCGGCAGGGTAGGAAGTGCAGCCTTCCCCGCTACCACGATATGTGAAGGCCGTGGCTCGGTGACTGGCAGAGTTACATAACCTCTCCCCTGGGAATAGGCTGGACCAGAGACAGCCCTGAGAGAACCGGGAAGGGGGGAGGAGATGGCAGACCGGCGATCCGCCGCCTGGGAGCCCTTGTTGGAAGCCTACGGCCTGGCCGGCGCCCAGGTGACGCCGGTACAGGCAGAGCGGGGTAAATGGGTGGTCCGGGTGGTGACTCCCCGGGGAAGCGCCTGCCTGAAGGAACTGCACCACCGCCGAGAGCGCAGCCTCTTTGCCCTGGGGGCCCAACACCATGTGGCCCAGCGAGGCGGCAACGTGGCACCGGTCCTCCCCACCCGGGGCGGGGACCTGCTGGTGGAGTGGCAGGGGAAGCTCTTTGCCGCCTACGGGTGGGTGGAGGGTCGCCGTCCCCGGTTTGACCGGTTGCCGGACTGGCAGCAGATGGTGCAGGGCCTCGCCGCCTTTCACCGGGCCACCCCGGGGTACCAGCCCCCGGCCGGGGCCCGGGTCTCCAGCAAGCTGGGGCGCTGGCCCCACCTCTACCAGGTGATGTTGGACCAGCTGGCGGAGTGCCAGCGGCTCCTCCCTGTCCGGGTGGGCCGGGAGGCCGCGGCCCAGCTCAGCCCCCTCTTCGACCGGTTCCGCCGGCGAGGGGAAGAGGCGATGGCGATGCTCGCCGCCAGGGATTACGAGGGCTACTGCCAGGAGGTGGCCGGGGCCGGCGGGTTTCTCTGCCACCAGGACTACGGCCCGGGGAACGCGATCCTGACCCCCCGGGGGCCGGTGGTTCTGGACCTGGACGGGGTGACCTTTGATCTCGTGAGCCGGGACCTCCGGAAGCTCCTCTACAAGCAGGGAGAGATGCGGGGATGGGACCCCGCAGGGCTTGGCGCCCTCCTGGAGTGGTACCAGGCCGTTCACCCCCTGCCCCAGGCGGAGCTGCCCCTGCTCCTGGCGGACCTCTACTTTCCCCACGGCCTGCACGGTGCGGTCAAGGGGCTGCGCACCGGTCCCGTGGCGCCGGCCCGGATCCTCCGGGCCGCCCGGCTCGAGCAGGCGAAGGAACAGGCCCTGGCCCGGTTCCCCGCCGGCCAGGGGAGGAGGTGACCCTGGTGCCCTCGGAACTGCAGCAGGTCCTGGAGGGCTACGGGATCCGAGGGATCCGGCTGCAGCTGGTGACCGACAACCCCCGCAAGCCGGTCTGGCGGATCCGGTCCCCCCAGGGGGAGTTCTATCTGAAGCGAATGGCCGTCTCCCCGGGCCGGCTCCGGTTTATCCTGGCCGCGATGGAGCACCTGGAACGGGGCGGGGTCCGGCTGCCGCCGGTGGTCCCCACCGTGACCGGAGAGCCGTACCTGGCCCTGGGGAACCAGCTCTACCTGCTCACCCGGGCCGTGGCCGGCCAGGATCTGGACTACGGCACCCACCTGCCCCTCATCGTCCGGTCCCTGGCCCGGTTTCACCGGGCGGGCAGGGGTTTTGCGCCGCCGCCGGAGGCGGAGGTCCACTCCCATCTGGGCCGGTGGCCGGAGCACTACCGGAAGAAGCTGGAGGAGCTGGACCACTTCCGGGCCCGGGCGGCCTCCACTCCCAACCCGGACGCCTTCTGCCGGATCTTCCTCCGGGAGGTCCCCTTCTTCCGGCAGCAGATCGAGGCGACCCTGGCCCGGCTGGCCGACGGCCGGTACGACGCGTGGGTGGAAAAGCTCCGGGCGGAGGGGTGCCTCAGCCACCAGGACTACGCGGCCTCCAACCTCCGGCTGGTGGACGGCGAGGTGCTGGTCTTTGACCTGGACAGCGTCACCTGCGACCTGCCGGCCCGGGACCTCCGCAAGCTCTTCAACAAGGTGATGAAGAAGGGCCAGTGGGACTCCACCCTCGTCCGCCGGATCCTGGGCCTCTACCAGGAGGTCTACCCCCTCACCGCCGATGAGCGGCAGGTGGTGGCCACCGACGTCATGTTCCCGCACCTCTTCTGCGGCGCGGTGAACAAGTACTTCACCGGCCGGGCGGCGGACTGGCCGCCGGAGAAGCTGGTGGGAAAGCTCCAGGAAGCGATCCGTTCGGACCGGCAAAAACTCCGGACCCTCAGCGCCTTCCGCTGAGGGTCCCGCTGGGAGAGACGGAAATTGCGGGTTGCCCTGGTCTGCACCGAGAAGCTGCCGGTCCCGCCGGTCCGGGGTGGGGCGATCCAGGCCTATATCGACGGCGTGGCGCCGCTGCTGGCCCGGGAGCATCAGGTGACGGTCATCTCCTGCCAGGATCGCCTCCTGCCGCCGGAGGAGGTCCGGGGCGGCGTCCACCACCTGCGGATCCCGGGTGCGAACCGACGGGAGGCGTACTACGGGTCGGCCTTCGCGGCCCTGGCCCGGCTGCGCCCGGAGGTGGCGGTGGTCTACAACCGGCCCCGGATGCTGCCGTACCTGGCCCGGGCTTCCCCGGGTACTGCCATGGTCCTCAGCCTGCACAACGAGATGTTCGAACCGGACAAGATCAGCACCGTGGAGGCCCGGCAGTGCCTGGAGACCGCGGCGGCGACGGTGACCGTCAGCCGGTACCTGGCCGAAGGGATCGCCCGGGCCTTTCCGGAGTACCGCCACCGGCTGGTGCCGATCCACTCGGGGGTGGACCTCCGCCGGTTTCTGCCCCAGTGGGACCCGGTGGCGCGGGAAGAGCGGAAGCGACTCCGCCGGGAACTCCGGCTTACCGGACGGAAAGTGATCCTCTACGTGGGCCGGCTGACGGACAAGAAAGGGGCCCACGTCCTCCTGGAGGCCCTGGGGCGCCTCGCTGCCCAGGAGCCCGATGCGGTGCTGCTGGTGGTCGGGAGCAAGTGGTTCGGGGCGGACGACCCCCGGGACGACTACGTCCGGCGGCTCCGCCGGTACGCGCAGAAGCACCTGCCCGGGCGGGTGCGGTTTACCGGCTGGGTGCCCTTCGACCGGGTGCACCGGTACTACTGGGCGGCAGACCTCTTCTGCTGCTCCTCCCAGTGGCAGGAGCCCCTGGCCCGGGTGCACTACGAGGCGATGGCGACGGGCCTGCCAATTGTCACCACCCGGCGGGGCGGCAACCCCGAGGTGGTGGACGGCCTGGGCAACGGGCTGGTGGTCGACCGGTACCGGGACCCGGTGGCCCTGGCCGCGGCCCTGGGGGAGATCCTGGCCGACAAGGAGAAGGCCCGGGCCATGGGCCGGCAGGGGCGCCGGGTGGCGGAAGAGCGATTCAGCTGGGACCGGGTGGCCAGGGACCTGGGGGAGGTGCTGACCCGGGCGGCAGCCGGGGCCCCGGGAGCCCTGCCGCCACCGGACCCCGCCCCGCCGGACGCCCCCTGAGGCCCGGCGGCAACCCCCTGGTGTTCCCGAGACCTGGTCGAGACCCGGGCGGCCATCCGCCGGTTCCCCCGGACCCTTGGCAGCGGGAGGCGAAGGCAAGGAGGCGGTGACGGGACGATGCCGCTGGCAGTGGTGACCGGCTGTGCGGGCTTCATCGGCTCCCACTTGGTAGAACGGCTGCTCCGGTCCGGGTACGCCGTCCGGGGGATCGACCGGCGGAGCCCGGCCGGCGGAGACCCGGAGGCCCGGTTCAACCTGTCCGGAGCCCTCCGCCACCCCGGGTTTGAGCTCCACGTGGGGGACCTCCTGGAACTGGACCTGCCCCCGATCCTCGCGGGGGCCGACTATATCCTCCATCTGGCCGCCCGGCCCGGGGTCCGGGGCGGCTGGGGGGACGACTTCGACGCCTATGTTCGTGACAATCTCCTGGCCACCCAGCGGCTCCTCCGGGCCTGTACCGGCACGGGGGTGCGCCGGTTGGTCCTGGCCTCCACCTCCGCGGTCTACGGGGCGGCCCCGCCGCCCCAGCGGGAGCGAGGGCCGACCCGGCCCCTCTCGCCCTACGGGGTGACCAAGCTGGCAGCGGAGCAACTGGTGCGGATGTACGGCCGGCAACACGGGCTCCGGTGGACCATCCTCCGGTATTTCACCGTCTACGGCCCCCGGCAGCGGCCGGATATGGCCTTCCGCCGGATGCTGGCTGACGCGCAGGCGGGGCGGCCCGTGCGGGTCTACGGCGACGGCAGCCAGGTTCGGGACTTCACCTACGTGGACGACGTCGTCGCCGCGACGGTGCTGGCGATGCGGCTGCCCCAGGCCGCGGGGAAGACCCTGAACGTGGCCGGGGGCTCCCCGGTCTCCCTCCGCGAGGCGCTAGCGGTTCTCGGCGAGGTCGTCGGCCGATCGCCCCGGGTGGTCCACGTGCCTCCGACCTCCGGCGAGATGGCCGTCACCCGGGCCGCGATGGATCGCACCCGGGAGTGCCTCGGCTGGCAGCCCCGGGTGGGGCTGGCGGAGGGGCTGAGCCGGCAGTGGACCTGGCTGCAGCGCCGGCTCCTTCAGGACGGGCTGCCCGCTGAGCGGGATGAAGACCCCGAGGACCGGGGGCCGGGTCGCACGAGGTGGGAGGAGCCGGGAGCGGCTGGCACCGGGTGGGGAGAAGGGGAGGGGGAGGAGCATGGTTGACGGGCCACTGATCGGCGTCTTCCTGCCGGGGGAACCAGACCGGGAGCGGCCCTTCGGCGCCATGACATCCTTCTTCCTCCGGCTCTGCCACCAGGCGCCGGAGGCGGGCGTGCGGGTGGTGGGCCTCTACCCGGAGGGTATCCGGGGACGGGACCGGATCCAGGGGATCGCCTGGGGCGGAGAGCGACGGGGATTCGTCACCCGGACCGTGGGCCAGCCGGACCTGATCTGGGAGCGGATGCGGGGAGGCTCCCGGCGGCACCCGGTGCTCCGCCTCCTACGGGAGTGGGGGATCCCCTTTCTGAACAGCGTCACCCTGAACAAGTGGGAAGGGTTCCGGGTCCTGGCCCGGGACCCGGTGGTCCGGCCCTTCCTCCCGGAGACCCACCTGCTGGAGGAGTCCGAGGACGCCCTGGGCATCTTGCGCCGCTACGGCCGGGCCTACGTGAAGCCCGTCGCCGGGGCGATGGGACGGGGGATCCTCCGGATCCGGCGCCGGGGCCGGCGGTACCTGGGGGAGTACGCGCCGGGCCCCAACCGCCCGGTGCGCGCGGTCGATCTCCAGGGCCGGGAGCTGGAGGAATGGCTGGACGAGCAGACCGGCAAGGAGGTCTACCTGGTCCAGCAGGGGCTCCGGCTGGAGGTGATGGACGGCCGGACTGCGGACATCCGGATCCTCATGCAGAAGGACGGCCGGGGCCGGTGGCGGGTGACCGGGATGGGCGCCCGGCTGGGCGCACCGGGGCGGTACACCTCCAACCTGCACACCGGTGGCCAGGGGGTGCCGGTGCGGTGGCTGCTGGGGCGGCTCCTGCCCGGCGACTGGGCCCGGCAGCGGGAGGTGGAGGCGGCGGCCCGGGACCTTGCCTTCCGAATCTGTCGGGTGCTGGAGGCGGAGACCGGGCCCCTAGGGGAGCTGGGCATCGACCTGGGGCTCGAGCCGACAGGCCGGATCTGGTATATCGAGCACAACTATTACCCGGGCCGGTCGATCCTCCGGCACCTGGGGGACGAGGCAGGGTATCTCCTCGCCCACCGGCGTCCCCTGGAGTACGCCCGGTGGGCAGTCGAGCGGCTGCGGCGGGGTGAGCCCCTGACAGAGCCGGTCCGGCCGCGTCCGGTAAGCGGGGCGAGGCCTCAGCCCCGGGACCGGGCCGCCCGGGACCGGGCCGCCTCCCGGCGGACCCCCTCTCCACCGGCGGAGGTGGCGAGGGAGGTGGTGAGGCCCCTGCCTCTGGTGGCTCGGCCCCCGGCTCCGGGCCCGGCCGGCTCCCCCGGATCCTCTCCGGGCCGGGGTCCAACGAGCCCCACCGGGTCGCCCCTTGCCCCGCTCGTGCTGGTGCCACCTCCGGTGATCCGGGTGGTGCCGGCCCCATCCCTGACACCCGCGTCCCAGCCGGAACCGACCCCGGCTCCGCCCCGTTCCGCGGGGCCGGAACCACCTCCGGCTCCGGTACCAGACCGGTCGGAAGCGCCTCCGCCCCCGGTGCTGCCGGAGCCGGCCCGGGAGCGGGCCCGACGGCTGGTCGCACTCCACCTGCACCCCACCTTTGTCCGGACGGTCTCCGGAAGGGTACTGCGCCCCGCGCCATCGGACCGGGGCCGGCTCCGCCCTGCCCGGTAGGAGAGGAGGGGCGGGGGAGACCCTTGCCGAACGGTGGATCGCTGTACCCTTTTGCCCGGCGGCGGTCAGGGCCCGGCCTCGGCCGAGCCGTCCGCCGCCGGCGTCAGGGCGATGAGGTGCACGTGGGGAGATGCTGCAGTCGTTGCGGGTCTTTTGCCTGGTGGCCCACCATGGCAGTTTCACCCAGGCGGCGGCGGTCGCGGGGCTGACCCGGCCCGCGGTCAGCCGGCACATCAAACTACTCGAGGCCCACTTCGGGGTACAGCTCCTCACCCGGACGACCCGCCGGGTGGCGCTGACCCCCGCCGGGCAGCGGCTCTTGGAGCACGCGCACCGGGTGTTGGCGGCGTACCGGGAACTGGAAGCCGCCATGGCCGCACTCCGGGGCGAGGGGCGGCGGGTACTGGTAATCGGGGCCAGCACGGTGCCGGGGGAGCGGCTGCTGCCCCGGTACCTGGCCGCGCTGCGGGAATGGGCTCCGGACCTCGAGGTACAGGTGCGGGTGGCCAACACCGAGACGGTGCTCCGGTGGGTCCGGGACGGGGCCGTGGACCTGGGCCTGGTGGGGGTGGGGGTGGGGGTGGACGATCCGCTCCTGGCGTCCCGGACCATCGCCGAGGACGAGGTGGTGCTGGTCCGACCTCCCGGGATGCCGCTGCCGTCTGCCCTGGAGCCCCGGGAACTGCGGCGGCTGCCCCTGATCCTCCGGGAAGCGGGCTCGGCTACCCGGCAGACGGTGCTAGCGGCGCTGGCCCGGGTGGGGCTCACCCCTGAGGACTTGCGGGTGGTGGCAGAACTGGACAGCCCGGAGGCTATCAAGGCGGCGGTCCGGTCGGGGGCAGGGTGTGCCTTTTTCTCCCGCTGGTCCCTGGCCCCCGGGGAACTGCCGGTGGTCCGGCTCGTCGGGGTCGATCTGCGGCGGTCTATCACCGCCTGCTGGCGCCGGGACCGGCCGCTGCCGGAGGGAGCGGCGGTGCTCCTGTCGAAGCTGGGTGCGGCGGGAGGAGAGGGGAACGCGGAGAGCAGCCCTTGAGGCCCTTGGGGCCGCTGGCCCCAGGGAGTACCCCAGGGCATGCCGCCGCGCACGCGTATTGGTAAAAAAGAATTACCAATACGTAAGAGGAATGGACCAATTCGCGGCCAATATGATTCTGTTGACCGTTCTTTTCGTGGGGAGGTGCAATTCGGTGCATTGGTTACGACGGTTTGCCCGTGGGGGTCTCGCGGCTCTGGTGGCTCTGCTGACGATCTCCCTGGCGGGATGCGGCGGGTCCGCCGGGAACGGCGGCGCGTCCGGGGCCCCCATCCGGATCCTGGTGATCCCAACCCAGGGGGCCGGCGAATTCGAGGCCGCCATGCAGAAGCTGGAGCGGGAGCTGTCCCAGCGCAGCGGCCTGCCGGTGGAGGTCCGGATCGGCACGGACTATGCCTCGGTGGTGGAAGCGCTGCGCTTTGGCAAGGCGGATATCGGGTTCTTCGGTCCCTTTACATACGTGGTGGCCCACGCGCAGAGCGGTGTGCTGGCGTTCGTCACCCAGACGGTGGACGGCAAGCCCTACTACCACAGCTACCTGATCGTGCCCAAAGACTCGGAGATACCGGAGCTGAAGACCGCTGAGGACTTCGTCCGGTATGTGAAGGGCAGGCGCGTCGCCTTCGCCGATCCGGGTTCCACCTCGGGTTCCCTGATCCCGCGCCTTGCCCTGAAGCGAGCGGGACTGGACTGGGAGAAAGACATCCGGTACACCTTCACCGGCCACCACGACGCGGTGCTGACGGCGGTGGCTGGGGGGAAGGCGGACATTGGCGCCATCGACAGCGCGATCTTCACGGGGCAGCTCAGCAAGACCTTGCCGGAGGCCTATGCCAAGGTCCGGGTGGTCTGGCAGTCGGAGCCCCTTTACCAGTACCCCTGGGCGGCCCGCCCGGATCTCGACCCCCAGGTGGTGGAGAAGCTGCAACAGGCCTTCCTGGGCATCAAGGACCCGGAGATCCTCCGGGCCTTTGGGGCTGACGGGTTTGTGGCTGCGGAGGACCGGCTCTACGACCCGATCCGGGAGGCGGCCGCCGCCATGGGGATCGACCTGAAGGCGTACGACCTCAAGGGAAAGTGAACTCCAGGTGCAACGCTGGATGACACCCGGTGACACGAGGTACGGAAACAGGGAGGCATGGCGATGTACGGAACGACCCCAGGCCGGCGGCTCGCCGTGGCCGGGGTGCTGACGGCGGCCATCGCCTGGAGCGTATGGGTGACCGGGTTTGCGCCCTCTCAGTGGGACCTTTCCGCGGTCCGGGAGTTCGTGGCGGGCATGTTCCCGCCGGACTGGACGGTCCTGCCGACGGTGATCGCCAAGATGGGGGAGACCATCGGCATCGCCTTCCTCGGGACCCTGATTGCCTTTCTCCTCGCTTTTCCCCTGAGCTTTGCCGCGGCGCGGGGGCTCTCCCCCGACTGGATCGGCGCGCCGGTGCGGGGGGTGGCGGCCTTCTTTCGGGCGATACCGGAGATCCTCTGGGCGCTCTTGTTCCTGGTGGCCACGGACCTCGGGAACATCAGCGGCATCCTGGCCTTGGCCGCCCACAACGTGGGCATCCTGACCAAGCTGATGGCCGAGGTGTACGAGGCGGCGCCGGCGGGGCCCCAGGAGGCGGTGCTCAGCACCGGCGCCGCCCCGGCGGCGGTGGTCTGGCACGGGATCCTGCCCTGGTCCCTGCCGCACCTGTTCAGCCACCTCTTTTTCCGGTTCGAGTGCAACATCCGCACCGCCACCGTCTTGGGCCTGGTGGGGGCAGGAGGGATCGGGCATCTCTTGATGCTCCACCGGTCGCTTTTGCAGTACGACCGGATGCTGGTGGACACCCTGGGCATCCTGGCCCTGGTGCTCCTTTCCGACGCCCTCGGGGCCCTGGTGCGCAGGCAGGTGACCTGAGATGATCGAACTGGAGGGGGTTACCCATCGCTACGGGGAGGGCCAGCCTCCGGCTCTGGACGGGGTCAGCCTGGTGATCGGGGCCGGCGAGCGGGTGGCCCTCCTCGGTCCTTCCGGTGCCGGCAAGTCGACCCTTCTCCGGAGTATCGCCGGCCTGGTCCGGCCCACCCACGGTGTCGTCCGGTTCCGGGGCCGGCCGGTGACCGGAGCCTCACCCGGGGAATTGCGGGAGATCCGGAAGGAGATCGCGGTGATCTTTCAGGAATACCATCTCATCGAGCCCTACACCGCACTGGGCAACGTCCTGGTGGGGCGCTTCGGGCACCTGCCCCTCTGGCGGGTCCTGCTCGGGCTTTTCCCCCGGGCGGACCGGGAGCTGGCCCGGAGAGCCCTGGCCGAGCTTGGCCTGGCGGACTACGCCCAGGTCCCCGTCCGCCGCCTCTCGGGCGGACAGCGGCAGCGGGTAGCGGTGGCCCGGGCCCTGGTCCAGGGGGGCGCGGTCATCCTCGGGGACGAGCCGGTCTCCAACCTGGATCCGGCCACGGCCCGGATGGTCCTGGAGCTGCTCTGCGAAAGGAACCGCCGCGAAGGGACCACCCTGGTGCTGAGCCTGCACGCGCCGGAACTGGCCCTCCAGTTCTTCGACCGCATCGTGGTGCTTCGGGCGGGCCGGGTGGTCATGGACCGGCCGGCCCGGGAGGTCACCCCTGGGGACCTGGCGGCGGCTTATGGGGTGCGCACGCCCGGTGCACCCCCGGGGCAGGGGGGAGGGGCCGGGATCGCTGGGGCCCTCTGAGATAATTTAATAAGGAAGGCAGGTGAGCGGCTGTGACCGAGGGCGAGCGGATCCGGCTGACCCAGACCACCGCCAAGGCCGGCTGAGGGTGCAAGATCGGCCCGGCCGATCTGGCGCAGGTGCTGCGCCATCTACCCCGGCCCCAGGACCAGGCTGCGGTCCTGGTGGGCCTGGAGCATCCCGACGACGCCGGGGTCTACCAGCTGACCCCGGATCTGGCCCTGGTGCAGACGGTGGACTTCTTCACCCCCATCGTCGATGACCCGTACTGGTTCGGTCAGATCGCGGCAGCCAACGCCCTCTCCGACGTCTACGCGATGGGCGGCCGGCCGGTGACGGCCTTGAACCTGGTGGGCTTCCCGGTCCAGAAGCTTCCCCATGAGTGGCTGGCGGAGATCCTCCGGGGCGGGGCGGACAAGCTCCAGGAGGCGGGGGTGGCCCTGGTGGGCGGCCACTCCATCGACGACCCGGAGCCCAAGTACGGCCTGGCGGTCACCGGGTTGGTCCACCCGGACCGGATTTGCACCAAGGGAGGCGCTCGGCCCGGAGACCGGCTGGTGCTGACCAAGCCCATCGGCATCGGCACGGTGACCACCGCGATCAAGCGGGGGCTGACCACTTCCGACCAGGAAATGGAAGTCACCCGGGTGATGGCAACCCTGAACAATCTGGTGGATCTGTTCGAGCCCTTCGGCATCCGGGGGGTGACGGACATCACCGGGTTCGGCCTCCTGGGCCACGCGTACGAAATGGCCCGGGAGTCGGGGGTGGGCATGCGGATCTACGCCCCGGAGGTGCCGGTGCTGCCCGCGGCCTGGGAGTTTGGCCGCCAGGGGGTCTGGCCGGGGGGCTCGAAATCCAACCGGCGCTGGCTGGAGGACAAGGTCCGGTTCGACCCTGCCCTGGACGAGGTGACCCGGATGATGCTCTGCGATGCGGTCACCTCCGGGGGGCTCTTGCTAGCGGTACCGGCCGGGGCGGTCCAGGACCTGGTGGCGGCCCTCCGGGAGCGGGGGACGCCCGCGGCGGCGGTCATTGGCGAATGCGTCCCGGACCATCCGGGGGAGATCCGGGTGTTGGCGTGAGGGCCCTGTGGCCGTCTGTGGCCCCGAAGTCTGGGGTGGCGAGGGTTGTGGGATGCGTTGGGCGGTGCGGCGGCCGCTGCCGGCTGGGAGTGAAAGGTTCCTGGCCGGCGGGGGCCGCCGCTCTCATGTCAGCTGGGGCGGTTCTGTACCTCCGGGCGCGCTCTCGTGCACACTCGGGCATTCTTGTACCCTCCGGGGATTGTGGCCTCCGGGGGTTCTTGTGCCCGCTGGGGGCGGTCTCGGCTATCGGGGTCTTGCCAGGGCCTGCCGCACCTGGTATACTGGCCTTAGCGCAATAAAATACCTATTTTATTGCGGTAAGTGTGGGGCCAGGGAAGGCGGTCGCCGGCCCGGATCGGCCCCCTCCATCGGCCCCCCTTTTCCGCGATCCCACCGGGAGGTGCAGACCGTGGCACGCCGGCTGAGTCCCAGCGAGAAGCTCGAAGCGATCCGGCCCCTGACCGAGGGCTTTCCCCAGGAGGTCTGGGAGTTCTTCCAGGACCGGGCGCCGCTCTACACCCTGGCCACCCTGCGGAATTACGCCTATGACCTCCGGATCTTCCTCGACTGGCTCCGGAACCGGCGGGGGTCCGACGGGCCTATCGACTGGAACCGGGAGGTCACCTTCCGCACCGTGCGGGAGTTCTTCCTGTACCTCCGGGACTACGAGTCCCGGGACCGGCAGGGCCGGCCGGTCCGCCGGAGCAACGACGTCAAGGGCCTGGCCCGGAAGCTTGCCACCCTCTCGTCCCTCTTCGAGTACCTGGTGGTCATGGAGTACATGGCGGAAAACCCCATCGGCTCCCGGGAGCGGCGGCGCCAGCTCCTGGGCCGGCTTCGGGCCGGGGGCTCCGCGAAGGAACTGCCGGTCTACCTCACCCGGGACGAGGCCGCCCGGCTGATCCGGACGGTTCACACCCTGCCGATCCGGGACCACGGCGCCTCCCGGGCCCGGGACCACGCCCTCCTGGCCCTGCTCCTTTTCACCGGGCTCCGGGCCTCGGAAGTGGTCAGCCTGAACAAGGAGAGCATCGAGTACGAGAGCACCGGCGACCCCACCCAGCCCCTCCGGGCGGTGATCCGGGTGACGGGCAAGGGCGAGAAAACCCGGATCGTCCCCCTCCACCCGGCGGTCGAACGGCTGATCCGCCGGTATCTGGAATCCAGACCCGAGTCCGAAGTCCCGGAGGAGCACCGGCGGGCCCTGTTTTGGAATCGGGACAAGCGACGGATCACCGCCAACGGCGTCTGGCGGGTGGTGCGGAAGTACGCAGCCGCCGCGGGGCTGACGTACAAGGAGAAGGCGATCTCTCCCCACAAGCTCCGGCACTCCTTCGCCACCATGCTCCTCTCTGAGGGGCAGGTCTCCCTCCGGGAGCTGCAGGAGCTCCTGGGGCACGCCTCCATCAACACCACGATGATCTACACCCACATCTCCGACGCCGGCCGGCGCCGGGCCATTGAGGAGCACCCCCTGGGGGCCCTCATGGAGGCCGAAGGACTGCCGGCGGCCCCAGGGCCGGCGGCGGGTCCCGGGGGTGGGCGGGCCGGCGGGTCGGAGGGCGAGTCCGGGGGGAAATGACGAGCCACAGGGAGCCGCTTCAGTCCCCGGCGGCTTGCAGGGGCGGCCGAGGCGGCCCCAGGGGGCGGCGGGAGCGGAGGTTCAGCCCGTAACCGGCCAGCAGCACGTGGGCCCGGAGGTCCAGGGCCGGGGGGTCGTCCGCGGCCACCGGCACCTCCACCGGCGTCCGGAAGGAGTCCACCGGGCCCGGGAGGGCGTCCCGGCCGTCAAGGACGATGACCGCCCCCTCCCCCAGGACCCGGACCTCGTCCTCGGCCAGGAGCACCGCCGCTCCGGCGTCCACCGCCAGGCCCAGGTGCTCCCGGCCCAGGCGGATGCCCAGGGCAGCGAGGAGCTGTCCGGGGCCGCATCGCCGGAGGCTCAGGGCTGCCGGCAGCAGTAGTGGCGGCATCAGCCCCAGGCCTTCTTCCAATTGAGGCCTACCCTCGGGCCCCAGGGCGAGGAACTGGCTGCCGAGGGCGGTTCCGCCTTCGCCGATCCCGAGGACGACGCCGCCAGCGGCCAGCACCTCCCGGAGGGCCGCCTGGCAGGGGGAAGCCAGGAGCAGGTCCCGGGCTTCTCTGGCGTCCCCGGCGCAGAGGATGGCCACCCGGGCTCCCCGGAGGCGCTCCGACCAGCTGGGGTCACCTGCCTCGGCCCGGGAACGGACCGGGAACTCCCCGGCGACCCGGGCCCCGTACCGCACGAACTGCCGGAGGGCTGCCGGCGCCATGGCCGCGCCCGCCTCCCCGGCCCCGATGGCCGCAACGAGCTCCTGGCGGCCGCCTGCCCGGCGGAGGGCGGCCACCACGGCATCGTCCGGGATGGCGTCGCTGCCGACCCAAAGGATGGCCCCCGCTGGCAGCGCGGCCTGGAGGCCGCTCTCCTCTGGCCCCCCGGGTCGACGGGACCGGCGCCGCCGGGGCAGCTGCCGGAGCAGCTCCCCCGGCAGGGCGATGGAACGGATCAGGTGGCTGGAGAGTTCGGACGTCACAGAGCCCAGCCGCTGGAGATTCAGCACCACCGTAGCTGCCCCCCCTCTCCGCTCCTGTGACGGCAGAGGCCTGAGCCACAAGCAACAGTATTCCTTATTATAGCATGCCCCGGGGGAGTCCCCTCCCCGGGGCTGGAAACTCATGGCAGCCCCCCTCAGGCCCGGCGGCCCCGGGGGCTTTCGGCCAGGCGCCAGCACCGCCGCCCTTCCGGGTAGGCCGGCTCTACCTCCCCCCGGGCGGCGAGGTCCGCAAGGTGGGCGCTTACCGCAGCCCGGTCCAGGTAGTACGAGGGGTCGCTGTTGTAGGCCTTGTCGGCCTGTCGGGCCAGGGCGAGGAGCACCTCCTCCTCGCTCATCGGGCCCCGGGCCAGGGCCGCGCGAATCCGGTCCTGGATCTCCCGGACGTGGGCCCGGTTGGCCGCCACCACCTCCGGCAGCGGGTCGTGCCCCGGCCGCCGGACCAGATGGGGGCCGTGGCCCGGGACCAGATACGATTCTCGCCGGGCGGCGACGCGCTCCAGGCTCTCCAGGTAAGTCTGGGGCTGGACCATGAACAGAAAGGCGTGCTTTTCCAGCACCTCGGGCAGGAAGACGCTGTCCCCGGCAAAGAGCACGTCCCCCACTGCCACCGCGACCTGGCCCGGAGAGTGGCCGGGGACAGGGATCACTTCCAGGGTGAGACCCGCCACCGCAAGGGGGCCCGGCCGCAGCACCCCGGCCACGGGACAGGGGGCCTGGGGCTGCAGAAACTTGACCTGCAGGGAAGGCGGGGGATAGGCGCCGTAGAGGAGCGCACCTCCCAGCTCCGGATGCTCCAGCACCAGGTGCTCCGGGGCGGGCGCGTAGACCGGGCAGCCGAAACGCCGGTGAAGCTCCGCCGCGCCGCCGATGTGATCGGCATGGCAGTGGGTGGCCACCACTGCGGCCAGCCGGTACCCCTGCTCCAGAAACGGCCGGAGAGCCTTCCGGGGCGCTGCGGCGTCCAACCCGGCGTCGATCAGCACCAGTTGCCGGTCCGCCCCCACCAGCAGGCCGAAGTTGACACCGCCGTGCCAGTAGTAGATGCCGGGCTGCAGCTCGGTCAGCATGAGACTCCTCCTGTGGCCTGGTCGCCGGCGGCTCACTCCCAGGTGACCGCCACTTCATCCCCATCCTGCAGCGGCGTGACAAAGTCCGCAGGCCGGCCGTTGACCTCCATCCGCAGCCGGCTCTTCCCCGGGGGCGGCGTGGGGTCCAGGCCGATGCGGGCCAGCAGGTCCGCGAAGATGGGCGGGGACTCGGGGTCGACCTCCACCGTCAGGTCGTCCAGGTTCCTGAGGGGCTCCCGGGGGTCCACCGGTACGCCGCCCCGGCGGATTCGGGGCGGGGGCCGGAGCGGTATCACCCGGTCGCCGACCCGGACCCGGACCGGCGGACCGGCCGCGGCCAAGGCCGGGGCGGCGGCGTCCCCCACCGTGGGACCGTCCGCGGGCCGCACTTGGATCCGGCACCCCGGCCGGAGGGGAGTCGACGGATCCGCGGGCACCCCGTCCACCAGCACCCGGTACCGGGGGTAGACCCACTCCCGGGAATCCCCGTTCAGCCGGTAGCGGAGCACCACCTGCTCGGAGAGGTCCGGGAGGGGTAGGACCTCCAGGGCCTCGGCCAGGGTGCGCCGGGGCCGGATTTCCACCTCGTCGTTGTCCTGGACGGGGCTCTCCAGGTCCCGGGGCAGGCCGTTCACCCGCACCAGGGGCGGAACCTCTACCTCCCGGTCCTCCACCACGACCCGCAGGGGCTCCATCGCCGGTGCCAGGTCCCGGACCCGGGCCTGACCGGGCTGCCCCGGCACCGCGGGTACCACCTCCACCTGGTCCCGGTGCCGGATGGGGCTCTGGAGGGTCGCGGGCTCGCCGTTGACCCGGATGGCCGCGGGCCGCCCCGGGGTGCCCGGCACCAGCCGCAACTCGCCGTTTACCCGCACCGTCAGCCCCGGCCCCAGCCGGGGCTGGAGGTCCTTCATCTCAAAGCCCGCGGCCAGCAGGGCGTCGGCCACGGTGAGCCGGGTCGGGTGGTAGAGCCGCACCCCGACCCCGTTCACGTGGATGTACGCGAAGCCCAGGGCCGCGTGCTCCCGGGCGGCCACGGCGATGCCGATGGGAGTGACCGCATCAGGGGAGCCGAGGACCGAGCGGGCGCCGGTCACCCCGGCCACCGCGTCCCGCCCCCGGACGGCCACCCGGTCCGGCGGGAGCCCCAGGGCTGCCGCCAACGCCTCGGTCAGCCCCGGAGTCTGGCTGCCGCCCCCCACCAGCACCACCGCCTGGGGCGGGGCACCGTTGAGGGCCAGGATCCGCTCAGCGACCGCCTGGGCGAGGCGCTCCACCGCGGGCGCCAGCCTCGCCTTCACTTCATCTGTGGCGACCTGGTGGGTGCGGCCGAGGATGTCCTGGAAGGTGACCGTTTGCCGGCCGGTGAGCTGCCGCTTTACCTGCTCGGCCACGTTGAAATCCAGCAGGTACGCTTCGGAGAGGGCCTCGGTGATCTCGTCCCCGGCGATGGGGACCATGTCGTAAGCGACGACGGTCCCCCGGCGGGTGATGGCGATGTCCGACGTGCCGGCGCCGATGTCCACCAGGACCAGGTTCAGGTGGCGCATGCTCGGGGGGATAACCACCCCGATGGCCGCGATGGGTTCCAGGGTCAGGGCGGAGAGTTCCAGGCTCACCCGTTCCAGCACCGCCAGCAGGGAGTCCACCACCCCCCGGGGCAGGAAGGTGGCGATGACCTCGACCTCCGCCTCCTCCCCCCGCTGCCCCACCAGGTTGGTGAGGGGCAGGCCGTCCAGCCGCCGCTCCAGCACCGAGTGGCCGACGTACAGGTAGTCCCGGGCCTCCTGATGGGCCCCCACCGTCCGGGCCAGGGCCCGCTGGGCCTCCTGAACCGCGGCCAACTCCAGGGCCAGGTCCTCTTCCGGCGTGATGGGCTCCCGGGGCGACCGGGTATGCCGGGCTACCCCGCGGAACGTGCGCAGGGCCCGGCCAGCCGCGGCCACCGCGGCCTCGGTGAACCGCCGACCAACCCGGGCCTCCAATTTGGCCTTGATCGCGGCGACGACCCTGGCCACCTCCACCACGTCGTGGACCTGGCCGTCGTACATGGCCCGGGTGCGGTGCTCCATTCGCTCCGCCGCCAGGATCCGCAGGCCGCCCCGGTGGGGCACCGTCACCAGCCCGGCGACCTTCCGGGTGCCGATGTCGAGACTGAGGCTAGGCTCTGCTGCCATGTCGCTGTGCGCTGTCACCCGTGCCACCTCTTGCCACGCCGCTGCCTGGGATCAGGCGCCGGATCTGGCCTTGGTCTGGTAGACCGCCAGCCGGAAGCGGCCGTCGGGCAACTGTCGCAGGCCGAAGACGAAGCCGGCGGATTTCAGGGTCCGGTTCAGGAAGGTCACCAACCGGACCAGATCTGGCGGGTTGTCCAGCACCGTCTCCCCCAGGAGCGGCAGGGGCTCGTGGTCAGCAAAGAGTTCCACCGCTGGGACCACCCCCTTGCCAACCCCTTCGGTTTGCCATGAAAGTTCGGCTCGCCGGGCGGCGTTTCCTTCCCGCCCGTGCGTTTCCCGGTGGCGCGGCCCCAAAGCCAGCCGCCGGTGGTCTTGCCACGGATCTGCACCCAACCGGCGGCGGCTTTGCCACGGATTGGGGGACATAACGCCCGGCCAAGGCCGGGCAGAATAGGGATGCCCCACCTCCGCAAACCCTGGGGGCCCACCGCCTTCCCACAAGGAGGTGCCGCCATGCCGAGATCCACCTCCGGGCTGATCCCCCACGCGGTCCGGGATGCCTTCAAGTGGGAGATCGCCTCGGAACTGGGCCTGACGGACCAGATCCTGACCCGCGGGTGGGCCGAGACCACGTCCCGGGATTGCGGTCGCATCGGGGGCAAGATCGGCGGCAACATGGTCAAGGTGATGATCCAGTACGCCCAGCAGGCGCTGGCCAACCGACAGACCTAGCCGCCGGGCGGCACCCTGACCTCCGCTTTCCAGGCGTGGCGCCTGTTCGCATAGCCGGCGGCCGGCCCCGGCAGGGGCCGGCCGCGCGGCGTCCATTAGGCCAGGGAGCGGTTGTAGACTTCCAGGGCCTCGGAATGACGGCCCATCCGCTCCAGGCAGGCCGCCTGGCCCCAGAGGTGGTTCCGGTTGCCCGGCTCCAGGGCCCGGGCCCGGAGAAACCAAGCGTAGGCCTGCCGGTACTCCCCCAGCCGGAGCAGGCACGCGGCCTTGGCCCCCACCGCCTCCGGGTCGTCGGGGCGGATGGCCAGGGCCCGGTTGTACGCCGCCAGGGCGGCCCGGTGCCGTCCCCGGGCCTCCAGGGCAGCCCCCAGCAGCCGCAGGAGCGGCACCGCCTCCGGCCACTTCTGCAGGGCCTGGCGCAGCCACTGGCTCGCCTCCCGCCACGCCCCCGTTGCCATCAGGCAGGTGGCCAGGTTCTGGGCCACCTCCAGCTGGTCCGGATCCAGAGCCAGGGACTGGCGGAAGCAGGCCAGCGCCTCCTGGTGCCGGCCCAGGGTGGCCAGGGCGTGGCCGGTATTGTTCAGCAGCACCGGGTCCTGTTGCCCCAGCTGCCGGGCCCGCACAAAGCAGCGGTAGGCCTCTTCCGGCGCTCCCTGCTGCAGGAGAGCCACCCCCAGGTTGGCCCAAATCTCCCCCCGGCGGGGGGCAAGGGCCAGGGCCCGGCGGTAGCTCGCCACTCCCTCGTCCACCCGTCCCAGGCGGATCAGGCAGAGGCCCCGGTTGTTCCAGAGGGCGGCCGCCTTCGGCATGGCGGCCAGGCCGGCCTCCAGGTGTAGGAGGGCCTCCTCGGTCCGCCCCAGCCGGCTGAGGCAACGGCCCTTGCCGACCCAGGCCTCCGGCCACTCGGGCCTGAGCCGGAGGGCCTGGTCGTAGGCGGGCAGGGCCTCCTCGGCCCGCCCCAGCCCCAGCCGCACCTCGCCGAGCCAGAACCAGTACTCGGCCTGGGTGCCGCAGAGGGCGACGGCCCGGGCCAGGGGCTCTTCCGCCTCCGCTGCCTTGCCGAGGGTAAGGAGCAGAAGCCCCAGCCCTGCCGCCAGGTCGTGCCGCTCCGTTTCTATCATTGTGGCCAGCCGGGCGGCGGTCTCCGCCTCCTCCAGCCGCCCCCAGGCCAGGTGCCAGAGGGCTGCCTGCCACTGGGACGACCCTCGCCCCACCCGGGGCAGCCCCGCCAGCCGCCCCCGCAGTTCCAGGTAGGCCTTCATCCCCCCAGGCCACCGCCAGCCCATCGGCGTCCCCTCCCTCTCCGCCGGGTACGGGCTCCACTTTCAAGCGGAAATTTCGCAGAACGTGATGAGAGTTCCTGCCGGTGCTGGAAAGAAGTGTACGACAAACCATGACAACGGTGTCGACAGTGAGACCATCCCGGCTTCCCGGGGCCAGGAGGGCGGCAGCGGTGGCGGCGGGCTCCCTCCGGGCCTCAGGAGCCCCAGAGCCGGGAGAGGGGTGCTGGCTGGCAGCCCGCGGCTTCCAGGGCGGCCAGGACCGTCGGCAGGTCCCGGAGCGTCTCCGGCCGGTCGGCCCGGAGCATCAGGATCGCACCGGGGAAGCAGGCCTGCTGGACCCGGTCGGCCAGGGCCTCGGCGGCCTCTCCGGCTGCGGGCCGGAGGCCGATGCTGGACCAGAGGACGGTGTCAAGGCCCAGGGCCCCCGCCGCCTCTACCAGCCCGGGGTCGAACCGCCCGCCGGGTGGCCGGAAGAACCGGGGCGGCCCAAAGCCGGCCCGGGCGAAGGCCCGCACCCCCTGGACCAGCTCCTGCCGGGCGGCGTCGGCGGTAAGGCCGTCCATGGGCGCTGCCCGGTACCCCCGGGTGCCCAGTTCGTGGCCATCTGCCGCCAGGGCCGCCACCGCGGCGGCGTGGGCCTCCACCTCCTCCCCGGAAAGGAAGAAGGTCGCCTGAACGCCGGCCTGCCGGAGCAGGGTCAGAAGTTGGGGCAGCTCCTCGGCGCCGGGGAGCCCGTTAAAGGTGAGGGCGACCCGCCGGTCCGCCGGCGGCAGCGGCAAGGAGACCACCGGCCGGGGGATCTCTGGCGCTGCCGGCGCCGCCGTCCCGTCCGGACCGGCGTCCGGCGAGCCGACAGGGGCCCCGGGCCGGGGCCAGCCCCCGGCCACGCCGGCGGCGAAGGCGGGCAGCGCCTGGTCGGGCCTGACGGCCGGGGGGAGCGCGTCAGCCGGCTCCTCACCGGCGCCGGCTCCGGCCGGGGCCGCGGCGGTCCCGGCCATCGCGACCCTGGCGGCAGCCGCCGGGGCCAGGCCGAAGATCTCGACCCGGATGCCGTCGGGGCCCTGGACCTGCACCGGGGCTGCCTGAGCAGCCGGGGCCTCCACGGGGACTACTTGGGCGGTCGGAGCCCCCACGGGAGCCACCTGGGGGGCTGGGGCGCCGGCCCCGGAGGCGGCGGCCCCGGACGGGGCGGCCCCTGCCCCGGTCCGCTCGGGGCCCGGGGCAGGGCTGGGGACCCCGGCGAAAGGCCGGCCCGCCGGGGAGAGGGGCTCCCACGGGGCCGGCACCGGCCTAGAGGCCGGGCCGGGACCGGGCCCGGCGGCACCCGGATTCCCCGGGACGGGCCAGATGAGGAACAGGAGAGCCGCGGCGATCCGGAAGAGCGCCCAGGGGGGCATGGGTTCCTGTCGCCTCCGTCCAGCCCCTGGCACAGCCCAGGGGCAAACTGGTTCGAAGACCAGTTTGCCCCTGGAACGCGGGGGCTATGCGCGGGCACCCGCGGCGCCCGGGAAGGGGGTCCGCCCTGCCGAACCTGCCTGAGAAGCCGAGGCCCTGCTTCAGGGGCCGAGGTTCACCCCCAGGATCCCGCCCAGGCCGCCGGCCCCGGCGGCGACACCCCCCATCCAGGCAATCTGGCCGCCAGGGGGCAGACCGGCCCAGACTGCGGCAAGGGCGAGCAGGGTCAGGCAGAGCAGCCCCCCTGCCGAAAGCCCATGCACCAGGCCGCTGCCCTGGGACCGCCGACCGGCCTGCAGGCCGGCCACCAGCCCGGCCAGCGCCCACAGGACCACGGCCAGCCAACCCTCGACCTGAGGGCCCAGGGGTAACTGCCAGAGCAGGACCCCCAGCCCCACCGCCGCGACCCCCAGGGCGACGAGCCCGGCCCCCCACCCGGCCACCACCGCCGGCAGGCTGTAGCCCTGTCCGTCTCCGGTTCCGGCCACCGGCTCCCCCTCCTCTCCTCCACCGGTCATGGGACCCCTATGCGCCGGGGCAGGGGGCTATGCGGCGGGAAGACTGCCCTGGTACCCAGGGCCCCGGGGGATGAATTCCCGGGGCCCTGGAAGCTTTCGTCAAGCCGTTGTCGCAATCGACGAGGGAGATCCAAGGCGTGACCGATGATATTGACAACGACTGGACGCATAAACAACACTATATGTGTCAATTTCGTCTTGCGCATAGATTGTTGATGTGCCGGGGAGGAGAACGATGTCGCTCATGCTCCCGCGAACCGGTCTGGTTATTTTCTTGTCATTTGTCATGACCGCCGCCGTTGGCTGCACTGGGTCAACGGAGGTCGTCACGAGACACCACGGTGGGGTCACCCGATACCCTTTCACCAGTGGCGGATTCGTGACAGCGGCCTTCTGGGGAGACCAGACAGCCGTGCAACAGTTCTTGGTCCGTGGCATGGATGTCAACGCTGTCGATGTCAACGGAGACACTGCGTTGCATGCGGCTGTCGATGGGCGGAACGAGTTGGTGGTTCGGCTGCTCCTGGAGGCCGGAGCCGATCCCAATATACAGAATGATAGAGGTTACACCGTCCTGATGTTAGCCGCGGCAAACAACGACCGGTGGACTGTCGAAACACTACTCGAGGCAGGAGCCGACCCGTCGATCCGAAACAACGAAGGAGACACCGCAGCGGATATTGCTCAAAGCCTCGGGAATACGGAGGTGTTGGACTTGCTCCTGTCCGGCCGATGACCGGATGCCACTACCGCTCGCTCGCCGCCCGGAGCCGAGCCACGGACTCCCCGGCCTTCCGCAGGACCAGGAGGTAGGGCCCCAGGAGCGCGTAGGTGACCAGCGGCACCACGACGATGCTCTGGGGGTCCCGGACCAGGCTCCAGAGGGCGAGACAGGCCGGTACCACCCACTCGGCCAGCCGAGCCGGGCCCCGGCGGACTTTCTTGAAGTCCGGGTACGGGATGGTGGAGATCATCAGGAAGGCCAGGGCCGCCATGACGGCGGGGAGCAGGGGAGACTCACCCAGGCCCGCCTCGCCGTAGCGGTAGATCAGGGCCGCCAGCAGGGAACCTGCCGCGGTGATGGGCAGGCCGAGGAAGAACCCCGAGGTGTGGATGAGGTTGAACCGGGCGAGGCGCAGGGCCCCGCAGATGGGGAAGAGCGCCGCCACCGCCAGGCCGTAGGGACCCAGCCGGTGCAGCCCCACCTGGTAGGCCAAGAGGGCCGGGGCGGCCCCGAAGGCCACCACGTCGGCCAGGGAGTCCAGCTCCTTCCCGAACTCCCCGTCGGCTCGGACCAGCCGGGCGACCCGGCCGTCCAGGCCGTCGGCCAGGAGGGAGATGCCGACCAGCAGCGCCGCAGCCTGGAAGTTCTGCTGAGCGGACATCACGATGGAGTAGAACCCTGCGGCCAGGTTGGTCAGGGTGAAGAGGTGGGGTAGCAGGGAGATGCCCTTCTTGCCCCGTTCCCGGAACCACTTGCCGCCCCGGATCGCCCGAATCCTAAGGCGCCCCCGGGGCCTGCCGGCCCCGCCATGCGCTGCTGTCATTCCGGCAGCCTCCCTATGATTGTCCGTCCCGCCACTACCCGATCCCCGGGGCGGACCGTCACCGCCGAGCCCAGAGGCAGGTAGACCTGGGTGCAGGAGCCAAACAGGATCATCCCAAAGCGCTCGCCCTGGCTCAGGTAGTCCCCCACCTCGACCCAGGTCCGAATCCGCCGGGCGACCAGGCCTGCGATCTGGACCACTAGCACCCGGTAATCGGGCCCCTCGATCCCCAGATAGGCCCGTTCGTTCACCTCTTCCAGCCCTTCGGCCCAGGCGGCCCGGAACTTGCCCGGGACGTACTCCTTGTACCCCACCCGGCCGGCCACCGGCGCCCGGTTGACGTGGACGTCGAAGATCGAAAGAAAGATGCTGACAGCAATGGCTTTTCCGCCCAGGTACCGGGGCTCCTCCACCTCCCGGACCCAGAGCACCCGGCCGTCCGCCGGGGCGAGGACATCCCGGGGGGAGGCCTCCGCCCGCCGCTCCGGGTCCCGGAAAAACCAGAGGCTGAGGGCCAGGAGGACTCCCGGGACCGCAGCCAGCCAGGGCTGGAGCCAGCCGGCCAGGAGGGTCAGCCCGGCCAGCAGGCCGATGATTCCCCAGCCCTCCCGGGCAATCAAGGGACGCCGCAACGGACCGCACCTCGCCATTTTCCTGGGTGTATTCTGCCACATCCGCTGCTCCATCGGAAGAGCCGGTCAGTCCCCCGCGCCATCCCCCTCCCGGACCTGGCCCCCCGGACCCGGAGGCGCACCAAGGGAGAAGGACCAGCTCTTCAGCCGCTCCAGCAGCCGGTAGTCCGTCAGGTCCAGCTGCAGCGGGGTGATGGAGATGAGGTTGTTCTGGACGGCGACCACGTCGCTGTCCGGGTCGTTGTGCAGTTCCATGACCTCGCCCGCCAGCCAGTAGTAGACCTTTCCCCGGGGGTCGACCCGCCGGTCCCACTGGTTCTTGTAGAGCCGGACCCCTAGTTTGGTGATGGCGACGCCGGCGCACTGGGCCGGGGAGACCGGGGGGATGTTGACGTTCAGGAGGGTCCCCCGGGGGAGCCCCTCCCGCACCACCCTGAGGGCCAGATCCCGGGTGAACTGCGCGGCGAAGGTGTAGTCCCCGGGGCCGAAGGTGCAGAGGGAGACGGCGACCGCGGGGATGCCCAGGATGGTGCCCTCGATGGCGGCGGAGACCGTGCCGCTGTAGATCACGTCGGTGCCCAGGTTCGGCCCGTGGTTGATGCCGGAGATGACCAGGTCCGGCCGGCCCGGGAGCAGCTCCTCGATAGCCAGCTTCACGCAGTCCGCCGGGGTGCCGCTGACCGAGTAGATCACCGCCCGGGCCCCGGAGATCTCGATCCGGGTGGGAAAGATGGGCCGGTGCAGGGTGATCGCATGGCCGGAGGCCGAACGCTCCCGGTCAGGGGCCACGATGTACAGCTCGACCTCGGGGAGTTTCTCGAGGGCCTCCCGCAGGGCCTGGAGCCCCTCGGCGTAGACACCGTCGTCGTTGGTCAGGAGGATGCGCAGACCTCTTCCCCTCCTTGGCTCGTGGGCATCGCCAGGAACTCGGCGGCCAGCCGGATCACTTCGGCCTGGGGGGCGGCCACCACCCGGGGGTCCGGCAGGGACTGAAGAAACCGGGCCCCGTACCGGGTGCGCCGGGGATCGACCCGGCTGTCGAAGACGATCACCACCCCCCGGTCTTGCCGGGTCCGGATCAGCCGGCCGAAACCTTGCTTGAACCGGATCACTGCCTGAGGCAGGCTCAGGTGGAAGAAGGCTGACAGCCCCTGCCGCTCCAGGGCCTCGGTCCGGGCCGCGGTCACCGGCTCGTCGGGCGGCAGGAAGGGCAGCCGGATCAGCACCACGCAGGAGAGATCCTCCCCCGGAATGTCGACTCCTTCCCAGAAGGAAGCCGCCCCGAAGAGGATTGCCCGGTGGCCGGCCCGGAACTCTTCCACCAGCCGCGCCCGGTGGCCGTCCAGCCCCTGGGCCAGGAGGACCAGCCCGGCGGCCTCCAGAGGCTCTTTCACCCTATTGTACACCTGCCGCATCATCCGGTGGGAGGTAAAAAGGACCAGGGTCCGGCCGCCGACGGCCACCGCCAGCTCCTGGACAAACCGGGCGGCGGCCTCGGTGTACTCCGCTTCGGGCTCCCGGGGGCTGGGGACGTCGGTGGGGATGAGGACCAGGGCCTGCTCCCGGTACCGGAACGGCGAGGGAACTACCCCGGTCTCCAGCCGGTCCGGCCCCAGGTCCGCAAGGCCCAGGCTGCGCCGGACGTGGTCGAAGCTGCCGCCGACGGTGAGGGTGGCGGAGGTCAGGATTACCGTCCGGAGCCGGTCGAAGAGCTGGGCCCGGAGAAGCTCCGCCACCGAGACCGGGGCCGACCGGAGGGTGACCGGCACCTCCCCGCCCCGGCGGGGCGGGCCCACCTCCACCCAGCGGACGTAGGCCTCGTCCTCCCCCAGGAGGACCTCGTCGATATCCTGCGCGGCCTGGTAGATCCACCCCGCCTCCCGGGCGAGTTCCAACAGGGTGCTTTCCAGGTCCCCGGGCCGGGGCTCGTCCAGTTCCTCCAGGGCCTGCCCCAGGAGAGCCAGGGCTTCGGCCAGCCTCCGGAGGGCTCCGGTGGCGTTCTGCCGGGCTACCTCCACCGCCTCCCAGGCCAGGCTCTGCCGGACCGGGGCGGTGATCCGGAGGGTATGGCCCCCTTCCCCGTCGCCCCCTTCCCCCATTTCCGCTGTCAGGGCCGCGAGGGCCGCCATCAGCTCCGTCACCCGCTCCCGGGCCCCCCGGACCAGGTCCGTCACCTGCTCCAGCAGGTCGTCTTCCGGGGTGCCCAGGGGCGGCCGGGAGGGGACCGGCCGCCGGAGCTTGCGCCTCAGGTGGGGCAGCAGCCCAGGCCCCTGGGGACCGCCCCACCCCCGGAAGAGCCGGCCCAGGGCCCCGAGGAGCTCCCAGCCGCTGAGGCTGAGGCCCAGGTGCTCGGTGGCCACCGCCTCCAGGTGGTGGGCCTCGTCGATGATCAGGTGGTCAAAGGGCGGCAGGACGCCTCCCCCGGCCCGGAGGTCCGCCAGGAGCAGGGCGTGGTTGACCACGAGGATCTCCGCTTCCCGGGCCCTTTTCCGGGCCCGGAAGGCAAAACAGTGCCGCTGGAACCACTGGCACCGGGGACCCAGGCAGGTCTCCGCCTCGGACATCACCTGCCGCCAGTACTCCTCCTGGCTGCCGGAGAGCTGCAGCTCTCCCCGGTCCCCGGTCTCTGTCTCCTGGAGCCAGGCCAGGGTCCGGATGAGGAAGCTGCGCTCCTCCACGGCGGTGCCGAAGTCTGCGCCGGCCACCGCCTCCTCCCACCGGCGGAGGCAGAGGTAGTTGTTCCGGCCCTTCGCGAGGGCCACCCGCACCTCCTTCTCCCAGCCCAGGGCCCGGAGGAGGAACGGGATCTCCCGCTCCCAGAGCTGTTCCTGGAGGGTGATGGTGTGGGTGGCGATCACCACCCGCCGGCGGTTGGCCCGGGCCCAGAGGAACGCCGGCACCAGGTAGGCCAGGGACTTTCCCGTCCCCGTGCCGGCTTCCAGGAGGAGGTGGCGGCCCGCGTTCAGGGCCTGGGTGACCCGGAGGGCCATCTCCAGTTGCCCCTCCCGGTGTTCGTAGCCCGGGTGGGCCTGGGCGATCGCGCCCCCCGGGCCGAGGATCGCCGCCACCTCGGCCGGGTCCACGGGCCGGATGGGCTCCGGCGGGGGTGGTTCCTCGCCCCCGTGGAGAGGTACCGGATGCGGTGGGATCCACGCGGCCTTGGGCCGGGGCCGGGCCCCGGCCTTCAGCCGCCGGTCTGCCGCCGCCTCCACCAGGGGCCGGAGGGGCCAGTCCCCCGGGGCGAGGCGCAGCATCTCCAGAAGCGCATCGGTCTCCATCGCCCCAAGCTTGGCCAGGGCCCGGGCGACCACGTAGCCCGCGGCCCGGGCGTCGTCCTCCGCCCGGTGGGCCGAGACCAGGGGGATCCCCAGTTCCCGGGCCAGGGCCCCCAGCCGGTAGGATCGGGCCCGGGGAAAGGCGATCTTGGCCAGTTCCAGGCTGTCCAGGACCGGCCCTGGGGGCTCCAGCCCGGCCCGCCGGCAGGCCGCGGCGAGAAACGCCGCATCAAAGGCGGCGTTGTGGGCAAAGATCGGCACGCCCTGGATGAGGGCCAGGAGTTCCGGCAGCACGGCCTCCGCGGGCGGCTTGCCCGCCACCATCTCCGGGGTGATACCGGTCAGCTGCTGAAACCGGAGGGGAATCGGCCGGCCCGGGTCCGTGAGCCAGGACCGGGCCAGCACCGGCTCCCCCTCTTCGAAGAGGACGGCCCCGATCTCCAGGATCCGGTCCGCCTCCGGGTCACCGCCGGTGGTCTCCAGGTCGATGGCCACAAACCGATCTACCAGCACGGGCTGGCTCCCTTCCGCCGGGTCGGGTGGACGCCGGCCCATACCGATTCGCCCAGGCGGCCCCGGGATCCTGCCGGTGGGCCTCTCCCGGGATCCCAGGCCTCACCGGCGGAGATCAGAGCCGGTCCTGGACCGCGATGCTGACAGCGCCGGCCAGGACCAGCACCGCGGCCAGGAGCGCCGCATCGGGCAGGACCCGGAGCGCGGGAAGCCCCGCCCGGATGCCGACGAGGCTGCCGTAGCCCAGGGCCGCTACGGCCCCGATGAGAGCCGCACACCGGCCCGGAACCCAGCCGCTGAGGCCGGCCAGTACCCCGCCGGCGACCAGGCTGGCGGCATTGAGCGCCCAGAAGACCAGGAGCTGTCCCCACAGGGCCCCACTCAGAGCAAAGGCCCAGACCCGGGTTCCGTCCTCGGGCCAGCCGACCCGCCAGAGGGCTACCACCAGGGTCCCCAGGAGGGCCACCGCGGCGCCGGAGCCGCTGCCGACGAGAAAGCGCGCCCAGAAAGGCATGGCCACTCCCCCTCCACCGGGACAAGGGCTCTCCCGGTGAGGATATGCCCCTTCCGTCAACAACTTGTCTCTTCGCTGCCCCTTCCCAGGGAGGCGGGCATCCCCTACCATGGGAGCAAGGGACCGGTCGTCGGCCGGCTGCTCCCGCCGGCGGGACCGCCGGTTCGCCGGTGACGCCCCCGGGGCCGGGTGATCGCCCGGGCGGGGCGGTACCGCCTGCCATCGGGAGGTGTTCGACCTGCGCATCTGGGTGTACGCTACCCCCGCCGACCTGCCCGCGGACCCGCCGCGGGTGGGCGCCGCAGTGGCCATCGACGTCCTCCGGGCCACCAGCACCATCGCCCAGGCCCTCTGGGCCGGGGCCCGGGCCGTGGTGCCTTACCTCGAGCCTGAGGAGGCCCGCCGGGCCGCGGCGGCTGCCACGGCCACCGGCTCCTCCGGCAAACCGGACTCCTCCGGCTCCGCCGGTCTTCCCGGCTCCCCCGGGGCGGGGCCGCACCTCCCGCCCCTCCTGGCTGGGGAACGGGGCGGTGTACAGATTCCCGGCTTTGACCTGGGGAACTCCCCCCGGGAGATGACTCCGGAGCGGGTCCGGGGCCGGGAGATCTACGTGACCACCACGAACGGTACCCGGGCGATCCTCCGGGCCGCCGCCCTCGGGCCGGTCTACCTCGCCGCCCTGGTCAACCGGGCCGCGGTGGTGGACCGGCTGGCGGCCCTGGGCGCCGACGTCGCGGTGGTCTGCGCCGGCGGCCAGGGGGCCTTCTCCCTCGAGGACGTCGTGGGCGCGGGCGCCCTGGTGGATGGGCTAGCGGCCAGGGGGATCGGGGTGCCGGGAAACGATCTCGCCCTGGCCGCGGTCGCCCTTTTCAGGCACTGGGAGGGCCGGCTGGCCGAGCTCTTCCGCCAGACCGACCATGGCCGGCGGCTTCTGGAGCTCGGGCTGGCCGCCGACCTGGACTGGTGCGCCCGGCTCGATGTCCTCCCGGTGGCTCCCTGCTACCGGGAGGGGCGGATCACCGCCGCATGATCGCGGCCTTATCCCCTGGCGCCCGGGGTCCGGGGCAGTTCCGCCCCCAGGGCCCGGGCCACCGCCCGGAGGATCTCGTACCAAAGCTGGTTCAACCGGGCCTCCGCCTCCAGGTACTCCCGGGCGACGGGATTGGCCTGGGCGGCCTTGGCCAGTTGCTCCAGCTCCTTCACTTTCGCCGGATCCGGCCGCTGCCCCGGGGCAGCGGCCATTTCCATCTGCCGGCGGGCCAGGTCCTTCAGCAGCGCTTCGGCCTTGCGGTCGGCCTTGGCCCTCTTGTAAGCGGCCTGGTAGGCCTGGTTCTCCGGGCTCTCCTTCAGGGCCTTGCCCAGCCGGGTGGCCAGGTCGAGGATCCCGGCCATGGGTGCACCACCCCCCACTCTACTGGAGTACGACCAGGTGGGAGGAAAGGTGCACGTTGCCGCCCTTCCCCTGGAGCGACAGCCGGGAGAGGGCGAGCCGCTGCCCGTCCGGGGACCAGCGGGGATGGAAGTGCCGGACCCCGCCGCTGTCCTGGGCCCAGAAGGCCGAGGTCCCGGTGACCAGGTCCATGACCACAATCCCCGCCGGGGAGGCGGGCCGCCGGTAGGCCAGGCGCCGGCCGTCGGGGGCGAGGGCGGGCATCAGTCCCCCGTCCTGGGTCAGAGCCTCGGGGGTACCCCCGGCCGCCGGCACCCGGAAGAGGTTGTACCGCCCGCCTCCGGGTCGTCTGGGGCCGACGGCGTAGAGGAGCCACTGGCCGTCGGGGCTCCAGGCCAGGCCTCCGGCCAGGAGGTCCTCCTCCGGGCCGACCCGGACCAGGATCCGGGCCCGCCGGCTTTCCAGTTCCAACACCTCCAGCCGGGAACCGGCGGTGTAGGCGATGGCGCCTCCGTGGGGTGCCCAGGCCAGGTACCCCACCGGCTCCCGGGTGGAGAGGACCTCTTCCTCCCGCCCGGCGGCCGGGTCGACGAGTACCACCCGGGTCGGTCCCTCCTCCTCCGGGTCCAGCCGGACCACCGCGATCCGGCGGCCGTCGGGGGACCAGGCCGGGGCCACATCCCACCCTCGGCCGCCCCCGGTGATGGGCCGGGGCTCACCCCCCGCGGCGGGGAGGAGCCAGATCCGCCCGTCCCGCATGAAAGCGATCTGCCGGCCGTCCGGCGACCAGTCCGGAAACCCGTCCAGCCCGGTCCCCTGGGTAAGGGACCGGGGCTTGCCTGCCGGCCGGAGGGGCGGGGCCGGGTTCCCCTCCCCTGCTGCCCCGGGGTTGGCCACCGGGGCTGCTGCCGGAAACACCCCGAAAACCCCCGCTGGCGCCCCGGCCACGGTCCGGACGGCTCCCTCCAGGTGCACCGCCGCCAGGAGGGCCAATCCCCCCAGCAGGCCCAAGGCCTGCCCGATCCGCCCGCCTGCCACCCCGCTTCTCCTCCCCTTGTTACCCCGATTCGCCCCTGGCACCCCACCAACGCCAACCGCATCTCTGCCAGGATTATGCCGGCAGGGGCTCCCACAGTAGACCCCGCCTGCGTCGGGCCGGGACCGGTGCACCCCCCGGACTCCGGCGGCCGATAGCCCCCCGGGAATGCTGGGCCCGACGGGGGGCATGCGAGGAAGCCTCTCCCTGGGATCGCTGCGCCGGAGCCCCGGTAGCGAAGTGGGATGACCGAGCGGTGCCACAGGCCTCTTGCATCACAGGCCCCTTGCATACCTGTACGGGTACGGGTATTATGGAGGTGTCCGGCTCCTACTGCTCCTACGTTCTCCGCACATCCTCAGGCGATCAGGGGGAGAGTCGCATGGCCAAGGAACTCTTGGTGGTCGGCGCAGGCACCGGTGGGCTGATGCTCTCCAACCAGGTGGCCCGGCAACTGGCCCGGGAGATCGCCCGGGGTGAGGTCCGGGTCACGTTGCTGGGTGACCGGGACGAGTACCTCTACCAGCCGGGGCTCCTCTACATTCCCTTCGGCCGGGTGCAGCTCCAGGACCTCATCCGGCCGGTGCGGGACCTCCTGGTGCCCGGCGTCACCTTCCTCCACGACCGGGCGGAGCGGATCGACCCTGAGACCCGGACCGTGACCACCCGGGGCGGCCGGCGGCTCACCTACGACTACCTGGTGCTGGCGACCGGCTCTCACGTCGACGTGGCCCAGGTGCCCGGCCTGGCGGAGGGAGGCCACTGGTTCTACACCGTCGACGGGGCGCTCCGGCTCCGGGAGACCCTGGCCCGGTTCTCCGGCGGCCGGGTGGTCATCGCCGCGGGGCTGCCCCACAAGTGCCCGGTGGCGCCCCTGGAGTTCACCTTCCTGCTCGACGAGTGGACCCGGGAGCGGGGGATCCGGGACAAGACCGAGATCGTCTACGCCTTCCCCCTGGGCCGGGCCCACAGCATCGAAAGTGTTGCCGACTGGGCGGCCGCGGAGTTCGAAAAGCGGGGGATCCGGTTGGAGACCTTCTTCAACCTGGAGTCGGTGGACCCGGTGAAGCAGGAGGTCACCTCCCTCGAGGGGACCACCCTGGGTTACGACCTGCTGGTGGTGATTCCCCCGCACCGGGGCGACACCCTGGCTCGGGACTCGGGGCTGACCGGGGGCGACACCTGGATTCCGACCGACCGGCACACCCTGCAGGTGGGCCCCTACGACAACATCTTCGCCATCGGGGACGCCACGGGGCTTCCCGTCTCCAAGGCCGGTTCCGTGGCCCACTTCCAGGCGGAGGTGCTGGCGGCGAACCTGGTCAGCCTCCTCACCGGCGGGAGCCCATCCCACCGGTACAACGGCAAGGCCTTCTGCTTCATCGAAACGGGCCTGGACCGTGCCACCTACATCACTTTCGACTACACCCACCCGCCGCAGGTGACGCCGCCGACCCGGTGGGTCCATCTCCTCAAGCAGGCCTATAACCGGATCCACTGGCTGAACCTCAAGGCCGTCCTATAGGGAGGGGATCCCGTGGAGGCGAGAGCGCAGGCAATGGAGGAGGCCAGGGGTCTGGCCGGGGCGGTCGAGGCCGCCCTCACCCCGGGGACCGTCGACCGGCTGGCGACCCTGGCGGAGCGGCTCGGCAACGTGCTGGACACCCTGACCAGCCCGGAGGTGCTGGCCCTGGCCGAGCAGGTCCGCACCAGCGCCCCGGCCCTCACCCGGCTGCTCCGGCGGCTGGAAGAGTTGGACCGGACCGGCGCCCTGGACCTGCTCCTGGACCTGGCCGGGGCCCTCGGGGCCCTGAACCACTCCCTCAGCGATGCCATGGTGCAGCGGGCGGCGGATACCCTCCGGTCCGTGGCCGAGGTGGGGGACCTGGCGGTCAGCTCCGGGCTGGCGGACCGGGCCCCCGCCCTCGCAGCGGCCCTCCGCCAGGCCGGGGCGGAGGCCGCCGCCGACCCCGGCCGGCTGGGGCTTTTCGGCCTGATCCGGGCTCTCCGGGACCCGGAGGTCCAGCGGAGCCTCAAGTTCCTGCTGGCGGTGGCCAGGCACGTGCCGAAGGCCCTTTCGGATGACCGGTAAACCTGGAACGGAGGTGTCGACGATGGCGCAGGAGAGGCTCTCGATGGTGGTCTTTTCCGGTACCCTGGACAAGCTGATGCCCGTGGGGATCCTGGCGTCCGGCGCTGTGGCCATGGGGCTGGAGGTGAACATCTTCCTCACCTTCTGGGGGCTCTTGGCCTTCCGGAAGGGCGCTGCCCAGTCCCTACCCATCAGCAAGGAGTACGAGGCCATGGCGGAGCAGATGAAGCAGATCATGGCGGAGAAGAAGGTGCCAAGCTTTCTCGACAACCTCCGCACCGCCAAGGAGCTGGGCAACGTCAAGGTCTACGCCTGCGGCATGACCATGGACCTTTTCGGCCTGAAGCTTGAGGACCTGGAGGACGTGGTCGACGGGGTGGTGGGCGTCGGCGAGTTCATCACCACCGCCAAGGAAGGCAAGATGACCCTCTTCATCTAGTTTTTCCAGGCCCTGGAGGTGATCTGACCATGGCGGACAAGGTAATCGACGCCCGGGGCAGCTTCTGCCCGGGCCCGATGATGGAGCTCATCCGGGCCGTCAAGGAGGCCAAGGTGGGCGAGACCATCGCCGTCCTCTCCACCGACTCCGGTTCCAAGCGTGACATCCCCCTGTGGGTCCAGAAGGCGGGCCACGAGCTGGTCGGTGTCATCGAGCACGAGGGCTACGACGAGATCGTCGTCCGGAAGCTCCGGTAGCCACGGGCGGTATCCGGGCGGTCGGGCCGGCCACCGCCGACCCCCGCCCTTTTCAGGCCGGGTCCGAACCTTCGGGCCCGGCCTCGCTGTCTCTTTCTGTGGAACCACCTTGCAGGCAAGGGAGAGGTGCGGGTGCTTCTGACCACAACCCCTACGGTGGAGGGCCGGCCCATCCGGGAGTACCTGGGTATCGTCGCCGGCGAGGCGATCATGGGCGCCAACGTCTTCCGGGACTTCGTGGCCGGCCTGGCGGACTTCTTCGGCGGCCGGGCCGGGACCTATGAGTCCAAGCTCCAGGAGGCCCGGCAGGTGGCCCTGGCGGAGATGGCCGAGCAGGCCCGGCGGCTGGGGGCCGATGCGGTGGTGGGGGTCGATATCGACTACGAGGTCCTGGGCCAGGGCAACGGGATGCTGATGGTCACCGCCAGCGGCACCGCGGTCCGGCTCGGGTAGGTGAGCGGCGGTCCATCCGGACCGCCGAAAAGCAGGGCAGGCCGGGGATTTGGTCCCCGGCCTGCCCCATTTCGACTGCCGTTTCCGGCTCCGGCGGGACCTTGCCGCTGCCCCGGCTTCGGGCGTTGGCCCCGGGCGCCCCGGCCTTCAGCCTCAGCCCCGGGCGGCCGCGGCCCGGGCGAGGAGGGCCCGGGCCTGCTCCCGGGCTTTGGCCACGATCTCCGCCAGGTCGCCGGTGACCAGCCGGCCCTCCTCCACCACCACCCGGCCGTCCACCAGCACCGTCTCTACGTCCCCGGGGTTGGTGGAGTAAGCCAGGGTGGAGAAGGGATCGTGGACCGGCGTCAGAGAGGGGCGGGAGGTGTTCACCAGGATGATGTCCGCCCGCTTGCCGGGCTCCAGGGTGCCGATCCGGTCCTGGAGCCCCAGCACCGCGGCGCCGCCGGCGGTGGCCGCGTAGACCGCATCGTAGGCGGTGAAGGCCGCCGGGTCGCCGCTGGCGTTCTTCTGCAGGAGGGCCATCAGCCGCATCTCGCCCCAAAGGCTGAGCTGGTTGGCCGAGGCCGCCCCGTCGGTGCCCAGGCCCACGCTCACCCCCGCGGCCTTCCACTTCAGGATGGGTGCCACGCCGCAGGCCAGCTTCAGGTTGGAGACCGGGCAGTGGGCCACTCCGCCGCCGGGGGCCTGGGCAAAGAGTTCGATATCCCGGTCCGTGGCGTGGACGCAGTGGGCCGCAACCACCAGGTGCCGGGTGAGCCCCGCCTCGTGGGCGATCTCAAAGGGGCTCTTGCCGTACTGCTTCCGGAGGATCTCGATCTCGTCCCGGGTCTCGGCCAGGTGGATGTGGATCCCCACCCCCCAGTCTGCGGCCAGGCCGGCGATGGTCTCCAGTTCCGCCGGGGGCACGGTGTACGGGGCGTGGGGCGCCAGGAGGGTGGTGATCCGGCCCCCGGCCCCGCCGTGCCAGCGCTCCAGGAGGGCCCGGGCCTCCTCTACCCGGCTCTGGAAGTCCGGCCCGGAGCCGATGATCCCCCGGCAGAGGACGGCCCGGATCCCAAGGGCTTCTACCGCCCGGGCCGCCTCCTCCTCAAAGATGTACATGTCGTTGAAAGTGGTCACCCCGGCCAGGAGGCTTTCTGCCGCTGCCAGGGCCGTGCCCCAGTAGATGTCCTCCGGGGTGAGGGCGGCCTCCACCGGCCAGATCTTGGTCTGGAGCCATTCCATCAGCCGCATGTCGTCGGCGTAGCCCCGGAGGAGCACCATGGCCGCGTGGGTGTGGGTGTTGACGAGCCCCGGCAGCACCAGCCGGCCGGTGGCGTCGATCTCCCGGCCGGCCCACCCCGGGGCCAGTACCTCTGACGGCGCCCCGCTCCGGGGGCCGGCGTAGCGGATGACACCGTCCTCGACGGCCACCACGCCGTCGGGGTAAACCGCCTCGGGGCCGGTCATGGTGATGACCGTCCCGCCCCGGATCAACACCCGCTCCATCCCTCCGGCCCGGCGGCCCCGGACCCATCAGGGGCCGGGCCCCGGGCCCTCCGCTCCTTTCCTGCCGCGGGCACGGTGGCCCGCGGGTGGTGTGCTGCCATTACCCCTCCCGGCCCAGGAGGCGCCGGGCCCGGGCGAGGGCGGCCCGGGTCACCTCGGCCGCGGGCCCGGCGGCCGGCGGCGCCAGGACGATCCGCCCCCGGGGGCGGACCCGGGCCCATTCGGAGAGCCAGAGGAGGGGCTCCCGGCCGGCGGCTGTGCCGGCCGAGCCGTCGTCGCCAGCGGCCGCGCCGTCGTCGCCAGCGGCAACGCCTGCCGAGGCGGCGCCGCCAGCGACCGGGTCTCCGCCTGCCGCCGCACCGGAGGCGCCCACCGGCGGGTCCCCGGCCAGCAGGTCCGCGGGGATCCACAGGTGGTCCGCCCAGACCGGGGCCGGGGTACCCTCCCCCTCGGAGACGGGGGGAGCGGCCCCCTCCGCCCCGGGACCCGGGGCGGCTTCCGCCCCGCTCTCCGGCCACCGCCAGCCGAGGAGCAGCCCGCCGGGCACCCTTCCGCCGGTCGTCCCTTCCCCTTCCGGCCACGCCTCACCGGCCGGCGGCCCGGCCATCTCCAGGACCACCTGCACCCCGACGGCCTCCTGGAGCTCGGACAGGGCTGCCAGCCCGGCGGCCCAGGGCCCTTCCTCTCCAGGCGCCGGCCCCTCGGCTGCCCCGGCTCGGCCGGCCGCCCCTTCCCTTCCGGCCCGGGGCGCCGCCACCAGAGGCGGGCCGGGCAGAACGAGGTACCGGCCGCCGATGGACCGAACCCGGTGGAGGGCGGTCTCCAACTCCGCCAGGACCGCCTGCCGGGCCGCCGGGTCCGGACCGGCTAGGGCCCCGAGGTCGGGCATCCGCTCGCCCTCCAGGAGCGGCAGCCGGGCTCCCACCAGCCAGTCCCGAGCCTCCGCAGTGGCCACCGCGGCGTACAGGCTCGTCAGCCCCGCCATCCGGTGGAGTTCGCACCCGTCCCAGGGCAGGTCGAGGGGCTGGCCGGCGGCGTTCGCCTCTTCGCCGCTAAAGGCTCCCGCCAGCGTCACCAGTACCCAGGCCATCGCCGATCCTATCCCCCCTGCCAGGACCGGAGGTAGGCCTCCTGCTCCGGCGTCAGCCGGTCGATCTCCACCCCCAGGGCCCGGAGCCGGAGCTCGGCCACCCGCCGGTCGATCTCCGGCGGCACCGGCAGCACCGTCCGCTCCAGCCGCCCCGCGTTCTCCGCGATGTACCGCTGGGCGAGGCACTGGACGGCGAAGGAGAGGTCCATGATCTCCGCCGGGTGGCCGTCGCCGCCGGCGAGGTTCACCAGCCGGCCTTCGGCCAGGAGGTAGACCCGGCGGCCGTCGGCAAACCGGTACTCGTCCACGTTCTCCCGGACCCGGCGGGGCGGACCCCCGAGCTTCTCCAGGGCCCGCTTGTCAATCTCCACGTCGAAGTGGCCGGCGTTGGCCAGGATGCACCCGTCCTTGATGACCTGGAGGTGCTCCTCCCGGACCACGCCGATGTTGCCGGTGACGGTGACGATGAAGTCGGCCTGGGCGGCGGCCCGGCTCATGGGCATGACCTCGAAGCCGTCCATGATCGCCTCGTTGGCCGCGATGGGGTCGGTCTCGGTGACGATCACCCTGGCGCCCAGCCCCCGGGCCCGCATCGCCACCCCCTTGCCGCACCAGCCGTAGCCGGCCACCACCACGGTCTTCCCCGCCACCGTCAGGTTGGTGTTCCGCATGATCCCGTCCCAGGTGCTCTGGCCGGTGCCGTACCGGTTGTCAAAGAGGAACTTCATGTGGGCGTTGTTCACCGCCACCATGGGGAAGGCCAGAGCCCCGGCCGCGGCCATCGCCCGGAGCCGGTGGACGCCGGTGGTGGTCTCCTCCGTCCCGCCCAGGATCCGGGGGAGCAGCTCCCGGCGCTCCCGGTGCAGGGTGGCCACCAGGTCGCCGCCGTCGTCCAGGACCAGGTCGGGCTGATGGTCCAGGACCTTGTGGATGTGGGCGACGTACTCCTGGGGTGTGGCCCCGTGCCAGGCGTGGACGATCACCCCCCGCTCCGCCAGGGCGGCGCAGACGTCGTCCTGGGTGGAGAGGGGATTGGAGCCGCAGATGGCCACCTCCGCGCCGCCGGCGGCCAGGACCGTGGCCATGTAGGCGGTCTTGGCCTCCAGGTGCAGGCAGATGGCGATCCGGCGGCCCGCGAGGGGTCGGGTGGCTTCAAACTCCTTGCGGACCTCGTTGAGCACCGGCATGTGCCGGGCCACCCAGTCGATCTTCTTGTGGCCCTCGGGGGCCAGGCTGGGGTCCCGGAGGGTCGACAGGTGGACCTTGGACTCGGGCAACGCCCTCGCCTCCTCAACCGCGGGCCGCGGGCGATGGCCCGCGGCCCATTCCGATGCTCCTCGTGCTCCCGACCGGCCCGCCTGGTTCTGCAGGCCAGCCCGCCTACACCTTGAGAGGCGGGGTGTGCTTGCCGCAGCTGCAGCCCCGGGTCTCCGGGATCTGCTCCAGGCAGCGCATGGCCAGGGACTTCAACTTTTCTGCATTCGCTGCCATGACCTCCAGCACCTCTTCGTGGGTGAGGGGCTGGGGGGAGATCCCCGCCGCGTAGTTGGTCACCATGGAGATGACCGCATAGCACAGCCCCGCCTCCCGGGCCAGCACCGCCTCGGGCACGTTGGTCATGCCCACCAGGTCGCCGCCCAGGGTCCGGAAGGCCCGGATCTCCGCCGCGGTCTCAAACCGGGGTCCCTCGGTGCAGACGTAGGTGCCCCGGGTGTGGTGCCGGAGCCCGAGCTCCTCTGCCGCCTGGATCAAGGTCTTTCGAAGCTCGGGGCAGTAGGGTTCGGTGACGTCGGTGTGGACCACCCCGTCGGGGCCGCCCTCGAAGAAGGTGAGGGGCCGGCCGCCCTTGGTGAAGTCCATGAACTGGTCGATGAAGACGAAGTCCCCGGGCTTCATCTCCAGGTTGAGGGACCCGACCGCGGTGGTGGCCAGGACCCGCTCCACCCCGAGCTTTTTGAGCCCCCAGATGTTCGCCCGGTAGTTGATCCGGTGGGGCGGCACCGAGTGGTCGGCCCCGTGCCGGGGCAGGAAGGCCACCTCCCGCCCTTTGTAGGTCCCGATCTGGACCTCGATGGCCCCCCAGGGGGTCTCCACCCGCTCCCGGCGGAGGTCCGTCAGGATCCGGGGATCGTAGACCCCCGTCCCGCCAATGATCGCGTAGCGAACCATATGCACGCCTCCCTTGTCGGCGACATAACCTGGTGACAGGACGCTGACGGGGTTGAGGTGGGTCCGATGTACGAACGCCCACAGGCCGGAGGTGGTGCCGGCAAGCCGCAGGCCGGCGGCATGGCGCGGCGCTGGCGGGGCGGCGGCCTCGGCCGGTCGCTCCTGGTCCGCACCGCCGATCTCGACGGCGACGGTGCGGCGGAGATCGTTGCCCTCGCCGGGCCGGAACTGAAGGTCTTTGACTGGACCGGTGATACCTACCAGTTGCGGTGGGAAGCGGAGCTCGGCCGGGAGGGGCTCAGCCTGGCCGCCGGCAGCCTCACCCCGGAAGGGGTGGGGGCCGTAGCCGTCGGGACCCGGGACGGGGTCCTGCTCTACGGCCTCAGCTCCGGGGGCCTCGCCCTGCTCTGCCAGACCCTCCTCTTCCCGGGCGCGTACTTCCGCAGCGTCGACCTGGCGGACGTGGACGGCGACGGCCGCACCGAGGTGGTGGCCGCCGGGTCCGGCGCCCAGACCCTGTACGTCTTTCAGATCCGTACCGCCGGCGGAGAGGCCCGGCTCGAGGAGCTGGGCCGGGTCTACACCGGCGGGCTGGTCACCGCCCAGGGGACCCCCGACGGGCAGGTGGTGGCCGGGACCCGGGACGGCTACGTGGACGTCTTTGTCCCCTGCTCCCTCCTCCCGGGGCCGGCCCAGGCCATCTACAGCGTCCGCCGGGGCGACAGCCTCTGGCGCATCGCCCGGAAGTTCGGGGTCTCTCCCGGAAGCCTCGCCCGGGCCAACCGGCTCACCGAGCCCTACCAGCTGGAGCCCGGGCAGATCCTGGTCATCCCGCCCCCGGCCGGGCCCGCCCGGTCCGGGACCCGGGAGAGCGGCGAGGGCCGCCCGCCCCCCGCCAGGGGGCCGGGAGGCAGCACCCCCGGGGGTTCCCCGCCCCCCACCGGTCGATAAAGGGACCGCCGGCCAAGCGGTCCCTTTTCCCTGCCCTGCCCTATTTTTCCTCCGCGATCCAGCCGTCCACGGACCGGTCGTAGGAGACCAGTTCTTCGGGGCGGAACCAGAGGGCGATCTCCCGCTCCGCGGTCTCCGGGCTGTCGGAGCCGTGGACCACGTTGCGGCTGACGTCGAGGGCGAAGTCCGCCCGGATGGTGCCAGGGCTGGCCTTGGCCGGATCGGTGGCCCCCATGGTGTTGCGGATGACGCTGATGGCCCCGGGCCCTTCCCAGACCATGGCGAGCACCGGCCCGGAGGTGATGAAGTCAATGAGGCCGGGGAAGAAGGGCTTGTCCTTGAGGGCCTCGTAGTGCTTCTCCGCCAGTTCCCGGGGGACCCGCATGAACTTCGCCGCCACCAGCTTCAGTCCCCGGCGCTCCAGCCGGCGGATCACCTCGCCCACCAGCCCCCGCTGGACGCCGTCGGGCTTGACCATGACAAAGCTGCGCTCTACTGCCACGTCGGGGCTTCCCTCCCTGGAAATGAGCCTGCACCGTTCCGATTGTATCCCAGTTCCGGCGCCTGCCGCAAGGCTGACGAAAAAACGAACCCCGACGGCTCCCTTCTCACCGTAGGTGCCGTCGGGGTTCAGCCTACGCCGTGGAACTGCGGTCTGTCGGTACTAATACGGACACACCTCCCCGGGAATTACCCGGCGACAGCCTGAGCGGGCACCGAACCCGGCTGCCAGGGCCGGCCGCTCTGGTTGGATGCGCTGTTCTTCTCCGGCAGGATGCCCCGCAGGGTCTCCGTGGCCGTCACGTTCTGCGCGCCGAAGGCCTCGCAGATATACCGCATGGAGACCCACGGGTCGACGTGCTCGCCACAAGTGAAGACATCCACCGCTGCGTAACCGAGCTCTGGCCAGGTGTGGACCGCCAAGTGGCTCTCGGAAATGATCACCATGCCGCTGACGCCCTGGGGACTGAATTTATGGAAGGCGACCTCCCGGACCTCTGCCCCGGCTTTCAGGGCAGCATCCACCAGAATCCGCTCGACCTTTTCCACGTCGTTAATGACCGTGGGGTCGCAACCATAAACCTCCGCCAGGATGTGGCGGCCCAGTGCTTTCATTTCCCCTATCAGCCCCCTTACTTGAATTTCGGGCCCGCCCGGACTGCCAAGGGGTTGGCAGCCCGGGCGGAACCCCAGCCAATCAAGTCTAATTGTAACAGACCGCCCGGAAATGTAAATGCCCTGGCGGCCCATTGGTGAGCTGGCGTCACGCCAACCGGGCAGAGCTGGAGCCGGCGGTTTGCCCCTGGTAGGCCCGGAGGATGTCGCTGCGGGTCAGGATCCCCACCAGCCGGCCCGGGTCGGCGGCGTCCACCACCGGCAGCCGGCCAACCCCCCGGCGGGCCATGGCCAGGGCGGCCTCCGCCAGGCTCTGCTCCGGGGTGACCACCTCCAGGTCCCGGCTCATCACCTGGTCCACCCGCACCCGCAGCCGGCCCTCCAGGGGGACGTCCCGGATATCCTTCAGGGTGACGATCCCCACCAGCCGGCCCTGGTGGTCCACCACCGGGAACCCGGTGTGCCGGTGCTGCTGCATGGCAGCGATGACCTCCCCCAGGGTAGCCCCGGTCCGGACGGTGTGGACGGGGGCGACCATCGCCTGGGCGACGGGGACATCCCGGAGGTCGTGGACCTGCCAGGGCAGCACCACCCCCTGCTCGGGGAGGTGGAAGGTGTCGATGGAGTACGGGCTGAGCCGCTGGCTGTACACCGTGGCGATGCCGCAGGCCACCATCGCCGGCAGGGCGATCTGGTAGTCCCGGGTCACTTCAAAGATGAGGGTAAGGGCGGTCAGCGGCGCGTGGGTGGCACCGGCGATCATCGCGGCCATCCCCACCACCGCATAGGCGCCCGCCGGTCCCGTCGCTCCGGGGAAGAGGCGTTCCACCACGGACCCGTAGACGCCGCCGGCCATAGCGCCGAGGAACATCGCCGGGGCGAACACCCCGCCGACCCAACCGGTGGCCTGGGTGATGCCGACGGTGACGAACTTGGCCGCCAGGAGGAGGAGCATCGTCCCCGGGGGCAGGCTCCCCGCCAGGGTGCGGGCGATGACCTCATAGCCCCCGCCCAGGGTCTCCGGGAGAGCGATGCCCACCGCTCCGAAGAGAAGGCCCCCCAGGGCTGGCCCCATCCAGGCCGGCAGGCGTCCCAGTCGCCCGTCCAGGGCCTCGGTCGCCACCACGAGGCGGGTGTATCCCCGGGCGAGGCACGCCACCGCCAGCCCCAGGACGATGTAGGCGGCCACCTCCCAGGGATGCTCCAGCCGGTACGCGGGGATGGGGAAGGGAGCCTGGCTGACCATCCGGGACAGGCTCGCGGCGGTCACCGCGGCCAGGGCGACCAGGGCGAAGGCCCGGGCCGTGAACTGGCTGAGGACGATCTCCATGGCGAAGAAGGTGCCCGCCATCGGGGCATGAAAGGCGGTGGCCACGGCGGCACCGGCGCCGGCGGCCACCAGGGTGCGGACCACCTCCGGCGGCAGACGAAGGTACTGGCCGATGGCCGAACCGATGCCGCCACCCAGGAGCACCACCGGCCCCTCCCGCCCGAGGGAGCCGCCGGCGCCGAGGGTGAGGAGGGCGGCCAGGGTCTTGATCAGGGCGGTGCGGGGGCGGATGCGGCCGCCCCGGCGCATGAGGGCGACGATCACCTGGGGGATCGCCGGCCCCCGGTCTTCGGCCGGGATCAGCCGCTTGAGAAAGGCAACGGCCAAGCCCAGGGCACCGGGCACCAGGGGGTAGGGGAGCCACCGGGGCCAGCCCCGGCCGGCGCACCACGCCGGGAGCCGGCGGAAGGCGAGGTCAAAGACCGCTTGGATGCCCGCCTCGAAGGCCTGGACCCCGAGTGCGGCCCCGGCGCCGGTGGCCGCGACCAGGGTGACCAGGGCGAGGTCGGACAGGCTGAGGGCCTGGACAACCCGGCCCACCAGAGCTGGGAGTGACGCCGTCCCCCGACCTACCCGCCGGAGAAGCCCTCTCCCCGAGCCGGCCAAACGGTCCCGGGGGCCGGTTCCCCGGCCCCCGGCGCCCGCGTTCTGCCGGTCCCCTCCCGGGTACGGCAGCGCCCCTTCCGGTGTCAATCCGCAGCCTCCCCCGTCAGGATCCGCCGCACCGCCTCCAGCATCCCCTCCGCGTTCTCCTTCACCAGGATCTTCGCCACCGGGTTGAGCATGGCGGCGAACATGGGGATGCCGATCTCGAAGTCCACCGTCAGGGTGACCTTGGTGCCCCCCTCCACCTCTTCGAGAATCCAGTCCCCCTCGAACTTCTTCAGGTCGCCGCTCAGCTGCCGGTAATGGATGCGGAAGTTCTCCTCGTCGAAGAGGTCCTCCTCCCGCCACTTCAGGGTGGCGCCCTTGACCACCGCTTCCCAGTAGGTGACGGTGCGGCCCTCCTGCCGCTCCTCCACCACCAGCTTCTTCAGGTTGGGCATGAACTTGGGGTAGGAGGGCATGTCCGCGACATACTGCCACACCTTCTCCCGGGGAGCCGGGATGACGGTGCTGACCTCCACGTAGGGCATGGGCTCACTCTCCTCTCCGGAGGCCAGGATTCCCCTCAGTCGATCTGGCTGTCCACCGCCGCGGCCTGCTCCAGCCCCGCGGCCAGGGCGTCCAGGACGTAGTCCATCTGCTCCGGGGTGATCACCGCCGGCGGGGAGAGCCGGATCACCCGGTTGTTGTTCAGGGAGTGGATGACGATCACCCGGCGCTCCAAAAGCTCGGCGATGAGCACGCCCGCATGGCCGTCCTTGGTGAGCTCGAGGCCGATGAGAAGGCCCTTGCCCCGGACCTCTTTCAGCACCTCGGGATACCGGGCCTGGAGTTCCCGGAGCCTGTCCATGAGGTACTCGCCCTTGGCCGCGGCCTGCTCCAGCAGCCCCTCTTCCCGGATGGTGTCGATGGCGGCGATGGCCGCGGCCGCGGCGAGCTGGTTGCCGCCGAAGGTGCTGCTGTGGATATAGGGGTTCTCGTTGAAGACCGAGAAGATCGGCGCCTTGGCCACCGCCGCGCCGATGGGCATGATGCCGCCGCCCAGGGCCTTGGCGGTGGTCATGATGTCCGGCACCACGCCCCAGTGCTCACAGGCCCACCAGCGGCCGGTGCGGCCCATGCCGGTCTGGACCTCGTCCAGGATCAGCAGGACCCCCCGCTCGTCGCAGATCTGCCGCACCCGGGGCAGGTAATCGTCCGGTGGGACGATTACCCCGCCCTCCCCCTGGATCGGCTCGAGGATGACCGCCGCGGTGTCCTCATCGATGGCCGCGGCGATCGCGTCGGCATCGCCGTAGGGGACGTGCTTCACTCCCGGGAGCAGGGGGTAGAAGGGCTCCCGGTACAGTTCACGGCCGCTTACCGAGAGGGAGCCGAAGGTCTTGCCGTGGAAGGCGCCGTAGGTGGCGATGAACCCGGGCTTGCGGGTATAGGCCCGGGCGAGCTTCAGCGCCGCTTCCACCGCCTCGGTGCCGCTGTTGCAGAAGAAGCAGTACTGCAAGTCCCCCGGGGCGATCTCCGCCAGCTTCCGGCCCAGGTCGGCCACCAGCTTGTGGGGCAGGGTCCGGCCGTGCATGGCCATCCGGTCCAGCTGCTCCCGGACGGCCGCGACGATCCGGGGATGGCTGTGGCCGTGGAAGATCACCCCGTAGGAGCCGCAGTCGATGAAATCCCGGCCGTAGATGTCCGTAATCACCGCGCCCCGGGCCTGCCACTCCAGGGTGGTGAAGCCCATGAATCGGTACAGCCGGGCCATGGCTTCGTTGACGTGGTTGCCATAGTCGGTCAGGGCTTTTTCAACCACCGCGTCGGGATCCGGCACCAGGGGCACAGGGGCCCGCTCACCGTTCACCGGCACGACCTCCTCCAACCCGGGCGGGGAGCGGCGGCCTCTCCGCCCCATCCCCGCCGGCATTGTGCACAAGATCGTACACAAGATTCCACGGCGGCGGTGGAAACTCCTGCGGCCAGGTGCCAGGGCTGTCCCAGGGTGCCGGGGCTGCGCCCGGTGCGCCCGGGCGCCAGGGCCGCCCTTCAGATCCACCCCCGGCGGCGGAAGACATAGAGCATCCCCAGGCCCAGGGCCACCATGAAGGCCGTCGCCCCCCAGAAGCCCCAGGGGGAGTGGAGCCCGGGGATGTGGGTGAAGTTCATCCCGAAGAACCCGGTGATCACCGTCAGGGGCAGCATGATGGTGGAGATCACCGTCAGGGTCTTCATGATCTGGTTCATCCGGTTGTTCTGGACGGTCAGGTACGCCTCCACCAGGCCGGCGGTGTACTCCCGGAGGTTCTCCTGCACCTCCAGGAGCCGGATGGTCCGGCTGTAGAGTTCGGCAAAGAGGGGGGCGCTGCCCGGCGCCAGGTGAGGGAAATCCCGGCGGGCCAGGGACGCGAAGGTATCCCGGAGCGGCGCCAGGGTCCGGCGCAACCCCAGGAGATACCGCCGGATGGCAAAGATCCGCTCCAGGGCCTGGCTGCTGTCCGCCGGCTCCCGGCCCACCTCCTGGCTGAAGACCTGGCGCTCGACCCGTTCCAGCTCCTCCTCCATCCGGTCCAGGTGGGGGAAGTAGCCCTGGAGGATCGCCTCGCAGAGGCTGTGCACCGGCAGGTCCGGCCAGACGCCCTGGGGCTCGGCCCCCCGGGCGAAGCGGCTCCAGGTGAGGTCCACCACCTCCAGCCGTTCCTGGTGCAGGGTAATGAGGTACCGCCGGCCGGCGATCAGGTCCAGCGGCCGGGTCGGCAGCCGGCGCCGGAGGTCCTCGTAGCGCCGGGGCGGCGCCGGCACCGGGAGCTGCAGGTAGAAATACTCCCGGTGCTCGGCGAGCTGCGCCCGGTGGTCCTGGTTCAGGGTGGCTGCCACCTCCGCCGGGTGGATCCGGAACTCCCGGCTGAGCCGGGCCAGGGTCGCGGGGTCCGGGTCCGTCACGTCGAGCCAGAGGCAGCATCCAGGATCCTGGCGCCACGCGGACAGGATGGCATCTAAGTCGGCGGGCAGGGAGACCACCTGCCCGCCTTTGAGCAGCATCGCCTGCAGCATTGGGCTCACCGGCCGGCCAGGCCTCAGCGGGATTGGGTAGCGGTGGCCCCGTCGGTGCCCACCAACTGCGGGTGCTCAGCCTCCAGGCCGAAGCGGTCGTGAACGGCCTGGGCTGCCTCCGCGGCCCGGGAGGCCCGGACGAGGCAGGAGATCTTGATCTCCGAGCCGGTGATCATCTCGATATTGATGCCTTTCTCCGCCAGGGCCTCAAACATCGCCGCGCCGATGCCGTAATGGGACGCGATCCCGGAGCCGACGATGGAGACCTTGGCCACATCCACGTCGTAGACGAGCTCGGTTCCGGGCCACTCCTGCATCACATCCCGGCAGATGGCCAGGGAGGTGTCCAGGTCGTCCCGGGCCACGGTGATGGAGATATCGGCGTGGGTGGAACCGGGGCCGCCGGACTGGACGATGTCGTCGATGACGATCTTCTTCTCGGCAAAGGCCCGGAAGAGCCTGGCCGCTACCCCCGGCCGGTCCGGCACCCCCAGGAGGGTGATCCGGGCGACCCGGAAGTTGACCGCCACCCCGGTCACCGGCCGCTGAAACTCCTTGTTCACCTGCGCCACCACCCTCGTGCCCTCTTCGTTTCCGCCCTCCTCCGGAAGGGGGGCCAGGCTGGAGAGGACCTGAAACTCCACCCCGTGCTGCTTGGCAAACTCCACGCTCCTGAGCTGCATCACCTGGGATCCGGCGGCCGCCAGCTCCAGGAGCTCGTCGTAGCTGATCTCCGGCAGCCGCCGGGCGGTTGGGACGATCCGGGGATCGGCGGTGTAGACCCCGTCCACGTCGGTGAAGATCTGGCAGGCGTCCGCACCCAGGGCGGCGGCCAGGGCGATGGCGGTGAGGTCGGAGCCACCCCGGCCCAGGGTGGTGATCTCCCCCTCCGCGGTCATCCCCTGGAACCCTGCCACCACCACCACCTTGCCGTCCTGCAGTTCCCGGCGGACCCGGTCCGGACGCACCTCCAGGATCCGGGCGTTCCGGTGGGTGCTGTCGGTCCGGAAGCCCGCCTGGGGCCCCGTGAGGGAGATGGCCGGCACCCCCAGCCGGTGCAGGGCCATGGCCAGGAGCGCGATGGAGACCTGTTCCCCGGTGGCGAGCAGCATGTCCATCTCCCGGGGCGAGGGCCGGGCGTCGCCGCTCACCTCGGCCGCGAGGGCCAGAAGCTGGTCGGTGGTCTCCCCCATCGCGGAGACCACCACCACCAGGTCGTGGCCCTGACGCCGGTACCAGGCCACCCGGCGTGCGACCCGCAGGATCCGCTCCGGTGTCGCAACCGACGATCCGCCATACTTCTGCACCACGATGCCCATGCTCCGCAGAACCTCCTCCGGGCGGGCCGCCCGGCCCGGTCCGGGCCACCCGGGGCTCAACCGAGAATCGGAATCTGGATGGCCAGTCCCACGACGTCCGATGCCTTCGCCAGGGCCGCGGCCATCTCCTGCTGGGTCACCTCCGCCACCTCGAGGATGCACCCTCCGCCGGGGAGGGGTTCGGCGCTCACCACCGGCAGCCCGTGCTGCCGGAACCGCTCCGCCAGGGCCCGGATCTGGGCCGCTGGCGCAAGCCCCGGCGCCGCCTCCTGCCGGGCCCAGGCCGCTCCGGCGGGGCCGGGTCCCGGTCCGGGCCGGTCTCCGGCGGGTTCCGTCCGGGCCGCCACGGCCTCCCGGGGGCTGGTCGCCCCGCCGACCCGGGCGGCGACGGGAGAGACGGGGGCGGCCAACGGCTCCGGCCACCCGCTCCCCACCGCCCCGGGCTCCAGCCGCAGGTAGTACCGCCGGGGTGGCGGCTCCTGGGCCACCCGGGCCCGGCCCTCGGCCCAGGGCCGGGAGAGGGCGATCCCCAGCCGCCGGTGCCGGGCAGCCTCCAAAAGGTCGGCGATCACCGCGGTCGCGGTGGGCAGCCCCCCGGCCCCCGGGCCGTAGAAGAGGGTCTCGCCGATCTCCACCCCTTCGACCCAGATGGCGTTCATCGCTCCCTCCACCCGGGCCAGGGGGTGGTCGAGGGGCAGGAAGGCCGGCTCCACCCGGGCCATCACGGTGCCGTCCGGGAGCCGCTCCGCCTGGGCCACCAGCTTCAGGGTGAGCCCCCGGCCCTGGCCCCAGGCGATTTCCACCGGCGTGATCCCGGTGATGCCTACCGTCGGGATCTCGTCGGGGCTCAGCTGGGCGTGGAAGGCCATCCCCGCCAGGATGGCCAGCTTCCGGGCCGCGTCGTGCCCCTCCACGTCTGCCCGGGGGTCGGCTTCGGCGTACCCCGCGGCCTGGGCGTCGGCCAAAGCCGCGGCGAAGGTCTGCCCCTCCCGGGCCATCCGGGTGAGGATGAAGTTGGTGGTGCCGTTGACGATCCCCAGGAGCCGGCGGAGCCGCCCCGGGGCCAGGTGCTCCCGGAGCGGCCGGATGATGGGGATGCCGCCGCCGACGCTGGCCTCCCAGAAGAGGTCCACCCCCGCGGCGGCCGCCAGGGAGAGGAGCTCGTGGCCGTGGTAGCTGATGAGCTCCTTGTTGGCCGTCACCACGGACTTGCCCCGGGCCAGGGCTGTCGCGACGTACTCCCGGGCCGGCTCGAGCCCGCCCATCACTTCCACTACGATGTCGATCTCCGGGTCCCCGAGGATCGCCTCGGGGTCCGTGCTCAGGACCCCCGGGGGCAAGGTGACGCCCCGGGGCCGGTCGGGGTGGCGGACCACGACCCGGCGGACCCGGAGGGGCGCACCGATCTGCCGGGCCAGGTGCGGGCCGCCCTCCGCCAGCAGCCGCCAGACCGCTGTCCCCACGGTGCCGAGGCCGAAGATCCCCACCCCGATGCCCCGGTCGCCGGGGGATGCCCCGGGTTTGCCCACCGGATCGGACAGGCCGCCTTTCCCCACAGGCTCGGCCATCGCTCCCTCACCTCCTCAGGGCCCAGCCGGGCAGACCGGCTCCGGCCGGGGAGTTGGACAGGCAGGCTGCGCCCCCGGGCCGCCGGCCCGGGCCCGGCGCTGCTGCCGCTCGAGGAACTCGGCCACGGCCCCGGCGATCTGGTGGAAATCCACCAGGAAGGCATCGTGGCCCCAGGGGCTGTCCATCTCCAGGTATTCGGCCCGGCCCCCCGCGGCTCGGATCCCCTCCACCATCTCCTTCTGCAGGTAGGTGGGGAAGAGGAGGTCCGAGCGGATGCCTACCACCAGAGCCTCCGCCTGAACCCGGCGGTAGGCTGCCGCCAGGGAGCCGTAACCCCGGCTGATGTCGTGGAGGTCCATGGCCCGGGTGAGGTAGAGGTAGCTGTTGGCGTCGAACCGCCGGACCAGAGCCTCCCCGTTGTAGTGCAGGTACGACTCCACCTCAAAGGCGATGCCGAAGCCCCGCTCCAGGGGGTCTTCCTCCAGCCCGTCGCCCGGGGCGGCCGGGCCAGCCCCTCCGGCTCCCGCGGGTCCCGAACCCAGGGATGCAGCCGGCGGCGTACCACCGGCCTTTTCCGCTTCCGGCGCGCCCGGCCGGCGCCGGCCGCCGTAACCGTCGTCCCAGTCCGGGGCCTTGCGCCCCACCAGGTGGGCCGGCCGCACCCGGCGGCCGAACTGGTGCCACATCGACTCGTCGGAGCGGTAGGTAATCATCCCGATCATCCGGGCCAGGGCCAGCCCCCGGACCGGCCCCGGCCCGGGGTAGTACTGGCCGCCCCGAAAGTCCGGGTCATTCAGGATCGCCTGGCGCTGGACCGCGTTAAAGGCGATGCCCTGGGGGTGGAGCCGGGCCGCCCCGGCGATGGGGATCACCCCCAGGAGCCGGTCGGGGTAGGTGACCGCCCACTCGATGGCCTGCATCGCCCCGAGGCTACCGCCGATGACCGCCAGCACCCGGGGGATGCCCAGGTAGTCCAGGAGGGCGGCCTGGACCCGGACCATGTCCCGGACGGTGATCAGGGGGAAGTCCAGGCCGTAAGGCCGGCCGGTGGCGGGGTTCAGGCTGGAGGGTCCGGTGGTCCCCCGGCAGCCCCCCAGCACGTTGGAGCAGATGACGAAATACCGGTTGGTGTCGATGGCTTTCCCCGGTCCCACCGCGTCGTCCCACCAGCCGGGTCGGGGGTCGTCGGGGTGGTAGCGGCCGGCCACGTGGCTGTCCCCGGTGAGCGCGTGGCAGATCAGCACCGCGTTGTCCCGCTCCGGGGTCAGCCGGCCGTAGGTTTCGAAGGCCACCTCCACCGGTGCCAGGGTCCGCCCGGACTCCAGCACCAGGGGTCGGTCGGGGGTGAAGAGGGTCACCCGCTGCAACCGGACGAGCAGCGGTGCGGAATCGGCGGCGGGATGAGCGGCAACCGTCTCCGGCAACAGGAACTCCCTCCTTCCCGCGGGCTCCCCGGGGTAAACAAAAATCCCCTCCCGCTCAGGGACGAGAGAGGACCATGCGCGTGCCCCCAGCGGAGTTCCTCTCTTATCTGCCAGGACTGAAGTCCTGGAGGAGTTGGCACCTTCAGGGGACGTCCTGGGGCCCGTCCCCTGGGTTGCCGGGCTTCATCGGGCCTGTTTCCCTCAGCCACTCTGGATAAGAGTGCCGGCGGTGCCGGCAGATGCTGTATTCAGTTCTTGGCGGGTATCTTACCACGGCGAATCGGGGCTGTCAATTGGCTTTTCTTGCTTTCGCTACCGCTGCGCCGCCTGCCGGGGTTCGGGGATGACCCGTTCGCCGAACCGGCGCTCCGTGCCGGTGAGGAGCCGGTGCATGTTGCTCCGGTGCCGCCAGAGGATCACCAGCCCGGTGCCCAGGGCCAGGGCCTTGGTCGGCAGCGGGCCAGTGGCGACCAGGTAACTGCAGACCACGACGGTGCCGGCGATGGAGCCCAAAGAGATGTACCGGGTGGGCAGGATGCAGGCCAGGGCCACCAGAAGACCGACGCCCACCGGCCCGGGGTGCCGGAGGAGAACGGCGCCCGCCCCGGTGGCCACCGACTTCCCTCCCCGGAAGCCGAGCCAGACCGGATAGGCGTGGCCGACCACCGCGCCGAGGCTCCCGACCGCGTATCCCCAGTCCCCCCCGAGCCGCAGCCCCAGGTAGGCCGCGGCCAGGCCCTTGAGGAGGTCGAGAACGCCCGCGGTCACCCCCCAGCCCAGTCCCAGCACCCGGCTGACGTTGGTGCCCCCGGTGGCGCCGCTGCCGTACTGCCGGATGTCGATCCCCTTCAGCCGCCCCGCGAGGTAACCGAAGGGGATGGAGCCTAGGAGATAGCCCAGAGCCCCGGCCAACAGCCACTGCACGAGCACCGGTGTACTCCCCCCCATCCCAGTGCGGATCAATTGCCCGGAGGATTCGACGCCCCCGCCTTTATTACCTGCTACTATGAGCTGGCAATTTACTGATCGCGGCCTTCCTTCGCCGGCGTCCCAGCAAGGGCCGGCGCCCCAGCGAGGTTCGCCGGCTCCCGCCCCTGCCGGCGCGGCGGGAGGGGGTGCCGGTCCTAATCCTCCCGGGCTGCCCGGGGCCCGGATCGGGACTCCCGCTGCCGGAGGTACCACCGGATCGGGGTACCCCGGAAGTCGAAGGCGGCCCGGAGCCGGTTCTCCAGGTACCGCTGGTAGGAGAAGTGCATCAGCTCCGGGTTGTTGACGAAGAGCACGATCCCCGGGGGCCGGACCTGGGGCTGGGTCGCGTAGTAGATCTTCAGCCGCTGCCCCTTCTCCGACGGCGGCGGCGTCAGGAGGACCGCTTCCCGGAGGCAGGCGTTGAGGGCGGCGGTGCTCACCCGGCGGCCGTGGTTGGTCCAGACCAGCTCGATGGTCGGGATCAGCTTGTTCAGCCGGGCCCGGGTCTTGGCGGAGAGGAAGACCAGCTCCACGTAGTCCATGAACCGGAGCTGGTACTTGATCCGCTCGGTGTACTCCTGCATGGTCCGGTCGTTCTTTTCCACCAAGTCCCATTTGTTGACCACGACCACGCAGGCCTTCCCCTGCTCCTTAATGTACTGGCCGATCTTCTGGTCCTGGTCCGTCACCTCCTCGGTGGCGTCCAGGACCAGGAGCACCACGTCCGACCGGTCGATGGCTCTGAGCGCCCGGATGACGCTGTAGCGCTCCACGGGCTCCTCAATCCGGGACTTCCGCCGCAGGCCAGCGGTGTCGATGAGGAGGAGCCGCCGCCCGTCCCGCTCCACCAGCACGTCGATGGCATCCCGGGTGGTGCCGGGGACGTCGGAGACGATCACCCGCTCCTCCCCCACCAGGGCGTTGACCAGGGTGCTCTTGCCCACGTTGGGCCGGCCGGCCACCGCGACCTTGATCAGGTTCGGATCCTCCTCCTCCGGCTCCGGAGCCGGCGGCGGCAGGTGCCGGACCACCGCATCGAGGAGGTCGCCGGTGCCCGTGCCGTGGAGGGCGGATACGGCGATGAAATCCCCCAGGCCCAGGCTGTAAAACTCCAGGGCCATCTGCTCGTGCTGGGGGGAGTCGACCTTGTTGACGCAGAGGATCACCGGCTTGCGCACCCGACGGAGGAGCTGGGCGACCTCCAGGTCGTCGGGCTGGACCCCGGCCCGGACGTCGGTGACAAAGATGACGACGTCGGCCTCCCGGATGGCCAACTCCGCCTGCCGGGTCACCGCCGCCTCGATCACCGGCGGGGCGCCGGTGACGCCCCCGGACTTACCGCCTCCCCGGTAGCCTTCAATCCCGTACTGGAGGCCGCCGGTATCCACCAGGGTGAAGGTTCGGCCACCCCAGTGGCAGTCGGCGTAGATCCGGTCCCGGGTAATCCCCGGCTCGTCCTCGATGATGGCCAGGCGCTGTCCGATGAGCCGGTTGAACAGCGTCGATTTGCCCACGTTGGGCCGCCCGACGATGGCAACGACGGGCTTCACGTCGGAGGTCACCTTCCTTTGTGTCGCCTAGTCTACCCGCTGCCTCGAGTCCCTGCCCCAGTATGCCAGAGGTGCCCCCGCACCGGCAACGGGCGGGGCCGGGCACGAAAAAGGACCGGCTTACGCCGGTCGCGGCCTTTTTCTTCCTGATTTCCCGGTGCTCCTGCCTGCAGACTCACGGCTCCCGGCTTTCTGCCTGCGCCACCGCCTGGACGCAGACCTCCAAAAGGTCCGCAGGGTCCGCCTCGCCCCGGCCCCACCGCAGGAGGATGGACAGGGCAAGGTCCGACTGCCCCGCCTCCACCAGGGCAGCCAGGAGGGCGGGGAGCTGTTCCTGGGCCCGCAGCCGCCGCTGGAACCGGTCTCCCGCCGCGAGGAGCGCCGCCTCCACCTGGGTCGGCAGAAGGCGCGGGGAGAGCGGCACCACCTTCCCCATTGGCATCCTCCCCTCCGGCACGGGGGTGCAACGACTCGCCCTCAGGTGAACGGCGGTGGTGCATCAATGAAACACCGGGGCCAGAAGAGACCCGCGGCGGCGCCCCGCGGCCATCCGCCCGGGTACTGGATTCATCTTAACACGGCGGCCGTCAGGTTGCAACTTCTTTCCTGTCGGAGGATTCGGGACAGCGGTGTTCCGCCCCGGCCGGTCACCCCTCCCCGCGGTTCTGGGCCCGGAAGGGCCGGACGAGCTTGCGGAACAGGAGGTCTGCCTCCGGCAGCCGCAGCCGGACCAGGGCCAGCAGGAAGACCAGGACGGCGGCACCGATGGTTGCCAGCAGCCCCAGGGTCAGGCCGGGGCCGGGAGGCATCTGGCGGAGGGGACCGGCGGCGACCAGGCTGACCGCCGCGACCGGCAGGGTCGCGAGAAGGGGCGGGGCCACCGCCTGCCGCCAGGGAACGGGGGCGCTCTGGTGCCGGGTCCAGGCCAGGGCGAGTCCCACCCCGGCCGCCCCGGCGGCCACCGAGGAGGCCCAGGGCAGCGCAGCCGCCCCGGCTGCCGGCAGCAGGAGCCAGGCCGTGCCAGCCTGGATCAGGGCGGCGAGCGAGAGCGCGATCGGGGGCCACCAGGGTCGCCCTGTGGCAAAGAGGGTGTAGGCGAGCACCGTGGCGACCGCCTGGGCCGGGACTCCCGGCGCGTACCCGGCCAGGGCCCCGGCGGTCATGGCCGTGGCGCCGGCGCCGAAGGCCCCCCGCTCGTAGACCACCCGGACGATGGGCTCGGCCAGGACCCCGAGCCCCACCGCCGCCGGCAAGGCCGCCAGGAGCCCGAGGCGCACCCCCTCCAGCACCGTCGTCCGAAGCTCTTGCCGCCGCCCCAGGGTCGCGGCCGCTGCCAGGGCCGGGTAGGTAACGGTGGCCACCGCCTGAACCGCGGTCTCCACGGGAAGCTGGCGGAGCTTGTACGCGTAGTAGTATGCGCTGACGGCGCCGGAAGGGAGCCAGCCGGCGTAGAGCCTCTCGATCAGGGTGGGAGCTTGTCCCAGAAGGGACCAGGCGACGAGGGGTAGCAGGAGAGCCCGAGGCTGCCCCGGCGCCGCCCCGGGACTGGCAGCCCCGGGGCCCGCCGGCGCGGCGGGCTCAGCCACTGGAGGGGAGCCTTCCGGTTGGGCGGAGCCGGCCAGGGGGGATCCGCCCCGGACCCGGCGGCAGACCGCCCGCCAGGCCAGGAGGTAGAGGACCAGGTGCAGCCCCACCCCGGCGGTGTAACCCCCAGCCAGCACCAGGGGCCCCAGGTGCGAAAACCAGAGGGCCGGGACGGCCACCGCCAGGTTCTGGAGGATGATCCCCAGCGGGGTGAAGAGGAAGACCCGGTGGCTGTGCAGGAGGGCCTGGTAGACCGCGGCCACTGCCCCCAGGGCCACCGCCGGCCAGGCAAGCCAGCCGGAGGCCACCGCGAGCCGCCTGAGTTCCGGGCTCCACCCGCCGGTCACCGGCGCCACCGCCCAGGGGAGGACGGCTCCGCCCAGAAGGGCGACCAGGAGGCCCCCAAAGCCCAGCCGCCGAAGGTAACGCCGGCTCAGCCCGACCGCGGCCGCAGGCCCTGCTCCCGTCAGGGCCCCGGTCAGGGCGGGGACGAGGGCAAGGCTGAGGCCGGCCATGGCGGTGTTGGCCACCAGGTACGGGAGGGTGAGGCCCACCAGGTAGGCGTCCGTGGCGGCGCTGGCGCCAAAGGCCCCGGCCACCGCCAGCTCGGTGAGAAAGCCGACGACCTTCTGCACCACCGTGAGGGCCGTGACCGCCAGGGCGGCCCCCGCCAGCCGCTGCACCGTGTCGGCCATGGCGCTCTTGCGGTGTTCCCCCCGATGAAAAATTCACCCCCCATTTTACCACAGCCAGGTCAGCCCCAGGGCCAACAGGACCAGACCTTGGCGAGCGCGGCGTGGGTCCGGGCCTCGCGGCCCGGACCCACCCAAATCCCCCGGCCGGCGGCGGCCCCTTCGCCGGGGGGATATCGGGTCGAGGACCGGCGCTGGGCAGCGGGCGGGTCAGATGATGATGCAGATGAGTCCGCCGCTGCCCTCGTTGATGATCCGGGTCAGGGTCTCCTGCAGCTTCTGCTGGGCGTCCTCCGGCATGCGGTAGAGTTTGTTCTGGACCCCTTCCCGGACCAGCTCGTAGAGGGATTTGCCGAAGATATCGAAATCCCAGAGCTTCTTGGGGTCGTCCTCGAACTTCTCCATCAGGTACTGGAGCAGTTCCTCGCTCTGCCGCTCGCTGCCAATGATGGGCGTCACCTCGGTCTCGATGTCCGCTCGGATGAGGTGCAGGGACGGGGCGCTGGCCTGGAGCCGCACCCCCCAGAGGCCGCCCCGCTTGACCAGTTCGGGCTCGGCGAAGGTCATGTCCGAAAGCTGGGGCGGGACCATGCCGTAGCCGGTGGTCCGGACCTCGTGGAGGGCGGAGGCGACCTTGTCGTACTCCTGCTTGGCGACGGCCCATTCCCGGAGGAGGCGCACCATGGTGTGCTTGCCCTCGAGGCGCACCTGGGTGATCTCCTCCAGCACCTGGTAGTACAGGTCGTCGTGGGCCTCCAGCTCGACCACCGCGACACCGGTGCCCATGTCCAGGGACCGGAGCTGGGCGGTCTGGACCACATCGCAGGCCGCAAGGCGCTCCACCGCGGGGTCCACGTCCCGGACCTTGACCACCGCCTGGACCGCCTCCATGGCGGCCTCTTCAAACCGGCGGCGGAGCCAGTGGTCGGGCTCCAGCTCCTCCACCCACCGGGGGATCGCTACCTGCAGCTCCTTGACCGGGAACTCGAAAAGGGCCTGCTCGAGGATCAGGTAGATGTCGTCCTCGCTGAGTTCCGAGGCGTCCACCGGCACCACCGGCGCGCCGTACTTCTCCTCCAGTTCCCCGGCCAGTTCCAGGGTCTCCTGGGCGTAGGGGCGGGTGGTGTTGAGGACGACGACAAAGGGCTTGCCCAGCTCCTTGAGCTCGGCCACCACCCGCTCCTCCGCCTCCAGGTACTTGCCCCGGGCGATGTCGGTGATCGAGCCGTCGGTGGTGACCACCAGGCCCAGGGTGGCGTGCTCGCTGATCACCTTCCGGGTGCCGATCTCCGCGGCCTCCTGGAAGGTGACCTCGTGGTCGAACCAGGGGGTGAGGACCATCCGGGGCTGGCCCTCCTCGTCAGTAAACCCCAGCGCTCCCTCCACCGGGTAGCCGACCACGTCGACGAGCCGGACCCGCATCGTCACCCCTTCCCGGAGGGGCAGTTCCACCGCGTCTTCCGGAACAAACTTCGGCTCAACGGTCATCACCGTCCGGCCGCCCCCGGACTGGGGCAGTTCGTCCAGCATCCTGGCCCGCAGGAACTCGTCCTCGATCCGGGGCAGGATCAGCCGGTCCACGAACCGACGGATCAGGGTAGACTTGCCCGTCCGCACCGGGCCGACGACGCCGATGTAGATGTCGCCCCCGGTCCGCTGGGCAATGTCCTCGAAGATGTTGAATTTATCCATGTGGTAGCCCCCTCCCAGGCGGGACTTTACCCAGGGCCGGGGCCCGGCCCGGGCGTGCCCTGTGGGCACATGCTCGTGTCCATAGCTATGAGGGGGCGGGCGCGTCCATGCCACCGGGTTCGGCCGGAGATGACAGGCCGGCCCCGGCACGCAGGGGAATCCCCGTTGCGGCAGGCAAGGGGACTTGAGGCCCCGGCAGGCAGAGGGATTCCAGGGGAGCCGCAGGGCGAGGAATCAGCCCTCCGTTCCTGTGCCAACCTACCCCCCGAGGATGGCGAGGCGGAGGCGATGAGATGGTCGGGGCCCTCACCCTGCCGCAGTACCTCTACCTGGCGGTGGCAGCCGCCTACCTCCTGATGTTCCTCCTTTTCTGCCGGCTGCTCCTCTGGAAGCGGTATGCAGAGCGGTACTACTGGCGGCGGCGTCCCCGGCTCACCGTCGGCCAGGTGGAAGCCCAGGCCCGGGCCCTGGGGCGGCCGCTGCCGTTCTTCTCGATCCTGATCCCCGCCCGAAACGAGGCGGAGGTGATCGAGGGCACCGTCGACCACATGGCGGCCCTGGATTACCCGCCGGACCGGTACGAGATCCTGGTGGTGACCGATGAGAAAGAGCAGCGGGCTGCCGACCAGCGGCGGCCCGGTATCGTCCGGGAAGCGGCGAGGGCGGTCGCGGCCGGCCTGGCGACCCTGGAGAGGCCTGAAGCCAGGGGCGAGGGCCCGGCGCCCGCGCCCCCGCCGGAGGCGGCGCCGGAGGTCCAGGGCCTGGTGCTGGGGCTGCTGGCCAGGCTGGCGACCGAGGGCGGGGGAGACCCGTCCCTGGCCCCTCTCAGCCTCACCTCCCTCCCGGAGCCCGTCAGCCGGCAACTGATCTGGGAGGCGGCCCGCCGGCTCTACCCCGGGCGCCGGTGGGGGCTTGAGACCCGGCTGTGCGAGGTGGAGGTGCTGCTGCGCCGCCGGCTTCGCCAGGCCCGGGAGAAAGACCGCCAGGCGGCCTTTGCGGCCCTCCTGGCCCACGGGATCCCGGTGGTGGTGGCCATGGCGGCCCTGCGGCGGGACCCCGGTCAGGCCCGGCTGGTCCGGCACCTGGCGGCCCGGGTGGCCCGGGCCCACCACTCCCTGACCCAGGAGATCCTGGTCACCATGGCCGAAGCCCTGGCCGGCCGGATCCTGGAGCGGCTCCGGCGGCTCCGGGAGGCCGGGCCCGAGGCCCTCCACCAGGCTCTGGAGGCGACCTACCGGGAGGTCTACCCCACCACCCAGGACATCCTCGCCCGGAAGGTACAGGAACTGGCCCGGCACCCGGGACGGCCCCGGCTGGTCCACGTGACGGTGCCCTTCGACTTCGACGGCCGGTTGGGCGGCTTGTGCATCGGCCGGGAGGTGCCCTCGACGAAAGGGCGGGCCCTCAACTGGGGCCTGGGGTTTGTCGACCCCCGGACGGAGTGGTGCGGGTTTTACGACGCCGAGTCCCGGCCGGACCCCGGGGTGCTCCTTTACGTGGCGCACCGGTGGCTCCAGGACCTGGGGCCGGAGGAACGCCCCTGGCGGGCGCCCCGGGTGGGCCGGCCGGTGCAGATCTTCCAGGGGCCGGTCTTCCAGGTACGGAACTTCTACGAGATGGGGCCCTTTTGCAAGATCGCGTCGCTGTACCAGGCCGTAGCCCACGACTGGTACCTGCCGGCCCTCTTCCGCCACCTGCCCTTTGTCGGCGGGACCAACCTCTTCGTCACTGCCGACCTGCTCCGGGCGGTGGGCGGATACGACCACCAGTCCCTGACCGAGGACCTGGAACTCGGCACCCGGGCCTACCTCCGGTGCGGGGCCTGGCCCGAGTACCTGCCCCTGCCGTCCTCGGAGCAGACGCCGCCGACCTTTGCGGGCTTTTTCCGGCAGCGGCTCCGGTGGGCCACGGGCCACCTCCAGGTGATGGACAAGATCCGGCGGGAGACCAGCTACCCGCCGGAGCGGCGCCGGGCGGTGCTCCGGCAGCTCTTCCGGAAAGGGCAGCGGGAATGGGTCTTCTACCAGGCCGCGACCCTGGTGCCTCCCGCCGCCCTGGCCGCTTACTACCTGGGGATGCTGGACCCCGGGGTGCTCCCGGCGCCGGTGCGGGCTGGCCTCAGCCTGCTTTCCCTCATCTACGTGGGCTTCACGCTTTACGCCTTCCGGCGGTACGCGCCTCACCTGGACACCGCCGCCCGGGAGGCCGCCACCTTGCGGAGCCAGGCCTTGGCCCTGGTGAACCTCCTGCTGCTGCCCCTGGCGGCCTTTCTCTTCCCGGTACCCTACTCCAGCGCCTTGGTCCTCCGGGGCCTGGGCCGAAGCCCCCAGGGCTGGGTGAAGACCCCCCGCACCCGGGAATAGGATTCGCCGCCCCCGCATGGGGGCGGCGAAGGGGGTGGACCCGTAAGCGGGTATATGGGCGAAATCAGCCGCGCTGCTTCCGGGTTCTGCCCCGCCGGCCCGCGGGCGCGGCGGGAAATTCGAAGGAGACCCCGTCGGGACCGAGGACGAGGTAGGCGGAGAAGGGGCGGCCGTGGCGGGAGACAAAGCCTTCGAGAAGCCCGCTCCGCCCCTCCCGGAGGATCACCCCCGCCTCCTCCGGTGTGATGGGGCGGCGGCAGAGTTCCCCGGGGATCCGGAGGGTGCACCCCTCGCCCTGGCACCGCCACTCCCGCCCTTGCCAGACCACAGGGCTGCCGCACCGGGGGCAGGTGCCCGCCCGGAGGCCCTCCGGCCAACGGCTGCCCGCCGGTTCGCCCGCCGGCGCCGCCGCGGCCACCTCCGCCCGGGCCGCAGCAGCCGCACCGTCCGCCCCGGATGCGGCGGCCCCCCCGGCCTCGGTGGGGGCGGCAGCCCCGGGCCCGGTCCCCTGCTGGCCCACCCCCGTCAGGGCCGCGTACCGGACTTGCTCCACCACCTCGATGGCCAGGGCCTTCATCTCCTGCCGCAGCCGGTCCGGGTCGTAGGTGCCGGCCTGGATGTCGGCGATGCGCTTCTCCCACTCCCCCGTCAGCTCCGGGGAGAGCAGGACCTTCGCGCCCACCGCCTCCACGAGGGAGACCAGCCGCTCGGCCTTGGGGGTGGGGTAGAGGGTCTTCCCCCGGACCTGGAGGTACCCGACCTCCTTCAGCCGCTCGATGATCGCCGCCCGGGTGGCCGGGGTGCCCAGACCCCGGCCCTTCATCGCCTCCCGCAGCTCCTCGTCCTCGATCTCCTGGCCGGCGGCCTCCATGGCCGCGAGGAGGGAGGCCTCGGTGTACCGCCGGGGCGGCTGGGTCTCCTTGCGGAGGGCCTCCACCTTCGCCACCGTTACCGGCTCGTCCGGGGTCAGGTCAGGAAGCGGCCCCTCCAGCTCCGGCCCAGCCTCCTCCGCCTCCCCTGCCTCGGCCTCGGCCCGGGCGGAGCCGCTGGACTTCCGGCGCCGGGGCGGCGGATCCGCGGCCTGCCAGCCCGGGTCCACCAGCACCCGGCCCCGGCTGCGGAACCGGTCCTCATCCCCGGCCCGGGTCCAGATCTCCAGGTCCCGGAACCGGGCCTCGGGGAAGAACTGGGCGAGGAACCGCCGGGCGATGAGGTCGAAGATCTTCTGCTCCACCCCGGTGAGTTCCGGGATCGGCTCCCCGGTGGGGAGGATCGCATGGTGGTCCGTTACCCGGGCCTCGTTGACCACCCGGCCGGTCCAGATCCGGGCCGGGTCCGCGGCCTCCACCAGGGCCGCGTAGGCCGGGAGCCGGCTCAGGGCCTGGAGAGGCCGGTGGACCTGCCGGGCTACATCCCGGGTGAGGTAGCGGCTGTCGGTCCGGGGGTAGGTGATGAGCTTCCGCTCGTACAGGGTCTGGGCGGCCTTCAGGGTGGCCGCCGCGGTGAGGCCGAAGCGCCGGTTCGCTTCCCGCTGCAGGCTGGTGAGGTCGTATAGCTGGGGCGGCTTCTCCGCCACCTCCTGGGTCTCCACCGCCTCCACCCGCGCCGCTCCGGCCGCGGCCACCCGGTCCCGGATGGCCGCTGCGGCGGCCTCCTCCCACAGCCGGTCCCCTTCGGGCCCCTGCCAGATCCCCTTGTACCGGTGGCCCTCCGGGGTGACGAACTCCGCCACCACCTGCCAGTACGGCTCCGGCCGGAAGTTCCGGATCTCCTGCTCCCGCCGGACCACCATGGCCAGGGTCGGGGTCTGAACCCGGCCGACGGAGAGGAGCTCCCCAAAGGCGGCCGAGAAGGCCCGGGTGCCGTTCATGCCGATCAGCCAGTCCCCCTGGGCCCGGCAGAGGGCGCTCTGGTATAGCCGGTCGTACTCCGAGCCCGGGCGGAGGTCCCGGAACCCCGCCCGGATCGCCTCGGGGGTCAGGGAGGAGACCCAGAGCCGCTGCACCGGGAGGTCGACTCCCAGGGCCTGGACGATGAACCGGAAGATCAGCTCGCCCTCCCGGCCGGCGTCGCAGGCGTTGATCAGGGAGGACGCCCGGCGGACCAGGCGCTCGAGCACCCGGAACTGGGCCGCGGTCCGGGCGATCACCTTCAGCCGGAACTCCTCGGGCAGGATGGGCAGGCTGTCCAGGGACCAGCGGCGCCACTCGGGGTTGTAGTCCTCCGGCTCCCAGAGGTCGACCAGATGGCCGAAGGCCCAGGAGAGCAGGTACTCGTCGCTCTCCATGTAGTTGGCCTTGCGGCGGAAGCCGCCCAGGGCCTCGGCGATGGCCCGGGCGGCGCTGGGCTTCTCCGCGATGATAAGAGGCTTGCGCTTCTCAGCCATGGCGTCATCTCTCTCCACGAGGCATCATCTCCCTGCCGGGGGATGGTGCCCTTCCAGCTCCCGGGTCCGCTTTTCCCGGCCGGTGAGGGCGAGAAGCGCCTCCTCCGGGGCGGTCCCATCGTAAAGGATCCGGCAGAGCTGTTCGGTGATGGGCATCTCCACCCCGAGCCGGGCCGCCAGCTCCCGGGCGGCCCGCGCGGTGGGGGCCCCTTCCACCGTCGCCCCGGTCTCCCGGATGAAGTCCGCCAGGGTGCCGCCCCGGCCGATGTAAAGCCCGGCCTGCCGGTTCCGGGAGAGGTCGCCGGTGGCGGTCAGCACCAGGTCCCCGACCCCGGACAGCCCGGCAAAGGTCATGAGTTGCGCTCCCAGGGCCATCCCCAGCCGGGCCATCTCCGCCAACCCCCGGGTAATGAGGGTGGCCCGGGTGTTGTGCCCCAGGCCCAGGCCGTCGCTCACTCCCACCGCCATGGCGATGACGTTCTTCAGGGCCCCGCCCAGCTCCACCCCGATGGGATCGTCGGAGGTGTAGGCCCGGAACCGGGGGGTGAGGAACGTGTCCTGGACCGTCTCCGCCAGCTTGGGATCCCGGGCGGCCACCACCGTACCGGTGGGGAGCCCCCGGGCCACCTCCACCGCAAAGTTGGGCCCGGAGATCACCGCCACCCGGTCCGCGGCCTCCGGGATCTCCTGGGCGAGGACCTCGGACATCCGCAGAAGGGTCTCTTCCTCCAGTCCCTTGCTCGCCGAAACCAGGATGGCCCCGGGCCGGAGGAGGGGCCGGATGGCCCGAGCCACCTGCCGGAGCCCCTGGCTGGCCGGGGCCAGCACCACCAGGTCGGCCCCCGCCACGGCCTCTTCCAGCCGTTCCGTGCCGGTTACCCCGTCGCCGAAGCGGATCCCGGGCAGCCGCCGGGTCTCACGGGTGCGGCGGAAGTGGGCGGCCTCCTCCGGCCGGCGGAACCAGAGCCGGACCCGGTGGCCGTTGGCGGTGAGAGGAACCGCCAGCGCGGTCCCCCACTGGCCGGCGGGAACGATGGCGATCTCCAGCGGCACCTGGACACCCCCTTCCGCCTAGCGCCGCAGATGAGAAACGAGGATCAAAAAAGGGCAGGCCCAGCAGGGCCCGCCCGTGGGTAGCCATTCGGTTGCCCGGTCCCCCCTGCGGCCTTATTCGGACTGGTTGGCGACATCCTGGGCCTGCTGCAGGGGCGACTGGTCCACTTCCCGCAGGGAGAGGCTGATCCGGCGCTCCGCGGGCCGGACCTGGATCACCTTCACCAGGACCTCCTGGCCGGGCTGCACCACCTCGTCGGGCTTGGCAACCCGGTAGTCCGCGAGCTGGGAGATATGGATCAGTCCGTCGACCCCCGGCTCCAGCTCCACGAAGGCGCCGAAGGTCGCCAGTCGGGCCACCCGACCCTTGACAATGGAACCTTCGGGGTACTTCTCCGCCACGTTCTCCCAGGGATCCGGCAACACCTGCTTCAGCCCGAGGGAGACCTTGCCCTTCTCCCGGTCCAGCCGCAGGACCTTGACCTTGATCTCTTCGCCTTCCTTCAGCACCTCGGAGGGGTGCTTCACCCGGCCGTAGGACATCTCAGAGACGTGGAGCAGCCCGTCCACGCCGCCCAGGTCGATGAAGGCGCCGAAATCGGTGATGGACTTGACCACGCCGGTGCGAATCTGGCCTTCCTCTACCGATGCCCAGAAGGCCTGCCGGGCCCGCTCCCGCTCCTCCTCCAGGACCTTCTTCCGGGAGAGGATGACCCGGTTCTTGTGCCGGTCCAGCTCGATGATCTTCACCCGGATGATCTGGCCCACGTACCGGCTCAGGTCGTTGACGTAACCGCGCTCCACCTGGGAAGCGGGCAGGAAGGCGCGCAGCCCCAGATCCACCACGAGGCCGCCCTTGACCGCCTCGGTTACCTGGGCCTCGACGATGTCTCCGTTCCGGTACCACTCCTCGATGCGCTGCCAGGCCTCGATCTCGTCGGCACGCCGCTTGGAGAGCCGGAGGCCGCCTTCCCCGTGGGCATCCACCGACAGGACCATCACCCGGATCTCGTCGCCCACCTGAACCACCTGCTCGCAGGACTCGATGGGCCGGTGGGTGAGGTCGTGCTTGGTGATGATCCCCTCGGACTTGTAGCCCACGTCCACCAGCACGTGGTCAGGGCTGACGTGGACCACCCGTCCGGTGATGATCTCGCCCTCCCGGGGCACGTTGAGAGCAGCGGCAAACTCCACCGGGGTGGTATCCTCGGCTGCGGCGGGGGCTGCTACCTCCTTTCCCTGCACCTGCTTCTCCTTGGCGTCGCGGTTGAGCTCCTGCACTGCAAAAGACCTCCTCGGGGTTAGCTGGGCCCGCCCGGGGGGCGGAACCCGTCAAGCCTTCGGGTAACCTCTAAAGCGGCCGTAGGGCCGGAACACTGACGCTGCGCACTGGCCGGGAGTCGCTCAGGACGCCCCCCGCCGCCGGGAGGCTTCCGCCTGCAGCTCGGCGACGGCTGCCATCAGCCGGGCCGAGGCGGCGGCCCACTCCTCGCTGTCCGGCTTCGGGCTGAAGCCTTCCAGCCGTATCGGCGGGCCGATCCGGACCGTCACCCGGCCGAAGAGCCGGGGCGTACCGGAGATGGCCGCTGGCACCACCGGGGCGCCAGACTTCCAGGCCAGGTATGCCACTCCCGGCTCGGCCCGGCCCGTCTGGCCCGGCCGTACCCGGGTCCCCTCGGGAAAGATGCCGAGGAGTTCCCCGGCGGCCAGTGCCGCCAGGGCTTCCCGGATGGCCTGCCGGTCGGCCGCTCCCCGGCGGACCGGAAACGCTCCGAAGAAGCGGAGCACCGAGCCGATGAGGGGAGGCCGGAAGAGTTCAGCCTTGGCCATGAACCGGATCGGCCGGGGAGCCGCGATGGCCAGGAGGGGGATGTCGTGCCAGGAGAGGTGGTTGGCGAAGAGGATTGCCGGCCCCTCCCGGGGCACGTGTTCCCGCCCTTCCACCTGGAGCCCGAAAAGGACCCGATACAGAAAACCCGCGAGGCAGGCGGCGAACCGGTACAACCACCTAGCGGCAGTACTCAAGGATTCGGTTCACCACCTCGGCCACCGGGAGCCCGGTGGTGTCAATGGCGATCGCGTCCGGGGCCTGGGTCAGCGGGCTGTGTTCCCGGGTGCTGTCCAGGCGATCCCGGCGCTCAATCTCCGCCTTGACGCTCTCCAGGTCCACCTGGTGCCCGGCCCGGGCCAGTTCTGCCTGCCGGCGCCGGGCCCGTTCTTCCACGGTGGCGGTGAGGAAGAACTTGCGGTCCGCATCGGGCAGCACATGGGTGCCGATGTCCCGGCCGTCCATCACGACCCCGCCGCCCCGGGCCATCTCCCGCTGGAGCTGCACCAGCCGCTCCCGCACGCCGGGAACTGCGGCCACCGTGGAGACGTGGCGGGAGACCTCGGGATCCCGGATCGCAGCGGTGACGTCTTCGCCGTCGAGGAAGACCCGGTTGCCTTCCTCCCCCCGCTCGAGGCGGATGGTCGTGGTCGCGGCCAGGGCGGTCAGTGCGGCGGCATCGTCCAGAGGTACCCGTAGGCGCAGGGCCTTGAGGGTCAGCGCCCGGTACATGGCGCCGGTGTCGATGTAGAGGTACCCGAGGCGCTCGGCCACCTGCCGGGCGACGGTGCTCTTGCCCGCCCCGGCGGGGCCATCGATGGCAATGGTCAGGGGCCTGCTCCGATGGGTGGCGGTCAAAGGTTTGCTCCACTCCAATCCGGCCGGAGGGCGACTGCTCGGCGGAGGTAGACATGACGGATCTCGCTCGGGGCCCGGTCGGTGTTGGCGTGGATCAGAACCCGGATGCACCTGGGGAGGCTCCCCGGCACCGGGATCTCCGTGGCACAGAGCATCGGCACCATGTGCCAACCCAACCTCCGGGCCGCCTCCGCCGGAAAGGTTGCGTTCAGATCCGGAGTGACCGTGAAGAAGACGCTGGCAATGTCCTCGGGCTGGAGCCCGTTCTGCCGGGTCATCTCCGCGAGCAGTTCCTCCGTGGCCGAGAGAATCGCTTCGGCATCGTTTGCTTCGACGGTCGTGGCCCCGCGGATGCCGCGAACCGATGCCATGCCGTCACCCCTTGCCCCCGGCCGGTGCCAGGGGCTACCTCTTTTTCTAGCTTATCAGGAAGGAAAGGGAGCGTCAAACCGTCTCCCGGCCTCCCACACCCCTTCCTTACCAGCCGCGACAAATTCGACCCGGCGCCGGGGAACTCCTTCTGCCAACCGCAAATTCCCGGGAACCTGGACTGCCGGGGGTCAGTCGCCGGTGCTGCCCCGGGCCGTGCCAGGGCCCGGGCGGGCCATCACCCAGCGGTAGACCCGATCCACCACCCCGGGGGCCGCGACCCCCAGCCGGGCCAGGGGGCCCAGGCGGGCCGGCACCACCGCCTCGGCCCGCCGCCGGCGGATCAGCCCCAGGGTAGCCGCCGCCACCGCATCGGGGTTCAGGACAGGCACCCCCGGCGGCAACGGGTAATAGGGCCCGCCCAGCCGGCCGGCGGTCATCGCTGTGGCCACGGGGCCGGGGTGGACCATGCCCACGTGGAACCCCTCGGGGGCCAGCTCCTGCCGCAGGCCGTGGCAGTACGCCCTCAGGGCGAACTTGGACGCAGCGTAGGCGCCCATGAAAGGGGGCACCACCAGCCCCGCCAGGGAGCCGATGGCCACCACGCTCTTGCGCCGGCCGGCCCGGAGCAGGGACAGGAAGGCCCGGGTTACCTCCACCACCCCGAGGTAGTTGATGGCCAGGGTCCGGGCGTGGTCCTCCCGGGAAAGCTCCGCCAGGGGGCCGAGGGTCAGCACCCCGGCCCCATGGACCAGGAGGTCCACCCCGGGTGCCCACCGGGCCACCTCCCGGGCCGCGGCCTGGACGGCGGCGCTGTCGGCCACGTCCGCGGCCACCGGGAGGGCTTCTGCCCCCAGGGCGGTCACCTCGGCCGCGGTGGCCTGGAGCCCTTCCTGGCTCCGGGCGATGAGTGCCACCCGGGCCCCGGCCCCAGCCAGGGCCCGGGCCAGGGCCCGGCCGATGCCGCCGGAGGCCCCGGTCACCACCGCCACTTCCCCCTCCATCCACCGGTCCCCTTGCACCCGCCGAACCAGAGGATCCTCTCCCTTCCGTGCTGGCGGCCCCCACCTTGCGGCCTTGCCGATTCCCTACCCCGCGGTCCTGTTGGCCCCTGCCCGCCGGCCCGGTCGGTCCCCACCGTCCGTCCCTGCCCCCGGGTCAGCAGGGCCGGGGCGCCGGCTCCGGTACCGGCCTCCCGCTTCCCGCAGGGGTCGGCGAACCTACCGCTCACCGGGGCTCACCAGCACCTGCCGGTCGCCCCGGGTGGTCACCTCCCGGCCGAGGAGGTGGCTGAGAAACCCGTCCGCGGCCACCACCCGGAAGGTCAGCCCCCCGGGGGCGCCGGTGCCGTCCACGGTCACGGTCTCCCCCGGCCGGACGGTGGCTTCCACCCGGCCGGACCCGAAATCCCCAGCCACCCGGCTGCCCACCAGGAGCCGCACCTCCGGCGCCCGGGCCCGGGTGAGGAGCGCCAGGCTGATCCGGGCGGGCGCCAGGGGCGCCGTGGCAGGCACCGCCCCGCCGTTGCCGGTAGGGGCCGTCTGGGCCCCGGGGCTGCCGGAAGGGGCCGGTAGGTTCTCTGCTCCCCCTGCCGGTGCGGGCGGACTGCCCCCGCCGGGGGCTGGCTGGGGGCCCACCCCCTGGGGGCCGGCGGGGAGGCCGGGGTTGCCGGGGACCTGCTGCCAGCCGGGACCTCCTGACCCGCCCCGGGATCCCTCCAGCCGCTCCAGGAGCACTACAGCCCGGCGAATCTGGGGTTGGGTCATGATCAGCAGGGTGGCGGCCAGGACCACCAAACCGAGGTTGACCAGCTGAATCAGGATCCGCTCGAAGCGGTCGGCCCAGGTGGGCGGGGGTTCGAGGTACGGGTCCCGGTAGCGGACCTCGTCCCGGTACCGGTCCCACCGTTCGTCTTCCACCGTCTCACCCGCCCTCCAGCCCCTGGCCTCCGGGCGCCGGGGCGCAGCCTACCCCCAGCCCACAGGGCGCGGGGCCCTGCGGAGAAGCCATCTCATCAACTGTATTCTTATGTCCAGGCCCACCGTTTATCCGCCCCGGGCCGGGCCGGCGACCGGGAGCGCGGCAAAGACAGTACGCCGGGGCGGCCGGCCGGTAGCCGGCCACCCCGGCGTACTGGACTCTATCCTTCAGCCCCGGGCCCTATCCTTCGGCTCCGGCGTCCGCGGGCGGTTGGGCTTCGCCGGAGCCCTCCCCTGGCCCGGCGTCGGTTCCGGCTGCCCCATCGGCCGCCGCTGCCTCGCCGGCGGCCTGGGCCGCCTCCTCCTCCCGGGAGGGCCACATCAGGAGGGCCTTCTCCGCATCCTCCCTGAACTGGAACTCCGCTACGGCCCACGGGTTGTCCACCCGAAAGACCGCCTTGCGGACCCCTTCTTTGACTGCGGCCTCCCGCTCGATGATGTACCATTTGTTGCCGCCTTCCGGCTTCCAGATCATCAGGTCTTCGCGGTAGAGCTTGGCCACGGCCGCACCCCTCTCACGGGCTCTGGAACGTCTATAAGGTCTGGCTCCCGTCCAATCGTAGCAAATCTTCCGTAGCCCGGCAACGGGCGGCCGGGCGCTTGCCGGGTACCGGGAATCCGGTTGCTGGCCGGGTAGCGGGCAGCCCGGCACCTGCCCCGCGGCGGACGGCTGGCTCCCGCGACCGGGCAGCGGGCCGTCCCGGGGGCACGGCTACCCCAGGGTGGCCAGGGCCGCCTCGAAGTCCGCAAGGATCTCCTCTACCGCCTCGGTACCCACCGAGACCCGGATCAGGTTGGGAGTGATCCCGAGTTGGGCCCGGGTCTCGGGGGGCAGGGTCCGATGGGAGGTGGAAGCCGGGTGGGAGACGGTGGTGGTGACGTCGCCGAGGGAAGGCACCAGGGAGGCCAGGCGGAGGCTCCGGATCACCCGTCCGGCGGCCTCCTCATCCCCCCGGACGGCAAAGCTCAGGATCCCCCCGGCGCCCCGGGGCAGGAGCCGCCGGGCCAGCTCCGACTGGGGATGGCTCGGCAGCCCCGGGTAGTGGACCGCTTCCACCCAGGGGTGCCGGGAAAGGAACCAGGCCAGGGCCAGCGCGTTCTGGGACTGCCGCTCCAGCCTGAGGTGCAGGGTCTTCATCCCCCGCAGGCAGAGCCAGGCGGCGAAGGGGTCCGGGGTAGCGCCGGTGACCACGTGGCACCGCCGGATCCGGTCGATGAGCGCCCGGGACCCCGCCACCAGGCCGCCGGTCAGGTCGCTGTGGCCGCCGAGGAACTTGGTAGCGGAGATGACCACCAGGTCGGCCCCGTGCTCCAGGGGCCGGAGGAGGTACGGGGTGGCGAAGGTGTTGTCCACCACCAGCCACAGTCCCCGCCGGAAGGCGAGCCGGGAGAGGGCGGGGAGGTCCGCTACCTGCACCGTCGGGTTGGTGATGGCCTCCACGAAGATCATCCGGGTCTCGGGGCGGATCGCCGCCTCCACCGCGCCCAGGTCCGTGGTGTCGACGTAGTCGGTGGCGATCCCCCACCGGCCCAAGTGCTCGGCCAGCAGGCTGTAAGTACCGCCGTACAGTTCCCGGCTGCAGATCAGGTGGTCCCCAGGGGAGAGGAGGCTGAAGAAAACGGCGAAGATCGCGGCCATCCCCGAGGCGGTGGCCATCGCGTCCTCCGCCCCCTCCAGGGCGGCGTAGGCCTCCTCCAGGGCCCGGGCGTTGGGATGGGCCATCCGGCTGTAAAGGTAGGCCGGCGACCGGCCGTTGTAGACCTCCTCCACCGTCTCCAGGTCCGGGAAGGCAAAGACCGAGGTCTGGTAGATGGGCATGGAGACGGGCCGGGTGGTCGGGGGCACCGGCCCTTCCCCGGCGTGGGCGGCCAGGGTCTCCAGCCGCTCAAATTGCCGTTCCGCCATGGGTGCCAACCCTCCCCCACGGGTCCGTGAGCACCGGTTCCGCCCGGCCCGGACCCAGGAAGTAGAGCCAGGCCTCCCGGACCGGCCGGCCCCAGATGTCGGCGATGGCCCGGGCGTAGAGGGTGATCTGGCCGCTGTACCGGGCCACCGCCATGGGCACCTGCTCCGGCCGGAGCCGGTCGGTCTTGAAGTCGATGAGCACAAGGCCGGAGGGCTCGTCCAGGAGGCAGTCGATCATCCCCTGGAGGAGCACCGGCTCCTCCCCCTCGGGCCCCGGGGGCAGGGACGGGTCCAGGGCCCGGGCGGGGAGGCTGTACGTAAAGGCCACCTCCCGGCGGACCCGCTCGGGGTGCGCCAGGAGCCGCTGGCCCAGGGGATGGCGGAAGAAGGCCGCCACCGCTTCCAGGTCGATGGCTTCGGCCTGTTCCGGGGTCAGGATCTCCTGGCGGACGAGCCGGTCCCGCTCCGCCGCCAGAGCCGTGAGATCCAGGGGCGGTACCAGCTGGATGTGCTGGAGGAAGAGGTGGATCACGGTGCCCCGTTCCGCCGGGGTCAGGGACCGGTGCTCCTGCAGGAACCGGGGCCGGACCATGGGCTGGAGCCGGTACTCCACCGGCACCGGGCCCTCGAGCCGCTCCAGTTCCCCCTCTGAATCCCCTCCGAAGAGGACGGCTTCCTCCTCCGCGGCCACCTCCGGCGCGCCCGGGTCCGCCGCGGCCACCTCCCGCTCGCCCGGTGCCCCGGGGCTGAAGAGGTGTTTCACCCCGGTCACCGTCTCCTTGGCCGGGACCTGGGTCAGCCGCTGGTAGGGGTACTGCCAGGCCAGCCGGGCCGCCAGGGCCTCCCGCTGCGGCGTGGGCGCCGGCGGCTCCGGGAGCGGCGCCCCGGCCAGGATCCGCTCCCAGGGGAGGTCCGCCCCGGAGAGGCCCGCCTCCCGGCCCGCGGCCACCTCATCCCCCCCGGCCGGCTCCCCGGCCCTGGTCGCCGCGGCGCCGGCCGCGGGGTCCCGGTCGGCGGTGCCGTCTTCAGCCGGACCGATCGGCCATTCGGGGGCCCGGGCCCGGTCGCCGGGCACCACCCGGACCGCCCAGCGGGACGGGTCTGTCCAGACCGGGCCGGAGCCTTGCGCAGCGGGGACGCCGGCCAGCTCCCGGAGGGGCGCGCCGTCCCGGTGCCGGATCAGGGCCGGACCGATCCAATCGAGATAGCTCCGAGCTCCGGCCAGGGCGGTGTCGGGCAGCGGCCAGTCCGGCACGGTGAGGCTCCGGGCCCAGGTGGCCGCGGCCTGGGCCAGGTCCCGGCAGCTTCCCATCAGCACGAGCCGCTCCCGGGCCCGGGTGAGGGCGACGTACAGGACCCGCATCTCCTCCGCCAGCATCTCCCGGCGGAGCCGCACCGCAATGGCCCGGTGGGCCAGGGACGGGTACTGGCACCGGAGCTCCGGGTCCACCACCGCCGGCCCCAGCCCCAGGTCCCGGTGCCGGAGCACCGGGGCTCGCTCGTCCTGGGTGTTGAAGTTCCGGCCCAGCCCCAGTACCAGCACCACGGGGAACTCCAGCCCCTTGCTCTTGTGGATGCTCATCACCCGGACCACGTCGGCCTGATCCGAGAGGGCCGGCGCCGGCCCCACGTCCTCTTTCCGGTCCCGTAGGTTGTCCACAAACCGCAAGAACCGGAAGAGCCCCTGCCGGGCGAACTGGTCGAACTGCCGGGCCCGGTCGTAGAGGGCCAGGAGGTTGGCCCGGCGCTGGGCGCCCCCCGGCAGGCCGGCGACGTAGTAGAGGTAGCCGGTCTCCTCGTAGAGCTGCCAGAGCAGCTGGCTCAGGGGCTCCTGCCGGGCCAGGGTCCGCCACCGGTCCAGCTGCCGGAGGAAGGCGGCGAGCCGCCGGGCCAGTTCCGGCGGAACCAGGGGCTCCCCGCCGGCGGCGGTCCCGTCAGGGGCCGTGGCCCCATCGGCGAACGAGGCGCCGCCATGGGTGTCGGTCCCGTCGCCGGCTCCAGGCCCGTCGGCCAGGGCGGCGGCCCGGACCACCGCGTCGTAAAAGCTCCCCTGCCGGTAGCAGAGCCGGATCCGGGCCAGGTCCTCGGGGCTCAGCCCCAGTCCGGCAAAGGGGGCCCGGAGCACCGCGGCCAGGGGGATGTCCTGCCGGGGGTTGTCGATCACCCGCAGGAGGGAGAGGATGGTCTGGACCTCCAGGGCCTCGAAATAGCCGGTACCCGCATCCGCATGGGCCGGGATCCCCGCGGCCTGGAGCACCTCCAGCACCTTCTGGGCCACGGTGCGGGTGCTCCGGAGGAGGATGACCGCGTCCCGCCAGGCAAAGGGCCGGTACCGGCCCCCGTCCAGGTTCTTGTCCCAGACCATGAGGCCCTTGGCCCGGGCCTGGAGGAGCCACTGGGCCGCCAGCTGGGCCTCCCGCTCGATGTCACTGAGATACCCCGGGTCGTCCTCTGCCTCGCCGGAGCCGGCCTCCTCGCTGCTCCCGGCCTCCGCCCCGCCGGCCGGGGCTTCCGTCCCGGCGGTTTCCGGCCCGACCCCATCGCCCGGGGTCGGGAGGCCATCGAAACCGGGCAGCCCGCCGCCGGCCTGGGCGGCACCCGCCCCCTCGCCGGCTCCCGGCTGCCCCTGGGCCGGGGGCCGCTCCAGGAGCCAGACCTCCACCGGCGCCTCTCCGGCCCGAGCGCCCGGAGGCGGCTCGGGATACCGGGCGCCGGCCACCAGTTCCGCCGCCTGGTCGTAGGCCAGCTCCCCCACCCCGGGGGTCATCACCTGCCGGAAGAGGAAGTTGACGGCATCGACCACCGCCGGCCGGCTGCGGAAGTTGGCCCGGAGATCGATCCGCCGGGCCGGACCGCCGGGATCCGGCGGGAAGGACCGGTATTTGCCCAGGAAGAGCCGGGGCTCCGCCAGCCGGAACCGGTAGATGCTCTGCTTCACGTCCCCGACCATGAAGAGGTTCGGGGGACCCTCCTCCCCCCCGTCCCGGCTGACCAGGGTGAGGATCGCGTCCTGGACCGGGTTGATGTCCTGGTACTCGTCCACCAGCACCTCCTGGAACCGGCGCCGGAGCTCCCGGGCCACCGGGGAGGGGCGGAGTTCCCCCGGGGGCGCCTCCGGGTCGAGGAGCAGCCGGAGGGCGTACCGCTCCAGGTCGGCGAAGTCCACCTGGCCGCCCTCCAGCTTGGCGGCGGTGTAGGCGGCGTCGAACCGCCGGACCAGTTCCACCAGGGTCCGGACGTGGGGGCCCAGGGCCCGGAGCTCCGCCGCGTGTTCCCGGAGCGGCCGGCTGAAGGCCCCGTCGACCTGGAGGGCCTTTACGACCTTCTGGGCCTCCTCCCGGAGCTTCTTTGCCTCCTTTTGCAGATCCGGGTCGCAGCTGCCGGACCGGACGGGCCGCAGCTTCCCCCAGGTAAAGGCGGCCAGTCCTGCGGCCAGCCCGTCCCAGTCTCCCGCCGCGGCGCGCTCCCGGAGGGCTCGCACCCCAGCCAGGTCCTGGGCCAGAGTCTCGGCGTAGGCCGTAGGGCCGCCGGGGCGCCGGGCCGCGGCCAGGGCTGCCTCCAGCCGGGCTGCGGCCTCTTCCAGCCGGAGGACGGCCTCCTGGAGGAGGGCGTCCGTCCACTCCCGGAAGGCCTCCGGCGCCGCCCCGTCGGGCAGGTCGAACTGGGCGGCGGTCCGCTCCAGCCACGCCTCGGGCCAGGGGGTGCTCCGGGCGAAGTCGTATAGGTCCAGGACCAGGGCCCGGAGGGCCTCGTCCCCCAGGAGGCCCCCGTACCGGTCGACCAGGGCCAGGAACGGGCCGGGGTCGTCGGCACCGTAGGCCTCCTCGAAGACCTGGTCCAGGACCTCTTCCCGCAGCAGCTGGGCCTCGTGCTCGCCGATGACCTTGAAGGCCGGGTCGAGGTTGAGCTGGTGGAAGTGCTGCCGCACGAGCCCCAGGCAGAAGCTGTGGAGGGTGGAGATGGTGGCCCGCTCCAGGAGGGCCAGCTGGCGCCGGAGGTGGGAGTTGGCCGGGTCCTGAGCGAGGCTCCGCTGCAGGGCCGCGGCGATCCGGCTCCGCATCTCCGCAGCCGCGGCCTCGGTGAAGGTGACCACCAGCAGCCGGTCAATCTCCACCGGCGCCACGGGGTCGAGGAGCCGCCGGATGATCCGCTCCACCAGGGTGGCGGTCTTGCCGGCCCCCGCGGCCGCCGCCACCAGCAGCTGCTGGTCCCGGGCCCGGATTGCCTCCCACTGCTCGGGCGTCCACGGGCTCCCGGGCGGTGGCGTCGGGGGCAGGGATTCAGGGGGCATCCTGTACCTCCTCCCTTGCGGCTACCGCCGCCTCGGCGGCCGGCTCCGCCCCGGCCAGCCGGGCTAAGACGTCGGGGTCCCGGAGGGGGGCGAGGTCCCGGTACCGGTGGCCCGGGAACCGGGGGTCAAACTGGCAGACCGGTCGGTAGGCGCAGTGCGGGCAGGGGGTCCGGTCCCCGAGCCGGTAAGGTCGGACGCCGATCTCCCCCGCGAGGATCGCCGCCGCAGCCCCCGCGGCCCGGTCCCGGACCAGGTCGAAGAGAGCCTGGAACTGCTCTCGGGTGGCCACCCGGGCCCCCCGGGCAAAGCCCCCGTCCTTGGTCAGCCGGACGGGGATCAGGTCGCCCGCCGCCTCCTCGTCCATCAGCCGGACCACCTCGGGGTCGGCGAGGACCAGCCCTTCCATCCGCAGTTTCCGGCGCCAGAGCCGGACCACTTCCTCCGGTTTCTCGGGGCCCGGGAGCCGGACCAGGGGGTCCCGGACCGGGAAGTAGAGCACCCCCGCGGGAACCGCTTCCTGGGCGCCGTCCCGGAGAGCCCCGGCCTCGGTGGCCACCAGCAGGTAGATGAGAAGCTGCAGTGCCAGGCCGTAGTAGACCTCCCCGAGGCTGAGCCGCCGGAGGCCGCTCTTGTAGTCCACCACCCGCAGGTAGGTGGCGCCTCCCGGGCCGTGGGCCCCATCGATCCGGTCGATCCGGCCCCGGAGCTCCACCCGTCCGCCGCCGGGGAGGTCGAGGGTGAGGGGCGGCAGCTCCTCCCCGGCGCCAAAGCCTGCTTCTACCAGCCAGGGCTGGAACCGGCCCCGGCGGGCATGCTCGGCCAAGAGCCCCACCGCGGCCCGCAGCGTCCGGCGGACCTGCTGGAGCAGGTACCGGTAGCGGCCGGTGCTGAGGAAGATCTCGCCCTGGAGCCGGGGCACCAGGGTCTCCAGGATCGCGTCGATCCGCCGGTACTGCTCCTCGGGGGTGAGGCGGTCCCAGGGCACCCCATCGGCCATCAAGCCCTGGGCGAAGAGCCGGAGGGCCGCATGGAAAAGCACCCCCAGGTGGGGCGCCTCCACCGCCAGCCGCTCCCGCTCCCTGAGCCCGAGGGCGTAGGCGCTGAAATGCTGGAAGGGGCAGGCGGCGAAGCTCTCGAGGCGGCTGACGCTGGTCCGGAGCCCGGCCCCGTAGAGGGCCCGGGTCACCTCCGGTGACAGGGGGCGGCTCGTCCCGGTCTGGCCGAGGGCCGCCAGCACCGGCCGGGCGGCCTCCCGGAGGGACGGATCCGTCACCAGCCACTGGTAGAGGTCGAGCCACAGGGGGTCCAGGGGCTGCCCCTCCCGGGCCTGGCGGAGCCGCTCCGCCACCGCGGCGGCGAGCTGCACCGGCCGGCTGATCCCCCCGGGCCCGGCGTCCGCCTCCCCGGCACCCACCTCCCGGTACCGGGCCCCCGGGAGCAGCTGCCGGATCCGCTGGAGCACCAGGGACGGGGCCTGCCCCCGCCCCTCCTCGTCCAGCAGCGGGAAGCTGAGCCAGATCCGCTCCGAGGCCCGGGTGAGGGCCAGGTAGACGAAGAACTGCTCATCCAGGGTGCGGCGCCGGGCCGTGGGCCCCAGCTCAAACCCCGCTGCCTCCAGCCGCTCCCGCTCCAGGTCCGTAAAGATCACATCCTCCTCCGCGGCCCGGGGGAACCGCCGGTCCGCGACCCCGAGGATCAGCACCGCCCGCAGCGCCGGGTGCCGGGACCGGTCCAGGCTCCCCACCACCACCTGGTCGAGGCTTGCCGGCACCAGCCCCACGGTGAGGCCCGAGAGCCCTGCTTCCAACACCGTGAGGAACTCCGCCGCGGTGAGGGGCTCGTCCCCCAGGCTCTCCACCACCTGGTCGAGGAGTTCCACCACCCCGTTCCAGGTCTGGAGATGCTCCTGCTCCTTCTCCAGGTGACCCGCGGCCCGGGCGGCATCGGCCCACCGGCGGATCCGGGCGGGCACCCCTGCCGCCTCCAGCAGCTGGTAGAGTTCCGCCGCCAGCTCCCGGGCGGGCCAGGGTCGGAACCGGGCTTCCCGGACCCGGCGGAAGAACCGCCGCAGGGGGCGGGCCACCTCCTCCCGGATCCGGTTGATCGCCTCGAGTTCCGCCTCCTGAACGGGATCGGGCTCTTCCCGGTCCTCCTCCAGGGTGAAGCGCCGGAAGTACCGCCAGGGCTCCCCGTCGTACCAGGCCCGACCCCAGATGCCGTGGGCGAGGACGTAGTTCTCCAGCCGGTCCACGTCCTCCCGGCGGACCGGCAGGAGGTCGGTCTTGAGGAGCCGGAAGACCGGCTCGTAGGCCCAGTCGGTCACCACCAGCTCCACCGCGGAGCGGAGGAATTCCACCAGGGGGTGATGGCCCACCGGCCGGCGCCGGTCGATGAAGTGCGGGATCCCCCGGGCGGTGAAGATGGCCCGGACCAGCCCGTCGTAGGCTTCCAGATCCCGGGTGACCACGCCAATCTCCCGGAACCTGAGCCCCTCCTCCCGGACGAGGCGCAGCACCTCCGCGGCCGCGGCCTCCACCTCCGCCCGGCGGTTGGCCGCGGTGACCACCTCCACCGCCTCCGTCGGCTCGGGCAGCGGCTCACCGGGCTGCCGGAAGAACTCCCGCTCCAGGTGGGCCAGGGCCGGGGATCCCCGGAACCGGTACGGAGGCTCGTTCCCGTCGAGGATGAGGGGCGGCAGCACCGGGACCCCGGCCCGGCGGGCCCGGGCCCGGAGCTTCACGTAGGTCTCCGCGGTGGGGTGGAAGAGGTGGGTCGGGTCCAGGTCCTCCGCGTCCCACCGGGGCAGGTCCCGGCTATCCAGGCAAAGGGTGACCTCCACCGCCTCGGCCACCCGCAAGAGGGCCTCCAGGACGTCGAACTCCTGGGGGGTGAAGCCCTGGAACCCGTCCACCCAGACCCGGGCTCCCCGGAGCCGCCGGGACTCCCCCAGCCGCCGCGCGAGGAGCGTCAGGTAGTCGTCGGGGTCGGTGAACCGGTCCCGGAGGTAGTCCCGGTAGTCCCGGAGGATGATGCTCAGGTCGTGGAGCTTGGCGCCGAGGACGCCGGCGCCGGCCCCTTCCGCCTCCAGGGCCTGCCAGACCGCCTGCAGGTCCTCGGGGTCGTGGCCGTAGATGTGGAGTTCCCCGATGGTTTGCGCGAGCTGATCGATGAAACCCGGGCGGCCGGCCACCCGGCCGAAAAGCCGCAGCTCCCCGAGCCGGCGCTGGATGAGGGCCCGGAGCACCATCCGCTTGCCCAGGTCGCCGATGGCCGGCCGGGCTGCCCCGCCCACCTCCTGAAGCACCTGCCAGGCGAGCCGGCGGAAGCTGAGGACCTGGGCCCGCTCAAAGCCCTTCAGCCCCGGGGTGCGGATCAGGGCCTGCTCCATCTGGAAGGTGGCCTGCTCCGGTGCCAGCAGGATGAGGGGCGGCCCCGCCTGGGGGCTCGAGAGAAGCTCGGCCCGGATCGCCTCCAGGCAGTGCTGGGTCTTGCCGGTGCCGGCCCGGCCGACGACAAACCGCAGACTCAGGTGGGGTCACCTCCCCGGTCGTTCCCGCCGTCTGAGCCCGGAGCCGGGGCGGGCGGCCCGCCGGCGGCGATGCCAGGGGCCAGGTCCGCGGCTGCGCTCTGGGCCGAGCCCCTGGCCATACCGGGGGTCGGGCCGGAAGCCGTACCAGGGGACGGGTTTCCGTCCGCGCCCAGGGCTCGGGCAGGGTCATCGCCGTGGGCCAGGGCGGCGGGCTGTCCCCAGGTGCGGTACTCGGGGTTGTGGGCCAGGAGCAGGATCTGCCGGTCGCCGCTCATCCGCCGGAGGGCCTCCCGGATCCGGCCAAGGCGCGTGCCGTCGGAGTTGACGAAGGGGTCGTCCAGGATGAGGGGCAGCCGGACTGCGGCGGCCAGCAGGTCGGCGATGGCCAGCCGGAGGGCGAAGTAGAGCTGGTCCCGGGCCCCCTGGCTGAGCTGATCCGGGCTGACCTGCCGGCCGTCGGGCTCGTAGACCGTCACCCGGAAGCCGGGGTCCAGGACCACCTGCCGCCCCGGCCGGCCGGTGATCGCGGCGAAGTGGGCGGTGGCCGCCTGGGAGAGCCGCTCCCGGTGGCTGGCCTGGTAGGACTCCACCGCAGCCTTCAGCTCCCGGTAGGCCAGGGCCAGGGCGTCCCGCTTCCGGATCAGCTCCTCCCGCCGGGCCCGGAGCTGCCGGAGTTCCAGCTCCGCGGCGGCGACGTTGATCACCTCCCGGCCCTGGAGTTCGGCCTGCCGCCGGCGCAGGTCGAGTTCCGCCGCCTCCGCAGCCCGCAGTTCCCGCTCCGTCGTCTCCGCCTGGGCCTGCAGCTCCGCATAAGCCGCCTGGAGCCCGGCGGGGTCGTGCTCCTCATCGGGGTCCGGCAGGGCCGGGAACCGCCGGTGAAGCTCCTGCTGCCGGCGCCGGGCGCCGAAGGCGTCGGCCCGGGCCTCTTCCAGCCGATCCGCCAGTTCCGCCGGGGACCGGACACCCCGGGCTTCCAGGAGCAGCGCCAGATCCCGTTCCGCCCGGGCCAGCTCCTCCTGCAGGGCCGCGAAGGCTGCCTGCCGCTCCCGGGCTGCGGCCACATCGCCCCCTGCCGGGCCCAGGACCGGCGCCAGACTCTCCGCCAGCGCGCCGGCGGCCCGGTTCAGTTCCGCCCGCCGCTCCGCCAGGGTGGCCAGCTCCCGCTGGAGGGTGGCCAGGGATGCGGCCGCCTCCTGAGCCGCCTGCTCCAGGGCCCCGGCCGCCTGGACCCGCCGGGCCAGTTCCTCGGGGTCGGTATCGGCGGTAAAGGGTCGGACGGCCTCCGCCAGGGCCGCGCTCTCCGCCTCCAGCCGCTCCCGGAGTGTGCGGCCGTCCGGGCCGGGGGCCTCCAGTTGCCGGCGCTCCACCTCAATCTCCCGCAGCCGCCGGGCTGCCCACTCCCAGGTCCTGGCCTCCTGCTCCCATTCCTGCCAGTGGCCGGGGCCCAGTTCGCCGATCCAGTTCAGCAGGTCCCCCGCGGTGGAGCAGGGGGTGCCGGTCACCTCCGCCAGGGTAGCGAGGGCCCGCCACTTCCCCTCCAGGGCGGTCACCGGCAGCCCGGCCACTTCCTCCGGCCCCACGCCGAACTCCGCCGCCGCCACCTCCCGGAGCCGGGCTTCGGCCTCCTCCAGCCGGCGGCGGCACTCCCGCCACCGGGCGTACCGCTCCGCCGGCCCGGCGGGTGCCGTCTCGCCGGGGACGCCGCCCTCGCCGGCGGCCGCCACCTCCCGCTCCAGGTGGGCCAGCCCCGCCCGGGCCGCGGCGAGCCGCTCCCGGAGGTCCGCCAGCGCTGCCGGGGCCGGGACCTCGGCTTCCAACCGGGCCAGCCGTTCCCGGGCCTGCTGCCGGTCCTGGAGCCGGCGGCGGAGTTCCCCCAGTGCCACCGCGTCGGCCCCCGCGAAGGGGCCGAGCCGGGGGTCCAGGTCCCGGATCCGGGCGTCCAATTCGGCCAGGGCCTGGCGGGCGGCTTCCGCCCGGGCCTCGGCCTCCTCATCCCGGCCGTACCGGCCGCTGAGGTTCCAGGCTGCGGTCCCCGCCAGGCCCCCGGCGAAGAGGCCGAAGGCCGCGGCGGCCTCCGCCTCCAGGCCCAGCACGTCGGCGAGGAACCAGGTGACCGTGGCGGCCGCGGCCAGCCCTGCGGAGGCCGCGGCCAGGGACTGGATGCGCCCCAGCCGCTCCCGGGCCGCCTGGACCGCGGCCTCGGCCTGGCTCAGTTCTTCCTTGAGGCGTCGCTCCTCCGCCAGGAGGGCGATCTTCTGACTCACCACCTCCGGGGCCTGGTCGTCCAGGCATTCCAGGTCCCCGTAGGCCGCCCGGAAGGCCGCAGCCTCGGCCTCCCAGGCCCGGTACCGCTCCTCTGCGGCCTTCAGTTCCGCCTCCCGGGCCTGGACCTCCGCCTCCAGCCGGGCCCGGAGGGCGGGGTAGTTGGCCAGGACCTCCCGCTGCTCCGGGGAGGCGGCCTCAAACCACGCAAAGTGGCGGTCCAGTTCCTCCCGGGCCGCCCGGGCCGCGGCCCGGGACCGCGCCAGCTGCTCCCGGACCCGGTAGCCCTCCCGGGCCAGGGGCCGGAGCTGGGCGAGGGCCGTGGCGGGGGCCTGTCCCAGCCGATCCCAGGGGCGAAGGGCCTCCAGGCGCCGCCGGAGTTCCTCCTCTTCCTGGGTAAGGGCCCTGAGCCTTCCGTCGAGGCGGGTGAGCTCTGCCCGCAGGCGCCGGAGCTCCCGGTGCAAGGCCGGCAGGTCCGGCCGGCCGGCCACATCGCCGTACTCTTCCTGGAGCCGCCGCCGGAGTTCCCGGAGCCGCCGCTCCGCCTCCTGCACCCCGGCCTCCAGCCGGGCCATCTCCCGGCCGGTCCGGTCGGCCTCCTCCCGGAGCCGGGTGAGCTCCGCCAGCTTATCCGCCAGGGCCGGGTCGGCCTGGAGCCACTCCGGGTAACGGGCGGCCATCTCGGCCCGAACCTCGGCCTGCCGGGCCTGGAGCCGCTCGGCTGCCCGGAGCGCCTCCTGGAGTTCGGCAGCCCGGCGCAGAGCCCGCCGCCGGTCGTCCTGGAGGTCCAGCCACTCCCGCCAGGCCTCCAGGAGGGCCGCCTGTTCCTGCCGCTGCCGCTGCAACTCCTCGACCCGCCGGCGGGCTGCCTCCAGTTCCTGGCTTACGGCCTCCAGGCCGTCCAGGGCCGCGGCGCTCCGCTGGATCTCCGCCTCCAGCCGGGCGATCTCCGCCTCCACCTGCTCCAGCTCCTGGTCTTTCCGGCCGTTACCCGGGGTGAGCCCCAGGTCACCGGTGTACCGGGTCACTGCCTTGCCCCACTCCGCCAGGAGCCGGAGGGCAGCGTCGAAGGAGCCCGCCCCGGCGCCGGCCAGGAGCTCCTGAACCTGGGCGCTCAACTGGTCGGCTTCGGGCAGGGGCTGGGTGAGGCAGAAGGTCGCGGCGAAGAGGTCCCGGCTGCCAATCCCCAGGTGCTCCCGGAGCCAGGTCTCGTACCGCTCGTCGGAGCGCCGGGCCCCGGGGTTGTGCACCGTCCGGAAGAGCTGCCGCATCCGGCCGGGCTCCCCCTCCAGGACCGCGACCTCGTTCCGGTCAAAGTTGCGCTCCACCCGGTACCGGACCCCGTCCACCCGGAGGGTGACCGCCCCCCAGAACCGGGGCGGGCCGGACCAGTTGCGCAGCCGCTCCTGGGAGAAGTGGCCGCCGCTCTTGGGGAGGCCGAAGAGCACCGCCATCAGCCCGGCCACCAGGGTGGACTTCCCCTGCTCGTTCTCCGCCACCAGGTTCCAGAGCCCCGGTCCCAGGCTGAGCCGCACCTCCCCGGCGAAGCGGCCGAACCCCGCGAGGGCCAGCTCTTCCACGACGACCTGCCTCACCGGCCCGCCCCTCCCTTCAGGGCCGCCAGCCCGTAGCGGAGGGCCAGGGCGATGACCGGCCGTTCCGCCTCATCTGCGGCCTCCCACCGGGCCTGGAGCCGGCGGACCAGCTCCCCCCGCACCGTCGGCTCCTGGGCCCAGGCGGCCAGGAGGGCCGGGGAGAGGCTCATGGTCTCGTCCACGATCTCCAGGTGGTAAAACCGGTCCCGGAGCCGCTCGACCAACGCCTCCGGGTCCACCGGGAAGCCCAGGGCGCCGGTGAGGCGGACCCGCAGGATCGCCTCGGGATTGGCCCGGGCCCGGAGCACCGCTTCCAGGTTTTCGGGTCCCTCGAGCCCGGTCACATCGAGGGCCAGGGTCTCGATGGGCCGCTGCCCCGCGGGCACGGTCTCGAGCCGGACCTGCCCCCCGGGGGTGAGGTCCACCAGCTGCCAGACCCCGGCTCCCGGGTCGTCAAAGCCCTTCCCCTCCACCGGCCCCGGGTAGACCGCCAGGGACCGGCCGACCCGGATCTCGTGCCGGGCGTGGATGTGCCCGAGGGCGATGTAGTCGTACTCCGCCCGGGCCAGGGCGTCGGCCCGAAGGGGGAGGCTCCGGCCGGTCTCGTCCGGCGGCAGCCCCAGGCTGTCCAGGGTGCCGTGGAAGACCGCCAGGTGCACCCCTTGCCCCTCCACCCGGGGGAACCGGTCCAGGGGCGGACGGGTGGGGGTGACCCCGCCCCGGTAAGCGAGGCTGTAGAGGTGGACCGGCACCCCCGCGACCTCCAGGGTGGCGACGTGCTCCGGCAAGGGGTTGGTGACCAGCACCCCGGGCCACTCCTGCCGCCGCTCCAGGTAGACCGAGTCGTGGTAGGTGATCTCGTCGTGGTTGCCCGGCACCGTCACCACCGGGATCCCCGCGGCGACCAGCCGCCGGAGCTGGGCCAGGACGTGCTCCACCAGCCGGGCTGGCGGCCGGTGGGTCTCAAAGAGGTCCCCGGCGATCACCACCAGCTGGACGCCGCTCTCGGGCTGGAGGGCAAAGTCCACCGCCCGCTCCAGCACCCGGTCCCGCTCCGCCTGAAAAGCCTGGGCCCGGGGGCCCAGGAACCGGGGCTCGTAGCCCAGGTGCAGGTCGGCCAGATGCAGGATCCGCACCACTTTTCCCATCCCCACTTCGAACCGCCGACGCCTGCCCGGGCCCGCGGGCAGGCGTCTCGGCGGCGGGTCTCACTCCGCATCCCAGTCTCCGAGGAGCTGCCGGAGGGCCGCCGCAATCACCTCCGGTTCGAAGCCCCGGCGGCCGAGGAACCCCGCCAGCCGGCGCCAGGCCGTCCGGCGATCGACGCCGGCGAGGCGCTGCAGCCGGGAGCGGGCAAGGGCCAGGGCCTCCTCAAACCCGTCGTCCCCGGCGAAGGCCTCGGCCAGGGCCGCCGCCACCACCGCCGGGTCCACCCCTTTCTGCCGCAGCTCCCGGGCGAGGCGCCGCTGGCCCCGGGCCCCCCGGCCGGTCCGGTGGGCCTGGATGTACTGCCGGGCAAAGGCGGCGTCGTCGACCCAGCCCCGCTCCTCCAGCCAGGCCAGGGCCCGCTCGATGGCTTCCGGGGGGAAGTTGCCCCGGGCCAGTTTTCGCCGGAGTTCCGCCCGGGCGTGGGGCCGGGCGGCCAAGTACCGGAGAGCCCGGTCCCGGACCTGCTTCTCCACGTCCAGGGCCCGGGCCCGCTCGAGAAGCGCCCGGTCCACCTCGGCGCCCACGGTGAGGCCAAGTTCGGCAGCCACCTCGGCGTCCAGGCCGAAGAGGAAGGTGTCGTCCACGAACAGGTTCACACGCCCCGGGTCCCGCTGGGGGGTGAGGGCGGTGACCCGGCCCCGGTCGGGAAGAGCCTCTGCAGCCGCCGCAGGGGGTCTCTGCCGGCTACTCCGCAACGGTGTCGTCTCCGCTGGCCAGGCTCTTCAGCGGCGCGCCCAGGAGCCGCTCCCGGACCTTCTTCTCGATCTCGGCGTACAGCTCCGGGTGCTCCTTGAGGTAGAGCCGGGCCGCTTCCTTGCCCTGGCCGATGCGGAGGTCCCCGTAGGAGTACCAGGCGCCGCTCTTGACGACCACCGGCGGCTGCAGTTCGGTGGCGATGTCCAGGAGGCACCCCTCCCGGGAGATGCCTTCGCCGTAGATGATGTCGAAGTCGGCCTGCCGGAAGGGCGGCGCCACCTTGTTCTTGACCACCTTCACCCGGACCCGGGAGCCGATGACCTCCTGGCCGGACTTGATGGTCTCGATCTTCCGGACGTCGAGCCGGATGGAGGCGTAGAACTTCAGCGCCCGGCCGCCGGGGGTGGTCTCGGGGTTGCCGAACATCACCCCGACCTTCTCCCGGAGCTGGTTGATGAAGATGACCACGGCCCGGGACTTGGAGATGGCGCCGGTCAGCTTCCGGAGGGCCTGGGACATCAGCCGGGCCTGCAGGCCGACCTGGGCCTCCCCCATCTCCCCCTCGATCTCCGCCCGGGGCACCAGGGCCGCCACCGAGTCCACCACCACGATGTCCACCGCGCCGGACCGGACCAGGGTCTCACAGATCTCCAGCGCCTGCTCGCCGGTGTCCGGCTGGGAGACCAGCAGGTTGTCGATGTCGACCCCGAGGTTCCGGGCGTAGACCGGGTCGAGGGCGTGCTCGGCGTCGATAAAGGCCGCCACCCCGCCCATCTTCTGGGCCTCGGCGATCGCGTGGAGGGCCACGGTGGTCTTACCCGAGGACTCCGGCCCGTAGATCTCCACCACCCGGCCCCGAGGGAAGCCGCCCACCCCCAGGGCGAGGTCCAGGGCCAGCGCCCCGGTGGGGATCACCTCCAGGTTGACCGCCTGGGACTGGCCCAGCCGCATGATGCTCCCCTTGCCGAATTGCTTCTCGATCTGGGCGATCGCCATCTCGAGAGCCTTTTGCCGGTCCAGGGCCATGGTCATCCTCCTATTTCCAGTTTCTTCCTAACCACGAGTATACGCGGATGCCTGTCCACAGGGCAAGGGCGGCGGCCGGCGTCGCCCGCTGCCGGGAACGGGGAGGCGCAGGCCCTCACCCCCAGCCGGGGGTCACCGGTCCCGGGGCGGCTCGCCCGCCAGGGGAAAGGTCGCCAGGGGGGTGTAGATCGGCCCGTAGGGCCGGAGGTCACTCCGGTAGAGCACCACCGCCCGCACCGGCAGGGTGCCGAAGGCCCGGTCCCGGGCCGCCTCCACCGCGGCCGCCAGGCCCGCCGTGAGGCCCCCCTGGGCCACCCGGCCCAGGGTGAGGTGGGGCGAGAAGGGCCGGGGCTCCGGGGGAAACCCCGCGGCCACCAGGGCCCGCTCCACCCGCTCCGCCAGGGCGACCAGGGCCTCCCGGCCGGCGCCGCACCCGGCCCAGATCACCCGGGCGGCGTCGGGCCGGGGAAAGGCGCCCACCCCGGCCACCGCCAGGGAGAAGGGCGCGACCCCCACCACCGCCTCCGCCACCGCGGCCCGGGCGGCCTCCACCCGGGAGGCGGGGATCTCTCCGAGGAACTTCAGGGTGTAGTGAAACTGGTGCGGCGGGACCCACCGCACCCGGCCACCGGCCCGGCCCAGTTCCGCCTGGGCCGCGGCCAAGGACCGGCAGAGCATGGGCCCGTCCACCGGCACCGCGACAAACGTCCGCACCACAGGCCCTGTCTCCCGCACCGCTCATCCCTCTCATGCATTCGCTACGAACGCACGTTCTCCTGCCGCCGGCCGGGGCAGGGCCAAGCCCACGACCAATGGATGATTCCACGCCCCGGCAGAGGAGTCCTGCGGGGCGTTCCGGGGCTGCCTCCCGCTACGGCGCCGCTTCCCGTCGCCCAGGGACCGCCCCCCGCCGGCGGGGACCGGAAAACCGACGGGGCCGCCCTCCGGAGGCGGCCCCCTGGCATCCTCAGCGCTTCCGGGCCGGTTCGATATTGACGGTCCGGCCCTTGATGGTCGACTCCTGCATCGCGGTCAGCACCTGGGCAGCGACGTCCTCAGGCACCTCTACGAAGGTGAACCGGTCGTAGATGTCGATCTTGCCGACGATGCTCCCGGGCACCCCGGCCTGGGTGGCGATGCTCCGGACGATATCCGCGGGCTGGACCCCCTGGGCCCGGCCGATGTTCAAGAAGAACCGGACAAACCCGGGCTCCGCCCCGGTCTCCCCGAAGCGGGTGGGCACCTCGGGCACCGGCTCGGCCTCGCCCATGGCCAGCTTCAGGGCTGCGGCCAAGAGCTCCTCCGCGGCGAAGTCCTCGCTGTCCAGGAGCTCCCGGGCCAGGTCCTGGTAGAAGCCGAGCTTGCCCCGGGAGAGGACCCGCAGGAGCCGCTCCTTGAGCACCTCCCGCTGCCGCTCGGCCACGTCCGCCAGGGAGGGCAGGGGCCGGCGCTGGATCCGCTGCCGGATGGTCCGCTCGATGAGCCGCAACTGGGGGAACTCCCGGGAGGTGATCAGGGTGAGGGCGGTGCCCGACCGCCCCGCCCGGCCGGTACGGCCGATGCGGTGGACGTAGGACTCCGCGTCCTGGGGGATATCGAAGTTGATCACGTGGGTGACCCCTTCGATGTCCAGGCCCCGGGCGGCCACGTCGGTGGCCACCAAAAGTTCGATCTGCCCCTCCTTGAACCGGGCCATCACCCGGTTCCGCTGGGCCTGGTTCATGTCCCCGTGGATCCCCTCGGCCAGGTACCCCCGGCGCTGGAGGGCCTCGGCCAGCTCGTCGACCCCCTTCTTGGTGCGGCAGAAGATGATCCCCCGCTCCACGTTCTCGGTGTCCAGGATCCGGCAGAGGGCCTCGACCTTCAGGGTCGGCCGGACCTCGTAGAAGTACTGCTCGATCTGGGGCACCGTCAGTTGAGCGGGGTTGACCGCCACGTGCTGGGGGGACCGCATGTACCGGGTTGCCAGCCCCTTGATCTCATCGGGCATCGTGGCGGAGAAGAGGGCCGTCTGTCGCTCGGTGGGGAGGTTCTGGATGATCCACTCGATGTCGTCGATGAAGCCCATGTCCAGCATCTCGTCGGCCTCATCGAGGACCAGCATGCGGACCTTGTCCAGCTTGAGGGTCCCCCGGCGGATGTGGTCCATGATCCGGCCCGGGGTGCCCACCACCACCTCGGTCCCCATCCGCAGGAGCCGGATCTGCCGCTCGATGTTCTGGCCGCCGTAGATGGGCACCACCCGGATCCGGCTGTACTTGCCGATCCGGCCGATCTCCTCGGCCACCTGGATCGCCAGCTCCCGGGTCGGGGTCAGGACCAGGGCCTGCACCCCCCGCACCTTGGGGTCGAGGCGCTCGACGATGGGAACGCCGAAGGCGGCGGTCTTACCGGTACCGGTCTGGGCCTGGCCGATCACGTCGTGGCCGGCCAGGAGCAGCGGGATCGCCCGGGCCTGGATGGGCGATGGCTCCTCAAACCCCATGTCCTCCAGGGCCCGGAGTACCCGGTCCGAAAGTCCCAGGTCCTTGAACGTAACCTTCGCAGCCTCAGTCTCTGCCATGAAACCTGAACCTCTCCCTCGCTGAGCCATATCCATTATGGTACGCCACGGGGCCCGGCGGATCAACCGACCGCCGGCCAAGGGTTGCCAGCCGCCGGCAAGGGGACGGAAAGCGCCGGCGCCCTGCGCCGGGGTGCCGGGCCCGACCTTGTCAGCCAACCGACCACATGGTAGAGTGGAAGGGAACCGGGTGGCATCCCCCGGGGGAGCCACACCGGACCGGGTTGGGGACCGGTTGGCCCCAGCCCCCGTTGGACAGAAGGTGCGACGGGCGATTTCGCCCCAACAGGCGGCTCGCCACACCTGCGGGTGCAAGACCTGCGGGTACCCAGGGAAAAAGGTGCACAGGGAAAAAGGGAACCGGACCCTCAAGCTTGGACCCCACCGGGGCCGAGACGGAAGGGGCTCACGGCACATGGCCGGGCGTGTGCCCTCCGCCCACCCCGTCGGGGCGGAGGGCTTGTTGTGTCTCCGGGCTTGGGGGGGGGCCGGACCGGCGAGTCTTTTCCACCGCAGGAGTCTTGCCGACCGAGTCTTTGCGACCGAAAGGGAGGCACAGGCGATGGGCGAGCGGGTCACCGTGGCCACGGTGCAGCGGATGAAGCGGGAAGGCCGGCGCATCGCCATGCTCACGGCCTACGACTACCCCACGGCCCGGCTGCTGGACGAGGCGGGGGTGGACATCCTGCTGGTGGGGGATTCCGTCGGTATGGCGGTACTGGGGTACGACTCGACGGTCCCCGTCACCCTGGCGGATATCCTCCACCACACCCGGGCGGTCAGCCGGGGGGCCCGGCGGGCGCTGGTGGTGGCGGACATGCCCTTCATGACCTACCAGGTCTCCGAGGAGGAGGCCCTGCGCAACGCCGCCCGGCTGCTCCAGGAGGGGGGCGCCCAGGCGGTGAAGCTCGAGGGGGGCGAGGCGATAGCCCCGACGGTGCGCCGGCTGGTGGCGGCGGGGATCCCGGTGATGGGCCACGTGGGGCTTCTGCCCCAGTCGGTCCACGCCCTGGGGGGATACCGGGTCCAGGGGAAGACCGAGGCCGCGGCCCGGCAGCTCCTCCGGGACGCGGAAGCCCTGGCCGCGGCGGGGGCCTTTGCCATCGTCCTGGAGCTCATCCCCCGGGAGCTGGCCCGGCTCGTGACTGAGCGGCTGCCGATCCCCACCATCGGCATCGGCGCCGGCCCGGACTGCGACGGCCAGGTGCTGGTGGTCCACGACATGCTCGGCCTCTACCTCGGAAAGCCGCCCCGGTTTGTAAAGCGCTACGCCGACCTGGCCACAGCGGTCACCCGGGCGGTGAGCGAATACGTGGCCGAGGTCCGGGAGGGGCGGTTCCCCGGGCCGGAGCACAGCGTGGAGATGCCGGCCGAGGTCCTGGAGCGGCTCTACTGAAACCACCTCGTGCAGCAGGGGAGGAGTACGATGGAGATCCTCCGGACCATCTCTGAGGTGAAAGCGGCGGTGCGGCCCCGGAAGCGGGCCGGGGCCCGGGTGGGGCTTGTTCCCACCATGGGGTACCTCCACGAGGGCCACCTGAGCCTGGTCCGCCGGGCCCGGCAGGAGACCGACCTGGTGGTGGTGAGCATCTTCGTCAACCCCCTCCAGTTCGGCCCCCGGGAGGACTACGACCGCTATCCCCGGGACCTGGACCGGGATGCGGCTCTCCTCGCCCCGGAGGGGGTGGACATCGTCTTCGCCCCCTCGGTGGAGGAGATGTACCCTGAGCCCATCCGCACCTTCGTCGAGGTGACGGGGCTGACCGAGGGGCTCTGCGGCGCCAGCCGCCCCGGCCACTTCCGGGGGGTCACCACGGTGGTGACCAAGCTCTTCAACATCGTCGAGCCGGACGTGGCCTACTTCGGCGAGAAGGACTTCCAGCAGCTTCAGGTGGTCCGGCGGATGGTTCGGGACCTGAACATGAACGTGGAGGTCGTGGGGGTCCCCACAGTCCGGGAGCCCGATGGCCTCGCCCTCTCCAGCCGGAACGTCTACCTCCGGGGGCGGGAGCGGGAGGCCGCCCGGATCCTCTACCGGGCGATTCAGCGGGCCCAGGAGCTGGTGGCCCAGGGGCAGCGGGACGCCCGGGCCCTGGTGGAGGACCTGACCGCCTTCATCGCCCGGGAGCCTTTGGCCCGGGTCGACTACGTGGCGGTGGTCGACCCCGAGACCCTGGCGCCGGTGGAGCGGATCGAGGGCCGGGTGCGCCTGGCCCTGGCGGTCTACATCGGCAGCACCCGGCTCATCGACAACGCGGAACTGGCGGTCGACAACCCGGAACTGGAGGGAGCCGGCTAGATGCTCCGCACCTTCTTCAAGGCCAAGATTCACCGGGCCACGGTGACCGAGGCCAACCTGAACTACGAGGGCTCCTGCACTATTGACACCGACCTTCTGGCGGCCGCGGGGATCCTTCCCTACGAGTGGATCGCCGTGGTCAACGTCACCACCGGGGCCCGGTTTGAGACCTATGTCCTCCCCGGTCCCGCCGGCAGCGGCACCATCTGCATGAACGGCGGCGCGGCCCGCCTGGCCCAGCCCGGGGACCTGGTCATCCTGATCACCTGGGCCCACCTGACCCCGGAAGAGATCCCCGGCTTCCGCCCCCGGGTGGTGCTGGTGGACAGCCGGAACCGGATTCTCTCGGTTCAGGAGAGCCCGCCGGTGGCCGACCTGGTCCGGACCATCGCCTGAGCTCCCAGAATCTACATCGGTTCCGCCCCACCTCCCCCTCTCCCCTGCCGGGGCATACTGGCTTCGGCAGGGTGAAGGGGGAGTCTTGCTGTGAAAGACGGCCTGGCAGGCCCCGGGGTGCACCGGGCGGTGGCGGCATGACCGGGAGGCGGTGGGTCCGGGGCCGGAGGGGCCGGGCCGGCCTGGCGGCCCTGGCGGCGGTGGGACTGGCCCTCCTCCTCCGGTGGACCCTGGCCGCGGGCGCAGCCCCCGGGGAGGACCCCAGGGCCTTTGTCGAGGAGCACTTTCGGAGCCGGGTGGCGGCTCTGGTGAGCCTCGCGCCGGACCGGCTGCCGGTGGCGGAGATCGACACCTCCACCCCGGCGGGCCGGTGGCTCGCGGAGCGGGAGCGACAGAAGATCCTCCACCTCCGGGATTGGCTCCGGGCCCGGGGGTTTGAGCTTGTGGACCACCAGGCGGAGGTCCGGATCCTGCGGGTCCGGGTCCAGGGCGACACCGCCCGGGTCGCGGTAGTCCTCCGCCTGGGCCTCGGGTACCGGCAGGCCGGCGCCCCGGCCGCTCCGGTGGCCTGGATGGGGGTGGGGACGAGCCACGCGGTGGAACTCGTCCGGGGGGACGGCGGCTGGCGGGTCCGTTCGGACCACGGCCTGGACCCTCTGTACGAGGATGGTCCGCCGCCGGAGGCCGGGCTTCCGCCCCTCACCCGGTCGCCGGCGGTGGAGCCCCCGGGGGAGGCGCCGGCAGCCGCAGACCCACCCGTCCCCGCCGGGGCCGGCCGGCCCGGGGCGGGGGGCTTCGACCGGGAGGCAGCGGCCCGGTACGCGGATACCTACTGTGGCGTCGCCTGGGGCTGTGGCAACAGCCACCGGTACAACCGGCAGTACCGGGACTACACCGGCATGGGCGGCGACTGCGCCAACTTCGCCTCCCAGGTCCTGGCCGCCGGCGGCCTCCGGCCCACCGGGGCCTGGCGCCACGACCCCCGGCGCCGGGAGGCTACTGCAACCTGGATCAACGCCGGCAGCCTGGCCCGGTACCTCCTCCAGAGCGGCCGGGGGCAGCTGGTGGCCCGGGGGAGCTTCGCCCGGGTGGCGGAGGCGGCCGGCGGACCCGGACTGCCGGTCCTGGCCCCGGGGGACATCATCGCGTACGAACAGGGCGGCGATGTGGTCCACGTCTCGGTGGTGGTCGGCCAGGGGGCCGACGGGTACGCGGTGGTCAGCAGCCACACCGCCGACCGGTATCGGGTACCCTGGGACCTGGGCTGGGGGAAGAAGACCCGGTTCTGGCTGATCCGGATCCGGGGCTGACCGGATTCGGGCCGGATCGCCGGCCCGGTGCGCCGCCGGAGGGCGAGGCGAGCCACAGAAGGCTGTAGAAAAAGCAGAAGGCCCCTCGCAGGAGGGACCTTCCGCCGCCTTGGTTGCGGGGGAGGGATTTGAACCCTCGACCTTCGGGTCATGAGCCCGACGAGCTACCTGGCTGCTCCACCCCGCGGCGTGGACGGCTTTGGCGTGGCGGCTCTGCCCGGCAGGGCCACCGGGAAACACCTTCATGATACCCCGGTGGCCCCCATGTTGTCAATATGGTCGATGAAATGCGGCTCCGGCCTGCCGGTCACCTGGGGCCCTTGGCTTCCGCGCCGGCGCCGGACCGGCGCAGGGCCCCGGCGGGAGGCGGCTGGAACCCCTCCCCCATCACCTCGTGGACGTCGGTGACCACCACAAAGGCCCGGGGGTCCAGCGCGTAGACCAGGGCCTTGGCCCGGGAGACCTCCGCCCGGCCCACGACGCAGTAGACCACCTCCCGGGTCTGGCCGGTGTAAGCCCCCACCGCGGGGTAGAGGGTCACCCCCCGCTCCAGGTGCTGCATGAGGGCCGCCGCGATCTCCCGAGGGCGGTCGGAGAAGATGGTGAGGGCCTTGGCCGCGTACAGCCCCTCTTGCACCACGTCGATCACCCGGGTGGCCACAAAGGTCGCGACCAGGGAGTAGAGCATCACCACATGGCCGAAGAAGTACCCCGAGAGGCCCATGACCACCAGGTCGATGGCGAAGAGGGTCCGACCCATCTCGATGCCGAAGTACCGCCAGACCAGCCGGGCGACGATGTCCGTGCCGCCGGTGGTGCCGCCGGCCCGGAAGATGATCCCCAGGCCGAGGCCCGCCAGCACCGCCCCGTAAAGAGTGGCGAGCCAGATGTCCGGAGTCGGGATCCGGAGGCCCGCGGTGGCCTCGATAGCTGCAGAGAGGGCGAAGGTGCCCCAGATGGTCTTCATCAGCCCCTCCCGGCCCCAGACCCGCCAGGTGGCCACCAGCAGGGGCAGGTTGAGGGCGGCGTAGACCCCGCCGACGGGGAGACCCCACAGGTAGTGGGAGAGCAGGGCAATACCGGTGAGGCCGCCTTCCATCAGGTTGGAGGGGATGTAGAAGAGGTTGAGGCCGAGGGCCGTGATCAGGGCGCCCACAGCGATCTGGGCGTAACCGAGCAGTTGCTGCACAGAGAGCCAACCTCCGGATTCAGAGCGTCAGGGATCGGAGGGCGTTCGCAGGAACTGGGCGGTACAAGAGGCTTTTCGGGATCCGGTGCCCCGGCCCCTGCTGCGGGGGCCCGGTGGACGCGAACCCCCGGGGATGCTCCTGCGCGCCTGGCGCAGAGTGGGGTGCGGCAGTGGAGGCTGGACGTCTCCTCCTTGCCATGCTGTCCGTACTGGCTGCCGGGTTTCTCCCGGCCCTCCGGCAGTCCGCCCGGGAGCGCCGGCGGCTCCTGGAGCAGGAGGCCGCAAAGGTCGCGGCCGTCCAGGCTCGGGTCGCCGAGCGGGTGGTCGGGCTCTTCGGCCAGGTCTCCGATGCCCGCCCGGGGTCCGGGCGGACCGCGGCGGCCTTTGCCGCGGTGGAACGGGCCTTCCAGCGGGCTGCGGCCGCCTACGGTACGGCATGCCAGCGGGCGGGCCTCCTTCAGGTGCAGGAGCGGCTCCGGCAGGTCCGCCGCCTGGGGCGGCAAGACCCGTCCGGGGCCGTGCACTAGAGGCGCCTGTGGCGGAAGGCGCCTCCGGCGGGCAGAACCGTCGCTCGGGGCGCCTGCAGAGGCAACTGTGCCCTGGCGCGACCTGGGCGCCTGCACCCAGTCGGGCGCGCCGAGCCGCCGGCTACTGCGGCGGCTCCATCTGCTTCTGGGCCTGGGCCTCCTGTCGCTGTTGCTGCTGTTGTTGCTGCTGGTTGAGCTGGTTGTTCTGGTTCAGGTACTGGAGCCGGGACTCGAGCACCTTCACGTGCCGGTCCATGTCCTGGGCCATGCCGTCGAACATCGCCCGGGCCGCCGGGTCCTGGGTGGAGGCGGCAAAGACCGCGTAGGTCCCCATCTGGGCCTTGGCCGTCGCGATGGCCTTCTGAAGGTCCTGTTGCACCGTCATCCTTTTCATCCTCTCCTGTCCTGTTCATCCGCTCTCGGGTGCCAGCCTTCCGCCCTGGTTTCCGGCGTGCCGGCCGCCGTGCCAGGCACCTGGCTGGGGCGGGCTAACTCTTGGGGTTGAAGGCGAGGGCCGCCAGGAAGCCAAAGACGATGGCGGCGGTAATGCCGGTGGAGGTGAGTTCGAACATCCCCGTCAGCACCCCCAGGACCCCATGGGTCCGGGCCTCCATCAGCGCCCCCTTCACCAGGGCGTTGCCGAAGCTGCTGATGGGGACGGTGGCGCCGCCGCCGGCAAACTCCACCAGCCGGTCGTAGAGGCCAAAGCCCCCCAGCACTCCCCCGGCCACCGTCAGCCCGCTGAGGACGTGGCCGGGGGAGTACTTGGTGTTGTCCAGGATCACCTGGGCCACCAGGCAGATAAGCCCACCCAGGAGGAAGGCCTTCAGGTAGATCATCGGCCGACCACCCTCACCTTTCGATGACGACCCCGTGGGCCACCGCCGGGATGCTGTCCCCCTGCTGGCAACTGGTGGGGCTCAGCAGGGCACCGGTGGCCACCAGCAGGAGCCGGCGCAGCTCCCCGGCAGCCATCCGCCGGAGCAGGTGGCCGTAGGTCACCACCGCCGAGCAGGCACAGCCGCTGCCCCCGGCGTGCACCTTCTGCCGGTCCAGGTCGTAGATGAGCATGCCGCAGTCCACGTGCCGGTCTCCCAGGTCCAGCCCCCCGTCCCGGGCCAGGAGTTCGGCGGCCATCTCCTTCCCGAACCGGGCCAGATCCCCGGTGGCGATCAGGTCGTAGTCCTCCGGCCGGCAGCCGAGGTCCAGGAGGTGCTGCCGGATGGTGTCCGCCGCGGCGGGGGCCATGGCCGCGCCCTGGTTGTACGGGTCCTTGATCCCGAGGTCCATCACCTTGCCCAGGGTGGCATGGGTAATCCGGGGGCCGCTCCCCAGGTCGGGACTCGCCACTACCGCGGCGCCGGCGCCGGTGACGGTCCACTGGGCGTAGGGTTTGCGCTGGCTGCCGTACTCCACCGGGTACCGGTACTGCCGCTCGGCGGTGCCGTTGTGAGAGGAACAGGCCACCAGGACCCGGCGGGCATAGCCGCCGTCGATCAGCATGGCGGCCAGGGCGAGGCCCTGGGCCGAGGTGGCGCAGGCCCCGTAGATGCCCAGGTACGGGATGCCCAGTTCCGCCGCGGTGAAGCTGGAGGTGATCAGCTGGTTGAGCAGGTCCCCGGCCAGAAAGAAGTCCACCTGGTCCGGGGTCACCCCCGCCTTCTGCAGGGCGGTTCGGCAGGCGTTGAGCATCATCTCCCGCTCGGCCTGCTCAAAGCTCTCCTGCCCGGCCAGAAGGTCCGGGTAGGCGTGGTCAAAGCTCCCGGCCAGGGGGCCCTGGTTCTCCATGGGGCCGACCACCGCGCCGGTGCCCAGGATCACCGGCGGCCGGGCAAAGGCCACGGACTGCCGGCCGAGCCGCCGGGTCCCGGGGGCGGCTACCGCCTGGCTCATCGGTGGATCACCGCCGCCACCAGCCCGACGAAAAAGGCGGTCACCACGCCGAAGGTGATCACCGACCCGGCCAGCATGAACATCTTGCTGCCGATGCCGAAGACCAGCCCCTCCCGTTTGAACTCCAGGGCGGAACTGGTGACGGCGTTGGCAAAGCCGGTGACCGGCACTGCCAGCCCCGCGCCGGCGAACCGGGCGAGCTTGTCGAAGTACCCGAGGCCGGTGAGGAGGGCGCCGAGGAAGATCAGGGTCGCGATGGCCGGGTTGCCCGCGGCCTGCCGGTCCAGCCCCAGGACGGCCTGGTAGAAGTCCGTCAGGGCCTGGCCCAGGACGCAGACCGCTCCTCCGGAGAGAAACGCCGCGCAGGCGTTCCGGAGCCGCGGCGGCCGGGGCTCCCGCTCCTGGACCAGCCGCTGGTACCGGCGCTGGTCCGCCTTCACCGGCTTTTTCGCCACCGGTCTCACCCCCGCTCCGGTAGTCTCCGTCGCCCCCCGGCGGCTTATACCGGCCGGCCTGCACCGGGTGAATGGCCCTGGCCGGGGCGCGGGGCCCGGCCATAAAAGGACCGGCCCGGCCACAGTCCGGCCGGGCCGTGGGGCCGCCGGTGGCGTTCGGTGGCGGTCACAGGTCGCCGCCGGCGTAGCTGTGCAGTCCCACGATCAGAAGGTTGACCCCCACCAGGGTGAAGAGGATCGCGCCGAAGCCGATGACGGCCATCCAGGCGGAGACCCGCCCTTCCCAGCCCCGGGTGAGCCGCAGGTGCAGGTAGGCCGAGTAGATGAGCCACGAGATGAAGGCCCAGGTCTCCTTCGGGTCCCAGAACCAGTACCGGCCCCAGGCCACCTTGGCCCAGAACATGGCAAAGACCAGGGCACCCAGGGTGAAGACGGGATAGCCGATGGCCACTGCGCGGTAGCTGATCTCGTCCAGGAGGTCAGCGTCCAGCCCCTGGGCGAGCCGGGCCAGGGCCTCCCGGAAGGGCAGGCCCCGGCAGAGGAGCCTCCGGAGCAGGTAGTAGACCGGGGTGCCGAGGGCCACCGCGAAGAGGAAGGTATTGGCGTTCTTGCCCTTGATCCACCCGGGGACCGCCACCAGGGGCAGCGGCAGGCCGAAGAGGCTGCCGGCCTGGCCCGGTGTAGACCCCTCCGGGCCGATGATCGGCGGCAGGTGGTACCGGGCGACACCCCTGTCGAGCACGATCGCCCACTCTTGCCCCAGGACATAGCGCAGGAGGTAGGCCAGCACCACGAAGGTCAGCACAGTGCTTGCAAACCAGAAGATGCTCTCCAGGGCCAGCCCCGCCAGCCGGCTCTCCTTCTCGGCTTCCCGGGTGCGCAGGAGGTAGAGGAGCGCGGCGGCAAAGGCCACCGCGAAGAACCCCTCCCCCAGGGCGGCAAAGCTGACGTGGAGGGTGAGCCAGTGGCTCCGGAGCTGGGGGATGAGGGGCTCGACCTCCCGGGGGAAGACGTAGGAGTAGGCCAGGAGGGCGACGGTCACCGGTGTCGCCAGGGCCCCCAGGACCGGAAACCGGTACAGGCGATAAAGCACCTGGAAGGCCACCATGCTGCAGAAACTCATGAACCCGACGAACTCGTACAGGTTGGCGGTGGGCCAGTGGCCCGCCCCCTGCCACCGGGCCAGAATGCCCCCGGCGTGGGCCAGGGTGCCGAGGGTGGCCAGGGCAAAGGCCCACCCCGGTGCTTTCCAGTAGAACTCCCCGGCTGCCGGGGTGCCGCCCGGCCCAACGCCGGTTGCCTGTCCGCCGGCGGCGCCGGCTGCAGCCAGGGCAAGCCGGCGCTGGCCGATAAAGCCCGCGACGTAGAGGATGCTGGCCGCCAGGTAGCTGAAGAAGGCGACCGCCAGCAGCCAGTGGCTTGCCATCACCAGTGCGTTCGAAATGGTCGCTCCCTCCTCTTCGGCGACCGCCAGGGGCGGCGGGGCTACCGGGGACCTGCTGCCCCGGCGGACCCAGGGCCCTAAGCCCCCGTAGACCCAGGGCTCCTCTCCACCCCGTTCCCGACGGTCAGTTCTCCGCCCAGCGCCCGGGCGATGCGCCGGACCTCCTGCTGGAGCCCCCACCGGTCCTTGTTGGTCCGGGCCCCCAGGACCACTTCGGTCCCCAGGTCCAGGGCCCAGATCTGCCGGTGGAAGACGAAAAAGGTGATGTACATCCCCACCATGACCACCCCGAGCCCGCCATACATGTAGGGCACCGTCAGGTCCCGGCGGGCCCGGAGGCCGGTGTACCACCGGCTGGAGATGCCAATCTGGCGCAGGGCGTAGGGCCCCTCCGCCACAGACCGGGCTTCCACCCCCGGTTGAATGGCTACATTCAGGGCCTGGCGGCCCACTTCCTGCCCGTCGGGGCCGACAAACCGCAGCAGGAAGACCGGGTTGGCGATCTCCCGGGACCGGTTGACGGGCTGGCCGGTGGCCGGATCCAGGTCAAAGTCGTGGAAGTAGCGCTCCACCACCACCCGCACCTCTGGGGTGACCTGGTACTCCCGTGCAGGCGATTTCAGGTCCAGGTCCACCTTTCCCAGCACCCGGTCCCCGGCCACCAGTTCCAGGTGGGCGATGCCCGGCTCCTCCCGCCATGACGCCTGGTAGATCTCCCAGGGGCCCCACCAGGGCCCGTAGACCAGGGGCTTGTTGACCTCGATGTTGTGGTGGAGCACCTCCCGGCCGTCCTCCAGGAGGGTGGCCTGGGTCTGGAAGAGCTTGGGCATGCCGTTCGGGTACGTTTCCATGATAAACCGGTTGTTCCGGATGGCCAGCCGGGTGCCGGGCAGGGCCACCGTCTGCCCGTTCTCGACCCAGAGGTCGTGGGTGACGTCCACGCCGGGCAGGGCCTTGGCCCCCGCGGCCAGGGCGCAGATAATCAGGCCGATGTGGATGATGTAGGGGCCGTAGCGCCCCAGCCGGCCCCGGTCCGCGTGAAGCCCCTTGCCCTCCCGCCAGACCCGATACCCCCGGCGGCGGAGGGTCTCGGCCAGGGGGGCAAGGGGATCCGCGCCCTGCGCGGGCAGCCGGGCCTGGACCGGCTGGCGGAGGAGGAACCCCAGGTGCTTTTCCACCGTGGGCTTCTGCAGGGCCCGGTGCAGGGGCACCAGCCGCTGGAGGCTGCAGACGATGAGACTGATCACGAGAAGGTAGACCAGAGTAAGAAACCACCAGGAGGTGTAGGTGTGGGTCAGCCCCGTGGCCATCAGCAGCCGCCCCAGAAGCGGCCCGTACCGGGCCGGGTAGTACAGCTCCGGCGGCCGCCAGTCCTGATACAGCCCTTCCTGCTCCACCAGGGTGCCGCCGATGGCCGCCAGGGCGATGAGGACGATCAGGACGACAGCGACGCGGACCGACGCGAAGAAGTCCCAGGCGGCGTCCAGAAACTGGGCCCAGGGCGACGGCTCCTCCCGCCGGAGCCGGATCGGCGCATCCGGGGCGACGGGGACGCCGCAGGCCGGGCAGTACCGGGCGTCTTCCGGCAGGGTCGCACTGCAGTCGGGGCAGCGGTCCAGTGCCACGTTCACCTTCTCCTCAGGCTGTCCTCAGGGAGCGATCGGTTGGATCCTCAGAACCCGGTAAAGCCTCCGGGGGTGAGGGCAATCAGCCAGCTGATCAGCCGCTGAAGCTGGCCGGTGACCAGGAGGAAGCCCATGACCACCATCAGGGCGCCGCCCACCCGCTCCACCATCCCGGAGTACCGGGCCAACCACCGGGCCGAGCCCAGGCCGTAGGCCAGGAGCAGGAACGGCACCGCAAACCCCAGGGAGTAGGCAGCCAGGAGCGGCACTCCCTGCCCCGGGTTCTGCTCCGCCAGCACCAGCACCGCGGTCAGGATCGGGCCGATGCAGGGGGTCCACCCGGCGGCAAAGGCGATCCCTACGACGAAACTCCCGAGATAACCGCTGGGCCTGCGTGCAAGCTGCAGCCGCCGTTCCCGCATGAAGAAGGGAATCCGCAGGACCCCCAGGAGGGTGAGGCCCATGGCCATCACCAGCAGCCCGCCCATCCACCGGAGGGTCTCCTGGTAGGCCCGGAACAGATACGCCAGCACCGTGGTGCCCAGGCCGAGGGCGACCCAGATCACCGAGAAGCCGAGGACGAACATCGCCCCGTGCCGGAGCACCTGCCGCCTGGCTTCCGGCCCGCCGGCCGCCAATTCCGCGGCGGAGAGCCCGGTCAGGTACGAGAGGTACGAGGGGTAGACGGGCAGGACGCAGGGGGAAAGGAAGGAGAGCACCCCCGCGGCGAGGGCCACCAGCAGGTTCGGGGTCTTTACAGGGATCTCCAACGGGCAACACTCCTATGATCACCGGGTAGGGTCACCGGATGCCGAGGAGCTGCTCCACCTGGCCCTTGACAAAGGCCAGGTCCATATAGCGCTCGTGGACGTACGCCACCCTGCCTTCCCGATCGATGAAGAAACTGGTGGGCAGAGGCAGGATGCCGTAGCGGCTGGTCACTTTCATGTCCTTGTCCAGGAGGACGGTGAGCTCCAGGCCGTTCTGTTCCAGGAAGGAGCGGATGGTCGCCGGGCTTTCGTCAAGATTGATGGCCAGGACCCGGAACCCCTTGTCCCGGTAGAGCCGCTCCACCGCCTGAAGGGCCGGCATCTCCTCCCGGCAGGGCGGGCACCAGGTGGCCCAGAAGTTCAGGAGGACCACCTGTCCTCTCAGGTCCGAGAGGCGGACCACCTGGCCGTCCAAAGTCTCGAGGGCGAAATCCGGCGCCGGCTCGCCGGGCTGGGGCTGCCGGTCCTTCGCGTCGGCCGGCCGGAGCAGCAGCGCCAGCATCAGGACGGCGGTCACCGCGGTAATCCAGGCCATGGTTCGCCGTTTCCACGCCGGACGCCCGTAAGCCGTTCCCCGGGCTGCGGGCGCCTGGCCGGCGCCGGGGTTCCGGCTGTCCCAACCGCAGCGGTGGCAGAAGCGTGCGTTGCGCAGGAGCGGGGTACCGCACTCCGGGCACCCGGAGGTGGTCGGCCCGACCATGGAATCCCTCCGTCGTTTCGGCAAGTCCGTCCCCCATTATAGCACAGATGAATGGAACAAATGACGCCATGCGCCCCGGCGCCGGTCCCCTGGGGACCGGTCCCGCTGCCAACAGGCCCTGGCGCTCCGCAGCCCGCCCAGGTGGTCCCACCCCGCCGGGGGCGCCGGGATCGTCACAAGGCACAAAAATCCCAGGGCACGGGAAAACGCAGTGCCCTGGGAGCGGCGAGGTCAATGCGCGATGTCCATGCTGAGGCCGGTGGCGGGCCGCGCCGGGCCCGTTCAGGCGGACAGCCCCTTTTGCCGGAGGCGTTCCGCCAGGGCGCGGCTCAGACTCCATTCCCGCAGCTCGGGGAAGTACCGGTCCACAGCCAGGGCCAGTTCCCGCATCGAAAGCCCCCGCTCGACCCGGGAGCGCCTGGCCTCCCGGGAAAGGAGCTGCCCCAGCCGGCGGCTCAGGGCCGCCAGTTCCCGGTCCCGCCGGTACCAGCCCCGCCCGGCCTCCTGGAGGGCCGCCGCGTACTGCTGCCGCAGCAGCCGCAGTTCCATCGCGATGGCTGCCGGCAGGCCCTCGGGGGTGGCGGGCTGCACCTCCGCAGAAGGGGACGGGCCCCCGGGAGGCGTGCACGGCTCCCCAGCATCAGGGGACGGGCCATCGGGGGCGATGGGCTGCTCCCCAGCGGTAGGGGACGGGCCTTCGGGGGGCGTGGGCAGACCTCCGTTCGGGACGGGCGCAGGGTTCCCTGGGATCGCACCGGCCATGGCCTTTCCCCCTCCTTACGGTCCGGAGCGTCTCGGACGGTTCTCAGCGCTGGGCCCGGTGGGCTTGGGCCCGGTGAGCCGGGATCCGGATGACCTGGCCGGGGACGATGTGGCTGCTCTCCAGGCCGTTCAACTGCCGGATCTCCCAAAGGGCAGCCCGGATATCCTCGCCGGGCAGGGCGTGAGCCTCGGCGATGCTCCACAGGGTATCTCCCGGCTGTACCACCCATTCCACCGCGGCGGCCGGCTCGGTTGTCGCGGCCACCCGGTAAAGCCAGGACAGGGCCACGGCCAGGAGGGGCACCAGCAACGGCAGGACCAGCCACCGGCCCGCACCACGGGGCCGGGCCCGGCGCCGCCCTGGGACCTTTGCCGCCCGCAACACCCTCATGCCACCCCCGAGCAAACATCTGTTCCCGGGAACTCCTGTTCGGTACCACTGTACTCCGAACTTGTGTTCGTGTCAAGGGGGGAAGGCGAAATTCTGCGAACACGTGTTTGCAGCGGGAGACCGCTATGGTATAATCAGGCTAGATGCCGACGGGTGTGCCCAGGAGGTGCCGGGAATGCGGGACGGGCTGACCGAACGTCAGCGCCAGGTCCTCCAGTTCATCAAGGATGAGATCCGCAAACGGGGATACCCCCCTTCGGTGCGGGAGATCGGCGAAGCCATCGGCCTCAGTTCCAGTTCCACGGTGCACGGCCATCTGGCCCGGCTGGAGGAGAAGGGCTACATCCGCCGGGATCCCACCAAGCCCCGGGCCATCGAGGTGCTGGACCATGACGAGCCCGAGCCGGCCCGCAAGCGGGTGGTGAATGTCCCCATCGTTGGCCGGGTGACCGCGGGCACGCCGATCCTCGCGGTGGAAAACATCGAGGACTACTTCACCCTCCCCGCGGACTTCCTGCGGCCCGACGAAGAGGGCGAGGTCTTCTTCCTGACGGTCCAGGGCGACTCGATGATCGAGGCTGGGATCCTGGACGGCGATTATGTCCTGGTCCGCCGCCAGTCCACCGCCCGGAATGGGGACATCGTCGTAGCCCTGATTCCGGGTCCGGAGGACGTGGAGGCCACGGTCAAGCGGTTTTACAAGGAGGCGGACCACATCCGGCTGCAGCCCGAGAACCGCAACATGGAGCCGATACGGGTGAAGGAGTGCACCATCCTGGGCCGCGTCATCGGGCTGGTTCGGCGGATGGGCTGAGAATCGGGTAGGAAAACGAATACCGGGAGCAGCGGTGCTGCTCCCGGTGTTTTTGTTTCCCCTGACTCACTCTTCCCCCGACCGATCGTCGCCACTGCCCTTCGGCGGCGACTGGGCGCAGGCCACATGGTTTTGGCGCAACAGGGAGAGTGCAGCCCGCAGGGCGCTAAGTTTCGCCGTCAGGGCCTCAATCTCGCCGTTGAGGGCGTCGATGGCGCGCTGGGCACTGTTGCGGGCTTCGGTGAGCGAGGCCACTTCCACCTGCAGGGCCCGCTGCTGCTCCGGGGGGAGCTGGCTCAGTGCTGCCAGGGTCTCTTCCAGATTGGTCTGGTTTGCCTGCAGGATCGCTGCCCGGGCCTTCTTGGCGATGACCTCCTGCTCCAACTCCTTGATCCGCTGCTCGAAATACGACAGGGGATCGAAAATGTCGATATCGGGCATGGGCCTCACCTCCTCCCGATGCCGCCGCCCACCCCGATTGGCGGATTATCTCCTATTGTAAGAAGGACGGGGCGAAGAGGGAACACCGTCCCGGGAGGTGCCCCTATGGCCCTACCCGCTCCGCCGGCCAAGCGCTGCACCCCGTCGCCCGGGCAGCGCTCCCCCGGCTCATCAGAAGATCGCCAGGTACTGGTCGATCTCCCACTGGTGGACCTGGGACCGATAGATCTCCCACTCGACCTCCTTGGCCTCGACGAAGTGGCGGAAGACGTGGGGGCCGAGGGCTTCCTGGATCACCTCGTCGGCCTTCAGCGCCTCCAGGGCCTCCTTGAGGTCTCTGGGCAGGGGGCGGATCCCGAGGGCCGCCCGCTCCGCTTCGGTCATCCGGAAGATGTTCCGGTTGACCGGCGGCGGCGGCTCGAGCTTCCGCCGGATCCCGTCCAGGCCCGCGGCCAGGCAGACCGCCAGGGCCAGGTAGGGGTTGCAGGACGGGTCGGGGCTGCGGAACTCGATCCGGGTGGAGGGCCCCCGCCGGGCCGGGATCCGGATGAGGGGGCTCCGGTTCCGCTCCGACCAGGCGATGTAGACCGGCGCCTCGTACCCCGGGACCAGCCGCTTGTAGGAGTTGACCAGGGGGTTGCAGATCGCGGTGATGGCCGGGGTGTGCTCGATGAGGCCGGCGATGTAGTGCATCGCCACCTTGCTCAGCCCGTTGGGGGAATCGGGATCGTAGAAGGCGTTCTGCCCGTCCCGGAAGAGGGACTGGTGCAGGTGCATCCCGTTGCCCGGCATGTCAAAGAGGGGTTTGGGCATGAAGGTGGCGTGCAGCCCGTGCTGGAGGGCGATGGTCCGCACCACGAACCGGAAGGTGCTGATCGCGTCCGCGGTGGTGACCGCGTCGGCGTACTTGAAATCGATCTCGTGCTGGCCGGGACCGACCTCGTGGTGGGAGCCCTCGATCTCGAAGCCCATTCGCTGCAGGGCCAGAACGATGTCCTGCCGGCAGGCCTCGCCCCGGTCCAGGGGCACGAGGTCAAAGTAGCCGGCGGTGTCCGTCCGGTTGGTGGTGGGCTTGCCGTCCGGCCCCCGCTCGAAGAGGTAGAACTCCGGCTCAGAGCCCACCATCATGGTGAAGCCCATCTTCGCCGCCTCGGCGCAGACCCGCTTCAGCACCTGCCGGGGATCCCCCATGAAGGGGGTCCCGTCGGCGTTGTGGACGTCGCAGATCAGCCGGGCGGTCGCGCCGTCCCCCCGGTCCTGCCAGGGAAAGACGGCGAAGGTGCGGGGGTCGGGCCTCAACAGCATGTCCGCCTCCTCGACCCGGACGAAGCCGTGGAGGGCGGAGCCGTCAAAGAGGATCTGGCCGTCCAGGGCCTTGGGCAGCTGTTCCACAGGGATGTCGACGTTCTTCGGCAAGCCCAGGATGTCCACGAACTGCAGCCGGACGAAGTGGACCCCCAGCTCCCGGGCCAGGTCCAGCACCTCTTCCTTCGTTTCGGGCCGCCTGGACACGGCCTACCCACCCCCCAGGGCACGGATCATCTTCGCCATGGCCGGAAGCTCCCCCTCCCCAGGAAGCCCTCCCCTGGAAATCCTCCCCTGGAAGACGCAGGCCCCTCCCCGCGGGTTCGCCCACCGGGTCCGGCCGCGGCTCCCGCCGCGGCCCGCCGCCCCGGGCCAGCCCGCCTCATCCGGGCAGCATCCCCTGGGCGTGGAGTTCCGCCGCCGCCTGCAGGGCCGCGAGGATCACGTGCTGCCGGGTGAGGCCCCCCTGGAAGTAGACTGCGTACGGGGGTCGGACCGGCCCGTCCGCGGAGAGCTCGATAGAGCTTCCCTGGACGAAGGTCCCCGCGGCCATGATGACCGGGTCCGCGTAACCCGCCATCTGCTCGGGGACGGGGGTCAGGTGGGCGCCTACCGGTGAGGCCCGCTGCACCGCACGGCAGAAGGCGAGCATCGCCTCCTCCGATCCCAGTTCCACCGCCTGGATCAGGTCCGTCCGGGGCTCGTCGTACCGGGGCCGGACACGGAGCCCCAGGCGCTCGAAGAAGGCCGCGGTGAAATGGGCACCGCAGATGGCCTCCGCGACCACATGGGGGGCGAGGAAGAGGCCCTGGAAGAGGAGCCGGTGCCCCCAGGGGGCGGCCCCCACCTCCCCGGCGATCCCCGGGGCGGTGAGCCGGGCGGCGGCCCGCTCCACCAGCTCCCGGCGGCCCACCACGTACCCGCCGGTGGGGGCAAGCCCCCCGCCGGGATTCTTGATCAGGGAGCCCATGCAGAGGTCCGCCCCCACCTCGGTGGGCTCCTGCTCCTCGGCAAACTCCCCGTAGCAGTTGTCCACCAGGCAGAGGACGTCGGGGCGGACGGACTTGACCGCCGCCACCACCTCCCCCACCTCCGCGACGGTCAGGGAGGGCCGCAGGGAGTAGCCCCGGGAGCGCTGGATCAGCACCGCCCGGGTCCGGGGGGAGAGGGCAGCCCGGAGGGCCTCCAGGTCCGGACGGCCGTCGGGTCGGAGGGGGACCTCCCGGTACGCCACCCCCCACTCCGCCAGAGAACCGGGGGCGCCCCGGAGGACCGGGTGCAGGCTGTCGTAGGGCGTGCCCACCGCTGCGACCAGCTCGTCGCCGGGCCGGAGGGCGGCAAAGAGGCCGAGGGCGATGGCGTGGGTGCCGGAGGCGATCTGCCACCGGACCAGGGCCGCCTCGGCCCGGAAGACCCGGGCGTAGACCTCCTCCAGCTTCTCCCGGCCGGGGTCGTCCAGGCCGTAGCCGCTGGAGGGGGCGAAGTGGTGCTCCGCTACCCCCGCCTCCTGGAAGGCCCGGAGCACCTTGGCCTGGTTGCGAAGGGCGATGGCTTCGACCCGCTCCCAGTGGGGTGCGACGTCTGCCAGGGCCGCGGCTGCGGCCGTGCGAAGCCGCTCCGGCAGGTCCGGAAAGAGCTGTGCGAAGTCCAGAGCCAAGTCCTGTACTCCTTACCGCGGGATTTCGTATCGAAACCTATTATAACAGTCCCCTGGCGCCCCCACCCCGGAGCGCCCCGGCTCACCGGGTCCTGGACTCCGCCGCCGGGCCGCCCAGGGCCGCGAGCACCCGGCCGGCGTGGTCGCCGGGCAGCTCCGCCCGGAGGAAGGTCCCCTCGGGCCGGTGCTCCTCGGCCAAGACCCTGCCGTGGTGGTGGATGTAGGCGACCCACTGGCTGCGGTCATAGGGCACCACCACCTCCACCACCCGGTACCGGGAGGCGAGGCGCTCCTGGATCGCGGCGGCAAGGTCCTCGAGGCCGGCGCCGGTGCGGGCGGAGATCGCCACCGAGCCCGGGTACTGCCGGAGCACCCGGGCCACCTCCGCCGGGCTCACCTCCGGCCGGTCGATCTTGTTGAACACCACGATCTGGGGGTGGTCCTGGGCCCCCAGTTCCCGGAGGACCCGGGTGACGGTCGCCATCTGCTCCGGCCACTTCCGGTGGCTGAGGTCCACCACGTGGAGGATGAGATCCGCAGCCACCACCTCTTCCAGGGTGGACCGGAAGGCGGCCACCAGCTGATGGGGCAGTTTGTGGATGAACCCGACGGTGTCCACCAGGAGGTACGGGGTCCCACCTGCCGGGGGTTCGACCCGCCGGGCGGTGGCGTCCAGGGTGGCGAAGAGCTTGTCCTCCGCCAGGACGTCCGAGCCGGCCAGGACCCGGTGCAAGGTGCTCTTGCCCGCGTTTGTGTAACCGGTCAGGGCCACCACGGGGGTGAGGGTCCGCTCCCGTTCCCGGCGCAGCCGCTGCCGGTGCTCCCGGATCGCTTCCAACTCCTCCTGAAGCTTGGCGATCCGCTCCCGAATCCGCCGCCGGTCCACTTCCAGCTTGGTCTCGCCCGGCCCCCGGGTGCCGATCCCGCCGCCGAGCCGGGAGAGGTCGACGCCCTGGCCGGCCAGCCGGGGCAGCCGGTACTGGAGCTGGGCCAGTTCCACCTGGAGTTGGGCCTCCCGGGTCCTGGCCCGGGTGGCGAAGATGTCCAGGATCAGGGTCGGCCGGTCGATGATGGCACAGCCGATGATGGACTCGAGATTTCGCTGCTGGGTCGGGGTGAGTTCGTCGTCGAAGATCACCAGGTCAAAGCCCTCGACCTGGCGCCGGGCCTCGATCTCCCGGGCCTTCCCCTCTCCGATGAAGGTCGCGGGGTCCGGCCGGGGGCGGCGCTGGATCACGGTGCCCACGACCTCCGCCCCGGCGGTTTCGGCGAGCAGCGCCAGTTCCGCCAGAGATTCCTCCGCTGTCCATCCCCCTGTGGGGCCGCCGCTCCGTTCCAGTCCCACCAGGAGAGCCCGCTGCGGCCCCTCGGGCCCGGTCGGGGTCGGTGTCCGCTCCATCCCGCTTCACCTCCTGCCGCCTGGGTTGGAGACGGCATGCATCTTGGGCCGGAAACGCCAATCCATGGGTTGCGCCGGGACCGATTATATACCAGAGCCGTATGGATGCCGTCAACGGGATCCCAGGGGCCGGAGGGGCCGGACCCGGCGCAGGTACCGGAGCAGGCCGGCGATCCCCTCCCCGGTTCGGGCGGAGACCGGCAGGACCGCCGGCGGCTCCAGCCACCGCCGGAGCCGCTCCAGGCCCGTCGCCGCCCAGGGCCGGTCCATTTGGGCTGCGAGGAGCAGGTAACCGTCGCCCCGGCGGAGGCCCACCGCCGCCAGTTCCCAGTCGGCCTCCTCCAGGGCCTCCTTCCCCCGAGCCCCCACCGCGGCCGCGTCCACCACGTGGAGCACCAGCCCGCTGGTCACCGCCAGAGCCAGGGCCCGGCTTTGCAGCCAGCGCAGGCCCGGGTCGGGCAGGGGCCTGCTGCCGAGCCCGGGCACCTCCCAGACCCGGAGCCGCCCCCACCGGCCAAGGGATAGGACGAGGGCCTCCCCGGGGAGGCCCGGGGCGCCGGGGGGCCGGCCGGCAGCCGGGAAGCCCGCGGCCCGCCCCCGCTCCATCCTCCTCCGGGCCGTCCGGGCCAACGCCCGGAGGATCTCGCTCTTGCCGGCCCCCGGCTGCCCCATCAGGAGCGCCTCCCGCATCCGCCCTCGCCCCCGCTCACCAGGACCGGCAAGCCTCTTCCAGGTCCCTTCGGGTGATGGTCATCAGATCCTCCCGCCCCAGGTGGGCCCGGTCCAGGAGCCTGAGCGCCTGGCAGCGGAGGGCCCGCTCCAAGAGGTTCCGCACCGCCCTGGCGTTGCCGGCCTCGCCGGCGAAGCTCCAGCCGGCTCCCTGGAGTTTTCCCCGGAGGTACGCCCGGGCGTCGGCGGTGAGCCGGTACTGCTGCTCGGCGAGCATCTGCTCGGCAATCTGGTAGAGCTCCGCCGGGGAGTAGTCCGGAAAGTGGATCCGGATGGGGAACCGGGACTGGAGCCCGGGGTTCTGCACCAGGAACCACTCCATCTCCGCGGGGTAGCCGGCGAGGATGACCAGCAACTCCTGCCGGTGGTCTTCGGCGGCCTTGACCAGGCAGTCGATGGCCTCCTTGCCGAAGTCCTTCTCGCCACCCCGGGCCAAGGAGTAGGCCTCGTCGATGAAAAGGACGCCGCCGAGGGCCCGGCGGATGGTCTCCCGGGTCTTTACCGCGGTGTGGCCGATGTACTCTCCCACCAGGTCGGCCCGCTCCACCTCCACCAGATGCCCCCGGGGCAGGATCCCCAGGGCCTGGAAGAACCGTCCCAGGATCCGGGCCACGGTGGTCTTGCCGGTGCCGGGGTGGCCGGTGAAGACCATGTGGAGGGTCATCGCCCCGGTGGCGAGGCCGGCCCGGCGCCTCAGCTCCTGAACCCGGGCCATGGCGCCGATCTCCCGGACGCTCCGCTTCACCCCCTCGAGGCCCACCAGGGCGTCCAGTTCCGCGAGCACCGCCAGGGACTGCCGGAGCCGCTCCGCCTCCGCCGCTTCCCCGCCGGCCTCCGGGCCGGTTCGGGCCGGAACTCTGGACTTCCGGGAGGGGCTGGGGCTGCCGGAAAGATCCCCAGGGGTCCCGGCGGTGGGGGCGCTGCCGGTGCGGAAGAGCCGGAGCGCCTCGCCGGGGGAGAGGGTGCCGGCCTCCACCCGCCGCCACAGTTCCGCCGGAAAGGACACCGCCACCACCCCTGCCTCCCCATGCATACGCAGCCCGGGGCCGTCCCACGCGCCCTTCCGGGCCAGGGACCCGGGGGCGGAGCGGACTCACGGCACCGTGAACCGCACGGTCTTCTCCAGGTTCAGGGGCCGGTGGGTCTGGTCCGTCACCCACACCCGGATCTCATGCTCCCCCGGCGGCAGGTTCTGGAACCGGTAGCGGTCCAGGGGCTCGGTCATGAGCATGACCTCGGGCCCCCCGTTCAAGCTCAGGTGCAGGTGGCTGTCCTGGCCCAGGGAAAGGCCGGTGACCGTCGCCACCACCTCCGCGCTCCGATCCGGGTGCACCGTGACCGTCACCTCCAGGCTCCGGGTCGGAACCCGGGATCCGGAGCCGCACCCGGCCAGCGCTAGCGCCAACAGGGTCAGAACGGCTGCTGCCCACCGCCACTGCTGCATCCCCGCCGACTCCTTCCGCTGTGGGTCTCTCACACCGCAAAGCCTTTAGCCCTTACCCGCCGTGCTCCGCCCCGGCCCTGTGGGGACCAGGGTGGCCGGGGTTTCCCGCCGGCCCGGCGGAGCGCCGGATCCACCAGTACCCCAGGCCGGCGCCGATGACCCAGACCGCCGCGACCGCGGCGATGGGAAGCCAGGCGGGACCCCGGCCGCCCTCTTCCTCGGCGTGGAGGCTCACTCCCAGGCCGGCGATGGTGTCGCCCCCGGGCCCGACGGTCACGAGCACCCCGCCCAGGAAGCGGCCCACCGGGGCCGCGGCCGCCAGGGCGAGCCACCAGCTTCCCTCCGCCGGGAAGGTCACTTCGCCCTGGTACCGGCCGGGGGTCACCTCCCGGAAGGGGGTAAGGGTCCCGGGCCTCTGCCCCGCCGGCGCCACCCCGGCCTGGACCTGGAGGCCGGGAATCGGGTTGTTGTAGGGATCCAGGGCTTCCACGGTGAGAAGGACCGGCCGGCCTGGTTCCGGACGGGCCGGGTCCATGGTGAGGAAGACCGCTACCTCGCCGTGGTGAGCCCGGGCCGGGGTGGGGCCCAGGAGAACCGCCACCGCAGCCACGGCTACAGCCAGAGAGAGGGCCAGGGCCCGCGCCAGGGCCGGTCTCCGCCGGGCCTTCACCTGCATGGGCATCCCTCCTGACTGGGTCGCCGCCCCTGTGGGCCGGTCGTTCGAAAATAGTATACATCGGAACAAAACCCTGGCCTATCCGGGACTCCGGCGGATGCGGGCCGCCCCCTCGGTCCACGGCGCCGGCTGCCCCGGGCCTTTCCGGCAGACCGGAGCCGGTGCTGAACCCGGCGGCCGGTGAGGGACCTTGCCAACCTGGCCGGGAATGCCGTACCCTGGGGGTGGACTGAAGATCTTGCCAGGGAGAGGAGTCAGGAGGATGGAGTACCGTCGGGTCGGGCGCAGCGGCCTGAAGACCAGTGCCATCGCCCTGGGAAGCTGGCTCACTTACGGCACCGCCACCGAGCGGGAGGCAGCCCGGGCCTGCATCCGCCGGGCGCTGGAGCTGGGCATCAACCACTTCGACTGTGCCGACGTCTACGGCGAGCGGCCCGGGGCCGCGGAGGAGTTCCTTGGTGAGGCCCTCAAGGACGTGCCCCGGCACTCCTACATTCTGACCACCAAGTGCTTCTGGCCCGTGGGGGACGGGCCCAACGACCGGGGGCTTTCCCGGAAGCACATCTTCGAGAGCGTCCACCGGAGCCTCCGGCGCCTGGGCACCGACTACATCGACATCATGTACTGCCACCGGTTTGACCCGGAGACGCCGGTGGACGAGACCCTCCGGGCTCTGGACGACCTGGTCCGGCAGGGCAAGGTCCTCTACATCGGCATCAGCGAGTGGACCGCGGCCCAGATCGCGGAGGGGCTGCGGGTGGTGGACCGGTACGGCCTGCACCCCATCACCGTCAACCAGCCGGTCTACAACATGCTGGAGCGGAAGATCGAGCCGGAGATCCTTCCCCTCTGCGCCCGGGAGGGGATCGGCCTGGTGGTCTTCAGCCCCCTGGCCCAGGGGGTGCTGACGGGCAAGTACCGCCCCGGCCAGGCTCCGCCTCCTGGCTCCCGGGGTGCAGACCCGAAGGTGAACCGTTGGGTGCAGTCCATGATCGAGAAGGGCTGGCCTGAGCGGGTGGAGAAGCTCCGGCCCATCGCGGCGGACCTGGGGATCACCCTGGCCCAGCTGGCTCTGGCCTGGGTCCTGCGCCGTCCGGAGGTCTCCGCCGCCCTCATCGGCGCCAGCCGGCCGGAGCAGCTCGACGAGAACGTGAAGGCCCTGGAGGTCAAGCTGGGCGAGGCGGAGCTGAAGGCCATCGACGAGGCCCTGGGGATGGCCCAGCCCGCCGAGGCCTGACCCGCCCGGCTCCGGCGCCGGCGCGCGAGCGGCCCCCGTCCTCCCCACCGGGGAGGACGGGGGCCGCTGGCCTATTGCCCGTCGCTTTCCGGCTGGGGTGGCGCTCCGGGAACGGCTCCCGGCGGTTGCGGTGGCGCTCCGGGGTTGGCTCCCGGCGGTTGGGTTGGCGCTCCGGCGCTCGGCCCATCGGGCCGGGAGGCGGTCCCGGCGTCGGCCTCCGGGGACCGGGGCGGCGCCCCGGGGTCCGGGGCGGGACCGGCGGGCGGCCGGTGTGACGGGCGGGGCCCCGGGTCGTCCAGGTCCCGGGCCGCCTCCGCCACTTCGGTCATCAACTCCTGGGACGCCCGGCGGAGTTCCCGAAGGGCGGTGCCAAGGGCCCTGCCCACCTCCGGCAGCCGCTGGGGACCGAAGATGACCAGCCCGGCCACCAGGATGACCAGCAGCTCCCCAAAGCCCAGGTCTCCAAACAACCAGGCCACTCCCTTCGCTGCAACGCACGGGGCGGACGGGGTCACTCCTCCCGGTTCCGCTCCTGCTGCAGGATGTTGCTCAGACTCAAGGGCCGCGCGGGGCTGATGGTGGAGAGCGCGTGCTTGTAGACCAGCATCTGCCGGCCCTCGTGCTCCAGGATCACCGTGAACTGGTCAAAGCCCCGGACGACGCCCTTGAGCTGGAACCCGTTCACCAGGTAGATGGTGACCGGGATCGCCTCCCGGCGCACATAGTTCAAGAAGGCATCTTGTTGCGTGGAACCGCCCCTGGTCACGGCTTCTTCCTCCCCCGTCCCTCTCCCCGTCTGCGGCCCAGGCGCCAACGCCGTCCACCGGCGCGATCAGGCGTTACCGCTCTTTTCCACGAGGTCCGGCCACTTCCCTGCTGCCAACCGGCAGACCGCCTCGGCGGCCGCCTCGGGGCCGGCGCCGGCGTCGACCCATTGGATGTCGGGCTCCCGGCGGAACCAGGTCAGCTGCCGCTTGGCGTAACGCCGGGTGTTCCGTTTGATCCAGTCCACCGTCTCCTCCCAGGTGGCCAGCCCCCGGAGGTAGGCGACCAGCTCCCGGTACCCGAGGTTGGCCATCGGTCCCCGGCGGGGCGGCACCCCCGCCGCGAGGAGCCGCCGGACCTCCTCCAACCAGCCGGCGGCCAGCATGCGGTCGACGCGCTGGTTGATCCGCTCGTACAGCTGCTCCCGATCCATCTGCAGCCCCACCAGCAGGTGGTCGTACCGGTCGCCCGCCTGCTGCTGCAGCCGGGAGATGGGCTGGCCCGTCAGGGTGTAGACCTCCAGGGCCCGGACGATCCGGAGCTTGTCGTTGGGGTGGATCCGGGCCGCGGCCTCGGGATCCACCTCCGCCAGCCGCCGGTGGAGGGCCGGCGCCCCGATCCGGTCGGCCTCCGCATACAGGGCCGCCCGGACCGAGCCGTCGGTCTGCAGTTCGGCGAAGGTGTAGCTCCGGAGGGTCGCCCGGATGTAAAACCCCGTGCCCCCCACCACAATGGGGAGCTTCCCCCGGGCGTTGATCTCCCGGATCAGCCGGTCCGCCAGGGTCTGGAACTCCACCACGCTGAACTCTTCCCGGGGGTCCCGGATGTCGATGAGGTGGTGGGGAATCCCCTGCTGCTCCGCCGGCGTCGGCTTGGCGGTGCCGATGTCGAAGCCCCGGTAGACCTGCATGGAATCCGCGCTGATGATCTCCCCGCCCAGCCGCCGGGCCACGAGGATAGCGGTCTCCGTCTTGCCCACCGCGGTGGGGCCGGCGATCACCAGTACCCGGGGTCTCATGTCCGGCCAAACCTCTTCTCCAGTTCCGGGATGCTGAAGAGCAGGATGGTGGGGCGGCCGTGGGGGCACTGGCCGGGGTGTTCGCACTCCGCCAGTTCCGCCAGGAGGTGCCGGATGGCCTCGGGCTGCAGGGGATCCCTGGCCTTGATCGCCGCCTTACAGGCCGCCAGGGCTGCCGCCGCCCGCCGCCGGAGTTCGAGGGGGGTCACCTGGGTTCCGGACCCCGCCTCCGCCAGCCGGTCCAGGGTGTCAAGGACCAACCGGGCGGCGTGGGCTTCGGCCACCCCCATGGGGACGGAGCGGACCACCACCGTCCGGCCGCCGAAGGGCCGGACGTCCAGGCCTGCCCGCCGGAGTTCCTCCCCCACCTCCTCCAGCAGGGCGTACTGTGCCGGGGAAAGCTCCAGGGTGACGGGGAAGAGCAGGGGCTGGGCCGGAGTCTCGGCGCCGGCCATCGCCCGGAGGTTCCGCTCAAAATAGATGCGCTCGTGGGCGGCGTGCTGGTCGATGACGTAAAGCCCCTCGGGTCCATCGCAGACGATGTAGGTCTGGTGCACCTGCCCCAGGGGCCGGAGGTTGCGGATCCGCTCCCGGAGGTCCGCCGCCGGCGCTCCCCCGGGCAGGAGGGGAGCCGCCCCCTCCGGCAATCCCGGGGCACCGGGGCCCGCCTCCACGGCCGCTTCCGGGGCGGCCTCCGGCGAGAGGGCCGCGGCGGCCTCCCGGGCCAGGAAGGCCACCGCCGGGTCTTCCTCCCCCCGGTCCCGGGAGATGTAGGCGCCGCCCAGGGAGAGGGCCGTCTGGCCCCGGGCCTGGGCCGGCCGGGCCCAGGGAGGCATGCCGGTCCCCGCCCGGACCCAGTCCCGGCCGGGCTGGGGCGGCGGGGTCCCGGGGCTGGCTCCGGAGCCTCCGGGCCGGAGGGGTTCCCGACCTTCCGCCGGCCCTGGGCCGGCCGGGGCGGGCCCGTCCGCGGCCGAGCCCCCAGGCGCTGCCGGCTCCCCGGCCACCGGGACCACCGTTGCCGCACCCAGGGCGGACCGGACCGCGTGGTAGACGGCTCCCCGCACCTCCCGCTCCCGCTGGAACCGGACCTCCAGCTTGGCGGGGTGGACGTTCACATCCACCTCCGCCGGATCCAGGTCAATAAAGATCAGCGCCACCGGGTACCGCCCCTGGGGGATCAGGTTGGTGTAGGCCTCCTCCAGGGCGTACCGGACCGCCAGGGCCTGGACCGGCCGGCGGTTGACGAAGAAGTGCTGCAGGCTCCGGCTCGCCCGGGCCGCCGCGGGCAGCCCCACATAGCCCCAGATCCGGCCGCCGGGGATGGGGTAGTCCACCGGCACCAGGGCCCGGACCAGGTCCCGGCTCAGCACCGCGGCTGCGGTGGCCAGGAGGTCGCCGCTGCCGGGGGTGACAAAGACCTCCGCGGGCCCGGACCGGAACCGGATGCTGACGTCGGGTCTGGCCAGGGCGAGACGGGCCAGCACCTCGCCGATCCGGCTGAGTTCGGTGGCGTTGCTCTTGAGGTACTTCAGCCGGGCGGGGGTATTGAAGAAGAGGTCCCGGACCTCCACCCGGGTGCCGGGGGCGCAGCCCACCTCCTCCACCGCGGCGATCCGGCCGCCTTCGACGTAGATCCGGGTGCCGCTCAGGGCGCCGTGCTCCCGGGTCCGGAGCTCCAGCCGGGAGACCGAGGCGATGGAGGGCAGCGCCTCCCCCCGGAAGCCCAGGGTGGTCACCCGCAGGAGGTCCTGGCTGGTCCGAATCTTCGAGGTCGCGTGCCGCTCCAGGGCGAGGCGGGCATCGGTGGGGTCCATGCCGCACCCGTCATCGGTCACCCGGATCAGGCTCCGGCCGCCGCCTTCGACTTCCACGACGATCCGGCGGCTGCCGGCGTCCAGGCTGTTCTCCACCAGTTCCTTGACCACCGAGGCCGGGCGCTCCACCACCTCGCCGGCGGCGATCTGGTTGGCGGTGCGCTCGTCCAGGACGTGAATCCGGGGCACCCTGACTCCCCCAACTTCGCAGCCTGCTTGGTTCTACCTGCCTTCGATTCTACCAGAGCCCCGGTAGGGTGTCCAAAGAGACGCCGAGAGCCGGCCCTTTCCGGGCCGGCTGCCCACCGTGGCGACTCAGGCCTTCTTGGCGACCTGCTGGCCGCCCTTCTTCCCGCCGAAGAGCGCCTGCACCTTCTCCTGCAGCGCCCGGTCCATCTTCTGCAGCTCCTGCTGCCGCCGCAGGATCTCCTTCTGCCGGAAACCCCCCGTGGCGACCATCCGGTAGAGTTCCGCGGCCTTGCGGTTGAGGGCCAGGGTCTCCTCGTGGATCTCCCGGGCCTGGGGCGGCACCTTCTTGATCTTCGCCAGCTCGGCGTTCAGGCTCTCGTAGGCCTTGGCCAGTTCCTGGAGTTGCTTCTTCGCCCGGGTGGGATCGGGCACCCGCTGCAGGGCCTCGGCCTTTTTCTGGAGGTCGTACTTCTTCACGATCTGGCCGACCCTGGCGCCGTAGAGCCGCACCTGGAACCAGGGGGTGAACCAGAGGATCACCCCCGCCAGGAGTAGGGTACCGAAAACGATGATGATGACCAGCCAGGTGGTGGACACGGGTACGATTCACTCCTTGCACAAGAATCCGCCTGCTTCTAACGTTTCATTGTCGCACAACCACCTGGGGAAGAAAACCCGCCGGGACACGGCGGCGGCTTGGGGCAGCCCGGCGGCGGTCCGCCGGCAGCCCGGCGGCTCCGCGCAGCCCGGCGGCGGCCCGCCGGCCTACCCCTCGTTGCCTTCCAGGTGGCGGGCGTCACCCACCGTCCCCAGCCGCCAGCGGCCCGGGACGCCGGCAAGCCACGTGAGGGAGGTGTTGGGAAGGCGCACCGCCTCGCCGCTCAGGTGCAGGACGAGGGCGCCGAAGAGCCCCCCGTGGCCCACGACCAGCACCCGCCCACCGGGGTGCTGGCGGGCGATGCGGTCGACCGCCGCCAGCGCCCGGCGGGTCAGGTCCGCCAGGGGCTCCACCCCCGGGATGGCGTCCAGGGGCAGCCCCGGGAACCGGGCCTCCCGCTCCGCAAAGGTGAGGCCGGCGATCGCGCCCATGTTTCGCTCCACCAGGAGGGGCTCCACCTGGGGAGCCAGGCCCGTGGCGGCGCCGACGATCCGGGCGGTCTCCAGAGCCCGGGAAAGGGGACTGGAGTAGAGGGCTGTCCAGGGCTCCCCGGCCAGCCGGGCCGCCAGCCGCCGGGCCTGGTCCCGGCCAGTCTCGTTCAGGGGGATGTCCTCCAGCCCCTGGGCCCGGCCCTCCCGGTTCCAATCCGTCTCCCCGTGGCGAATCAGGCAGAGGGTCGTCTCCAAAGGCCACCCCTCCTCTGACAGGTCCATCGGCCGGCCCCGGCGCCGTCCGCTGTCCGGGCTACTGCAGGCGCCGGCCTCCTCCGGCCCAGGCGCCGCCAGCCGCCCGGGCTACCGCTGTTCCCGGGCCTTTTCCTGGAGCCGGTAGAGGAGATTGAGGGCCTCCAGCGGCGTGAGGGCCATGACGTTGAGGCTGAGGAGTTCCTCCACCACCGGATGGGGCCGGGCCTCGAAGAAGGTGAGCTGGACCGGCTGCCGGGCCCGGGCCATGGCCGCCTCCCGCCGGGAGCGCCGCTGGCCCTCCTGCTGCTCCAGGGTGGCCAGGATCTCCTGGGCCCGTTCGATCACCGCCCGGGGGAGCCCGGCCAGCCGGGCCACCTGGATGCCGTAGCTCCGGTCCGCGCCGCCCCGGACGATTTTGTAAAGGAAGGCCACCTCCTCCCCCCGCTCCCGGACCGCCACGGAGTAGTTCTTGACCCCGGGGATCAGCCCCTCGAGCTCGCACAGCTCGTGGTAGTGGGTGGCGAAGAGGGTCTTGGCCCCCAGCCGCTCCGGGTCGGCGATGTACTCCGCCACCGCCCAGGCGATGGAGAGGCCGTCGAAGGTCGCGGTGCCCCGGCCGATCTCGTCCAGGACGATGAGGGACCGCCGGGTCGCCGCGTGGAGGATGGCGGCCACCTCGGTCATCTCCACCATGAAGGTGGACTGGCCGGTGGCCAGGTCGTCGGAGGCGCCGACCCGGGTGAAGATCCGGTCCACCACCCCCAGCCGGGCCTCGGCGGCCGGAACGAAGGAGCCGGCCTGGGCCATCAGGCAGATGAGGGCCACCTGCCGCATGTAGGTGGACTTGCCGCCCATGTTCGGCCCGGTGATGAGGAGGAGCCGGTTCTCCCGGGTATCGAGGAGGCAGTCGTTGGGAACAAAGCTGCCCTCGGGGAGGACCCGCTCCAGCACCGGGTGCCGGCCGTCCTTGATCCAGATCTCGTCCCCGTCGTTCATCTCGGGCCGGACGTAGCCGTAAGCGCTCGCGACCTCGGCGAAGCTCGCCAGGGCGTCCAGCTCCGCCACCGCCCGGGCCGAGGCCTGGATCCGGGCCACCTCTTTGGCCACCTGCTGCCGGACCTCGGTGAAGAGCTGGTACTCCAGGGCGACAACCTTCTCTTCGGCCCCCAGGACCTGTTCCTCGATCTCCTTCAGTTCCGGGGTGATGAACCGCTCGGCCCCCGCCAGGGTCTGCTTGCGGATGTAGTAGTCCGGCACCAGGTGGAGATTGGGCCGGGTCACCTCAATGTAGTAGCCGAAGACCTTGTTGTAACCGATCTTGAGGGACTTGATCCCGGTCTTCTCCCGCTCCCGGACCTCCAGGGCGGCGATCCAGCCCTTGCCCTCCCGGGCGGCCTTGCGAAGCCGGTCCACCTCGGCGTTGTAACCGGACTTGATGAGGCCCCCTTCGTTCAGGTTGTAGGGCGGGTCGTCGTCGATGGCCCGCTCGATGAGGTCCCGGACGTCGTCGAGCATGTCCAGCTGGTCCCGCAGCTCCTGGAGCCGCCGGGAGCGGGCATCGCCCAGGAGGATCTTCAGGGAGGGGAGCGCCACCAGGGAGTGCTTGAGGGCCACCAGGTCCCGGGCGTTGGCGTTGCCGTAGGCGATCCGCCCTGCCAGCCGTTCCAGGTCGTAGACGTCCTGCAAAAGCGACCGGAGCTCGGCCCGCATCAGGGGGTTCTCCACCAGCTCCGCCACCGCCTCGTGCCGGGCCTGGATGTCCGCCAGGCGGATGAGGGGCCGCTCCAGCCAGCTCCGGAGCATCCGGCCGCCCATAGAGGTGACGGTCCGGTCCAGGACCGAGAGGAGGGTGCCCTTGCGGCTGCCGTCCCGGATCGACCGGGTGATCTCCAGGTTCCGGCGGGTGGCCGGGTCCAGGGTCATGTACTCCCCGGGGAAGTAGACCTGGATGCCGGTGATATGGCCGAGGCTGGTCTTCTGGGTCTCCTCGAGGTACTGGAGGACCGCCCCCGCAGCCCGGGTGGCCAGCTCCAGCTCCTCCAGGCCGAAACCCCGGAGGGAATGGGTGCCGAAGTGCTCGCAGAGGCGGCGGTAGGCGTCCGGGTGGCGGAAGGCCTTCGCATCGTAAGCCTGGAAGGCCGCCCCCTGGAGCTTCAGGGGCTCGGTGATCCCCGGGGCCGTCTCGAGGCCGGGCTCCAGGAGCACCTCCCGGGGCTCGAGGCGCCCGAGCTCTTCCAGGAGCTGGCGTAGCCCCGATGCGCCCTGGAGCTCGCAGGCGGCGAATTCACCGGTGGAGAGGTCGGCGTAGGCGAGGCCAAAGCCGGTCTTCCCCTGGCAGACCGCGGCCAGGTAGTGGTTCCGCTTCTCCTCCAACAGCCGGGGCTCCACCAGGGTGCCGGGGGTGACCACCCGCACCACTTCCCGGCGGACGAGCCCCTTGGCCTGCTTGGGGTCCTCCACCTGCTCGCAGATGGCGACCTTGTAGCCTTTCTCGATCAGCTTGGCGATGTAGTTCTCCGCGGAGTGGTACGGGACGCCGCACATGGGCACCCGGCCCACCGCGCCGGCGTCCCGGCCGGTGAGGACCAGGTCCAGCTCCCGGGCCGCAATCTCCGCGTCCTCCATGAACAGCTCGTAGAAATCCCCCAGGCGGAAGAAGAGCAGGCAGTCCGGGTACTGGGCCTTGAACTGCCGGTACTGGTTGAACATGGGGGTCATGCCGCCGGTATGGCCACTCACAGGGCTGCACCCCTTTCGATCAGGGCCGCGGCTACCTTCTGGAAGGCCGCGGGCAGCGGCACCGCGCCGAGTTCCCGGGGGCTGAGCCACCGGAGGTCCTCCCGGTCCTCGGGCCGGGGGCTCCCTGGCGCCAGGGAGCAGCAAAAGGCCAGAAGGTCCCAGCGCCGGTGGCTGAAGAGGTGCTCCACCCGGGTGAGAAGGCCCCCCACCTCCACCGCCACCCCGAGCCGCTCCCGGAGGCCCTGGGCCAGGGCCTCCTCCGGTCGGGCGCCGCCGGCGAAGGGCACCGACGGGAACTCCCAGAGGCCCCCCAGGAGGCCGGGCCGGGGCCGCCGGGCCAGGAGGTACCGGCCCCCGTCCGCGATCACCCCGACCAGGATGGTCTCTGGTCGGGACGGGGCCTTGGCCTCCCGGCGGGGGAGTTCCCGCTCCCGCCCCTCGGCCCGGGCCCGGCACCAGGCCGCCACCGGGCACCGGGGGCAGTCGGGAGCCCCGGGCAGGCAGACGAGGGCCCCGAGTTCCATCAGGGCCTGGTTGAAGTCCCCGGCGGCATCGGCGGGAATCAGCTCCGCGACCAGCGCCTCCACCCGGCGCCGGGTCCCGGGCCGGGTGATGGGCTCATCGACGGCAAAGAGGCGGCTCATCACCCGCAGGACGTTGCCGTCCACTGCGGGCAGGGGCCGCCCGAAGGCGATGGACATCACCGCGCCGGCGGTGTACCCGCCCACGCCGGGGAGCCGGGCGAAGGCCGCAGGGTCGTCGGGGATGGCGCCACCGTAGCGGGCCACCACCTCCCGGGCCGCCCGGTGCAGGTTCCGGGCCCGGGAGTAGTAGCCCAGTCCCTCCCAGGCCTTCAGTACCTCCTCCTCCGGCGCGGCGGCCAGGTCCGCCACGGTGGGAAACCGCTCCAGCCAGCGGAGGTAGTAAGGGATCACCGTCTCCACCCGGGTCTGCTGGAGCATCACCTCCGAGACCCAGATCCGATACGGGTCCCGGGTGCGGCGCCAGGGCAGGTCCCGGCGGTGGCGGCGGTACCACTGGAGCAGGGCATCCGTCAGGTCCGAAGACAAGGGCCCGTCAGCCTCCGGTGGAGATGGGTTCTGGCGCGTTCTCTCCGATTATAGCACGGTTCAGGTCAGGGTCTAAACGGCACCTGAAGGATTCCTCCGGGCACACGAAAAGGGAGCGGCGGGCCGCTACCGGCCCCGCCGCTCCCAGGGCTTACCCCCCGCAGCCGCAGCCCCCGCCGGAGCCACAGCCGCCGCCGGAGCCGCAACCGCCCCGGATCTTGGGGGCGTCCTCCCCGGTGATCGGGTAGGTGATCACTCGGTTCAGTTCGTCCATGAACCGGTCCAGTTCCTCCCGGGCCTTCCAGAGGGCCTGGATCTTTGGATGGGAGTTGAATTTCTCCTCGATCTCCAGGAAGGCCTGGATCCGGCGCTCCTGCTCCTCCCGGGGCAGGTAGCGGCTGAACTTCACCGCCCGCTTCCGGGCCTCGTAGAGCCGGACGATCTCCACGGCCTCGTCGTCCGCCAGCACCGCGTCCTCGGCTTCCCGGAACCGGCGGATCGGCTCCGCCTCCTCCAGCGCCTCGGCCAACTGGCGGGCCAGAAGCCAGATGTCGGTCTTATTCTTCACGGACGTAGGCACCCCGCGCCCTCCTTTCCGCTGGGGGCCGCATCCCTTACGCCCTAGGCCCCGGCCACCTGCGGCACCAGCGCCTCGCCCTCCAGGGTCCAGGTGTTGGCCTTGACGATCCGGACCGGGACCAGTTGCCGGATAAGCTCGGCGCCGCCGGGGAAGGTGACCAGCTTGTTCCCCCGGGTCCGGCCGTAGAGGATGCCGGGCTTGCCCTTGTCAAAGCCCTCGACCAGCACCTCTTCCACCTTGCCGACCATCGCCCGGTTCTTCTCCAGGCTGATCCGGTTCTGGACCTCCATCAGCCGGTGGAGCCGCTCCTTCTTCACTTCCTGGGGCAGCTGGTCCGGGTACTGGGCGGCCTCAGTGCCCGCCCGGGGCGAGTACATGAACATGAAGGCCGCGTCGTACCCGACCTCTTCCACCAGGTCCAGGGTCTGGCGGAAGTCCTCCTCGGTCTCCCCCGGGAAGCCGACGATGATGTCGGTGGTGATCACCGCGTGGGGAATCAGCTCCCGGATCCGGCGGACCAGGTCCAGGTACTGCCGCCGGTTGTAGCTCCGGCGCATCCGCCGGAGCACCGCGTCGGAACCGGACTGGACCGGCAGGTGGAACCACTCGCAGACCTTCTTGGCCTGGGCGATGGCCTCGATCATGTGGGGCTTGAAGTCCTTCGGATGGTTGGTGGTGAACCGGATCCGCTCGATGCCGGGGCTGTTCTGGTCCAGGAGGGTGATGAGCTGGGCGAAGTCCGTAAAGCCCAGGTCCTTGCCGTAGGCGTTGACGTTCTGCCCGAGGAGGGTGACCTCCTTGTAGCCCAGCCGGCCGAGCTCCTGGACCTCCCGGAGGATGTGCTCCGGCAGCCGGCTCCGCTCCCGGCCCCGAGTCCGGGGGACGATGCAGAAGGTGCACTTCTTGTCGCAGCCGTACATAATGGTGACCCAGGCCTTCAGGTCCCCTTCCCGGGCGACGGGCAGGTCCTCAGGGATCCCCTCGGGGCCCATGGAGTCCCAGACGTCCACCACCGTCTCCCGGGTGTTCCGGGCCCGCTCCACCAGCTCCGGCAGCTTATGGATGTTGTGGGTGCCGAAAATCAGGTCCAGGTAGGGGAACATCCGCAGCAGCCGCTCAACCTGCCCCTCTACCTGGGGAACGCAGCCGCAGACCCCGATGATCATGTCCGGGTTCCTGTACTTGAGGGGCTTGAGCTGGCCGATCCGGCCCAGGGCGTGCTCCACCGCGGTCTCCCGGACTGCGCAGGTGTTGAAAAGGAGCACGTCGGCCTCCTCGGGCCCCGCAGCCCGGACGTAGCCCATCCGCTGCAGGATCCCGTACATGATCTCGGTGTCATGCTCGTTCATCTGGCAGCCATAGGTTTCGATATGCACCTTCGGCGGGGGGTCGATGCCGACCCGCCGGCCGTGGATCCGCCAGGCCGCCTCGGGGTCCACCTGCCAGCCCTGGGCCTCCTGGGCGTCCAGGTGGGTAAAGCCCCCCACCGCGTCCTGCTCCGTCGCGATTCGACCTGTATGGGAAGCCGCCGTCTCCTGGGAGACGACGGGCAGAACCATCTCCTCACCCAGTTCCCGCTTCACCCAGGCGATGACCTCTTCGTCGCTGATGCCCGTCCTCTTGATGTCGCTCACGGTCCCCCTCCTCTCCGGGAGCCACTGCCGCGGATCACCGGTGATTATAACATCTTCGCCGGAGGAGCGGAACCGTGGGGGCTGCGCCGGAAGCAGGAAGAGCGGCACCGCCCAAAGCAGCAAGAGGGCGCCGCCCAGCGGGGGCGCCCGACCGCATCCCGGGAAGGCAGATCCCGACGGTCCCGGCGGGCCTGGATCCCGGTTGCCGGGCCCGCCGGCTGCCGAGCCGGTTACAGGGCAAAGGTCCCGGTCTCGGTCTGGATGATCTGCAGAACCCGCTCCTCCTCCCCGGTCATCGCGTTCACGTAGACCAGGTAGGCCTCGTCCCCCATCCGGACCCGGAACTCGTAGGCCAGGATCTCCCCGGTTCCCGGCGCGTCGGGGATGAGGGCCAGCCGGCTCTCCTCCACCTCCACCGCGGGGTTGAGGACCAGGGCGGCCTCCTCCACGCTCACCGCCGGCGCCGCCGGGGGCCGGGGCCGGTGGCTGAGGAGGTAGGGGGTGGCGTCCACCCCGACCACCTCGCCGGTGTCCAGGGCCACCTTCACCCGAATTTGGTCCGGGTAGACCCGGATCTCCCCCTGGCGGAGGACGTACTGGATGGTGGCCTCCCCGTCCGCCACCTCGGCGTAGACCGGCTCCATCCCCGGGTACCCCACCACCGCCAGGTAGGCCTGCCCCTGCTGTCGGGCCTGGTCCAGGGTGAGGACCGGCTCCCCGGCGGCCCGATCCTGCACCAGGTGCACCAGGTGGCCGCCGGCCTTGGCCACCTCCACCGTCAGGGTGCCGCCGGCGCTCCCCCCGGGGCCCGCCGGCCCCCGGGGTCCACCGGCGGGGGCCGCCTGGTCCGGCGCCGCCGGCGCTCCGGTCGCCGGCGCCAGGGTAAAGACCCAGGTGGGGATACTCCCCCCGGACTCGCTCACCCCGGTGACCTGCCACCGGTCCGGATCCGGTAGGTACCGGGCGAGCCGGGCCTCCGCTCCGGCCCGGTCGACCTCCGGCCCCCCGAAGACCTGCTGCCGGGCCCCCACGTGATCGGAGAAGGGGCCGTCGTAGACGAAGGCCGGCAGCTGCTCCATGGTCCCGCCCATGGCCTCCAGTCCGCCCGGAACCTGGTGCATGGGGCTCTGGGGGTCGGCGCTGGCCTTGCTCCGGAACCCGGCCCCCCGGAGGAGGCCCGCGAGCCCCATCCGCACCGGAGGGTGCCACCGGAAGCCGTCCGCGGCCATCTGTGCCGCCGCCTCCTGGAGGGCGGCGCTCACCTTCGCCGCCTGCGCCCGGAGCTGGGTGAGCCGCTCCCGCTCCTCCCGGGACATGGGCCGGCCCGCAGCTTCCTTCTGGCCCAGAGCGTAGGCGAAGTCCCCCACCTGGGCCAGGAACTTCCCCGTCGCCGCGCTCACCGGGGTCGGCAGGGGCAGCCCGGTGAAGTGGGCCACCGCCTGCTCCGCGTGCCGGCGGACCTCGCCCATGTAATGGAGGTTCTGCCGGGGCGAACCGGTGACGAGTCCCTTGCCCAGAAGCATCTCCAGGCTCCGGACATGGCTCACCAGGGCGCTGAAGTTCCGCTGCCGTTCCGCTTCCAGCATCAAGGAGAGCTGCCGGTTGGCCTCCCCCAGCCGCAGGATGTAGAGCCCCAGGACCCCCGCAACCACCAGCGCCGCGGCTACTCCGGCCCCGGCCAGCCACCCTCTCCCCTTCACCCCGCGCACCTCCGCTGCCCGGGCCGGGGCTCCTGACCTGGGCGGCCCGGCCCGGGCCAACTCCTCAGGCCCATCCCCTGGGCCCCATCACTTGGCAAACACATGATTGCCGATCTGTTTGACGATGGTCCGGCTCCAGACCCACTGGCTCACTGCCTTGGCCGGATTCCAGAAAAAGAGGGCTCCCCGGGTCGGATCCCAACCGTTGAGGGCATCCCGGGCCGCCTTCCGGGCCGTCGCGGTTGCGGGCCGGTAGACCTCCCCGTTGGCGACGGACTCGAAGGCCAGGGGCTGGTAGATGACCTCCTGGAGGGTGTTGGGGAACCGGGGATCCCGCACCCGGTTCAGTGCCACCGCCGCCACCGCCACCTGCCCCTCGTAGGGCTCGCCCCGGGCTTCGGCGGTCACCAACCGGGCGAGAAGGTCGAGGTCCGCCTCCCGGACCCCCTGCCTGGAGGCCACCGCCCCCGCAGCCCGCTGGGGGAGGGGCCGGCCCAGGGCGGCCCAGGTCTCGGGGCCGACGACGCCGTCGACCCGGAGCCCGTTCTTCCGCTGAAAGTACAGGACCGCAGCGGTGGTGCGGCGGCCGAAGATCCCGTCGACAGGTCCCTTGTAGTAGCCCCACCAGCGGAGCCGCTCCTGGACCCAGCGGACGTCTTCGCCCCGCATCCCCTCGTACAGCAGGGCCCGCTGGGTCTGGGCTTCCGTCCGCCCCTGCACCAGGGGGAGCAGGGCCAGCAAGAGGACCAGGATGGCCAACCCGGTGCGGGTCCGCCGGCGCGTCACCAACAGCCTCCACCTCCACCCGGACCTGCTGTCTTTACTGTGGCAGTTTCAGCGGCAGACCATGTACCCGCTAGGGCCCGGAGGATTGTGGAACTGCTGGATGTCGGCACCGATCCCGTGCACGAGAAGTCTGGACATACCAGCCAGTCGACGCACTATAATAATGGTAGGAACAATGGCTTCAGGAGCCTGGAGGGAGGATTCCCCATGCCGCTCGGCGGTTACGCCAATCGGATCGGCCACGTGGACCTCACCACCGGCACCGTCACCTACACGCCTATCGACGAGGAGATCGCGCTGAAGTATATCGGTGGCCGAGGCTACGGGGCGAAGTTGGTCTTCGACAACGGCCCCAACGTCGAACCCCTCTCTCCTGAAAACATCCTGGTCATCATGAACGGTCCCCTCAGCGGCACTCCCATCAACATGAGCGGCCGGCTGGCGGTCTGCACCCGGAGCCCCCTCACCGGTACCATCACCGACTCCCACATGGGCGGGTGGACCGCGGCCCGGCTGAAGTGGGCCGGCTTTGATGGGATTGTGCTCCGGGGCCGGGCGGAGAAGCCCGTCTACCTCTACGTGGAGAACGGGCAGATCTCCATCCACGACGCCTCTGACACCTGGGGCAAGACGACCCACGAGACCGTTGCCTATTACCGGGAGAAGTACGGCCAGGACGTCTCGGTGATGTGCATCGGTCCTGCGGGGGAGAACCTGGTCCGGTTTGCCAGCATCATGAACGAGCACGACCGGGCGGCCGGCCGGGGCGGCGTGGGCGCCGTGATGGGCTACAAGCGGGTGAAGGCCATCGTCATTCGGGGCGAACAGAAGCGGATGTACGACTTCGTGCCCCGGGGCGATGACCGGTACGAGAGCGCCCGGAAGCGGGGCCTCAAGGCCATCATGGAGAGCGCCGTCACCGCGCCCAACAAGGGCGGTCTCTCCCTCTACGGCACCAACGTCCTGATGAACGCCACCAACACCATCGGCTCCCTGCCCGCGAAGAACTTCCAGATGACCCAGTGGGACCAGGCGGAGAAGCTCGCCGGCGAGACCATCCGGGAGACCATCCTGGTCCACGAGCCCACCTGCCACGCCTGCCCGGTCCACTGCAAGAAAGAGGTGGAGGTCAAGGAGGGCAAGTACAAGGTCCGGGTGGAGAGCTTCGAGTACGAGTCCGCCTGGGCGCTGGGGACCCTCTGCCTGAACAGCGACAAGGAGTCGGTGGCCTACCTCATCTACCTCTGCAACATCTACGGCATGGACACCATCGAGACCGGTGTGCTCCTCGCCATGGCGATGGAAGCCTCCGAGCGGGGCCTCCTGAAGGAGCAGGTGGCGTGGGGCGACGCCGACAAGCAGATCGAGCTGGTGGAGCGGATCGCCTACCGCAAGGATGAGATCGCCAATCTCCTGGCCGAAGGGCCGGCCCGGGCTGCGGCGGCGCTGGGCGACCCGCAGATGGCCATGTGCGTCAAGGGCCAGGCCATCCCGGCCTACGATCCCCGGGGCCAGCAGGGCATGGGCCTCAGCTACGCCACCTCCAACCGGGGCGGCTGCCATCTCCGGGGTTATGTCACCTCCGTGGAGCTCCTCGGCATCCCGGAGAAGGCCGACCCGCTGGCCACCGAGGGCAAGGCGAAGTGGACCAAGCTCTTCCAGGACCTCCACGCCGTCTCCGACTCCCTGGACCTCTGCAAGTTCTCGGCCTTCGCCGAGGGCATCCAGGAGTACCTCGACCAGTTCAACGCGGTGGTGGGTCTGAACTGGACCGTGGAGGACCTGCTCCGGGTCGGCGAGCGGATCTACAACCTGGAGCGGTACTACAACAACCTCTGCGGTTTCACCGGGGAGCACGACACTCTGCCGGAGCGGCTCCTGACCCAGCCTGGCAGCGGCCCGGCCAGCGACAAGGTCTGCGAGCTGGAGAAGATGCTCAAGGAGTACTACGCCGAGCGCGGCTGGGAGAACGGGGTCGTGCCCGAGGCCAAGCTGAAGGAGCTGGCGATCATCTAGGCGGCAGTCCAGCCCGGCAGGGCGTCCGACCGGCGGCACGGAAGGCGAGGGTGGGATCCGCACCGGGTTCCCGCCCTCGCCTTTGCTAACCAGTGCCGGCCCGGTCGGGCCCGAGGCGCGCCGGCGAAAGAGAGGGGTGAGATAGCCGTGCGGGTGCTCCTCTACGCGACCCTGCGTGCGGCAGCCGGGACCCGGGAGGCGGAAGTGGCCGCTGCGCCGGGGGAGACCGTCGGTACGGTGCTGAACCGGCTGGTGGCCCAGTACCCCGCGCTCCGGGATGAGATCTTCGACGACCCCGAGGGCACCGCCCTCAAGCCCTACGTCGCCGTCTACGTGGACGGGCGGAACATCGTCCACCTCCAGGGCCTCTCCACCCCGCTCGACGGCACCGAGGAGGTGGCCCTGTTCCCCCCGGTGGCCGGAGGGTCTGGGGCATGAATGCGGTGAACGCGGCGAACATGGTGCTGGAACTCGGAGGGGTGCAGCCGGCCCTGGCCGTCGAGTACCTCCGGCTGCTGGGCGGGCAGGTGGCGCCGGACGGCACGGTCTGTGGCCCCGGGTGGACCGCCCGGGTAAGCGGCGAGAGCTACCCGGTGCCGGGCAGCCGCCTGCGGGTCGACCGGGTCCGGATCGCCCTGACAGGCCCTCAGGAGACGGTGACCGCCCTGGCCAACCGGCTCCGGCTCATGGCCCTCCGGGGCGGAGGGTAAGGCCAGGCTGCGCCTCCCGCGCACAGGAATTCGCCCCACTGGGAACGTATCCGTAGTGGGAACGTATCCGTACTCTGTTGTACAGATGCAGCCATCTGGCCGGGAGAGGAGCGAACCCCCTGTGCGTCTCTTCTTCGTCGTCAATCCCACCGCGGGGCACGGCCGGACCTTTCAGGTCTGGCGGCGGCTGGAACCGCACCTCGCCCAGTGGGGCGAATACGACGTGGGCTTCACCACCGCGCCCCGGCACGGGGAAACGCTGGCCCGGGAGGCCGCCCGAGCCGGATTTGATCGGATCATCGCCATGGGCGGCGACGGCACCCTGAACGAAGTGGTCAACGGCCTGATCGGCACGGGGGCGGCCCTGGGGATCGTCCCCAGCGGCACGGGAAACGACTTTGTCCGCAGCCTGGGCATTCCCCGGGACCCTCTGGCCGCCGCCCGGATCGCCTTTACCGCCCCGGTGCGGCCGGTGGACGTAGGGCTGCACCTGGAAAGCGGCCGGCACTTCATCAACATCGCCGGCATCGGCTTCGACGCGGAGGTCGCCCAGGAGGTCAATACCCGCCGGATTCTCAAGGCGATCCCCGGCACCTTCCCGTCGCTGGTAGCAGCCCTGATCACCCTGGTCCGGTATCGCAACCCCGAGATGACCATCCGCCTGGACGGCCGGGAGGTCCGCCGGCGGGTCCTCCTGATGGCGGTGGGGATTGGCCGGTACTACGGCGGCGGGATGCAGATCCTCCCCCACGCGACCCTGGACGACGGCCACTTCAGCGTCCTCATCGCCGGCGACGTGGGCAAGGCCGAACTCGTCGAAGTCCTGCCCAAGCTGTACACCGGCCGGCACGTGGACCACCCCAAGGGCGAGTTCCACCTGGCCCGGGAGGTCCAGGTAGCCGCCGCCGAACCGATAGCCCTGCATCTGGACGGCGACGTGGTGGGCCACCTGCCGGCCACCTTTCGGTTGCTGCCCCGGGCCCTCGAGGTGGTGGCCCCGGAGGGTGCGCCGCCGGGGGTGTGGGCCGGATAGTGTTCAGCCCAAAGGCTCCGGCGCCGGGACCCCGAAGTGCCGGGCGATGAACCGGGCCAGGTTGGCCGCGGCCGGGGGCAGACGGCCGTCCCGGCGGAGGATGAGGCAGGTGGTCCGGGAGATCCGGGGAAAGTCCCGGACCGGGACCTCGACCAGGGTGCCCTCCGCGAGGTCCCGCCGGACGGTGGAGGCGGGCGCCAGGGCAAGCCCCAGGCCGAGGGCAGCCATGGTCCGCACCGCCTCGTGGCTGTCGAACTCCATCACCACCGTCAGGTGGATCCCCCGCTTCTCCAGCTCTGAGTCGAGAAAGCTCCGGTACCGGGTGCCCCGCTGAAAGCCGATCACCGGCACCCGGGCCAGGTCGGCGGCGGTCATCTCCGGCGGGAGCTGCGACCGGAGCCGGGGCGACCCCACCACCAGCACCGGATCCTCGTAGAGGGGCGTACAGGCGACCCGCTCGTGGGTGACGGGAGCCGTCACCAGCCCCAGGTCGATCTCGTGCTGCAGGAGAAGCCGGAGGGTCTCCTGCATCCGGCTGGTCTTGACAATCAGCCGCACCTGGGGATACTCCCGGGCGAAGGCCAGCAGGAGGTCGGGGAGCACGTAGAGGCCGATGGTGTGGACGCAACCGATGGTGACCATCCCCGCCCGGGGGTCCCGGAGGGCCTGGACCGCGGCCTGGCACTCCGCCACCTGCTGGGCGATCCGCCGGGCGTAGTCGTATACCAGTTCGCCGGCCGGGGTGAGGTGGACCCGCTTGCCGTCCCGGTCCAGGAGGACGACCCCCAGGTGATGCTCCAGGCTGCTGATGTGTTTGGTGACGCTGGGCTGGCTGAGGTGCAGTACCTCTGCTGCCCGGGTGAAGTTCCCGGTCTCCACCACCTTGCAGAAGGTGATCAGGTGCTGCAGGAGCATGGGTCCTCCCTCTCCCTCCTCGGGTCGGGTTTCACCGCAGCGCTTGCCAAAAAGGTTGGACAGGAAGCGGCCCTGGCCCTGCTCCGGCAGCCGGCCTCCCGCCCCCGGCCCAGCTCGGGTGGTGCCGGTCGCCCCCGGGCACACTAGGCCCGCTGGGGCCTGCCAGCCCCCGGCCCGCCGAGGCCGGCCCTCGGGGGAAGGCGGGCGGTCGCCCCGGGCTGCAAAGCGTGGTACAATAGGAGCAGCACCAGGTCTGTCGATCCGCTGGCCCTGGAGGAGGTGGCTCGCCATGACCGGCCCCGTCCCCCGGCGCGGGGGGAACACCCCCCGGCGGTCGCAGCCGATTCTGACCCTTAGGCATCTGCCTGCTGCCCTGGACGACGAACCGGCCTTCCGGGACGATCCAATCCTGGGGTGGCGGCACACACCGGAGCCACCGGCTGACCTGCGGGTGGGAGGCAGCCCCTGGCCCCCGCGGCGGCCGGCGGCGCCGAAGGAGCGGCCGCCCAAGCGGTGAGCACAGATCCGAAACCCCACAGAGACGGCGTGAAGGCGTGGAGCCAGAGCGCACAGGGCCCGGACCAGGCGGTCCGGGCCCTGTTCCTGTTTCTTTTAATCGGTACCGGTGTTCCGGGGCCCCGGGTACGGGTCCCCATGGCCGTTACCGGCCAGGCCCTGGCCCTCGGCCAGGCGGACCAGCCGGATGTTGCTCTCCAGGGCGAGCCGGGCCAGTCGGGTCGAGCGGCGCTGCAGCCGCTGGTTCTCCGTCTCCAGCCGGTGGATCCGGATGCGCTTTTCCCGCTCCTGGGCGGCCAGCAGGTTCATCAGGATCCGCCGGCTGGCCCGCAGTCCCTGGATCCGCTGTTCCAGAAGGCGGATACGGGCCTTCAGGCCGGCCAATTCAGCCTCCTGGTCCAAGGCCTCTCCCCCCTGCCCTCGGCGGGTTTCCTTCCCTAGTATACCGGCCAGGGCTGGCTCCCATACCGCAGCAGAGGGAGGGCTGTCCAGCGGGCCCCCTCAGCCCTGGATCTGCCGGAAGGCTTGGTCCTGCAGGGGATCCAGCTCCCGGATGAGCTGGGTGAGTTCCGCGACGTGGTGCCGCTCGTCCGTTGCGATCTCCAGGAGCCGGGCCCGGACCCGGGGGTCCGACGCCCGGGCCGCATCCCGCACATAGCCGTTCACCGCCTGCAGTTCCCCCACCAGCTGGTCCCGGAGCATCGCCAGGTCGTGAGCCCGGGCAGAAGAGAACGGGTCCCCTTCCCCGCCGGCCATGGGGCTCCAGACCGGGGCCGGGCCCCGGGGCCCGGGGGCGGCCATGGGCATGGGTAAGACCGGCCAGGGCGATGGCAGCGGTGCCGTCCAGGCCCCCGAAACCGGCTCCGGCCACGCGGCGGTGCCGGCGGTCTGCCATCCCCCGGCGGCGGGCCGCTCCCCGGCGGCAGGGTACACCCAGGCCGCCGGCTGGGCCCAGGCGGCCGGCAGCCCGCCGAGGCCGTAGGTCATGGTCATCGCTGGACCTCCCCCTCCTAACAGGTTCCGGTCCAGCATACGCACCCCTAGCCAGGGCGGCCCGCGGCGGCCAGGGGCAGCTCCAGCGCCCTTAGCCGGCGCGGCCCGCGGCGGCCAGCAGCCGCTCCACCACCTCCAGCCCCACCCGGACGTGGCCGGGGAGCACCGGCCGGCTGCCCCGGGGGCCGTGGCTGTCGGAGCCCCCGGTCACCAGAAGGCCCCGGGCCTCGGCCCAGCGGGCGTACTTCTCCGCCTGGGCGGCGGAGTGATCGGTGTGGTACGCCTCGAGCCCCATCACCCCGGCCGCGATGGCTGCCGCCACCCAGTGGTCGTCCCGGATCAGCCCCGGATGGGCGAGGACCGGCACGCCCCCGGCCTCCCGGACCGCCTGGATCGCCTCGGAGAGGGTGAGCCGGGGCCGGGGGACATACCCCGGCCGGCCGGGGACCAGGAACCGGTCGAAGGCTTCCTTCACCGTCTGGGCGTAACCGGCCTCCACCAGGGCCTGGGCGATGTGGGCCCGGCCGACGCTCTCGCCCCCCAGGGCCAGCACCCGGTCCAGGTCGATGGCGTAGCCCCGGGCCCGGAGCCGCTCCACGATCGCCGCGGCCCGCTCGAACCGGCCCCGGCGCAGCCGGGCCAGGAGTTCGGCCAGGGGGCCGTCGTCAAACCGGCAGAGGTAGCCGAGGAGGTGCACCTCGGTCCGCCCGTCGCCCACCGGGCAGGAGAGTTCCACCCCGGGGATCACCTGGATCCCCAGCCGCTCCCCCGCCGCCACGGCTTCCCGGAGGCCGCCGGCGGTGTCGTGGTCGGTGATGGCGATGGCCACCAGCCCCTGCTCCCGGCTGAGGGCCACCATCTCCGCCGGGGAGAGGGTGCCGTCGGAGGCGGTGGTGTGGAGGTGGAGATCCGCCCCGCCGGCCACGGCTCAAGCCTCCTGCCGGTACCGCCGCACCGCGGCCACCAGGGTCCGGGTGGCCACTCCGGTGGCCCCGGGCTCCTGGGTCCGGTCGCCGCTGGTCCAGGCGGTGGCGGCGATGTCCAGGTGCGCGGTGGGCACGTCCCCCACGTGCTGCAGGAGGAACAGCCCGCCCTGGATGGTGGAGGCTTCGCGCTTCCCGCCGTTGGTCATGTCCGCGATCTCGGACTTGAAGAGCTCCCGGTACTCCTCGTCGGCGGGCAGCCGCCAGACCTTCTCGCCGGCGTCGGCGGCCGCGGCCAGCACCTCCTCCGCCCACCGGTCGTCGTTGGCGATGAGGGCGGAGCGCACCCGGCCGAGGGCCACGAGCGCCCCGCCGGTCAGGGTGGAGACGGTGATGATCCGGGCCGCGCCCTCCCGAACCGCGTAGGCCAGGCCGTCGGCCAGGATCAGCCGGCCCTCGGCGTCGGTGGACCGGATCTCCACGGTCTTGCCCGACAGCCCCTGGATCACGTCCCCGGGCTTGTAGCTCGCCCCGTCGGGCATGTTGTCCGTGGCGGGCACCACCGCCAGCACGTCCGCCGCCGGGCGCAAGAGGGCAATGGCCCGCATCGCCCCCAGGACCGCCGCGCCGCCGCACATGTCGAACTTCATGTCCCACATGTTCTCCGCGGGCTTGAGGGAGATGCCGCCGGTGTCAAAGGTGAGCCCCTTGCCCACCAGGGCGATGGGCTTGCCGGTCCCGGCGCCCCGGTACCGGAGGACGATCATCTTCGGCGGCTCGGCGGAGCCCCGGTTCACCGCCAGCAGGAGGTTCGCTCCCAGCCGCTCGAGGTCCGCCCTCTCCAGGACCTCAGCCTCCAGCCCCACCTCCCGGGCCATCCGGACGGCCTCCTCCGCCAGGTCCGCCGCGGTCAGCCGGTTGGCCGGCCGGTTCCCCAGGTCCCGGGCCCAGTTGACGGACTCGGCCAGGATCCGCCCCACCTCCGCCCCCGCGACCATGGCCCCGGCCTTGGCCTCGTCCCGCTCCACCAGGATGACCTCCTCCACCGGGGGCCGGTCCTCCCGATCGCCGGTCTTGTAGCCGGCGAACCGGTAAAGGCCGTGAAGGGTCCCGTCCACCGTCGCCTCCGCCGCCCGGACCGGGTCGAGGCCGCCGATCCCCGCCCCGTGGGCGATGGTGGCGATGGACCGGGCGCCGGACTTCCAGGCCGCCCGGGCGGCGATGGCCGCGACCTTGCGCACTTCGGGCAGGCCGAACTTCTCCGCCTTCCCCAGCCCGACCACCAGCACCTTCCGGGCCGGCAGCCGGCCCTGGGTGTAGAAGATCGCGGTCTCCCCGAGGTCGCCCTTGAGGTCCCCCGCGGCGATGGCCTGGCTGATGAGGCCGCCCAGGGCCCGGTCCACCGCGCCGGTGGCGCCTCCGGGCACCTGCACCCCCTTGAAGAGGTTGACCACCAGGACATCCGCCTGGATCTCGGTCACCGAAGCGGTGCGAACGGTCACTTCGGGCATCGGCCGTCGCTCCCTCCCTGTTGTCGGACCCTGTGTCGTACCCGACTCTAGCGCAGTACTTGCCGGAAGACCCGGAGGTAGTTGCCCCCCAGGATGGCCGCGAGGTCCGGCTCCCGGTAGCCCCGGGCCATCAGCGCCGCGGTCAGCCGGGGCAGGGCCTCGGCCCCCTCCAGCCCCAGGGGCAGCTCACCGGTGCCGTCGAAGTCCGAGCCGAGCCCCACGTGGGCGCTGGTGCCCAGGAGCTGGCAGACGTGGTCGATATGGTCGGCGACGGTCTCCACCGTCACCTTCCCCGGCTCCCCCATGAAAGCCCGGACGAAGGAGATGCCGAAGACCCCGCCCCGCTCCGCCAGGGCCCGGATCTGGTCGTCGGTGAGGTTCCGGGGATGGTCCCAGAGGGCCCGGCAGTTCCCGTGGCTGACAATCACCGGGTGCTCGGAGACCTCCAGGAGGTCCCGGAGGCCCGCGGGGCTGAGGTGCGCCCCGTCCACCACCATGCCGAGCCGGTTCATCTCCCGGACCACCTCCCGGCCGAACCGGGTGAGCCCCCCGCCGGTCTCCCACTCCAGGGCGCCGTCCGCGAGCAGGTTCCGGTGGTTCCAGGTGAGCCCCAGGACCCGCACCCCGAGGCGGTAGTAGGTCCGGAGGAGGGCCAGGTCGCCCTCCAGGGCCTCGCCGCCTTCGATGCCGACGATCACCGCCAGCACCCCGTCCCGGCGGCAGGCCTCGATCTCCTCCGCCCGGGTGACCAGCCGGGCCTGGTCCGGGCAGCGCTCCAGCTCTCCCAGCAGGGCATCGAGGAGCTGCAGCACCCGCCGGGAGGGCTTGTCGTAGGTCTCCGGGGCCGGCCAGAGGGCGAAGACCTGGGCGCCCAGCCCCCCGGCCCGGGCCCGGGGAAAGTCGAGGTGGCCGTGCTCGGAGGCCTCCCCGAGCCGGCGCTTCCCCGCCCAGAGGTCGAGGACGCTGTCGCAGTGGCCGTCCACCACCAGGACCCGGCGGTGGAGGGCCAGCGCCGCCTGAGCGTCTGGAAGTTCCGGCACCTGCCTCCTCCTCCCTCCAGGTTGCCCACCCCCGGCAGGCCGGGGCCGCCCACCTGCCGGGGAGTGGGCAGTGCATTGCCACTTCTCCCCCCCGGCTCCCCTTTCCTGCCAAAGAAGAACGCCGCCCGGACCGCTGGGCGGCGTGCCGGAGAGGCATCTTCAGCGAGGCTGGACGATCAGCTTCACCGCCGTCCGCTCCTCGCCGTCGATGGTCAGGTCTGTGAAGGCCGGAATGCAGATCAGGTCAAGGCCGCTGGGTGCGACAAACCCCCGGGCGATGGCAACCGCCTTGACCGCCTGGTTGAGGGCGCCCGCCCCGATGGCCTGCAGTTCCGCGCATCCCTTCTCCCGGATGCAACCGGCGAGGGCTCCGGCCACCGCGTTGGGGCTGGACTTGGCCGATACCTTAAGCACATCCATGGAAGACGCCTCCTTCGTCCTGCTCTCCGGTGTTGGCTGTTAAGTCATATGTTACCGGCAGCCGCCCCTATTTGCAAGTCTTTTTGGCAGGAAAGGAGATCTCTTCCTGACAACCCAGCAGCTGCAACCGGCGCCAACGGGGCGGCACCAGGGGCTATGCCGGCTCCTCCTCCCGCTCCTGGATCGGGGTGATGGCCAGGGCCCGGCCCGTGGCCGGGTCCACCTCGATGCAGACCGCGGAGAGCACCGCCGGCCCCCGGGCGACCTCCAGCCGGACGGGCATCTGGGTCCGGAGCCGCTGCAGCGCCAGTTCCGGGTTCATGCCGATGACCGACTGCCACGGCCCGCACATCCCCACGTCGGTGATGAAGGCCGTCCCCCCGGGGAGGATCCGGGCGTCCGCGGTCTGCACGTGGGTGTGGGTCCCCACCACCGCGGAGACCCGGCCGTCCAGGAACCAGGCCATCGCCGCCTTCTCCGAGGTGGCCTCCGCGTGGAAGTCCACCAGGATCACCGGGGTCTGGCGCCGGAGCCGCTCCACCTCCTCCTCCACCGCCCGGAAGGGGTCGTCGGGGATGAAGGGAAAGAAGACCCGGCCGTGGAGGGCGATGACCGCCACCGGCGTGCTGCCCCGGCGCACCACCGCGGAGCCGAGCCCCGGGGTGCCCGGGGGGAGGTTCAGGGGACGGAGGAGGCGGGGCTCGCCGTCGATGTAGGGGATGATCTCCCGCTTGTCCCAGGCGTGGTTGCCCAGGGTGATCACATCCGCCCCCAGGGCGAAGAGTTCCTCGCAGATGGCAGGGGTGATCCCCAGGCCCGCGGCGGCGTTCTCCCCGTTGACCACCACCACCTCCGCCCCGTAGGCCTTCTTCAGGGGGCCGAGGCGGCGGGCCAGGATCTCCCGGCCCGCCTTGCCCACCACGTCGCCGAAGAACAGAATTCGCACGGCCCTTCCTCCTTGCCTCTGCCCACCGTTACGATTCCCCGCGGCCGCCGCCCGGCCCCGGGGCGGCACAAAGACAGGCAGGCTCCCTTGCCCAGGGAGTCCTGCCCGTCCAGCGGTCCGGGTTACTGGCTGTAGACCAGGAGCCGGCCCTCGTCCCGGATGGCCACCAGCGGACCCCGGGCCCTGCCGGCCCGGAGGTCGGCGATGAGGGCCTGGATCACCTCTTCCTGGGCCAGGGCCTGCTCCTCCACCAGGTACGGGTCGGAGGGGTCTACCACCAGGCCGGCACCGAATTGCTCCCGGAGAAGTTCGGTGGTCAGGTAAACCTCGCCGACGGTGAGGGTGGCCGGGTCCCGGACCACCTCGATGGTCCCGACCCCCGCCTCCACCCAACCCGTCACCGCCAGAGAGAGGGGCTGCCGGCCCTCCAGCTGGGCCAGCACCTCCAGGGATTCCTGGAGCCGCCGGGCGGCGGCGCTCACCTGGGCCTCCTCCACCTCGCCGGCCACGAGGAACCGGATCCGCAGCACCTGCTCCCTGGGGTCGTACCGGACCGCGGAGACCTCCGGGATGCGCAGAAGGCCGGTGATGCGGGTCGAGATCGCTCGCTCCGACCACTCGGGGTCGTCCCACCACCGGTCGTGCTCCAACGCTGCCACCTCGCTCGAGCGGCCCCGGGCAGCCACACAGGGCTGCCCGGGGCCGGTCACCGGAAATCAGCGGGCGTACTCCACCGCCCGGCTCTCCCGGATGACCGTCACCTTGATCTGGCCGGGGTACTCCAGTTCGTTCTCGATCCGCCGGGCGATCTCCCGGGAGAGCTTGATGGTGCCGTAGTCGTCGACCCGGTCGGGCTTGACCATGACCCGGACCTCCCGGCCCGCCTGAATCGCGTAGGCTTTCTCCACGCCTTCGAAGGACTCGGAGATCTGCTCCAGCTTCTCCAGCCGCTTGATGTAGCTCTCCAGGGTCTCCCGCCGGGCTCCCGGCCGGGAGGCGGAGATGGCATCCGCGGCGGTGACCAGCACCGATTCCACGCTCCGGGGCTCGACATCGCCGTGGTGGGTCTCCATCGCGTGGATGACCTCGGGGCTCTCCTTGTACTTCCGCAGTAACTGGACGCCGATGGCCACGTGGGAGCCCTCCATCTCGTGGTCCACCGCCTTGCCGATGTCGTGGAGAAGCCCCGCTCGCTTGGCTACCTCGACGTTGACCCCCAGCTCCGCGGCCATCAGCCCGGCCAGGTGGGCCACCTCGATGGAGTGCTTCAGCACGTTCTGGCCATAGGAGTAACGGAATCGGAGCCGGCCCAGGAGCTTGACCAGCTCGGGATGGAGGCCGTGGACCCCCACCTCAAAGCAGGCGGCCTCGCCCTCCTCCCGGATGCGCTGCTCGATCTCCCGCTGGGCCTTCTCCACCATCTCCTCAATCCGGGCCGGGTGGATCCGGCCGTCGGCGATCAGCTTCTGCAGCGCCACCTTCGCGATCTCCCGCCGGATCGGGTCAAAGCCGGAGATGACCACCGCTTCCGGCGTATCGTCGATGATGAGGTCGATGCCGGTGAGGGTCTCCAGGGTCCGGATGTTCCGGCCCTCCCGGCCGATGATCCGGCCCTTCATCTCATCGTTGGGCAGCGGCACCACGGTGATGGTGATCTCCGAGGCGTGGTCCGCCGCCACCCGCTGGATCGCGGTCGCGATGATCTCCCGGGCCTTGCGCTCGGCGGTCTCCTTGGCCTCGGCCTCGATCTCGCGGATAAGCTTGGCCGCTTCGACCCGGGATTCCTGCTCGATCTGGCTCAGGAACAGACGCCGGGCCTCCTCGGTGCTGAGGCCGGAGATCCGTTCCAGCTCCTGGCGCTTCTGCCGCTCCAGCTCCTGGAGCTGCTGGGCCTGCCGCTCCAGTTCCCGCTCCCGGCGGTTGAAGGCTTCCTCCTTCCGCTCGAGGGCCTCCACCTTCCGGTCCAGCTGCTCTTCCTTCTGCAGCAGCCGGCGCTCCAGCCGCTGGATCTCGCTCCGCCGCTCCCGGACCTCCCGCTCAAACTCGGTCCGGAGCCGGTGCACCTCTTCCTTGGCCTCCAGCACGGCCTCCTTCTTCCGGGCCTCGGCGTCCCGCATGGCCTTGCGGAGGATCTCCTCCGCCCGGGCCTCCGCCGCGCCGATCTGCCGGGCCTCCTGCCGGCGCCGCCACCAGTAGCCCGCGGGCAGTCCCAGGGCCAGGCCCAGCGCTCCCACCGCGGGCAGAATCAGCCAGTCCAGCACTGCCTTCACCCCCCTTCGGGCTTGTTGGGCCCCGGGGTTACCCCCGACACATCCGACAAAATAAAGAAAACCGAGCTTGTCGACTCGGTCCCCATGCCACCCATCTGTTCGCGACCAGCTCGATTTTGCCTATGCGGAAGAAACCGTCTGGCAAGTCCAGACGGCAGGCGCACAGAGGCGCCTGGACATAAACAAAAGGCGCACCGGTCATGGCGGCCGCCCGAAGCCTCACAGCGGCACCTGAACCCGGTGGCGCCGGTCGAACTGCCGCGAAGGCGGTCAGGCGCTGCCACCTTGCGCCAGCCAGGGTGACCGGTCCCGGTCCGGGACGGTCAGCGGTCCGAACGGGCTCAGGCCGGGGCGGGCCCGTTCCGGTCGGTTCTGACTCCCCGGTCCCCGAACCGGCCGGGGGCGGCTAGCAGCCTGTCCGGCAGGGCCTCGGAAGGCCCCGCCCATCTATCGAACAGCCAGATGGCGGACATGCGGACACGAATCTATCCATTATAATATCGCCAATGCAACGCTCTGTCAAGAACTGCTAGCCGGCCCCGGTTCCCTCCGCGAGCCACTCCGGCGGCAGACCACCCGGCGTGAGGGAGGCCAGGGCCAGATCCAGCCAGGTGCCGAGTCCCGGGATCGCTGGCCGGCCCGGCTCGGCCCTGAGGGACTCCAGATGCCGGGGGCCCAGGTCCAGGTGAAAGGTGGTGGTCACGTCGGAGATGAGCGCCACCGCCTCCCGCAGCCGGAGCCGGCCGTGGGGCCCGGTGAGGGGCTGGAGCCGCCGCAGCAGCACCATGAACTCCTCGTAGACCGTGGCCAGGGAATGGGCAAAGGGGCGGCGGACCGGCCCGGCCATCCCCAGGGCTTCAAGCCGGATGTCCAGCCGCTCGTACAGGAGGTGCCGCTGCTCGTATCGCCCCTCCCACTTGGGCGCCGCTTCCGGGGGGAGCACCCCGGCGGGCAGGTCCTCCTCCGGCTCCTGGGGGAACTCTTCCGGGTCCACCCGCAGGCCGTCCAGGAGGAGGAGAAAGGGCCGGTGGGACTCCCGGATGCGGAAGGCTGCCTCCCGGACCCAGGCCCGGAGGGCGAGGAGGTGGCTCTCCAGGCTCTGGGCGTCCGCGGTCAGCAGCCCGTCGACCCAGTGGACCAGGTCGATCCCGGAACTGTACAGCCCCGCAAGGCCCTGGGCGGGCAGCAAGGCCAGGTCCGCCGGACAGCCGGCCTCCCGGAGCCGCTGCCAGAAGGTGAGGGCCAGGGCCGCCTGGCCCCGGGTGGCCAGGGCCCGGCGCTCGGTCTCTTCCCACCAGTGCACGCACGCCGCCTCCCGGTCTCCTGGGCCGTCCTTCAGAGCTGGCGGAGCTTGCTGCCCAGCTCTTCCAGCAAGAAGTCCACTGCCTGCTTGAGGTCCCGGGACTGCTCCTCGTTCCGGGCGACCAGCTGCACCTGGCCCCCTCCCCGGGCGATGAGCACGACGAGCTCACCCCCGTCGGGGAATTGAAAGCACCACATGGGATAATCCTGGTCGCTGTGGTGGGCGCTGGGAACGCCGAGGGTGGACTTGACCAAGAGCCGCAGGGCCCGCTCCTTGCCCCGGGCCATCTGGATCCAGTCGGCCCGGCGGTACTGGAGGGGGCGGGTGCCCTGGCGGTAGTCTCCGAACCGCTTCATTTTCAATAAGCTCTGGACCGTCATTCCTGTCGTGCCGGACACCGAGAACCCTCCTTCTCACCCCGGGGCGTACATTGTGCGGATGTAAGCCCGCCGAAAGCCCAGCCGGAGGTAGAGCCGCTCCGCCCCGCTCCCGGGCCAGGTGTCCAGGAAGAGCACCCCCCGGCTCCGGGCCCGGAAGTCCGCGATGGCCCGGCAGACCAGGGCGGTGGCCACCCCCCGCCGTCGGTACCCCGGCCGGGTGCCGACGGCCAGAATCTGGGCCGCCTGGTCGCCCAGGTAGAGGATCGCGGTGCCCACCGGCTCCTGGCCCAACCGGGCCAGGTACCAGAGGGCCCGGCTGCCCATGTTGACAAAGGCCCGCTCCTTCTCGAAGAGGGAAGCCTCCTCCCGCAGTCCCGGCGGGCCAAAGGCCTCCCAGCAGACCCGGTTCCACTCCGGCAGCCCTTCGGCGCTGATCGGGGCGATGGCAAGGGGACCGGCGGGTCCGGCGGGGCGGAGCCACCTCCGGAGCCACCCGGGCGGCCAGGGGACAAGCCCCCGGCGCCGGGGCGCCACCGCCGGGGGCCGGCCCTCCGCCGGCTGCGGCCCCGGCAGGGAGGGCCTGTAGACATAAGCCCCCTGCCGGGCCACTGGGTAAAATCCGGCCCGGCGGAGGCGCACAGCCAGGTCCCGGGGCTGGCTGAAGGGGGTCACCACCACCTGGGCCCGGCGCTGCCGGACCTCCTCCACCAGCCGGGGGGCCTCCTCCGGCCTCGCCCGGAGCAGGGCGACCAGCTCGGTGCCCAGCTCCCGCAGGAGGACACCCCCGTAAAAGGGCTGCACCTGACCGCCGAACCAGAGCCGCCGGACCTCCAGGGCGGTGGCTTCCATGGCCCAGAGCTGCTCCTCCGGGAGGAGTCCGGCCTCCGCCCCGGGGGCCGGGAAGAACCACGCCGCCATCCCCCTACCCTCCCTGCCCGGGGCCTCAGGTTGCAGACGCCCGCAGCCGGGTGGAGGCCCGGAACCGCCGGCCCGCCGGCGGGGCCGATGCGATGGCGGACCGGGCGGACGCCGCCGCGGGCCGAGCCGGCTGGGCTGCTGGCTGCGCCGGCCGGGCCGGCTGCCAGGGCTCCCCCCGGACCCCCTTGGGCACCGGGGCCAGGGGGTACGGGGGCCGGGGCGGCAGCCCCACGTACTGCCGGAGGGCCTGGATCTCCCCGGGGGTGAGGTAGCGGTACTGCCCGGGCTGGAGGCCCTCGAGCCGCAGGGGACCGAGCCGGGTGCGGGTAAGGCCGATCACCTCGTGGCCAATGGCCGCGAACATCCGGCGCACCTGGCGGTTGCGCCCTTCGTAGATGCGGATCTCCACCCAGGCCACCTGGTTCCGGGGGTTGGTGCGGTCCGTTACCACTTTGAGGAGCCGCACCTTGCAGGGGGCGGTGGGGCCGTCCTCGAGGGTGATCCCCTGCTGCAGCCGGCGGAGCTTGGCCTCAGAAGGCACCCCCCGCACCCGCACCACGTAGGTCTTCCAGACCTTCTGGGACGGGTGCATCAGCCGAAACGCGAGGTCGCCGTCGTTGGTCAGCAGCAAGAGCCCGTCGGAGTCGTAGTCCAGCCGGCCCACGGGGAAGAGCCGGACCGGTGCGTCGCCGATCAGATCAAGGACCGTGGTCCGCCCCTGGGGGTCGTAGACGGTGGTCACCACCTTCCGGGGCTTGTAGAGCAGGCAATAGGCCAGGTTTTCCCGGGCGGTGATGGGTTTGCCGTCCACCTCGATCTGGTCGACCCCGGGGATCACCTTGGTTCCCAGGGTCGTCACCACCTGGCCGTTCACCTTCACCCGGCCGGCCAGGATCAGCTGCTCCGATGCCCGGCGGGAGGCCACGCCGGCGTGGGCGAGCACCTTCTGCAGCCGCTGGGGGCCGTAAAGCGGTCCCTTTTGTCCTGCCATCCTCTGCACCTCACCTGATTGCAGCCGCCGGAATACGATGGGGCAGCCTCCCGGCAAAGGAGGTAAGCCCCGTGCGCATGGGCGTCGAACTGCTGGCCAACGAGCCGGTGCGGCTGCGTCTGGGCAGCTTCTTTGAGAGCTGGCTCGCCCTGCCCACCGGTGCGCTCCGGCGGTCCCTGGGCCGGGACGAATACCACCTGGCCATCACCATCGGCCAGGGCCGGCGCCTTGCCGCCACCGGTCGGACATATATTTGCCAGATCGACGCCGAGGGAGCCGGCCTGGGGGTCAACCAGGCCCGGGCAGCGGTGCTCACCCCCGCCGACCTGACCCCCTGCCTGCCGGTCTTCCTCGGGCTGCGCACCAACGTCTTCCTGGACCTGCCATCCCTCGTCGCCGGGGTGCGGCTGCGGCTCCTCCGGGGAGACCAGAGCCCGGTGGAAATCCCCCTGAGCCCGACCCTCGCGGAGCAGGTGCTCCCGGGCCGGTTCCTCATCGACCTGGGGTCCTGGCCCGGGGAGGGCGGCTGCACACCCCCGGAGGACGGTTCGCCGGCTCCGGGGGCGGGTCCAGGGCCGCCGGTGGAGGGAAGCCCCGGCTAGACAGGCAACGAAACAGGCCGGAAGGTCCCCAACAGGGAAAGGCGGCCGGGCTAACCGGCCACCTCCACCACCAGCTCGACCTCCACCGGTGCGTCCAGGGGCAGTTCCGCTACCCCGACCGCAGAACGGGCGTGGCGCCCGGCCTCGCCGAAAACCTGCTGGAGCAATTCGGACGCGCCGTTGGCCACCTGGGGTTGCCCGTTGAACCCGGGGGCGCTGGCCACGAAGACCGTGGCTTTCACCACCCGGGTGACCCGGTCCAGGCTCCCCACGGCCTCCCGCACCACCGCCAGGGCATTCAGGACCGCGATGCGGGCCGCCTCCTGCCCCTGCTCCAGAGTGACACCGGCTCCCACCTTGCCGGTGAAGGGGAGCTTACCCTCCACCAAGGGCAGCTGGCCGGAGGTGTAGACCAGGTTGCCGCTCTTCACCGCGGGAACGTAGGCCGCCACCGGCCGGGGCGCCGGGGGCAGGGCAATGCCGAGTTCCCGCAGCCGGGCTTCGTAACTCATGCAGGCTGTCCTCCTTGCCGGGATCCGTCGTTGCGGGGCTCCACCGTGCCAGTGGACCCCACGGTGGTATGTTGCCCAGCGAGATACACTTTCGGCGGCAGGAAAAAGACTTCCTGCCGCCGACTGCCATGGCCCCATCGCCGTTGATTCAGGCCCAGGTCCAGACCGCGGCCCTGGAGCACCGGCAGGCTGGAGATCAGGCCACCGCCACCGGTGCCTCCCGGATCGCCCGCTCGGTCTGCGGGTCGAAGAGGTGGACCTTCTCCACCCGGGGCACCACGGAGATGGTGTCGCCATCCCGGAAGGTATGGGTACCCTCCACCCGGGCGGTCAGGGAGTGCTCCCCAGCCCGCAGGTAGAGGAAGGTCTCCGCACCCAGGGGCTCGACCACCTCGATGACAGCCCGGATCACCGCCTCCGGATGGGCCTGGACGAAGTTCGGATCGGCCTCGATGTGCTCGGGCCGGACGCCCAGGATCACCTCCCGGGCACCGTGGCTCCGGGCCGCCGCCTGCAGGTGCCGCGGCAGCGGGATGGTAAAGGCCCCGCCATCGAAGACCAGCTCCCCGTCCTTCTCCGCCAGCCGCCCCCGGAGGAAGTTCATGGCCGGCGAGCCGATGAACCCGGCGACGAAGAGGTTGGCCGGCGCCTCGTACAGCTCCCGGGGCGGCGCCACCTGCTGGATCTCCCCGTCCTTCATCACCACGATCCGGTCGCCCATGGTCATGGCCTCGACCTGGTCGTGGGTGACGTAGATCGTGGTGGTCTGGAGCCGCTGGTGCAACTTGGCGAGTTCCGTCCGCATCTGGACCCGGAGCTTGGCGTCCAGGTTGGAGAGGGGCTCGTCCATCAGGAAGACCTTCGGATTCCGAACAATCGCCCGGCCGAGGGCGACCCGCTGCCGCTGACCACCGGACAACTCCTTGGGCCGCCGGTGCAGCAGGTCCTTCAGCCCCAGGATCTCGGCCGCTTCCTTCACCCGCCGGTCGATTTCATGCTTGGGGTACTTCCGCAACTTCAGGCCGAAGGCCATGTTCTCGTAGACGTTCATGTGCGGGTAGAGGGCGTAGTTCTGGAAAACCATGGCGATGTCCCGATCCTTGGGCGGCACATCGTTGACCAGTCGGCCGTCGATATAAATCTCGCCCTCCGTGATCTCTTCCAGCCCCGCGATCATCCGCAGGGTGGTGGACTTCCCGCAGCCCGAGGGACCAACGAACACGATGAATTCCCCATCAGCAATATCAAGCGTGAAATTCTTGACAACTGTATGGTCTCCGAACCTTTTGACCACGTTTCGCAGCGACAGAGTGGCCACCGTACACTCCTCCTTTGGCCCCAAGTGCCACGACAAGATTGCCCAAGGTGGGACGAACCGCTTCCGAAAGCGGCCGACCCGGGTATCCTTGAAATTTCTTTCGTGACTCCGGTCCCAAATCCCTGCTGACCGCGGTCATTCCCAGAACCACCGGCAGGCCCACAGGGCCGCGGCGAAGCCCACCAGGTCTCCCACCAGTCCCGGGATGAGCGCGTACCGGGGGCGCCGCACCCCCACGCTCCCGAAGTAGACGGTCAAGACGTAGAAGGTCGTGTCGGTGCTCCCCTGCATCACCGCCCCCAGCCGAGCGACGAAGCTGTCCGGACCGTGCTGCCGGATGAGGTCGGTCACCGCCGCCAGGGAGCCCGAACCCGACAGGGGGCGGATCACCATGAGGGGCAGGACCTCCGGCGGAAAGCCCAGCCAGTCCGTCACCGGTGCGACCGCCCGGGCCACCGCCCCCAGGGCGCCGGATTCCCGGAAGATCCCGAGGGCGACCAGAATGGCCACCATGTAGGGCAGGATCTGGACGCAGACCCGCAACCCTTCCTCGGCACCCCGGACAAAGGCCGTGAAGACCGGCACCCCCTTCAGATGGGCCCAGAGGGGGATGAGAGCCAGCATTCCGGGGATGGCCCAGGTGGAGGCCGCATTCAGCCAGTCCATCGCGTTCCCTCCCCTGCCCGGCAGGGCCGGCCCGCCGGCGGTCGCTCCCGGCACCAGAGCCGCCAACCCGCCACAGGCTACTCCCGGTCCCGGAGCCGCCGACCTGCCCGCGGCTACTCCCGGCCCCAGAGCCGCCGGCAAAGGGCATCGGTGGCCAGCCCTGCGGCCGCGGAGAGAAGGGTGGCCACCAGGCTCGGCACGACGATGGCCCCGGGATTGGCACTCCCGTGGGCGGCCCGGAGGGCGATGAGGGTTCCGGGAATCAGGGTGACGGAGGAGGTGTTGAGGACCAGGAAGGTGATCATCGCCGGGGTGGCGGTCTGGGGATCGCCCCGGTTGAGGCTCTGCAGGTCCTGCATGGCCTTCAGCCCCAGAGGAGTGGCCGCGTTGCCGAGGCCCAGGAGGTTGGCGCTCAGATTCATCGCCATGGAGCCCAGGGCCGGGTGATCCCGGGGCACGCTGGGGAAGAGCCGCCGGGTGAGGGGCCCCAAGAGCCGGGCCAGCCCCTGCATCATCCCGGCCTCCTCCGCCACCCGGGCCAACCCCAGCCACAGGGCCATCACCCCGGCCAGGTGGAAGGCGGTCTCGATCGCCCCTTCCGCGGCGGCGGTGGCCGCCTCGGTCACGGCCCCCACCTCGCCCCGGGCCCCCGCGACGGCAACGCCCATCAGGATCAGCACCAGCCAGACGGCGTTCAAACCTCCACACCCCCGCAGCGCCCGCTGAGTTCCCCGGCGCCGCTTTCGAATAAAAAAGGAGAAACCGCAAGCCGCGCCGGCTTGCGGTATTCCTATGGCCAGGCCCTGAGCCCTAGACCTTGAGCCACTGGTCGACCCCCAGGACGAAGACCGTCGCCCCGCCGACGACGACCTCCGCCCGCCGGCGCCCCGGGGTGGGTTCCCCGGCGGGGAGGTCCCGCTGCACCCTCTCCGGCGGCGGACAGGAGCGGCGGATGATCTCCAGCACCTGGTCCACCTTCTCGGCCTCCACCCCGACGAGCAGGGTGCTGTTTCCGGCCTTGAGAAAGCCCCCGGTGCTGGCCAGCTTGGTTACCCCAAAACCGGCCCGGGTCAGGTTCTCCTGCACCCCGGCAGCGCACTCGTCCCGAACCACGGCAATCACGAGCTTCATAGGGACCCCCCTCGCTCCGCCGAGACCATTCGACCTCCACCGGGCACCTTCCTGCTGCCGGCGCATATCCCGGGGGACGGTCACGTACACGTAAGACCGACGGGGATGGAGCGGTGGGGTGAGAGGATGGAACGGGAGGCCCGGGTGAGCTTCCGGGTGGTCCGGGTCAGCCGCTGGTCCCTCGCGGCGGTGGCCCTGGCAGCCCTGGTGGCGGTGGCAGTACCGCTGGCACAGCGGCTGCCCTTCCGGGGGGGAGCGGAGCGGGTCGAACCCGGGGTGAGCCTCCTCGGGTGGGACCTGGGTGGCTTGACGGCGGAGGAAGCCCGAGAGGTCGTGGAGGAGATCGGCCGGCTCCCCCTGTCCGTGCCGGAGCACGGGGCCGGGCCGGTGGTGCTGGACGTGGAAGCGACCCTGCTCCGGGTCCTGACCGCGCCGGAGGGGACCGCGGTGCACCCGGCCTGGGTTCCGGCCGGTACGGCCGCGACGGCCACGCCGGCGGCTCCCGGCGGCGAAGGGGCTGTCCAAGCCGTCCGGGCCGGGACTCCGGGGCGGCAGCAGGTGACCCTGCTGTTCAACGTGGCCTGGGGGGACCAGCACCTGCCTGAGATCCTGGCCACCCTGGCCCGACACCGGGTCCGGACCACCTTCCTGGTCACCGGCCGTTGGGCTGAAGCCCGGCAGGACCTCCTGCGCCGCATCGCCCAGGACGGCCACGAGATCGGCAGCCACGGCTACGACGACCGGCAGTCACCCCTCGAACTCCACCGGAAGGGGCAGCTCAGGGCCGATATCGACCGGGCCCACCGGGTGCTGACGGGGGTCCTCGGCCGGGCTCCCACTTTCTACCAGCCCCACCGGGGTGAACTGGACCCCCAGGGAGAGATGGTGCGCCTGGCCCGGAGCCTCGGGTACACCACCGTCCTCTGGAGCCGGGACACCCGGGACTGGATGGAAGGCGCCACGCCGGAGACCGTCGCCCGGATCCTGGCGGGGGCCCGGGACGGGGACATCGTCCTTCTCCACCCCACCCCGGCCACCCGTCAGGCCCTGGACCAGGCCCTTCAGGAACTCGCCCGCCGGCAGCTCCGGGTGGTACCCCTGGGAGAGCTGCTCAGCCCCGGAGCGCCGGGAACCTCCCCGGCGTCCGATGAGGGGGGCGACCGCCGCTGATCCCCCTCCGATGCCGGCCGCCAGTGGCTTCGCTCCCTCCTGCCGCGCCCGCCCTTTTCAAGGGGCGGGCGCCGTGCCTTTCCTTGCGCCCCCGGCTGGAGTGGACCGGCGGTGCACCCTAGGTGGGCCCCTACACCCCCTCTAGCTGCCGGGTGGCCCGACGCAGGTCCTGGCGGAGCTGCAGTACCGGGGCGAAGAGGTCCCCCACCTGCTCCAGCCGGTCCCAGATGGTCCGGAGGGTGACGAAGGGCACCGTGCCCCGGGCGATCTCCTCCCAGGTGACCGGCACCGAGACCGGCGCCCCCGGCCGGGGTCGGACCCCGTAGACCGCCGTGATGGTCTGCCCCAGCCGGTTCTGCAGGTAGTCCACGTACACCTTGCCCGTGCGCTTCCGCACCTGCCGCTCCAGGGTCACCCGCCGGGGGTGGACCCGGGCCAGCAGCCGGCCGATCGCGAGGCAGAAGGCCGCGGTGTCCCGATAGGTGTGGTCCGGTGTGCAGGGGCAGTAGATGTGAATCCCCGTCGCGCCGGACCACTTGGGAAACCCCTGGATGCCCACCGCGTCCAGGACTTCCCGGACCAGGAGGGCCACCTCCCGGGTGTCCTCCCACGTGGCCCCCTCGGCCGGGTCCAGGTCGACGATGGCAAAGTCGGGGCGCTCCGGGGCCTGGACCCGCCCGGTCCACGGGTGGATCTCGATGGCCCCGAGGTTCGCGATGTAGGTCAGGGCCGCGGGTTCGTCCGCGAGGAGGTACTCCGTCGGGCCGGCCGCCGGGTGGACGTATGTGTAGGTCCGCAGCCACCCGGGCCGGCCCTCCGGCGCGTTCTTGGTGTAGAACCACGGCCCGTGGATGCCCTCGGGGTACCGGGTGAGCACCAGGGGCCGGTCCTTGAGGTAGGGCAGCAGCACCGGGGCGATCCGGGTGTAGTAGCCGATCAGCTCTCCCTTGGTAATCCCGTCCTCGGGCCAGTAGACCTTCTCCAGGTTGGTGACCGGAAGCTGCCGGCTGCCGACCTGGACCACCACCGGATCCCTGGGGGGCACGGCGGTCCCTCCCGGGAGCCATCCTTACACCCTCAGGATGCCCGCTGGACCGGTCGAACACCATGGTGACGGGCCTCCCCCGGGGGCGGCTTCCGGCTCCTGGCGGCACTCCCATGTCACCACGGGCTGCCCTTTTTCGTCTAACCGGATAGCTTACTGGGATAGGAGGGACGCGGAAGATGCTCCTCTCCAGGACCTGGTTGCCGGGAGTGCTGCTGGCGCTGGCACTGGGGTTGGCGGGGATCGGCTTCACCGCCGGCCGCACCGCCCCAGAGCCCCCGCCCGACCCGGTCTCCCCCCGGGGGGTCTCCCTCGCCCTAAGCAAGGACACCGCCCGGCCGGGGGAGGAACTGGACCTCACCATCGAAGGGGCCGGTTCTTACTCCATCCTGAGGGGGGTCGACTCCTACCTGGAGCGCTGGGACGGCCAGGACTGGGTCCCGGAGTACGCCCTCCTCACCCCCCTGGCCCCCGGGGAGGCCCCGGGGGTCCATCCCCTGCGGCTGGGCCCTCCCATCGTCGAGCAGATCGGGCTGACGGGCCCAGGGCCGGAGCGGGTGCGGCTGCCGGACGATCTCCGGCCCGGGCTTTACCGGATCCGCAAGGAGGTCTTCCTGGAGGACGGGGACCGGTCCGAGCGGGAGACCCTCTTCGCCCGGCTCCAGGTGGTGCAGTGAGGGTGGCTGACCGTTGCCGGTACGCGTACTCCCCCGGGCGGGCCGCCGGGTGACGCCTCCCCGGCCCGCCCGGGTCGCGATCCGCTCTCCGGGGGGAGGTAGGCGGGCGCCGGCCTCCGGCGCGGGCCTGCGAAGGACTGCGGCAGGGAGAGCGGACGGCTAGGAACGAGACGCGTGGCCCCCAACCGCTGCCGCTCGACGGTAGGGGTCGCCATCGGCCCCAGGATGCCGACCTGTCCCTTGAGAAGATCCGGTAGCCTCCGTAGAATTGTGCAGGAGTGCGCTCCCCCGTTCACGTTCAGCGGCCGGTTCGACCCGCCGTGTGGACCAGCGGCTTCTTTCCCACCTGTCCCCCGGCCAGGCGGAAAGGGCCCCCGGGGGTCTTCGCACGTGGAGAGGAGCACAGCAAGAGCCATGCGGATGCTAGATCTAATCATGACCACGTTGGAGGGGATCTTACTGGCCTACACCGTCTACACCATCGGTGTGGGCCTCCTGGGGCTCAAACGCCGCCCCGGTCCGCCAGAAGCCGCACCCTGCCGGCGCTTTGCCCTGATCACCGCCGCGCACAACGAAGAGGCGGTGATCGCCCCGCATATCGAGAGCCTGCTCCAGATCGACTATCCCCGCGAGATGTTTGACATTTATATCCTCTGCGACAACTGCACCGACCGCACCACGGCCATCGCCCGGCGGTATGAGTCCCAGGGGGTCAAGGTCCTGGAGCGCCGGGATCCCCTGCGCCGGGGAAAAGGGTTCGCCCTGGAGTGGGCCTTCGCCCAGGTGCTGAAAGAGCCCTGCCCCTACGATGCGGTCTGCGTCTTTGACGCCGACAACCTCGTCTCCCCGAACATCCTCCGGGTGATGAACAACCACCTGGTGGCAGGGGCCAAAGCGGTCCAGGCGTACCTGGATGCGAAGAACCCCTGGGACAGCTGGATCAGCGCCTGCTACTCCGTGGCCTACTGGAGCACCAACCGGGTGTGGCAGCTGGCCCGGCATCACCTCGGCCTGTCCGCGGCCCTGGGTGGCACCGGGATGTGCCTTGACGTGGAAACCCTGAAGCGGCTGGGGTGGGGGACCTCCACCCTGACCGAGGACCTGGAGTACACCGCCAAACTGGTCCTCCACGGCCTCCGGGTCGAATGGGCCCACGACGCCCGGGTGTACGACGAGAAGCCCCTCACCCTCTCCCAGACGTTCCGGCAGCGGACCCGTTGGCTTGCCGGCCACTGGAATGTGGCGCTCCGGTACGTCGGTCCTCTCCTGGAGCGGTTCCTGCGCACCGGCCGCTGGCGCTATGCCGACACCGCCATCTACCTGCTCCAACCGTTCCTCATCGTCCTCGGCGCCGCTGTCGGCGCGGTGGCCCTGACAAACGCGGCCATGGACGGCGAACTCTACACCTCGCTCCTCCACCGGATCCCTCCGAACCTGGGCGCCGCCCTGGCCATGGGGGTTTACTGCTACCCGATGCTAGGGCTGATCGCCGACCGGGCGCCCCTGCGCAGCTACCTCTACTACCTCTCCTACCTCCTCTTCGGCCTCACCTGGATCCCCATCGCGTTCATCGGGTTCTTCCGGCGTAACGACACCAACTGGGCCCATACCCAGCACACCCGGGCCATCCGGATGTCGGAACTGGGCAGTACCCGTTGACCCGGTGAGGTGGCGGCCGGCAGCAGAGGAGCCTGCCGGTGCGGTGGCCGGCGGCGGCCGGGGAGCCCGCCGGCGGGGCAAGTGAAGTCGTTCACAACTCCTCGATAGCCGACGGACAGCCGAGAGGCGGGGGCCTTGGCGCCCCCGCCTCGTATCGCGCCTATCGGCTTTCCGCCCGGCTTCCGACGGCGCCCGGCCTCTCCGGGCCGGGGAATGCCCCCGGCTCGGGGAGGTTCCTTTGCCGGACCAGAGACCCCTTCCGCCCCGTTCCCATAAGATGATAACGGCACTGGACGAAAGGAGGGTACCCATGCTGTTCGGCGAGTTCGACGACCTGGATCTCGACAACCTCGGCGGGATGGGTTTTGGAATGGATCCCGCCGGTTTCGGCATGGGCGGTTTCCCCGGCGGCATGTGGGGCGGGTTTCCGGGATGGAACCGGCCCTGGTGGGGACATCAGTGGTGGCGGCCCTGGTGGGGCCAGCGCCGGCCCTGGTGGGGCCGGCCCTGGGGCGGCCGCCCCTGGTAGCGCTGAGGCTCTTCCGGGACTCGGGCCGGGCTCGGGCGGCCCTGCATACACGCGGGCTGGGTGGGGACTCCCCACCCGGTTCCTTTTCGCCTCCCGGTGTGCGGTGCGCCACCGGCAGGAGAATCGGCCCACATACCGAAAGGTCACCAGGAAAGTGAAACTTCGAACCACTGGGGCAAAGCTATGGCCCGCAGCGGGCTGGCAGTAAGGCCGTTTGGGGCGCGGTCCGCGGCGGGCGGACAAGCCCGCGGCCTCAGTAGGCCTGGCCAGGCGGCGGCCGGGACTGGCGTACCTCCGGTGGTAAGAGACCCGCGAAAGGAGATGGGACCTGCGATGACCAGGCGACTCACCCGGGCCGAGGTGCCGGTGGCTGAGACCTGGAACCTGGACGACCTCTTCCCCAGCCGGGCCGAGTGGGAGGCGGAGCTGGAGGCGGTCCGGCGGGACGTCGGGACCGTGACCCAGTACAAGGGCCGGTTCGGCGAGGGCGCAGGAGTGCTCCTGGAGTGCCTGGAGGCCTACGAGCGGCTTTACGCCCGCCTCGTGCGGGTCGCGACCTACGCGGACCTCCGGGCCGCGGCGGACGGGAGCGATCCCCTGAACCAGGCGGACGCTGCCCGGGCCGACGCCTTGGAGGCCGAGGTCCGGGCCGCCCTCTCCTTCCTCCGGCCGGAGATCCTGGCCCTGCCCGACGGCACGGTGGAGCGGTACCTACAGGAGGAGCCCAGGCTGGGGGACTTTCGGAAGGCCCTGGAGGAGATCCTGGAGCAGAAGCCGTACACCCTGGCGCCGGAGACCGAGGCGGCCCTGGCGGCCCTGAGCGAGATCCACCAGGCGCCCTACGTGATCTACCAGCGGGCCAAGGCAGCGGACATCCAGCTGGAGCCCATCGCCGACCGGGATGGGAAGGAACTGCCTAACTCTCTGGCCCTCTACGAGGACCGGTACGAGCTCCACCCGGACACGGAGCTGCGCCGCCGGGCTTTCCGGTCCTTCGTTGCAGGGCTCCGCCGCTACCAGCACACCCTCGGGGCCGCCTTCGCCGCGGAAGTGAAGAAGAACGTGGTCATGGCCCGGCTCCGGGGCTACCCCTCCGCCACCCACATGCTGCTCCAGCCTCACCAGGTGACCGAGGAGGTCTACCGGAACGTCCTCGACACCGTCTTCCACGAGCTCGCCCCCCACATGCGGCGGTACGCCCGGCTGCGCAGGCGCGTCCTGGGGCTCGACACCCTCTACGTCTGCGACCTGAAGAGCCCCCTGGACCCCGACTACAACCCGCCGGTCACCTACGAGGAGGCCTCAGAGCTGATCCTCGGGGCCCTGGAGGTTCTCGGGCCGGAGTACACCCAAGTGATCCGGTCCGCCCTCACCGAGCGGTGGGTCGACCGGGCGGACAACGTGGGCAAGTCCACCGGGGCCTTCTGCTCCAGCCCCTACGGCGCCCACCCGTACATCCTCATCACCTGGACCGGTACCCTGCGGGGGACCTTCGTCCTCGCCCATGAACTGGGCCACGCCGGCCACCTCTACCTGGCCCAGCGGTACAACCGGCTGGTGAACCACCGGCCCACCACCTTCTTCATCGAGGCTCCCTCCACCCTCAACGAGCTGCTCCTGGCGGGCCACCTCCTCGCCCGGACCGATGACCCCCGGATGCGCCGGTGGATCCTCACCACCCTCCTCGGCACCTACTTCCACAACTTCGTCACCCACCTGCTGGAGGGGGAGCTGCAGCGGCGGATCTACGCCCTGGCCGAGGCGGGCGAGCCCATCACCGCCACCACCCTGAGCGAGACCAAGGCGGCCATCCTCAAGGAGTTCTGGGGCGACACCGTGGAGATCGAAGAAGGGGCCGCCCTCACCTGGATGCGGCAGCCCCACTACTACATGGGCCTCTACCCCTACACCTACGCGGCGGGGCTCACCATCTCCACCCGGGTGGCCCAACAGATCCGGGAAGAGGGCCGGCCCGCCGCGGAGCGGTGGGTCGAGGTGCTCAAGGCCGGCGGCACCAAGCGCCCGCTGGAACTGGCCCGGATGGCCGGGGTGGACATGGCTTCGCCAGAGCCGATCCGGCAGGCGGTGGCTTACGTCGGCTCCCTGATCGACGAGCTGGAGCGGCTCTTCTAGGGTCCGGGATTCAAGGAGCGTCAGCAGGCGCCGCCGACCCCCGCCCGCTGTGGGCGGGGGTCGGCGGCCAGGCACCACATCGTGAGGCGAGGTGAGGAACCGGTGACCCGCAGCAGCAGGCCTCCTTTTCGAGCCGACCACGTCGGCAGCCTCCTGCGCCCGGAGCGCCTCAAGGCGGCGCGGCAGAAGGCGCAGCGGGGCGAGATCAGCCGGGAGGCGCTCACCGAGATCGAGAACGAAGAGATCCGCCGGGTGGTGCGCCGGCAGCAGGAGATCGGGCTCAAGGCGGTCACCGACGGCGAATTTCGCCGGTCCTGGTGGCACTTTGACTTTCTCGAGGGGCTGGACGGGGTCGAGGGGTACGCGGCCGAGGCCGGCATCCAGTTCCAGGGCGTCCAGACCAAGCCCCGGGGGATCCGGGTCACGGGCCGGCTCGGCTTCAGCGGCCACCCGATGCTGGAGCACTTCCGCTTCCTGAAGGCCGTGGCAGGCGAGAGCCTCCCGAAGATGACCATCCCGAGCCCCAGCATGCTCCACTTCCGGGGCACCGTGGACCCCGCCGTCTACCCGGACGAAGAGGAGTTTTTCGCAGACCTGGCCGCCACCTACCGGCAGGTCATCCGGGCCTTCTACGAGGCCGGCTGCCGGTACCTGCAGCTGGACGACACCTCCTGGGGCTACCTGTGCTCGCCGGAAGAGCGGGAGCGGATCCGCCAGAAGGGCTGGGACCCGGATCGCCTGGCAGAGCGGTACGCCGAGGCCATCAACCGGGCCCTGGCGGGCCGGCCGCCGGACCTGACCGTCACCATGCACATCTGCCGGGGCAACTTCCGGTCGACCTGGATCGCCTCGGGCGGGTATGAGCCGGTGGCGGAGGTGCTCTTCACCCAGGTCGCCGTCGACGGGTTCTTCCTGGAGTACGACTCGGAGCGGGCCGGCGGCTTCGAACCCCTGCGGTACGTCCGCCGGCCGGACCTGCGGATCGTCCTGGGGCTGGTGACGTCAAAGTTCGGCCAGCTCGAATCCCCGGACCTGCTCCGGCGGCGCATCGAGGAAGCGGCGAAGTACGTGCCCCTGGAACAGCTGTGCCTCAGCCCCCAGTGCGGCTTCGCCTCGACGGAGGAGGGGAATCTCCTCACCGAGGAGGAGCAGTGGGCCAAGCTGCACCTGGTCGTGGAGGTGGCCCGGCAGGTCTGGGGAGACCTGTGAGCGGAGATCCTTCGGGGGCTCTCACCCCATCTCCCCGGTGCGGATCACCTCCCGCAGCCACCAGGCGCTGTCCTTCGGGATCCGGCGCTGGGTGTCGTAGTCCACGTAGACCAGGCCGAAGCGCTTGGAGTAGCCGTAGGCCCACTCGAAGTTGTCCATGAGGGTCCAGACGAAGTACCCCCTCAGGTCCACCCCCGCGGCCATGGCCCGATGGGCCGCCCGGAAGTGGGCCCGGAGGTAGTCGATCCGCTCCTGGTCGTGGACCTGGCCGTCCGGGCCGACCTCGTCCCGGGCGGCCATCCCGCTTTCGGTGATGTAGATGGGGATGTTCCCGTAGGTCTGGTGCAGCCGGCAGAGGAGGACCTCCAGCCCCTGGGGGTAGATCTCCCAGCCCATGTCGGTGACCGGGCCGGTCGGCGGCACCACCCGGGCCCTGAGAGGCCCCGCCCCCTCGTCGTGGGCCACCCGGCTCCGGTAGTAGTAGTTCACCCCAAGAAAGTCCACCGGCGTGGCGATGATCTCCAGGTCGCCGGGCTGGATGAGGTCCGGAGGGAGCAGGTCGCCGTAGAGCCGGACCATGTCCGCCGGGTAGGTCCCGAGGAAGACCGGGTCCAGGAACCAGCGGTTGACAAAGCCGTCGTACCGCATGTCGGCCGCCCGGTCCTCCGGCGCATCGGTGGCCGGGGCGAAGTGGGTGCAGAGCAGGGTGATCCCGATCTGGGCCCGGACCCCGACCTCCCGGAAGGCCCGGACCGCCAGGCCGTGGCCCAGGAGCAGATGGTGCGCAGCGGCCAGCGCCGCCCGCCAGTCCCGGATCCCGGGGGCGTGCTCCCCGGTGAGGTGCCCGTAAAAGGCGGCGCACCAGGGCTCGTTCAGGGTGATCCAGAGGGGGATGGCGTCCCCCAGGGTCTCAAACAGGTACCGGGCGTACTCGGCGAACCGGTAGGCGGTCTCCCGGTTCGGCCACCCACCCCGGTCCTGGAGGGCCTGAGGCAGGTCCCAGTGGTAGAGGGTGGCCACGGGGGTGATCCCCGCGCCCCGGAGGGCCTCGACCAGCCGGCGGTAGAAGTCCACCCCCTTGGGGTTGGGCTTGCCGGCCCCTTCCGGGAAGATCCGGGGCCAGGCGATGGAGAACCGGTAGCCCCGGAGCCCCAGCTCCCGCATCAGGGCCACGTCTTCCTCCCACCGATGGTAGTGGTCGCAGGCCACATCCCCGGTCTGCCCCTGATAGGTCTTCCCCGGGGTGTGGGCAAACCGGTCCCAGATGGACTCCCCCCGGCCGTCCTCCCGGACGGCCCCTTCGATCTGGTAGGCGGCGGTGGCCGCCCCCCACAGAAAGTTCTCCGGAAACCGCACGGTCATCACCAGCACCTCCGGAAAGAGCGAGGCCGGCGGCGCTGGCCCCACCTTCGTTTGGCCAGCGTCCCGGCCCGGACCGCTACTTCCTGCGCACGTACTTCCGCATGTCGATGGCCACTGCGGCGATGATGATCAGGCCCTTCACGATGTACTGGATGTAGGCGTTCACCCCGATGAAGTTGAGGCCGTAGTTGATCACCTGGAAGATCAGAACGCCGGTGACCACCCCCGGCACGGTGCCGACGCCGCCGGAGGTGGAGACCCCGCCCACCACCGCGGCCGCGATGGCGTCCAACTCGTACATGAACCCGGTGTTGTTGGTGGCGCTGCCGACCCGGGCCGCCTCCAGGGTGCCGGCAAACCCGTAGAGGGCACCGGCGATGGCGTAGACCGCCAGGAGGGTCTTGGTCACGTTCACCCCGGAGACCACCGCCGCCTCGGGGTTGCCGCCGATCGCGTACATGTTCTTGCCCAGGACCGTCTTGTTCCACAGGACCCAGACCAGCAGGGTGACCACCGCGGCGTAAACCACCAGGTAGGGCAGGGCGAAGGGGCCGCTGAAGAAGTAGCCCTGGGCGTACTCCATGAAGTCTGGGTCGAGGCCGCCGATGGGCTGGGCGCCGTACGGCGGCCGGTCAAAGTAGATGGAGGTGACGCCGTAGATCATGACCATCGCGCCCAGGGTGGCGATGAACGGCGGCACCCGGAAGACCGCGACCGCCACGCCGTTCAGGAGGCCAAAAAGGGCGCCGATGGCAACGCAGAGGAGCACCGGCAGCACCACCGGGAGTTTGGGCAGGTTCGGGTACATCCGGTAGGCGTAGTCCTGAGCCTGGAGGAGCGAGGCCGAGACCACCGCGCTCAGCCCCACCATCCGGCCCGCGGAGAGGTCGGTGCCACCGGTAATCAGCACCCCCGCCACCCCCAGGGCGATGATCACCCGGGTCGAGGCCTGGGCGAGGATGTTCCGGAAATTGATGACGGAGACGAAGTCTGGGGAGATGGCGATGATCCCTGCCAGGAGTCCGAGCAGGACCAGGTAGATGGCGTTGTCCGCCAGGAAGCTGGAGAGCTTCCGGCCCCTCCGCACCTGGGCTGGGACCTGGAGACCCATGGCTTGCTCCACCTTCCCTTACAACTGCTGGACGGCCCGATCAGAGGTACATGGCGGCCAGGCGGAGGATCTCTTCCTGGGTGGCTTCCCGGGTATCCAGGATGCCGGCGACCCGGCCGTTGCTCATCACCAGGATCCGGTCCGTCACCCCGAGGAGCTCCGGCATCTCCGAGGAGACCATGAGGATGGCCTTCCCCTGCCGGGCGAGGTCGATGATGAGCTGGTAGATCTCGTACTTGGCGCCCACGTCGATGCCCCGGGTCGGTTCATCGAGGAGCAGGATCTCGGGCTGCGTCAGGAGCCACCGGCCCAGGATCACCTTCTGCTGGTTGCCGCCCGACAGGGTGGCTATGGGCACCCGCCGGGAGGCGGCCTTCACCCGCAGGGACTGGAGCATCTCCTCGGTCTCCTCCGCCCCCTTCTTCTCGTCCAGGAGGCCGAGGGGCCGGGCGTAGCGCCGGAGGTTGGCCACCAGGGTGTTGAACTCCACCGAGAGCATGGGAAAGATCCCGGTGGCCCGCCGGTCCTCGGTCACCAGGGCAAAGCCGTTGGCCATCGCCTCGGCCGGTGAGCGGTTCTCGACTTCCCGGCCGTGGAGCCAGATCCGGCCGGACGCCCGGCGGCGGAGACCGAAGAGGGTCTCCAGGAGGTCGGTCCGCTTGGAGCCCACCAACCCCGCCACGCCGAGAATCTCCCCCCGGCGCAGCTCGAAGGAGACGTCCTGGATGGAAGGCTGCTGGGCTGCGGTAAGGTTCTCCACCCGGAGGATGACCTCCCCCGGCTGGTTCTCCTTGGGCGGGAACCGGTGGGTGAGGTCCCGGCCGACCATCAGCCGGATGATCTCGTCCGGGGTGAGCTCGTCGGCCGGCCGGGTGGCGATCCAGCGGCCGTCCCGCATGATGGTGATCTCATCGGCGATGGTCAGGATCTCGTTCATCTTGTGGGAGATGTAGATGATGGCGCAGCCCTTCTCCCGGAGGACCCGGATGATCCGGAAAAGGTGCTCCACTTCCCGCTCGGTCAGGGAGGAGGTCGGCTCGTCCATCACGATCACCCGGGCGCCCCAGGAGACCGCCCGGGCGATCTCCACCATCTGCTGCTGGGAGACCGACAGGTGTCCGACCAGGGCCCGGGGGTCGATGTCGATCTCGAGGTCCTGGAAGATCCGGCGGGTCTCCTCGTACATCCGCCGGTGATCGACAAAGGGGCCCTTTCTCGGGAAGCGGCCGAGCCAGATGTTCTCCATCACGCTCCGCTGCCGCACCAGGTTCAGCTCCTGGTGGACCATGGAGACCCCGTTGTCCAGGGCCTGCCGGGCCGAGGCGAACCGGACCTTCCGGCCCTCCAGGTAGATCTCGCCGGCGTCCGGCTGGTAGATGCCGAAGAGGCACTTCATCAAGGTGGACTTGCCGGCGCCGTTCTCCCCCATCAGGGCGTGAACCGTGCCCGGGCGCACCCGCAGGGTGACGTTGTCCAGAGCCCGGACCCCAGGGAATTCCTTGGAGATGCCGATCATCTCGAGCAGGTACGTCGAAGTCGCTGCCACGGGCCCACCTCCCCGTGGAGACAGGGTGTATGGGGGCCGATCTGCCCCAGGGGCGCGCACCCCCGTTACCTCTCCTCAACACCGGCAGCCCGCCGGGCAGCGGCCCCGGGAGGCCGCTGCCCGGCGGGAGCCCTTGGGCAGCCAGGGTTACTTGTAGGCCTCCTCCGCGATGTGGAGGTTTTCCTTGGTGATGGGGACGTAGGGAACCCGGACCGCCTTGTCCTCGCCAAGCTTCCACTGGGTCCCCTCGGTGGGGTGCTTGCCCAGGGCGGCGTTGTAGGCCAGGTCAAAGACCGCCTGCCCCTGGTTCTTGGCGTCGTTCAGCACCGAACCGACCATGTACCCTTCCCGGATCTGGGTCAGGGCGTCCGGGATGGCGTCGACCCCCACCACCGGCATGAACTTGCCATCCCGGAAGTAACCGTTGGCCTTGAGGGACTGGATCGCCCCGAGGGCCATGGCGTCGTTGTTGGCGATGACGAACTCGATCTTATCCCCGTGCTTGGCCAGCCAGGCATCCATCAGCTCCTTGCCCTTGACCGAGTCCCACATCCCGGTCTGCTCCTCGAGCTTCTCCACCTGGATGCCGGCCTTGACCACGGTGTCGATGGAGTACTTGGTCCGGGCCTCGGCGTCGGGGTGGCCGGGCTCGCCCTTCAGCATCACGTACTGGATCTTCCCGTCGCCGTTCTTGTCCCACTCCGGATGAGCCTTCCAGGCCTCAACGATGATCTGGCCCTGCATGATCCCGGACTCTTCCGAAGCGGTCCCGACGTACCAGGCTTTCTCATAGCTCTGCAGGTCGGACTGGGAAGGCTCCTTGTTGAAGAAGATCACCGGCAGGTTGGCCGCCCGCGCCTTGGCGATGATGGCCGAGGCAGCCTGCGGGTTCACCAGGTTGATGGCCAGGGCCTGGACGCCCTTCGAGATGAGGGTGTCCACCTGCTCGTTCTGCTTGGCCTGATCGTTCTGGGAGTCCACGACGATGAGCTCCGCCTTGTCGGCGTTCTTCTCGATGGCCCGGCGGACGAAGGACATGAAGTTGTCATCGTACTTGTAGATGGTGACGCCGATCTTTGGCTTGTCCCCGGAGGCCCCCTCACCGCCGGAGCCACTGCCGCCGGTGCCGCCGCCACACCCGGTCAGCACCAGACCTGCCACTGCCAGGATCGCAAGCACCTTCCTCTTCATTCCCTCATCCTCCTCTGCGTGGATGATGGGGCGTGATGATGAAGGTGTAGCGCTGGGATGGGAAGGGCCGCAGGCTACCCTGCGGTGGCCGGGCCACCGCAGGCGCCTGCGTCCCGGGTTGGCATTGCTGGCACGTACCGTCCGCCGGCTCCCCGCCGGCCACGCCCCCACCCGGTCGCCCACCCGGGCAGGCGTTCCAGGTACACGGTAAGAATGTTCTGTCATAGATGGCACAGGCACCGCTGGGTCGCGGCTGGCCGGGTTGCCCTCCGGCCAGACGGCCCCGGCGCTGCGCCGACGAGGCCGCAGTGCATGCTACGGCGATGCCCCGGCAGCGATGCCGCAGGTGGGCTGGTTTCGATCTAGAACATACGCCGCAAGGTGCGTCGTTCCTTCCGAAAGGGAATATCCTCATAACCCTAAGTAACGGCCAGGGGTACGGTTCCGCACCGTTACGATTCGATCTCGAACACCAGCCTCCCGGGCGCAGGCCGTTTCCGCGCCGCTGCCTTTCCGCCCTTTGCGGCCAACGCCCCTGGCCGGGTCCCCCGTACCTGTGGTAAACTGTTGCCGCGGCCATGGCGGGCCGCGGGCTGGTTGGTTTTTGTTTTCCTGATTTAGTAAATGTGTCTTAATTACTCCCGACGGGCCCTGACCGGCGGCGCCCGCTCGCGGAAGCCTCGGGTGTTGGGAAGGGAGGAGAACCTTTGGGTTGGAATCCGACCCCTGGAAACCCGAGCCTGCTCAAGGAGCTGAACCAGTTCCTGATCCTCGACGCGCTCCGGCGCTACGGCAGCCTTTCCCGCAGCGACCTGGCCCGGATTACCGGCCTGACCCCGCCGACGGTGGGGGTGATCGTGAAGGGCCTGCTGGAAGAGGGATACCTGGTGGAGCAGGCTTCCCTGCCGGGGTCCGGCGTGGGCCGCCGGCCGGTTCCCCTGGCCCTCAACCCCCAGGCCGGTATCGCCGTGGGGGTGAACGTCAGCCCCACCAAGGTCCTGATCCTGGCCGTCAACCTCCTGGGCCAGATCCAGGCCCGGCGCAGCTTTGCCATTGCCGCCGGCGCTTCTGCGGAAGACGTCCTGGAGCAGGTGATCGGGAACGTCCGGGAGATGCTGGCCGAGCTCCGCCCCCGGCGGGTCTTCGGCGTCGGGGTGGGCCTGCACGGCCCGGTGGACCACCAGCGGGGCCTACTCCGCTTTGCCCCGCACCTGGGGTGGCGGAACGTGCCCGTGGCCGACCTCCTCGGCGCCGCCCTGCCCGGACCGGTGGTGGTGGACAACGGGGTCCGGTGCATGGCCCAGGGGGAGCTCTGGTTCGGCGCTGCCCGGGGGATTGAGAACCTGGTCTGCGTGGCGGTGGGGACCGGCATCGGCGCGGCGATTGTCCTGGATGGCCGGCTGTACCGGGGCGCCGACGGCATCGCCGGCGAGATCGGCCACGTCACCGTGGACGTGGAAGGCCCCCGGTGCGACTGCGGCAACTACGGCTGCCTGGAAACCCTGGCCTCCGGCCCGGCCATCGCCCGGCAGGCGGCCCGGCGGCTCAAGCAGGGCGTCCCCTCCCTTCTCGTCGACTGGGGGCTGGACCCGGACAGCCTGGCGGCCGCAGACGTGGCCCGGGCGGCCCTGGCCGGCGACGAGCTGAGCCGGCAGGTCTTCGCCGAGGCCGGCATGTACCTGGGGATCGCCATCGCCAACCTGGCCAAGACCCTCAACCCGTCTCGGATCCTGATCGGCGGCGGCGTTGCCCAGGCCGGGGACCTGCTCTTGGAGCCCCTGCGCCGGACCCTGGCCCAGCGCACCGAGGGGCTCCTCCCGGGGGAGGTGCCGGTCGAGCCCATCCAGCTCGGCGCCGATGCCGGCGCCATCGGCGCGGCCTGCCTGGTGCTGGAGCGGTTCTTCCGGGGGGACACCGTACCCCAGATCCTCGACTTCATCGAACGGTGACCCGGTGGGGCGGAAGGACCCCTGCATCCCGCCACCCCCCTCCCCCGGCCGACGCAGCACCGCCCCCCTCCGCCGAACTTAGTAAATTACCTTTACAAAGATGGAGGATTTGCCGTGGAAGGGTTTTCCGGCACTCGCTGCAACCCCGTCCACCCGGTTCCCATGGCGGACCCGTTTCTCCTCAAGTGGAACGGCGCGTACTACGCCTTTGCCACCGGCCCGGCCCCCGACGGCCGGATCTTCCCGGTGCTGCACTCCACGGACCTGGTCCACTGGACGCCCCTCGGCGGGGCCCTGGAGCCCCTCGCCGATCCGGCCGCCCGGGACTACTGGGCGCCAGAGGTGATCTACCTCAACGGCACCTTCTACCTCTATTACGCGGTGGTCGCCTTTGGCCGGGACCATCACATCCGGGTCGCCACAAGCCACCACCCGGCGGGGCCATACCGGGATGCCGGGGTGGACCTGACCGGTTCCCGGCATCCCTGGGCCATCGACCCCCACCCCTTCCAGGACGAGGACGGGAGCCTCTACCTTTTCTACACCGTCGAGTTCTGGAACGGGGAGCGCATCGGCTCCGGCAACGTGGTGGACCGGCTGGTGGACCCCTTCACCCTGGCCGGTGACCCCCGGGAGGTCACCCGGCCCTGCGCCGAGTGGCAGGAGTTCATGCGGGCCCGGGCGGAGAAGGGCGGCGTGGACTGGTACACCGTCGAGGGGCCCTGCGTCCTGCGCCGGGGCCGGCGCTACTACCAGCTTTACAGCGGCGGCAATTACGGCCGGGCCAACTACGGCCTCGGCTACGCCGTGGCCGACCATCCCCTGGGTCCCTGGACCCCGTGGGTGCCGCCGGGGGAGACGGAGCCCGGCAAGGTCCTCCGGACCCGCAGCCCCCTCCTTTTCGGTCCGGGACACAACTCGGTAGCCCCAGGGCCGGACAACGTGGAGCTGTACTGCTGCTACCACGCCTGGCAGCCTGACCGGACCGGCCGGCGGATGTGCCTGGACCGGATCCACTGGCACGGGGACCGGCTCTACATCGAGGGGCCCACCCTGGGGCCGGCGGAGCTCCCCCGGCAGCCCTGGCTCCGGGAGCTGGGGCCCATCGCCGTGGCCAGCACCCACCCCCTCCCGGCCCCGCTTCCCCCGGAGGCCCTGGTCGAGGTGAACCTCTGCGCCCAGGAGAGCGACACCGCCCAGGCCGGGGTGGCCCTGGCCCCGGGGGTGGAGGTCCTGGTGGACTACCGGCGGGGGGAACTGACCGGCCCCACGGGCACCGGCTTTACCTGCCCGCTCCCCGCGGGGTTCCGGAAGGACGCCTTCCATCAGCTCTTGCTCCACATCCAGGCGGGCGGCGCAGAGGTCTGGCTGGACCGCCGGCTCCTTGGACGGTTCCCGCTGCCCGGGCCCCTCCCCGGCCCGTGGGCGCTGGTCAGCCGGGGCGGGTGCACCCTGTTCGCGGGCATCACCGTCACCGCCCACCTGCGCCTTTCCGATCCCCTCTACCTGGCGGCCTCCGACGACGGACCCGCCTGCCGCCTCCTGGGGACGGCCCTGCCGGACTACGAGGTGCAGATGGAACTGCGGCTGGCGGGCCCCGGCGCCGTCGCCGGCCTCTGCGCCTGGCGGCCGGTGTCGACCGAGCAGGGCGGCGGCCCGGAGGCCTTGGCGCTCCTCCAGCGCCGGCAGGACCGGTGGTACCTGGCCACCGTGGTCCAGGACGCCAGCGGCACCCCGGACTGGCAGTACGACCCCCTACCCCTGGACTGGGATCCCGGCGCGGTCCACCACCTGCGGGCCGTCAAGACCGGGCGGAGCCTGGCGGTCTACCTGGACGGGACCTTCTGGCGGCTCCGGAACCTGCCGGAAGCGGCCCTGGGCCCCGGACGCTGCGGCCCGGTGGCCCTCGCGGGGGAGGCCAGCGTCCTCCGGTTCGAGCGCACGGGCATCGGCCCGGCGGCCGCGCCGTCCGGCAAGCCAGGCGGCGGCTCGGGGCAGGGCCAGGCGGACCGGTGACGGCAACGACGTGGAAGGAACCGGCGTGAAACGAGACCGGCGTGGACGGAGACCGGCGTGAAAGGAGACCTGCGTGGAAGGAACCGGCGTGAAAAGAGGCCTGCGGAAGGAGGCCGACATGCACGGAGACCGGTATGGAAGGAGGAGCGTCATGGGCGACTTCTCGCCGGACGCTGCGCTGCTGGCCGCCGAGCGGGAGGAGAAAGAGGCCCGGCTCCGGAACTACCTCCGGCAGCACGGGCTGGATGCGGTGGTGCTCGCCCGGGAGGCGAACATCGCCTGGCTCACCGCCGGGGCCCGGACCCGGGTGGTCACCACCCAGGAGGGCGGCGCCGCGGCCCTCATTTACACTGTCGAGGGGCGGAAGATCGCGGTCACCGGGGTTCCCGAAGCCCGGCGGCTGGAGGAAGAGGAGCTCGGGAGCCTGGGCTGGGAGATCGCGGCCCACCCCTGGGACCAGGACCCCGAGCCCCTCCTCCGGTCGATCCTCAAGGGCCGGCGGGCCGCCGCGGACGTGCCCTGGTGGCCCTGGCTGCCGCCGGCGCGGGACCTTGGGCGGCTGCGCTACCGGCTCACCCCCGGGGAAGTCGAGAGGCTGCGGTGGCTCGGGGCCCGGACCGGGGCCGCGGTGGCCCAGGCCTGCCGGGCCCACCAGCCCGGCGAGTCGGAGCTCGCCGCGGCGGCCCGAGTCCACGCCGCCCTGGCCGCGGACGGCATCACCCCCGCGGTGGTGCTGGTGGCCGGGGACGACCGAATCAGGCGCTACCGCCACCCCCTCCCCACCCCCCGGCCGGTGGAGCGCTATCTGATGGTGGTGCTCGTCGCGGAGAAGTGGGGGCTCCACGCGGCGGCGACCCGGCTGGTCCACTTTGGCCCGCTGCCGCTGGAACTGGAGCGGAAGCAGGCCGCGGTGGCGGCGGTGGACCGGGCCTTCATCGAGGCCACCCGGCCGGGGACCCCCGTGAAAGAAGTCTTTGCGGCGGGGCTCCGGGCCTACGCCGCGGCGGGGTATCCCGAGGAGTGGCGGCTCCACCACCAGGGCGGAGCCATCGGCTACGCCCCCCGGGAGTACCTGGCCACCGCAGCGAGCACCGAGGTGGTCGAGGAAAACCAGGCCTTCGCCTGGAATCCGTCCATCACCGGGGTGAAGAGCGAGGACACCATCCTGGTCACCGGGGCGGGCGCCGAGGTGCTGACCGCGGTGCCGGACTGGCCGCTGGTGGACGGCCGGCCGGCCATCCTGGTCCGGTGAGGAATTCCGCTTGGCTGCGCCATGCCAACTGCGCCAAGGGCTGACTGCAAAAGGAGGAACCCCCGTGTCGACCCAGAGCCCCTTCCCCCGCAAGTCCCTGCTGGAACTGGGCCCTGAGCCCGAGGACTTCCGGTGGGCCACCGGCATCGAGGACACCTTCGTGGCCGAGACCTGGCCCGGGCGCCGGCGGCTTGACCTGTACGAGCTTCAGCAGCACTACCGGTTCTGGCGGGAAGACCTGGACCTTGCCGCCGAGACCGGCGTCACCATGATGCGCTACGGCATCCCCTGGTACAAGGTCAACCCCGCCCCCGGGGTCTTCGACTGGTCCTGGACGGACCAGGTCCTCGAGTACATGGTCCGGGAGAAGAAGATCGAGCCGATCATCGACCTGGTCCACTACGGCACGCCCCTCTGGCTGGAGAACGCCTTCCTCCACCCCCGCTACCCCGAGTACGTCGCCGCCTACGCCCAGGCGGTGGCAGAGCGGTACCGGCCCCTGGGGGTCCGGTACTTCACCCCCCTCAACGAGCCCCTGGTGACCGCCCTCTTCTGCGGAGAGATCCGCCGGTGGCCCCCCTACCTCCAGGGCCATTCCGGCTTTGTGGCCATCGCCCTCCAGTGCGCCCGGGGGGTGATCCGGACGGTCCAGGCCATCCGGGCCGTCCACCCCGAGGCCGTCTTCGTCCACGTGGAGGCCAGCACCTACCACTTCAGCCGGGAGCCGGAACTGGCGGCCCAGTGCCGGTTCATCATGGACCGGCACCAGACCCTCTTCGAGCTGGTCCAGGGGCGGGTGGTGCCGGGCCACTTCCTCTACGACTACCTCCGGGCAAACGGCCTGACCCCCGCGGACGAGGCTTGGTTCTGGGACAACGCCATCCCCATCGACGTGGTGGGGCTGAACTTCTACCCGGAGATGTCCGTCACCGAACTCTACACCGGCCCGGACGGGACGGTCCGCCGGCGGAATGTGGTCCAACCCGGGCGGCTGAAGGACCTGGCCCGGGACTGGTACGCCCGGCACCGGCGGCCGATCTTCATCACCGAGACCAGCACCAACCAGAAGAGCCACGACCGCCTCACCTACCTGGAAGAGTCCGTGGCCGCGGTGCGGGAGCTGCGGGCCGAGGGGATCCCGGTCATCGGCTACACCTGGTGGCCCCTGTACGACCTGGTCAACTGGGACTACCGGGAGGGCACCGAACCCGTGGCCCACTACCTGGAGCCCATGGGGCTCTACGCCCTGGTTCCCGACCCCGATGGCACCCTGCGCCGGCGCCCCCTGCCCGTGGCCGAGCGGTTCCGGCAGATGGTGGCGGAGACCCCCGCCCGGGTGGGGCGGATCGGCGGCTAGCCGCCAGCCGTCGCTCCCGCCCAGCCCAGGGCACACCCCCGGCCGCCGCCCTCCCCCCAAGTACAACACGCCCCCGACCGCTCCGGTCGGGGGCGTCTCGCTTTCGGTGGCACATCGGCCGCCGGTCTGGCCTACCCCTTCATGCCCGTAAGGGTGATACCCTTGATGAAGTACCGCTGGGCAAAGAGGAAGGCGATCAGCACCGGCAGGGCGGAGATGACCGCGCCGGCCATCAGCTTGCCGTAGAAGGTGACGTACTTGCCCTGGAACATGGCGAGGCCTGGCGGCAGGGTGAGCATGTTCGGGTCGTTCATCACGATGAGCGGCCACAGGAAGTCGTTCCAGTGGCCCATGAAGGTGAAGATGGCCAGGGTGACCAGGGCGGGCTTCGCGAGGGGCAGGACGATGGTCCAGTAGATCCGGAACGGCCCGGCGCCATCGATCCGGGCGGCGTCCTCCAGGTCCCGGGGGATCCCCAGGAAGAACTGCCGGAGCAGGAAGACGCCGAAGACGCCGCCGAGGCCGGGGAAGATGAGCGCCGCATAGCTGTCCAGCCACCCCAGCCGGTCCACGATCAGGTAATTGGGCACAAAGTTCATCACCGACGGCACCATCAGGGTGCCCATGAGGATGGCGAAGAGCACGTCCCGGCCCCGGAACTCCATCCGGGCGTAGGCGTACGCGGCCATGGAACTGACCAGGAGCACCAGGGCCGTGTGGATGCTGGCGGTGAAGAAGCTGTTCCACATCCACCGGAGGAGCGGGCTCTGGTCGCTGGTGGCCGCCATGATGGTCTGGTAGTTCTCCAGGGTGGGTTCAGCCGGGATCCACCGGATGGGCCAGGTGATGGTCTGGGACTCCGGCTTGAGAGAGGTCGAGATCATGTACAGGATTGGGGCGGCCCACACAAGAGCCAGGGCCAGCATGAAGAGGAACAGGACCCACACGGGCCAGTCTCTTCTGAGGCGGCGCAGCCATTTCCGGTCAGACACCGCGGGCACCCCCCGGGTCAGTACTCGATGTGCTGGCGCAGGGCCCGGAACTGGAAGATGCTGACCACCATCATGACAATCCCCAGCACCCAGGCCATGGCCGAGGCGCTGCCCATCCGGTAGGCCTTGAAGGCCTCGTCCCGGATCAGCATGATCACCGTCTGGGTGGCCCGGTTCGGGCCGCCGCCGGTGGTCATGTAGGGCTGGCCGAAGAGGTTGAAGGAGGCGATGGTGGTCATCACCGTGACGAAGAGCAGGGTGGGCTTCAGCCCCGGCAGGGTGATGTGCCGGAAGAGCTGCCACCCGTTCGCGCCGTCGATCCGGGCCGCCTCGTAGAGGGTCTCGGGGATGTCCTGGAGGCCGGCCAGGAAGAGGATCAGGTTGCCGCCCATGGTCCACCAGACGGTCATGAGCACCAGGGCGATCCAGGCCCAGGGCAGGTCTGTCAGCCACGGGATGTTCTGCCCCACCCCCAGGTAGGTTCGCAGGTAGTAGTTCACCAGGCCCGCGTTGGTGTCCAGGAGCCAGCGCCAGATGATGGCCACCGTCGCCACCGAGAGGACCGTCGGCGCGTAGAAGACCGTCCGGAAGGCCACCCGGCCGGGGAGCCGGGAATCGAGGGCCAGGGCCAGCGCCAGGGGGATCAGGACCAGGGGCGGGACGCTGTAGAGCACGAACTCCAGGGTGTTGCCCATGGCGTTCCAGAAGTAGAGGCCCTGGACCGTCTCCTTGTCAAAGAGGTTCAGGTAGTTCTGCAGCCCCACGAACCGGGGCTCGCCGAGGAAATCCCAGTCGTTGAGACTGAGCCAGAAGCCGTAGACCACCGGCGCGGCCACAAAGGTGAGGAAGAAAATCAGGTGGGGCGCGATGAACAGGTACGGGACGATGCGCTGCTGCCAGGGCTTTTTCCGCCGGGCGGACACCTGCCCGGCCTCACCCTGCTGCAGGAGGTGCATCTGCCAGTCCCCCCAGTGGGGGCGGTGGGAAGAGGGCCCCACGGCCCTCTTCCCACCGCCGTCCCGCGTTTGGTTTCCCAGCGGTCAGTTGCCCTCTTGCTGGCGGGAGGCCTCCATGTTCTTGTTGCCGAGGGCCACCGCCTGGTCCAGGGCCTCCTTGATGCCCATCTTGTTGGTCAGGACGGCGCTGATGGCATCGCCCAGCGGGTCCGTGCCCTGGGCCGCCCACGGGTTGTTCGGAGCCGCAAAGAAGATCGCGTGCTCCAACTGGGTGGCGAGGATCGACTGCTCTTTGAGGGCCTTGAACTCCTCGCTCTCCCGGGCGACGTTCCGGGCGGGGATCTGGCCCCACTTGGCCCACTCCACCGAGTGCTGGCCGATCCAGTCGATGAAGGTCAGAGCCGCCTGCCGCCGCTCCGCCGTCCAGTCCTTCTTCTTGAACAGGACGAACTGGTGCGAGCCGCCCCAGGCCGCCTTCTGCTTCGTGCCGAAGAGGCTGCTGACCGGCGCCACGCCGAAGTTCAGGCCCTGCTGCTCCTTGAAGCCCTGCATCATCCAGATGCCGTCGATGTGGAAGAGGAGCTTACCCTGCCGGAACGCGGTGACGCCGCCGTCCACCGGGACGTTGGGCGGGGAGACCTTGTGCTTGTAAACCAGGTCATAGAGGAACTGGAAGGCCGCCACGCCCTCCGGGCTGTTGTACGCCGCCTGCTGGCCGTCGGGGGTGTAGAGGGAGCCGCCGAACTGGTGGATGGCCGACGCGAAGATCATCTGGGTAGGCCAGCCGACCTGGAGCATGAAGCCCCACTGGTCCTTGCTCGGGTCGGTGGCCGCCTTGGCCATCTCGACGAACTCCTCCGGGGTCTCGGGCGGCCGGTCGTAGCCCGCCTGCTTCAGCAGGTCGATGTTGTAGTAGAGGGCCAGCGGGTGGAAGTCCAGGGGGATCGAGTACTGGTGGCCGTCCAGCTGGCCCGCCTCCCAGCCGGCGGGGAAGTAGTCCTCCGCGGAGAGGCCCAGGGCCTGGATGTCCTCGTCCAGCGGGAGAATGACGCCCCGCTTGGCGTAGCGCTTGACGTGGTCCAGGTGCATGATCCCCACGTCCGGGGCCTTGCCCGAGGCAACCGCGGTGACGATCTTGTCGTAGTACTCGGCCCAGGGGATCCGCTGCATCTTGACCTGGATCTGGCCCTTGTGCTCGGCGTTGAACTGGTCCACCAGTTTCTGCATGCCCTCACCGTCAGGGCCGGTGAAGCCGTTCCAGAACTCGAGCTGGATCACCGACCCCGAAGCGGAGCCGCCCTGGCTGGACCCGGTGTCGCCGCCGGTCTGCCCCTGTGTCCCGCCGCAACCGGCCACCAGGGAGCCGGTGAGGGCCAGGGCCATCAGCAGCGAGAGGGTGCGCTTGCTCACCTTCGTGGCACTCCTTCCTCCGTCTGGCGTTATGGGTCTCGCAGGCGTTGTGTCAGGCAGCCGTCGCTCGCTGTCGTGACGGTCCGGACTCCAGGCGCTCAACCACCTTCCTTTGCATCCCACGGATTAGTTCCTTAGGCTTCAAAACTAATAGCCGACCGCGGACGGCTGGGGCGGAAGGCGCCGGGGACCAGTCTCCGGGCGACCCCGCCCTCACGGAAACCAGGCTCCTGTTGGCGGTTTCCAGGCAACATATTTGCTGCCGGCCGGGCAAATTCCTGCCCGCGGCGCGCAGATTTTCTGGACGACCTGCCGGCCCCCGGTAGGAAAACTTATTTAGACTGCATAAGTAATAGGGGGAAAGGGGGCAGTCGGGATGGACTTCACACCGGAACCCGCCACCTCCGCAGCCGGAGCCGTCTCCCGAGGGCGGCCGCAGCGGCCCCTGTGGGTCGCCGGGGGCGTACTCCTAGTGGCCGCCCTCACCCTGGGAAGCTTCACCCTCCGGCCGCACCTCAGCCGCCTCGCGGACCACCGGCGGGTGCAAAAGCTGAACTACATCCGGGTGGCGCCGAACGGGCGGTATTTTCAGTTCGAAGACGGCCGGCCCTTTATCGTCATCGGCCAGAACGAGGCGATCACCTGGCCCAACATGGCGGAACTCTACAACCGGAACGACCCCGAGGTCACGGAGGCGTACCTGCGCACCCTCCAGGAGCACGGGGTGAATACCATCCGGGTGATGGCCGAGTACTGCCAGTTCGATCTCTCCTACCTCCAGAACCCCATCGGCACCTTTGTCCCCGAGACGGTCCAGTACTGGGACGATTTCTTTGCCCTGGCGGAGCGCTACGGCATCTACGTCATCTTCACCCCCTGGGATACCTTCTGGATGTTCCGGAACCTGGACCGGAATCCCTGGTACGCCGCCAACGGCGGCCCCCTGGAGGAGCCCCGGGACTGGCTCCGGGACCCGGAGGTGATCGCCGCCCAGAAGGAGACCTGGCGCTTTATCATCGACCGGTGGGGCGACTCCCCCAACATCCTGGCCTGGGAACTGATGAACGAGGTGGAGATGTGGTGGGGCAACACCGAGGAGGAGATCCTCCGGTGGGCCGAGGAAATGGCCGCCTTCGTCCGGGAGTACGAGCGGCAGCGCTGGGGGAAGAACCACCTGATCACCATCTCCGTCGCCAAGAACGAGCCTACGGGGCTCCTGGCGGACCTGGTCTTCCGGCACCCGCTCATCGACTTTGCCAACACCCACCTCTACTATGAGCCCGCGGTCAACAACCCCCCGGACACCATCTCTGCTGCCCTCGCGGTCAACCACGGGGTGCGCCACGCCCTGGCGGAGACCCGGGAGAACCCCCGGCCGTACCTGGACACCGAGAGCGGCCCCATCAGCCGCTGGCCGCTCCAGCGGGACTTTGACCAGGAGTACTACCACAACATGAGCTGGGCCCACCTCGCAAGCGGCGGCGCCGGCCAGGGGCTCCGGTGGCCCTACACCCAGCCCCACACCCTGCCGCCGGAGTTCCGGAAGGTCCAGGCGGCCATGGCCCGGTTTGCCGCTGCGGTGGACTGGCTCGCCTTCACCGGTCACCGGAACATCGACCAGCAGCTGACGGTGACCGACCCGCAGCTCATCGCCATGGGGACCGGGGACGACCGCCGGGCGGTGGTCTGGCTCCTCCGGGACACCCGGCCGGCGCCCGCCTCCGGGGCGGGGGATCCGGCCGAGGCCGGTGGGCCGGCGGCGGGCGGCGGCGCGCCCGGCGTCCCGGGCCCCCGGCTGACGGTCGCGGGCCTCGCCCCCGGCACGTATGCGGTCGAGTTCTGGGACACCTGGGCCGGGGTCCGGATGGCGGAACGGACCCTGGAGGCCGGCCCGGAGGGGCTGGTTATCGACCTGCCGGCCATCGACCGGAGCCTCGCTCTGTACATCGCCCCCCGATGAAGCCTCTCCCTCCCCATCCCCCTGACCGCCAATCCACCTGCAAAGGAGCCCCACGATCATGCGGCAACGGTTGAGCCTCGACGGCACCTGGAGCTTCTGGCCGGACCCCGGGATGCGCACCCTGCCGGCCGGCGTGGACCTTCTGACCGACGGCAGCGGCTACCTCGACCCTGGTGACCGCACCGCCGCTTTGGGCGAGCCCCGGTCCATCCGGGTGCCCGGCCCCTGGCAGGCCCAGTTTGACGACCTCCGGCTGAGCGCCGGCATCGGCTGGTACGAGCGGAGCTTCTCCCTGCCCCCTGCCTGGCAGGGGCGGCGGGTCTGGCTCCACTTCGGCGCCGTGGACTACCTGGCCCGGGTCTGGGTAAACGGCCGGTTCGCCGGCGCCCACGAGGGAGGCTACCTCCCCTTCGCCCTGGAGATTACCCACCTGGTCCGCCCGGGGGAGGTCAGCCGGGTGACGGTGCAGGTCATCGACCCCCCGGACCTGCGGCCCGAGCAGTCGCCGGCCGCGCCCCCGGAGCCTGCCGCGGCGGCCGGCGGTCCCCCTGGCGATACGCCCCGTGACCCGGCACCGGCCGGCGGGGGCCCGGCGACGGCCAGCACGGCCCCTCCCCCCTCCCCCCTCCCCGCCTTCGACGAGATCCCTCACGGCAAGCAGAGCTGGTACGGCCCCCTGAGCGGCATCTGGCAGAGCGTCTGGCTGGAGGCCACCGGGCCGGTCTTCATCCGGGGGGCCCGGATCCACGGGTGCCTTAAGACCGGCCGGGTCCAGGTCCGGGTGCGGCTGGGCGCTCCGGCAGAAGGCGGGGAGCGGATCCTCGCCCAGGTGGTGGCCCCCGACGGCCGGACCACCTGGGAGCAGCCGGGGCCGGTTCTGGCCCCCGGCCAGACGGAGGTGGACCTCGCCCTGACGGTGGCAAACCCCCAGCCCTGGGATGTGGATTCCCCCCGGCTCTACACCCTGCGGCTCACCCTCCTGGCCCCCGGGGGGCGGGGCGAGGCCGGGGCGGCCAGCCCCTCTCCGGGTTCCGGGGCCGTGCTCGGAGCAGCCATCCCTGCCCCGGGCCCCGGCGCCGTGGCCGGCGGCGGGCCGGTCATCGTCGCCCGGGGCGACGGGCCGTTCATCCACGCTTGGGGCGCTGAACCGGTCATCGACGCCTGGGAGGACACCTTCGGCTTTCGCACCATCGAGGTCCGGGAGGGCCGGATCTGGCTCAACGGCCGGCCGATCTACCTCCTGGGGGCCCTCGACCAGGACTACTACCCGGAGACCATCTGCACGCCCCCCTCGGACGAGTTCCTCCGGGACCAGTTCCTGCGGGCAAAGGAACTGGGGCTCAACCTCCTCCGGTGCCACATCAAGGTGCCGGACCCCCGCTACCTCTACTGGGCGGACCGGCTGGGGCTTCTGGTCTGGGCCGAGCTGCCCAGCTGGCGCACCCTGACCCCGGCGGCCCGAAAGCGGGCCCGGGAGACCCTGGCGGGGATGGTGGAGCGGGACTTCAACCACCCGAGCCTGGTGGTCTGGACCATCGTCAACGAAGACTGGGGCACCGACCTCCCCGGCGAGCCGGACCACCGGGCCTGGCTTGTCGAGATGTACGACTGGCTGAAAGCCCTGGACCCCACCCGGCTGGTGGTGGACAACTCCCCCTGCCCCCCGAACTTCCACGTGAAGTCGGACCTGAACGACTTCCACTGGTACCAGGCCCTGCCGGACCGCCCCCAGGGCTGGACCGGCTTCACCGCGGGGTGGGTGCGGGACCCCGGCCGTACCTTCTCTCCCCACGGCGACGGCTGCCGCCGGGGGGACGAGCCCCTGGTGCTCTCGGAGTTCGGCAACTGGGGGCTGCCCGACGTCCACAACCTGCTGGACCCGGACGGCCGGGAACCCTGGTGGTTTGAGACCGGCCGGCAGTGGGACGGCGGGGTGGTCCACCCCAAGGGGGTGCGGGAGCGGTTCGCCGCCTGGGGGCTCGCGGAGGTCTTCGGCACCTGGGACCGGTTCATCGCTGAGAGCCAGGAGGCGGAGTTCGAGGCCCTCAAATTCGAGATCGAGGATATCCGCCGCCACGGGGAGATTGCCGGGTATGTGATCACCGAGTTCACCGATGTCCACTGGGAGTGCAACGGCCTGTTGGACCTGGCCCGGAACCCGAAGGCCTTCCACCACCGGTTTGCGGCGATCAACGCCCCGGACGTGGTCCTGGGCTTTCCGGACCGGTTCCGGTATGCCGCGGGGGAGACGGCCCGGGTGGCGGTGCTGGTCTCCCACTTCTCCTCCCGGCGGCTCCGGGGCTGCGCCGTGGACTGGGAGGTGCCGGAGCTTGGCCTCCGGGGCCGGCTCCCCTGCCCAGCAGAACTGCCCCCGGCCCAGGTGACCCCCCTGGGCGAGATCGGGATTCCGGTGCCGGCGGTGGAGCGCCCGGTCCGGGCTACCCTCCACCTCTGCCTCCGGGCCCGGAGCGGCCAGGCCCTGGCCCGGAACTGGGTGCCTCTCCCCCTCTTCCCCCAGGTGGCGCCGGCGGTGCCGGTGCGCACGGCGGTCCCGGCCGGGGGCCCACCGGCAGTAGGAGGGGTGCACCCGGCGGCCGGCGGGGCCCATGGGGTGAGCACCGGGGACCCTGGGGCGGTCGCCGGGGATCCGCCGGTGATCGCCGGGGACCCGCCGGTGGCGGTGGTCACCCGGTGGGACCCGGAGGTGGCAGCCTTTGTCCGCCGGGGCGGCCGGGCGGTGCTGCTGGCGGAAGGCGAAGAGGCGCTGCCCGCCGGACTCCCCCTGGCGATCCGGAAGCGGGCCGGGAGCCTGTGGGAGGGCAACTGGGCGCAGGGGATGCACTGGCTCCACCCCCGGCTGACCGCTGACCTGGGCCTTGGCCCCCGGGTGGATCTCCCCTTTGCCGGCCTCGTCCCCGAACACGTCATCACCGGGTACGAGGCGGCCGACCACCGGGACATCCTGGGCGGGTACTACGTCGGGTGGATCCGGTACCCGGTGGCCACCATCGCGGCCTGCCGCCACGGCGAGGGCGTCCTCCTCCTCTGCACCTACCGCTTTGGCCGGCATTACGGCCGGGACCCCCTGGCCACCCTCATGGTCAACCGGCTGGTGGAACTGGCCCGGGACCCCGGGCTCCGGCCGGGACGGGAACTGTAGGCACGCGCGAAAACCCCCGGGGCGGCATCGCCCCGGGGGCCGTTCGCTTCTCAGGGAAGGCCTGGCTCACCTCGGGATGAACGACCGGTCAGGACCTCCGCATCGGCTCGATACCGAGCTCTTGCAGTCGCTCCCACAGCGGGGCCAGGGCCCGCTCCCGGTTCCGGTAAAAGGCGCTGCCCCGGATGCGGAAGAACCGCCAGCCCATCCGCTCCAGGGTCATCTGCCGCCGCAGGTCCGCCTCCCAGCGGTCGGGGCCATGGAACGCATCGCCGTCGCACTCGATGGCCAGGCGGCTCCGCATTCCCTCCACCACCAGGTCGATGCGGTAGTGGCCCACCCGCACCTGCGGCCGCACGGCGTAGCCCCGGGCCATGAGTTCCTTGAGCACCTGCCGTTCAAACTCGGACTCGCACCGGGCGGCGAGATCCTCGTACTCCCGGGTCATCCGGTGCGGCTGCTCACAGTACTGGATGAGCCGCACCCGGACGTCCTCGGGATGCAGTTCGGACGGGTCGACCGAGTAGAAGAGCCACATCTGGTCCCGGGCCCGGCTGGCCGCCACGTTGAACCGCTGCCGGTCGGAGAGCCGGTTCATGGTGGCCTTGCGGTGCTGGCCGCTGGCCTCGACCATGGAGAGGAAGATCACATCCCGCTCATCGCCCTGGAAGTAGTAGGCATCGCCGCAGAGGATCTTCCGCTTCTCCATCTCCACCGGCCCCAGTCGCTCCAACAGGAGCTGCTCGATGAGACGGGCCTGGTCCTCGCCCAGCAGGGAGATGACGCCCATGGTCTTGCCGGCGTACGCGGGGTTCCGGCAGCACGCCACCAGCGTCTCCACCAGCGCCTCCGCCTCGGGCGGGTTCACGTTGGTACCGGGCTCCCGGTACCCGCTCACCCGCCGGGCCACCACCGGCTGCCAGCTGGGATCCCGGGATTCCTCCCGGAGGGGCAGGATCCGGCCCTCGTACATCAGGTCGTTGCTGAACTGGATGATCTCCGGCAGGCACCGGAAGTGCTCCCGCAGCATGATCACGCCCGGGAAGACCCGGGTCGCCAGGTCGTAGAGGCTCTGCCGCGGGTCGAAGAGCTCCCGGTTCGGGATGCCCTCGAGGTACTGTTCGATGAGCAGGTGCACCTGGTGGTGGTCAACGCCCACGGCCTGGGGGCTGATCTGGTTGTCGTCGCCGACAATCACCGCCCGACGGGCCCGGAACAGCGCGAGGAGACTGAAGAGGTCGCACTGGCTGCTCTCGTCCACGATCACCACGTCGAAAGGCTCATCGAGCGGGTCGATGTTCTCGACGACCCGGTCCAGGGGCATGATCCAGACCGGTACCGCCGAACGGCACCGGCGCATCTGCTCCTGGGCCTGGCGCCGGTAACGGGCAGCGTACTTGCCCGTTCCCTTGCCGATCCGCCGGACGAGCTGCTGCCAGCCCACGAGGGCCCGCCGCTGCTCGTCGGTCACCCGCCTGGCCTGCGCCAGCCAGGTCGACTCCGCCACCAGTTCCACAACGATCCGGCGCTCCCGCTCCAGCAGCCCTTCCAGCCGCCGCTGCAGCGGCTCCGGGTCGTCGGCCAGCAGGCAGCTCAGCCAGGTCTCCGCCTGTCGCCACCGCCATGCCTCGGCAAACCGCTCCGGCGGACCTGCCACCGCCGGGTTGCCGCGGCTTTCCAGGATGCGCTGGGCCCACAGGGGCGCCTGCTGCCGGAGCCGGTCGGCCAGGTCCTCGAGTTCCCGAACCTGGGGCTCCAGGGACTGGAGGCGGCGGGCCTCGGCGAGCGCCGCGTCCCAGTCGTCCCACCGGGAATGCTCGAGGGCCGCCAGCAGGGCGCCCCACAGGGGGCTGGCATTCGGCGTGGTAGCGCCGGTCTCCAGCCGTCGCCGCAGGGCGCTGAACTTGTGCTGGGCGCGCACCAGTACCAGCCGGTGCCCGGCGAGTTCCAGCGAGCGCCGGAGGGCGTCCAGGCTGCCTGCCGTGGCCTGCTCGGGCACGGGCAAACCCAGTTTCCGAATCGCATCCCGCAGCGGCTCCCACACCGCCGTCTCCCAGTTCAAGGCGGTGCGGATCTGCTCCGCCAGGTCGTCGATCTCAATCTCCATTCGGGGCTGCGCGGCGTCCACCAGCGGCCCGTTTACCTCCCCCACCATCTGGTTCCAACGGGCCGCCAGCCCGTGGCGCTCCAGCCGCAGCCGGACTTCCGCCAAGAGGACCTGAGCGTCGGCGGCCGTCCGGACCTGAGCGCCGTCGATGCGGCAGTTTGCCACCACCCGCTTCAGGGCCGGCCGGGTCAGCAGGACCAGGAAGTTAAGCCCCTTGCCGGCAGCCAGATGCTGCGCCAGCGCCTCCAGGGCTGGCACCAGTTCGGCCAGCGGCTGGTTGGCGGGGAGGGTCACGCTACGGCCGGCCACCTGGGACTTCCACTGCAGGATGCGGTCCCGTGCCACTGCCACCGCGCTGACCAGGTCCTCCCACTGCTGCCGTCGGGCCCCGCCCCGGGCGGCATCCTCCCGGATGGCCGCCAGCCACGGCTCCTCAAACCGGGCCAGTTGCTCCTGGGCCTGGGAAAGCCGCCGCTGGAGTTCCGCCAGGTCCTCGGGCGTCACCGCGGGCGGCGGCTGCCATTCCCGCACCGCCGGCGGCGCCTGGGCGAGCACCCGGTCCGCTTCTGCCACCGCCGCGGCCGCCTCTTGCAGCGCCAGGCCGCGGGGAAGCTCCGCGGGATCCGGCCGGTGCTGGGCCACAGCCGCCCGGTCCTGGGGCGCGAGGTCCCGGGCCAGTTCATAGACCCGCGCCAACTCCTGGGGCGTCAGGGGCGGGGATGCGTCGGGCGGGACGGCATCGGGGATAAAGCCCAGATCCTGTTCGTGGGACCGGAGCCACTGGCCCAGCTCCGACGGGCTGAGGTCACGGCCGTCCAGGTGGTAGCGCTGCCGTTCCCGCTCGGAGACCTCCCGGATGCGCCGGCGCAGATCGGCAATCTCCCGGCGCACCTGGTCCAGCTCCTGGCGCAGTTCCTGAACCCGGCGCTGGGCCAGTTCCTGGTCCAGCGAGCCGAGGCGCTCGGCCATGGCCTGGACCGACTCTTCGAGTTGCTTGAGGGAATCCGCGTCGGTCCCGGTCAGATGGATGCAAAGGGGCCGGAGCGGCTCCGGGATCTTCTCCCGCAGCACCCGCAGCGGCCGCTCGGTGTGGCTGGTGACCAGCACCCGCTTGCCGTGGGCCAGCAGGTGGCCGATGAGGTTGGCAATGGTGTGGCTCTTGCCGGTACCGGGCGGACCCTGGACCGTCACCCCATGGTGCGCGGCCAGCCGGCGGGCAATCTCCTCCTGCTCCGGGTTGGCCGGGAGCGGCAGGAGCAGTTCCTCCCCCACTGACCGCCACCGGCGAGCCTCCTCTTCCTCCGGCCGCTGGTCATAGGCCACCACCGAGGCGATGGGCGCCGGCACCGGATGGTCGGAGCGCAGGGCATCGAGGATTCTCTGGATGTCGGCCAGGTAGCCGGCCCGCTTGCGCCGGACGAACAGGGCCGACGCCGCGACAATCACCGGGCGGGGCCCCGGTGGCGGCACCTGCGGCCCGTCCAGGACCTCACCATCATGGCTTATAAGCTTTACGACCTTCCGATAGAGGGTCAGGCTACCCTCAAGGTCCCAGGGACCGGGGGGCTCATTCGCCAGTCTCCCCGCCAGGGCTGTGAGGCCTTGCAAGCCCGGGATCTCCAGACCGTCCAGCATCGCGGTCTCCAGCGCCGTCGGCCGGCTCCCCGGCACCACCCGGATGCGGCCGGCCTCGGGATCGAAGTCGAGTTCCATGCGGGTGATCAGCAAGGGGTAGAAAATCTGTTCCCCCTGGATCTCCCAGGAGAGCACCCCGTGCCCCCACACCAGTTCGATGAGGTCCTGCTCCCGCTGCAGCCGCTGTCTGAGGAGAAAGAGTTGATGATAGAGCCGCTGCACCCGCCAGGGCCCCAGGGCCCTGGCGGCCCAGGGACGCCACTCCTCCCGCAGCCAGCGCTCCCACCGCCCGATGCGTTCGGGATCGGCCGTCACCACCCCGCCCGGGGCGGGGGGGTCGAACGCCGCCTCCGGAACCCGCTTCGGGGTAGCCAGGAGCCTCGGTTCCCGCTCGGGATCGTCAACGGGATCGTCCACCCAGGGGTGGAACTCCGCCGGCAGTGCCGGGGCAGGCGGCACACTCTGTTGGCAAACGGTCAGCCAGGCGTCCTGCGCCCCGTCATCCCGGGGGTCCGGGTCATCGACGGGATGCAGGATGCACCCGTCGGGATGCAGGGGGAGATCCCTCTGCCACCAGAGGGGCTCCCGCAGTTCCCGCATGTCCCGCACCGGGCGCTCCCGCAGCGCGCGGACAGCCTTCATGAATTCAAACAGGCGAATGGTACGGTCTCTCAGTTCACTTCGGTCACGGACGCTCTGCACCTCGTTCCCTCCTGCGGACCGAACCGGTCAAGGTCAGGCAAGGCCGCCACCAGGATGCGGAAAAGGATCCCCCGAAGGCCAGCAGGACCGGCCGCGTTTTCCAGAGCAATCCCAGGAAAGAACATACAACTGAGAAGCAGGCTGCGCAACCAGCCAGGGTCGTGCCAGGGGCGGCTGTGGGCCGTTCTCGTGAGACCGGCACCGCCGGAACGGCCACACCAGGAACGAGGAATCCCCGGGGCCTCATCGCCCCGGGGATCGTCCTGCCGGCCTCGCCACCGCCGGCCGCTTTCCTCGCGCCGACGGCCGGGCGCCTCGTGTGCGCGGGCCGGATCCAAGGGAGCGGCGTCCGCTGGCCGCCCGGTTCCCCCGGCGGTCACCGGGCCTGCCGGCCGAGGGCGGAGCCAATCCGGGCTCGCCACAGGAGGCTCAGGGCGGCGGAGGCCAGCCCCGCGCCGGCAAAGAGGCTCGCCCAGTGGTGGTCGGCCAGGGGGCCGGCCAGCACCGGGGTGAGAAACCCCGTGAGACCGCTCGCGGCGGCAAAGAGGCCGAAGTACGCGGCCCGCTCGGAGGTGGGGGCCAGCTCCATGGTGAGGGTCTGCTGGGCCACGGTCATGGCGTTGAAGGCCACCCCGTGGAGGACCTGGGCCGCTACCAGGACCGGCCACCCGGCGTACCGGGCCGCCACCATCAGAAGGGGCGCCGCGGCCAGCATCCCGGTGAGCACCCCCACGTTTCTCCCCGGTCCCACCTGGTCCTGCCGCCGCCCCCAGTACCGGAGGGCGGCGGCCGCCAGCAGGGTGGCGGCGGTGTTCAGCCAGGAGACGGCAGAGAAGGAGAGCCCCAGGTGGTCCAGCAGGACCATGGGGTAGAAGGGCACCGCCAGCCCCTGGGCAAAGGCCCATGCGGCCAGGAAGCCCGCCACCCGCCGGTGGACTCCCGGCCGGGCGAGGGGAACCCGGAGGGCCTCCCAGAAGGGCCGCTCCTGACGGCGCTCGGCCTGGGGAACCTGCGGGTGCAGGAGCCACAGGAGCACGTTGGCCGCTCCCGCCACCAGGGCGATGCCGCTGAGGATCCGAAAGCCGGTGGCGCCCTGCCAGTAGTCCAGGACCGCCCCGAAGGTCAGGGTCGCTGCCGTGCTCACCGCCAGGCCCCAGGCGTACCGGGCGGCAAAGTACCGCCCCCGGATCTCCGGCGGCACCAGGTCGGACATGTACCCTTGCCAGACCACGACCGCAGGCGCCATGCAGAGCCAGCCCAGGAGGTGCGCGGCGACCAGCAGCGCAAGGGCCGCCGGCGACGGGCCCAGCCACAGGGCCACCAGCCCGGCCAGCGGCGCGCCCATACGCTGAATGCCGCAGAGGAGCGCCATGAACTCCCGCCGCCGCTCGAGCCCCGCCACCAGCGGGGCCGCCACCACCTGGAGCAGGGTGGCGAGGGCGGGGAGGGAGCCGAGGACGCCGATGACCAGCCCCCCGGCGCCCAGGAAGAGGGCCAGGCCGGTGAGAAAGTTGCCAGACATGGCCGTCATCCAGACGTTGAAGGAGCAGCCCTCCACCGCAGAGACCAGCATGCCCCACCGGCGGGGATCCCGGCGGTGCGGGGAGCGGAGGTCGGAAAGGGAGAGTGCCATTGCAGCCAGGACTCCTGTTGAGGTGTGAAGAGGGAAGACGAGCGCAGGGACGCAGACAGGGATTCGGCATCCTGATGCCGAACACCTGCGACCTGCCCGGCGCTGCTCCCGTTCTCACACCGGCCTCTCGCCCGGTTGTTGGGACGGGTCACCCGAGGGGCTCCACCTGCACCTCGGGCTCGAGCCGCGCCGCCAGTTCCGGCGGGAAGGTAGCCACCGCCGGCGTGGTGGCGTTGGCGGCGCCGCAGGCGACCCCGAGGCGCAAGGCCTCGGCCACAGGCCGTCCCTGGAGCAGGCCGGCCACCACACCGGCCACCAGGGAGTCCCCGCTGCCCACGGGGTTGACGGCGGAGATGGCCGGCGGGCGCAGACGCCACGCCCCTTCGGGGCCCAGGTAAACCAACCCCTCCGCCCCCAGGGAGACCGCCACCGCCCGGGCACCTGCCGCCCGCATCCGGGCCGCCGCGGCCAGGACTTCCTGGAGGTCCCCCGGCTCCCGCCCGGCCCAGGCGGCAAGCTCGTCCCGGTTGGGCTTGACCAGGTCCGGCCCGGCGGCCAGCCCCCGGGCCAGGGGCTCGCCGCTGGTGTCCAGGACCACATAGGCGCCAGCCTGGCGGGCCAGGGCCACCAGCCGGCGGTAGTAGTCCGGCGGCAGCCCGGGGGGCAGCGAGCCGGAGAAGACCACGGCCTGGCACCCGGCCACCAGCCGGGTAAACCGCTCCACAAACGCGTCCGCCGCCTCGGGGGAGATCCGGGGGCCCGGCTCCCGGACCTCGGTGCAGGTGCCGGTCTCCCGGTCCACCAGGGCGAGGCAGGTCCGGCTCTCGCCGGGGATCGGGTGAAACGCCGGCTCCACCCCGGCCTGGCGCAGGCCCTCCGCCAGGAAGGCCCCCGCGGCGCCGCCGGCGAACCCCGTCGCGGCCACCTCCACCCCCAGGGACCGGAGGACCCGGGCGACGTTGTTCCCCTTTCCCCCGGCCACCCGGAGGACCTCCCGGGCGGTGTGGATCGCCCCGGGCCGGAACCCGTCCAGGAAGTAGGTGACATCCACCGCCGGATTGAGGGTGACGGTGAGGGCCCTCACGGCCGCACCTCCCCACCGGCGGCCGGCGACCCGGGGGCCCCGCACCCCGGCGGCGCCAGGGGTCCCCGGGGCTCCGCCGGCCCGGGCGCGATGGTCGCTGCCCCGCCGGTGAGGGCTGGGAAGAGGGCCGCCGCCCCCACCACCCCAGCCTCCTCCCCCAGGGCGGCGGGGACGATGTCGTAAGTGCCCCGGATCCCGGGCATGGTCATCGCCTCCGCATAGCGCCGCAGAGACCCGAAGAGCAGGTCTCCCAGGGCTTTGGCCAGGCCGCCGCCGAGGATCACCCGCTGGGGGTTGAAGAGGTTGGCCATGATGCTGATCCCCCAGCCCAGGTGCCGGGCTACCTCCTCCACCAGGCCGAGGGCCCGGGGCTCCCCGGCCCGGGCCAGGGCGATCAGCTCCTGGACGTCCCGGGCGATCCCGGCCTCCCGGGCCCGGCGCGCAAGCCCCCGGCCCCCGACCAGGGCCTCGAGGCAGCCCCGGTTGCCGCAACCGCAGGGCGGGCCCTGGGGGTCCACCACCACGTGGCCGATCTCCCCGGGCATGCCAGAGCCGCCCTGGAAGAGCTCGCCGTCCACGACGATCCCCGACCCCAGGCCCGTGCCCAGGGTGAGGAGGACAAAGTGCCGCACTCCCCGGCCCGCGCCGAACCAGTACTCCCCGAGGGCGTGGCAGCGGACGTCGTTCTCCATGTCCACCGGGAGGCCAAACTCCGTAAACTCGGGCAGGACCGGGACGTTGGACCAGCCGGTGTTCGGGCTGTGGACCGAAATGCCCCGCTGCCGGTCAATGAGCCCCGGCATCCCGAGGCCGATGCCCACCACCTCCCGGTCTCCGGCCTGGTCCAGCAGCTCCCGGATCAGCCGCCGCATGGCGGCGAAGACCCCGGCAGGACCCTCGGCCACCGGGGTGGGGATCCGGCGGCTCAGAAGCACCCGCCCGGTCTCGTCCACCAGCCCCCCGAGGATCTTGGTTCCGCCTACATCGAGACCGATCGCGCAGCGCCCGCTCATCTCACTGCCCTACCTTTGCCTTGAAGAGGTCGATGATCGGCACCGGCGTCGGGTCGACGCCCTTGCGGATGGCCATGTAGATGGTGAAAAAGTCCCCGACCATCACCAGCGAGAGCATGCGGGCGAGGCGGCCCTGGCCCGACGCCCAGAGGGTCTCCACCCGGCCCATCCGCTGCCGGAGGATCTCCTCCGTGGCCTCCCACCGCTTCTTCATCTTCTCGCTCTCCGCCTCCGGGTCCCGGAGCAGGAGGAACCCGAGGTGCCGGCAGAGTTCGGGCTGCATTTCCCAGCCCACCGCCTCGTCGTGGTGCAGGTGGGGGATGGTGTTCCAGAAGGCCATGTACTTGCCGTTTTCGCCGAGCTGGTTCTTGATCCGCCAGGCCACCGCGTCGTAGTGATCCGCAAAGCCGTAGATCACCGGGATGTACGGGGCCAGGGCCTCGGCCAGTTGCTTCGCCCGGTTTTGGGCCACGGGGGTCTCGGGGCGGCACTCCTCCCCGATCCGGGCCATCTCCGCCACCGCCGCCTCAAACTCCGCCCGGAAGTCCGGCGCCAGGCCCCACCGGTGGAGGAAGGTGAGGAGCGGCATCATCAGGTAGCCGATCGCGATCCGGGGCATGAACCCGCCGGGGATCGCCAGGTACGCCGCACCGGCCTGCTTAAGCCGCTCCCGGAGGGGCCCGCCGGCGCCCAGACCCACCACCGTAGCCCCCCGCTCCAGGCACTGCTGGACGCTCGAGAGAATCTCCTCGGTCTTCCCCGAGTGGCTGACGGCAAAGACCAGGGAGTGCTGGTCCACGAAGGCCGGGGCGTTGTAGCCCTGGACCAGGTAGATGGGCACCGCCGCCCGATCAAATAGATAGGAACGGACCAGGGCGGCGCTGGCCGCGGACCCGCCGCCGGTGCCCAGGACCACCACCTCGTCCACCCGGTCGGGCCGGGGCGGCAGGGGGAAGTTCATGGCGAGTTCATACCCTTCCCGGAACTGCCGGGGGTAGTCCAGCGTGAGGTCGATCATCTTCAGGGTGTCCACAGACCGGATGGCCGCTGCATCATTCAGGTCGATGGTCATCGAAAGGCCTCCTTTCGTGTTGCGGTCCTCCTTCTCAGACACCTCGCCTGCCTGCTCTCCGCCCATCTCGCGCGTGGCTTTCCGGCCCGCTCAAGCCCGGCCGGCGGAGCCAAAGAGCCGGATCTTCTCCCGGACCACCGCCTGCACCGCCGCCCGGGCCGGAGCGAGCAGGCGCCGGGGGTCGCTCTCCTCGGGCTTTTCCGCCAGGGTCTGCCGGAGCGCCCGGGCCCAGGCTTCCTTCAACTCGGTGGCCACGTTGATCTTGCAGATTCCCGCGGCGATGGCCGCCCGGACCTGGTCGTCGGGGACGCCGGAGCCGCCGTGCATCACCAGGGGGGCGTCCACCAGATCCCGGATCCGGCGGAGGCGCTCCAGGTCGAGCCGCGGCTCCTCCTTATAGAGGCCGTGGGCGGTGCCGAAAGCCGTGGCCAGGTAATCCACCCCGGTCTCCTGCCAGAACCGCCGGGCCTCCTCGGGCTCGGTGAGCCAGCCGTGCTCGGTGCCCTGACCGTCCTCCACCCCGCCCACGTGGCCGATCTCCCCCTCCACCGTCACCCCGACGGCGTGGGCCGCGGCCACCACCTGCCGGGTGAGGGCGACGTTCTCCTCGAAGGGCTTCTCCGAGCCGTCGAACATCACCGAGGTGAAGCCGTGGCGGATGGCCTGCATGGCGGCCTGAAAGGAGGGACCGTGGTCCAGGTGGATGGCCACGGGCACGGGGGCGGCCATGGCCACCTCCCGGGCCACGGCGCTTACCAGGCTCCAGCCCGCGGACCGGATCGACCCCTCGGTGAACTGGAGGATGACCGGGGACTCCTCGGCCACCGCGGCCTCCACCACCGCGGGGATCATGTCCAGGTAGTGGCAGTTGAAGGCGCCCACCGCGTAGCCGCCCTTGCGGGCGGCGGCCAGGATCTCCAAGCCGGTGACCAGCGGCATCGTCAAGACCTCCTGCGCGGGTTGGATGGGAGGGCAGCGAACGGCAGGGCCGGGCCCCCTCCTTCCCCGGGGTTTGTGTTCGATCAAGAACATTCATCGCCGGTTCCGTTTTTCCTTCCGAAAATGCTTCGGCCGGGGTATTGGGCTCCAGGGCCGGAACCAAAGAGGAAAGAGAGTGTACGATATCGAAAATAAGTGGACGAGGTGGATGCAACGTGGCCGATGCGGAGAACCGGCGTGCCGCGATCCTGCAGCGGCTCCAGCAGCACGGCACCGTGCACGTGACCCGGCTGGCTGCAGAACTCGGCGTGACCGAGGTGACCATCCGCCGGGACCTGGCGGCCCTGGAGCGGGAGGGGCTGCTGGTGCGGTTTCACGGCGGGGCGGTGCTCCCCCACGCGCTGGTCCGGGACGTCCCCTTCCAGTCCAAGCTGCAGGCCCGGCAGGAGGAGAAGCAGCGGATCGCCGCCGCGGCCGCGGCCCTGGTGGAAGAGGGGGCCACGGTGGCCCTGGGCGCGGGGACCACCGTGGCGGCGGTGGCCAGGGCCCTGGCGGGGAAGTCCGGGCTGACGGTGGTGACCAACGCGGTGAACATCGCCTGGGAGTTCTCCTTCCGGCCGGAGGTGCAGCTGCTGGTCACCGGCGGCCGGGTCCGGGACGAGTCCCTCTGCATGGTGGGTCCCACCGCCGAGGAGGCCCTGCGGAGCGTGGCGGTGGACATCGCCTTCGTGGGGGTAAACGGCATCTCCCCGGAGTTCGGCTTCACCACCCCCAACCAGGAGGAGGCTCAGGTCCACCGGCTGATGCTCAGCCGGGCCCGGCGGGCGGTGGTGGTCGCGGACTCGAGCAAGTTCGGCCGGGTCGCCTTTGCCCTGCTCGCCTCCCTCCGGCAGGTCCACACCCTGATCACCGACACCGGCGCCCCGCCGGCCCTGGTGGAAGAGCTGCGGCGGGAGGGCATTGAGGTGCTGCTGGTCTGAGGCCGCCGGCACCCGGCGGTGCCGGATCCGGCCACCCGCTCGGGCAGGGGTCCCTTTTGGGCACGGGAAAGGGCAGGTTCCCCAGGCGGCCCTGGAGAACCTGCCCTTTTCCCCGGCACCGGGGTTTCGCCTCCCCCTCCCCCTTCCCAGAGTCGCTCAGGCTTCCCTGAGGCCAGCTCCACCTCGTCCACGACCACGGGCCGCGACTCGGCATAAGGCCGCGGCCGCCCCATCTCCAGTAGGATCGCTGCCCTGGTTCTCACCGCCGGACCACCGCTACCCTTCCGCTCGCTCCCCTACCTGACTGCCTCGGGCTGCGGCCTCGGTGCTTGCCGCGGCCCGCTCGATGCCGTCGTGCCACACCGGTGTCCTCTTTTCGCAGAAGGCCTGAATGCCGCTTACGGCGTCGGGGTGCTTGCTGTTGCGCACGATAACCTCCGTGGCGTAGGCCAGGGCTTCGAAGTCCTGCATCTGGAGCTGCTGATAGAACATCCGCTTCCCGATCGCGATCACGTCCAGGCTGTGCCGGGCGATGGCCTGGGCGAGGGCCTCCGTCGCTTCGTCCAGCGCCTCGTCAGGGACGACCCGGTTCACCAGGCCCATCCCCTCCGCCTCCCGGGCGCTGTACAGGTTGCCGGTAAAGAGCATCTCCGCCGCCTTCTTCCGGCCGACGTTGCGGCTCAAGAAGACCGCGGGCGTGCTGCAGAAGAGCCCCCAGTTGATGCCCGGCGTGCCGAAGCGGGCGCTTTCCGCCGCCACGGCCAGGTCGGCCACCGCCACGAGCTCCAGGCCCGCGGCCACGGCGATGCCCCGCACCTTGGCCACCACCACCTGGGGCATCTCGCGGATGGTCTGCTTGAGACGGAAGCTTCGCTGGAAAAGGTCGTAGACCCCCTGGAGGTCCAGCTCTTGAATCTCACGGAAGTTGTGCCCGGAGCTGAAGGTCTTCTCGTTGCCCTGCAGGATGACCACGGCCACCTCCCGCCGCGCCGCGATCTCCTTGAGGGTAGCCTCCAGGGCTTCCATCGACTCCAGCGTCAGGGTGTTGTAGGCGTGACCGTAGTTGAGGGTCACCGTACCGATTGGCCCGCGCTTTTCGTAGAGAACGATGCCCTCCACCGCCGGGTCCCCCCTCGTCACGGATGTGCCGCCATACCGCAGGGTCCGGGATCGGCCGCTCTGCCGCACAGTCGGGGTGCGCCACCCGCCGCACAGTCCAGGCTGTTGGCCGCCGATGCTCCTAATTGATACGCTTCGCGTAACCCTGCCACTCCCGCTCTCGCAGCACGGACTTCTGGATCTTGCCCGTACTCGACTTGGGCAGCTCGGTGAACTCCACATAGCGCGGGCACTTGTAATGGGCGATGCGCTGCCGGCAGAAGTCGATGATCTCCTGGGCCGTGGCTGCCTTCCCCGGCCTCAGGGTCACGAAGGCCTTGGGCACTTCGCCCCACTTGGGGTCGGGTACCCCGATGACGGCCACCTCCAGGACCGCCGGGTGTTCGGCGATGCAGCGCTCCACCTCGATGGTGCTGATGTTCTCCCCGCCGGAGATGATGATGTCCTTCTTCCGGTCCCGCAGCTCGATGTACCCGTCCGGGTGCCAGACGGCCAGGTCGCCGGTGTGAAACCAGCCGCCCCGGAACGCCTCTTCCGTCGCCTCGGGGTTCTTGTAGTAACCGAGCATCACGCCGTTGCCCCGCATCACCACCTCGCCCATGGTGGCACCGTCCTTGGGCACGGGGCGCATCGCCTCGTCCACCACCATCAGCTCACCGAGGCCGATGTACGGCACGCCCTGCCGCGCCTTCTTTCGAGCTCTTTCCTCCAAGGGCAACTGGTCCCACTGCTCATGCCACTCGCAGACCGTGAAGGGACCGTAGACTTCCGTCAGCCCGTACACGTGGGTCAGCTCCGCGCCCAGGCGCTCCATCGTCCGGATGATGGCCGGGCTGGGCGGGGCGGCAGCGGTGACCACGTGGACCCGATGGGGCAGCTTCTCGCCGGCCTCCTCCAGGTACGTCGCCAGGGAGAGGAGCACCGTCGGGGCCGCGCAGAGGTGGGTCACACCCTCCCGCACGATCAGCCGGACGATCTGTTCGGCGTCGACTTTCCGCAGGAGCACGTGCGTCGCGCCCACCGCCGTCACGGCCCAGGGGAAGCACCAGCCGTTGCAGTGAAACATCGGCAAGGTCCAGAGGTAGACGGACCGGGAGTCCATCCGGGTCTCGATGATCTCCGCGAGGGCGTTCAGAAACGCACCGCGATGGTGGTACATGACGCCTTTCGGCTGGCCCGTGGTGCCGCTGGTGTAGTTGATGCAGATGACCTCCATCTCGTCTTCGACGAGGGGCACCACCGTCTCCGCCGGGGCACCGGCGAGAAATTCCTCATAGGTTGGGCCCGGCCAACTGCGAGGGGCCCCACCGGGCACGGCATCGTCGGTGACCACAAGCTGGAGCGCGGAGCACCGGCCGTAGATGGGCTCGACCAGGTGGGTGAACTGGCCGTCGACCACCAGCACCCTGGCTTCCGAGTGCTGCAAGATGTACTCGATCTCCCCAGGCGAAAGGCGGATGTTGATGGGCACCAGGATACCGCCTGCCAGAGGGACGCCCAGGTGAGCCTCCAGCATCGACAGGGTGTTGGGGGCAAGCCAAGCCACCCGGTCGCCCTTGCCCACGCCGGCCTGCCGGAGTGCGGCGGCCAACCGGTGAACCCGCTGGTGCAGTTCCCGGTAGGTCAGCCGGCGACCCACGTCGACCGCCGCCGTCTTGTCCGGGAAGACGGCCGCCGTCCGCTCCAGAAACATGAGGGGCGTCAGGGGCTGGTAATACGCCTTTTCCACGGGCCACACCGCCTCTCTCCCCCCGGGATCCCTGCCGTCCGAGCCGCCGCGGGAAGGACCGGTCGGAAAACCCATCCCGGGACGATCGCACGCCGCGGCTGCTCCGGCCCGAAGTCCGCAGCAGGTCCCCCCGGGATGAATGGTCGTCGGATTCGGTCGAACGTGCACGGCACACGTTCTTTTCAAATAAGGTAGACTCTACGAACATCCACGTCAAGTGTGCAAAAGAGGTCTCTTCTTGAGAAGGAGCGCGTGCGGCCTGCGGACCGGCCACGGCAGCCGTCCGCAGGCCGCACGCCTTGGGCTACCACATCGGCGCTAGCAGCCCGGGCCGGAAGGCTCACCAGGAAGGCCCCCAGGAAAGCCCCCGTGAAGCCCCGCCCGGCGCGCAGGCGGTGTGCAGATCTTACCCGAAGAGTTTGGTGAGCAGCTCGGGAATCGACTTCACTTCCTCGAACTTCGACTTCGGCACGATGCGGATGTTCGGCCGCTCCGGCTTGATGCCTTCGGCGTTGCGCCTCTGGTGGGTGGCCACCTTCATCCCGGTGATGTCGGGCAGCGGCTTTCCGGGCTCGGAACCAAACCAGTAGAGGGGACCAAGTTCCATCGTCCCGTCATCGAAGTGAACCCAGACCACGCAGCCGCTGGGCTTCTGGCTCAATTTCAAGTTGACGAGGACGTGCTGGGTTCGGGAGCCCCGGTGGGACGCCTTGAGCTGAACATGCCGGGTCACGCCGCCGCAGTCCAGGATGAGGTCGTAGCCGCTGTCGTCTACCTGCGGCTTGGCGACCTCCATCGTCTTGCCCTGCAACCACAGGGCTTTCATCAGTTCGCCCACAAAGAGATGCTCAATGAGCGCTTCGCGGTAGCTGGACTTCAGGTTGTGGTCCGTCGCGGTCATGTCGGGAGCCTCCGATTCGGCACTGTTCACCTGAAAGGGTGGGCAGCCGCTGCAGGGTGGGGATCGGGTCGCAGCGGTCGGGCGGTGCGGGACAGGGCTTGTTCAGGCGCTCACCTCAGGTGCCCACTTCCCGCGCGGCCAGTTCCTGTCGCAGCGCTACCTTATTGATCTTCCCGGCGCTGGTCAGGGGCAACTCCGCGACAAAGACGAACCCGTCGGGGATCCAGAACCGGGCCAGCCGCCCCTCCTCCACCACCGCCGCGAGATAGGCCCGCAGGGATGCTTCCAGCCGCGCCCGGGCCTCGTCGCCGGCCAGGCCGCCCCGGGGCTGGACCACCGCCAGGGGCCGCTCGCCCCAGCGCTCGTCGGGCCGGGCGATGACGGCCACCGCCGCCACGGCCGGGTGCTCGGAGAGGACCGCCTCCAGAACGCCGGTGGGGATCCATTCGCCGCCGCTCTTGACCGCGTCCTTTCGCCGGTCGACCACGTACAGGGTCCCGTCGGGGTGCATCACCCCCAGGTCGCCGCTCCGGAACCAGCCATCGAGGTAGACCCCGCGGCTCCCCTCCGGGTCCTGGTAGTAGCCGTCGGGGAGCCAGGGCGAGCGGACCCAGACTTCCCCGATGCTCTTCCCGTCCGCGGGCACGGGGTTGCCCTCCTCGTCCGCCAGCCGGACCTCGACCATGGCCAGGGGCAGCATCTTGGTCCGCAGGGCCTCCCAGGCCTCGTCGCTGCCCGGCGCCACGCCCCGGGGGACGACGGAGATCGCCGCCGCCAGCTGGTCGGAGCCGCCGTAGATCACGCTGTAGGCGATGCCCCGCTCCCGGGCCCGGCGGGCAAGTCCCGAGGGCACCGGGCTGCCGCCGGTGAGGACCTTGTACCCCTTCAGTTCCCCCACCCCCGCCTGGTCGGCGGCGTCGAGGAGCAGCTGAAGCTGGGTCGGCACCATGTTGGACCAGGTGACCCCTTCCTCGAGGATCAGCCGCAGCTGTTCGGCGGGGGTCGCCCGTCCCGGCAGCACCAGCTTGGCCCCCAGGTAGGGCACGAAGAGGGCGGTGCCCCAGCCGTGGATGTGGAAGAAGGGAATGCAGGGCATGTAGACGTCCCGGCTGCCCGCGGCCGCCCCGGTGGGATGGAGGGCCAGGTGGTGGAGGATCCCCAGGGACGCCAGGAGCATGTCCCGGTGCCGGTAGAGCACCCCCTTGGGCCGGCCGGTGGTGCCGGTGGTGTAGAAGATGGAGTAGGGATCGGTCTCCCGGACCCGGGCCGCCTCCTCTGGGACCTCCGCCCGCCCTTCCGAGACCAGTTCCTCGTGGGTGGGCGTGCCCGGCTCGGGGGAACCGTCGCCCTCCGTCAGCCAGACCCAGTTCCGGAAAAGGGGCCGCACCCGGCTCACAGACTCCCGGAACCCCTCCCAGACGAACATCCACTCCACGCCTGCATGCCGGAGGCAGTAGAGGAGGTCGCCGGGGGGCAGGCGGAAGTTGACGGTGTGGAGCACCGCCCCCAGCATGGAGGAGGCGTAGTGCAGTTCCAGGTACCGGTGGCTGTTGACGTCCATCACACCCAGGACCGTGCCCCGGTCCACCCCCTGCTTCTTCAGGCTCTGGGCCAGCCGCAGCACCCGCCCGTACAACTCCTCGTAGGTCAGCCGCCGCCCGCCGTAGACGATCTCCGCCCGCGGCCCGTGGTGCAGCCCGTTCTGCAGCACCTCATGGACGACCAGCTCCCGCATGGGACCCTCCCCCTCTCAACCCTGACCGTCCGACCACACCGCTGCCTTTTCCAGCGCCCAGGCCGGGTACTCCTCCCCCAGGAGGAACCTCCGGGCGTAAAGGGCTGCCAGGTGGGCATAGCGCTCGCCCGCGGCCTCCGCCAGCCGGTAGAGGAGGCCTACCTGGGCGGCGTCGGCCAGCCGGGCCGTGGCATCCTTGGCATACCACTGGGCCTCCTCCGGCCGGCTGCCCGCCAGCCGGACGAGGGTGGCCTCAATCACCTCCCGGGCCGTCCGGGCCTCGGGGGTGCCGACCTTCTCCAGCACCGGGATGAACTCCGCCAGGAAGGCCTCGTGGGCCCGCTTCTTCTGCATCGCCTCCAAGAGGTCCAGGGCCTGGATGTTGCTGGGGCCCTCCCAGATGGGGGTGATGAGGGCCTCCCGGTGCCAGCGGGCCACCGCATACTCCTCCAGGAACCCGAGGCCGCCGAAAAGCTCCATGGCAAGGCGGGTCACCTCGGCGGCGTGGTCGGCGGTGCGGTTCTTGGCCAGGTGGGAGAGGAACCGGGCGTACTGGTAGCGGGCGGTGTAGGGCGGCCGCTCGACCCACGCCTTCTCGAAGAGGTCGGCCGCGTGGAAGCCCAGCATCAGGCCGCCGGCGAGGCGGACCGCCATGTCCGTGAGGTCCCGGCGGACGAGGGGGTGATCGACTAGCGCCCGGCCGAAGGCCCGCCGGCGCCGCACCCGCTCCAGCACCTCCAGGTGGGCCTTGCGGGCGATGCCCATGGCCGCGATGGCGTTGGCCAGCCGGGAGACCGTCAGCACCTCGAGGGTGTAATAGATCCCTTGCTCCGCCTCGCCCACCAGGAAGGCCTCGCTGCCCCGGAAATCCACCTCCCCCGAAGGCACGGCTCGGGTGGCGCTCTTGTCCTTCAGTCGGCGGACGTGGTAGTTGAGCCCGCCGGCCCGGCTCAGCCGGGGGACGAGAAACAGGGCCAGCCCCTTGGGCCCGGGGGGCGCCCCTTCGGGCCGGGCGGTGACGACAGCCACGTCGGTCAGCCCGGCGCCGCTGCAGAAGTACTTCTCGCCGTCGAGGCGCCAGGCTCCCCCGTTCGGAGTGGCCTTGAGGGCGTTGGCCCCCAGGTCGCTGCCGCCCTGGACCTCGGTCATCCAGGTGGCGCCCCAGAACTCCCCCCGGAGGAGCCGTTCCTTCCACTCGGCAAACGCCGGAGCGTACTTGTGAATGATGTAAGCCGTCTGGTTGGTGATGGTGAGGATGCAGTAGATCCCCGGGTCGGCCACCAGGTACCCCAGGGCGTAGTGGTGGTGCCAGCTGCCGCCCTCATAGGGCGGCCGGTTCATGGGCGCCAACTCCCAGAGGAGGGCCGCCTGGGCCGGCGACAGGCGCACCCGGTCGACACGATTTCCGTCCAGGTCGTGCATGACCAGCACCGGCGGAGCCTCGTGGTCCACGTGGTAGGCGACCTCGTAGACCTCCTTCCCTGCCAGGGCGCCGAACCGGTACAGCTCCTCTTCGTGCTCGGTGTAACCGGGCCAGTAGTGGGCCAGCACGTGGCGCAGGTCCGGGTCCCGCTCCCAGTGGTTCTGGCCATAGGCGTAGGACTGGTACCGCACGGCTCTTCCCCCTCGCGAGCGGCCCTGCGGGCCGCCCCTGTTGCAGCAGGCCGTTTCCTCCAGACCTGCCCAGAGCGAAAAGTAAGTGATTGCTGTCAAAAGAGAATACGCAAGAGCCCCTGCGGATCCTTCTCAAAGCAAAGGGAAGCCCCCGACCCGGACGGGCGGGGGCTTGCGCCTCGTACGCTTGGCGAAAGGCCGCCGACGGTTCCACTTCCAGGGCCGGTGGGATCGCGGCTTACCTCCGGAGGCAGGTAGGCCACCCGGAGCAGGTCGGACCGGCCTGCGCCCCTCGCGACCGTTTGACGCCTCCTAGACGTCGCAATAGACACACGAACGCGAATTGACCCATCATACGCTACAAGTGTAGAATATTCCCATCACAACCATCTTGCCGAAAGGAGGCCCTGTGATGCGACGAAGGCGAGCCGCTCTCCGGCGGGTTCTGTCCCTTCTGCTGGCCTGGGCCCTGGTCTCGACCTGCCTGCTGCCTTCCCTCGCCCTGGCCGCCGACGTAACCCGCGGGCGAGACGACCAACTGCGGGCCGCGGTGGCCCGGGCAGCCACCGAGTCCTATGCCCAGAACGCTCAGGCCTACCTGGCTGCAGCCCTCGACGGCCTGGAGGAGCTCCCCGAGGGCGACCGCGGTCGGGGCAACTGGGCCGACCACCTGCCCAGTCTCCGGGCGGCCCTGGAGACTGCGTTCTACGATCCGGCCCGTATCACCGAGCAGGAGACTCTGGAGGAGATGGCCCAGACCGCCCAGGCCATCAGCGCGGCCTGGACGTCCGGCAATCTGACCGACCCGGCTGCCCTCACCGCCCTCACCGATCTCCTCCTGGCCCTCCGGCAGGCAGCCGAGGCAGCCCTGACCGATGCCCGCTCGCTGATGGGGGCCCGGGACGGTGAGGTGCCCGACGAGCCTCCCGACGGCCTGGATGTGCCCCCGAGCCAGTGGCAAGCGGCCCGCAACGCCGTGCGGCAGGCCGAACACGCCTTCGACCAGGCTCTCAGGCAGCTGGAGAAGGGCAACGCCATGTCCGGCGCCCAGCATCTCGTCAATGCCTGGCGCAAGGCCACCGAGGCGCTGGAGACCCTCGGCCACCCCCTCGACCCCGGAGAGGTCACCGCCGACCGGGACGGCGACGGCGTTGCCGACATCCTAGAACTAGATGCTCCGTTGACAGGAGAAGTGGCCGAACTATTCACGGAGGACGGCACAGCGACTGCCATCATGCAACTCGGCGGCCGCGAGGTGCCGATTCGGTTGGTCTGGTCGAAGTATACGCCTTGAGTGAAGACCTGGAAGGGAGCTGGAGATGGCAGGGACGCAGACTCCCAGGGCGTACAGAGGCGGGGCCGCGCAGTTGGCCTTGAACCTGGAGCGGACCCGGCAGCGGCAGGAGCAATGGCGGGAGGCGGTTCTCGCTCGAACAGATGGGGATCCGAACGAGCGCACAGGGGCCATGGTCGAGTACTACTGGCGCGTCGGCCAGGCCCTGCACTGGGAGGGGGACCGGTCAGCCGCTGCGGATGCCTTCCGCAGCGGGGCGGAATCTGCGCTCCACTACGTGGAGTGGATCCTGCCCCGCCTGCAGCCTCGCCTGGCGCCCGGTTTGAGCCCCGTCACCCACATGGGCGCCGTCATGGCGGCACTGGCCGGGGAGAAGCAGACGGCACACCGGCTTTTCACCTACGCAGCCGACCTGGCGGGTGGTCTTGTTCCCGGCCGGCCCAGGGACCGGAGCGTACCGCTGGGGGATCCCCGGGAAGCCCACCCCAACGACATCCTGGACGAACTCGCACGTCATCCCCTGATTCGGGCCTACTCTCTCCTGCGGCTGGGGGTGTTCGAGGGGATTCAGGCCCTGCTGCTCCCCGCGGACGGCCAGGGAGACCCCGCATGGCACGAGTCAGTCGACATCTTCGCCATCCTGGATTCGGCCCGGGCTTGCCTGGAGCGGAGCAAGGCAGAAGGACTGGGGACGTTTTTCGCCGAGCGGGGACAGTTGCCGGTGCTCGACGAGTTGGCACGCATCTTGACGGGGCGTGGCGGCTCCCCGGAGGCGGCCCATGCGGCACTCGACCGGTACTGGAACCGTATCCGGGATATCGGTGACTTCCTCTCCATCTATCCCCTGGTCTTGGACCTGCAGTCGGCCTTTCCGGAGGTCTTCGGACAGGTGGTGGAAGTCTGAGGCGTCCTGCGCCCGGCAAGACGAGGGAGGGCGGCCGACCCCGGTCCGCCCTCCCTCTTCCCATGCAAAGGACCCGACCCCACCGCAGCGCCGGCGCCCGGCGCCGATTGCCGCCCAGGGACCCATCCCAACCGCAGCACCGGCGCCCAGCAGCCGGCTGCCGCCCGGGGCCTGCCCCTACCGCAGCGCCGGCACCCGGGGCCGGTACCGCTCCGCCAGGGCGGCGTTGTGCTCGTCGGTCCCCTCCAGGTTGCCGCTGAAGAAGACCGGCGGCTCCATCCCCGCCTCGGCCATCAGCTCCACCGCCCGGGCGAGAACGGCGTTGAGAATCGCCGCCCCCACCACCGTGGAGCCGGGGGCGAAGGGGGTGGGCAGCCCCGGCAGGGCGAGGAGCGCGTCGCCGGGGGGCACGTGGTTGTCGATGACGATGTCTGCCACGTCCATCAGCCGCTTGCCGCTGGGGTGCCGGGAAGGCTGGCTGCCGGAGTAGGCCCGGGAGGTGATGGCTACCACCGTGGCCCCCTTCTCCTTCCCGGCCAGGGCCACCTCCACCGGCACCGGGTTGCGGCCGGAGGTGGAGAAGACAAAGAGCACCTCCCCGGGCCGGATCTCCACCCGCTTCATGAGGGCGGTCCCGTACCCCACCGTCCGCTCCAGGTCCGAGGACCGGAGGGCCCCTTCGTGGAGCATCAGGCCCGTGTCAAAGATCGGGTGGATGCACGCCAGCCCCCCGGCCCGGTAGAAGATCTCCTCGCAGAGCATGTGGGAGTGGCCGCAGCCGAAGGCGTGGACCACGCCGCCGGCGGTCACGCACCGGGCTACGGCCTGGGCTGCGGCCTCCATGGCCTGCGCCTCGTCCCGCTCCACGGCCTCGAGGAGCTTCCGGATCGCGTCGAAGTAGGCGGTGATCATCGGCTGCCTCCCCTTTCCGTGTCGCCCTCATCCTTTCTTCTCTACTGCGTCTGCCCCTTCCCCGGCGCCGCCCCCGGCCCGCACCCGCCGGCGGGCCTCGGCGAGGATCGCCACCATCCGGTCCACGCTGGCCTCCACCAGCACCCGGCCCTTCTCCGGGGTCGCCAGGGTGGGGTCTCCCATCACCCCGGTACGGGTGAGTTCCCGCCACCGCACCGGCCGGAAGTCAAAGTCCGGCGGCACCTGGGGGATCTCCCGGACCGCCCGGGACATCTCCACGTGCTCCGGCGCCAGGTAGAGCATCATCGAGGTCTCCAGCTCGCAGGCGTGGAAGAGGCTGCCGTGGAACCGGGGCGACTCCCGCACCCGCTCCGCCGCCTCCCCCAGGGCCGGGTGGGTGAAGTAGAAGGTGAGAGGCCCACCCTCGGACTCCAGCACCCGGGCGGCCTCCCTCATCGCGGCGACATTTCCCAAGTGCGCGTTCACGATGGCGAAGATCGGGACCCCCAGGTCCCTCAGGCTCCGGCCGATGCCGACCAGCACCCCCGCCAGGGCCCGGTCGTCCACCGAAAGGGTGCCCGGAAAGCCGTAGAGGGACCAGACCTGCCCGTAGGCGAGGGTCGGCAGCACCACGGCGTCGACCCGCTCCGCCACCTTTCGGGCCATAGCCCGGGCGATGTAGTTGTCGGTCCCCAGGGGGAGATGCGGCCCGTGGATCTCCACCGCGCCCAGGGGCAGGAGGGCAATCCCGGTCTCCCGCAGCCGGGCCTGGGCCTCCTCGCCGGTCATCGCCTCCATGTCGTACGGGTCGCGGCACCGGCCCGCGGCCCCGCCCGTGCGGCCCGCCGCCAAGCCCTCACGGCCCGCGGCCCCGCGGTCCCGGCCCCCCGCCATGCCGTCACCCACGCCGGCCACGCCGTCACGCCCCCTTCTTGAAGGCAAAGCACCGCTGGGGGTTCTCCTCGAAGAAGAGCTTCACCAGTCGCCTGCCGTTAAAGCCGGCCCGCTCGGCCTCCTCCACGAACCGGGGCACCCACTTCCGGAGGATGTAATCGAGCCCCAGGCCGTGGCCGTAGGACCGGTAGTAGGACTTCCGGGCGGTGTCGCCGCTCACCAGGATCTGCCGCTCGTGGCCGTGGCGGACCAGCTCCAGGATGCAGGCGATCCGGGTGGACTCGGGCCAGTACTTCACCTTGCCGATGCCGTCAAAGCACAGGTACGCCCCGGTCTCGGCGATCTTCAGGTGGTAGTAGGGGTCGGGGTTGCGGTCCATGTGGCCGAAGGAGACGTTCCGGAGGTCCACCCCCTCCTCCCGGAGGATTTCGATCTGCTCCAGGGCCATGGTCCCCGCCTCGGTGTGGGAGTGGATGGGCGCCCCGGTCTCGTGGTGGGCCCGGGCCACCGCCCGGAGCACCTTCTCCTCCAGGGGGTGGATGGAATTGTAGCCGGTGCCGAACTTCAGCTGCCCCGCCCGGTACGGGGTTCCCTCGATCCCCACCTCCACCTCCTCCACCAGCCACCGGGTGAGGTCCCGGATGCTCATCCGGTCGACCCACTCGGCAAAGGTCTCCTCGCTCCCCGGCCGCCGGGCGGACCAGAGAAAGCCCTTGTTAAGGCCGGCGGTGGCGACGATGTGCACCCCGGCCCGGCGGCTGACCTCCGCCACCGCGGCCACGTCCCGGCCGTAGTCCGGGCAGGTCGCGTCGACAATCGTCCGGCCCCCGGCCTGGACGAAAAGCAGCACGTCCTGGAGGGACTTCTCCGGGTCGTCCAGGAGGAGGTCGTCCTCCCCCCGCTCGGCCCAGTAGGGCGGCCGGCAGACGATGTGCTCGTGGGAGTAGGTCACCCCCATCTCCCGGGGGTCGATGTCCCCGAGGAGAGTCCGGACAAAGGCCATGGCAGCACCTCCATGGACGACGGGCAGGCCGCCGCCCCGGCCGAGGGCGGGCGGCCTGCCCCGCGCTTGCCTGCTGGTTGACTACTCCATGGGTAGAGAGGCCGGGGGCCTGCCCGGCGGAGGCGCACCGCCGGCAGGCCCGCCCGGCGACCCGACGCTACACGAAGAGGAACCGGAAGACCGAAGCGAGGAGCTTCACCAGCGGACCGAGGATGAACATGTCGCTGTCGCCGGCCCACATGGCGGTGTCCGGGATGGTCTCCGGCAGCAGGTAGGTGACCATGAGCCACTGGCCCCAGGCCACCACCGTGGCGGTGATGACGCCGCCGAGGAACGCACCCCGGACGCCGCCGGTGGCGTTGCCGAAGACGCCTGCGGTGGCCGCGTGGAAGAAGAGGACGATCATCGTCGGCACGAAGACGTACCCAACGGTCTTCCCGAGCACCACCAGCCAGATGAGGGCGGCGACGAAAGCGCCGAGGAACCCCACGATGGACGCGGTGGGGGCGTACGGGTAGACCACCGGGCAGTCCAGGGCCGGCTTGGCGTCCGGCACCACCTTGGTAGCGATGCCCCGGAAGGCCGGGACGATCTCGCCGATGAGGAGCCGGACCCCGAAGAGCACCACCGCGATGCCGGCGGCGAAGGTGAAGGCCTGGATGAGGGAGTAGAGGACGAAGCTGTTCTGCCCGGCCTGCTGGACGAGGGCCTGGGCCTCCGGCGTGTTCTTGGCGCCGACGATGAGCGCACCGATGACGTAGAGGATGCCCATCACCAGGGAGATGACCACGTTGGAGTCCTTCAGGAAGTCGAGGCCCTTCGGGAGCTTCAGGTTCTCGGCATCCTGCTCCTTGTTCCCCAGGTACTTGCCCGCCAGGGCGCCCAGCAGCGCCACCGAGGCCGAGGTGTGGCCCAGGGCGATCTCATCGCCCCCGGTCACCAGCCGCATAAAGGGCTGGGTGAGGGCGGGCTGCAGGGTCCAGTACAGCCCCATGAAGACCGAGAGGAACGCGATGAGTCCCCAGGTCTTCACCGGCGCGTCGGGGCCGACGGTCTGCAGGATGATCCCGGCGAAGATGGCCGTGGTCCAGAACATCATGTGCCCGGTGAGGTAGATGTACTTGAACCGGGTGAACCGGGCCAGCAGGACGTTGATCAGAAAACCGAAGGTCATGATGAGGGCCACGGCGCCGCCGTACTTACTGCTGAAGGCCTCAAAGCCCATGAAGTTGCCCAGGGCTTGCTGCTTGAGGCCAAAGACCTCGGCCCACATGGGCTGGAAGACGTTCAGGGCGTCGACGATGGTCCCGGCGCCGACGTTGATGATCAGGAACCCGACCACCGCTTTCAGGGTGCCAGTGGCCACCTGGCTGGCCGTCTTCTTCTGCACCAGTAGACCGATGAGAACGATGAGCCCGATGAGGATCGCCGGCTGGCCGAAGATGTTGTTGGCCAGCCATTGCGCCAGTGCGACCATGCGTTCTCCCCCCATCTAACAGACCGGATGTCGGACATGCAGCCAGGGTCGGGAGAAAGACGGGCACCGGGACCTCCTGACGGGACAAGACCTGGAGAGGAAAGTACCCGAGAGGGTCAGGAGCCGGGGGCCAGGTGCTCCTGGAGCACCCGCCGGATCTCGGCCTTGTTGAGGAAGCTCTCCACCACCAGCACCTTGGCCTTGTGACCGGCCAGCAGCGGTGCGAGCTGCGGACTGGTGATGATGTAGTCCGCCCGCTCGCTGGCTGCCGCGCTCACGTCCATGTTGTCAACTTCGGCGTTCACCCCCATTTCCCGCAGGACATCTTCGATGTTCATGCGGAGGATCAGGCTGGTGCCCTGACCCAGGCCGCAGACCGCCAAGATCTTCATCGGCTGTTACCTCCTTTGCGCCGAACTCCGCTGCCGGATCACCGCCAGGATCTCCTCGACGGAGCCCTGCTCGAAGGTCGTCCGGGCCGCCGGGTCGCTTAAGAGTTCTGCCAGCTCCGCCAGGGCCCGGAGGTGGGTTTCGGCGTCGGGGCTGGCGATGCCAATGACCAGCCGCACCGGGTCGTTGGTCGGGTGGCCGAAGCGGACCGGCTCCCGGAGCCGGATCAGGCTGAACCCAACCGACCGGACCCCGTCCTCGGGGCGGGCGTGGGGCATCGCCACCCCAGGATCGACCACGATGTACGGTCCGACCCGGCGGACGGCTTCGACCATCGCGTCGATAAACCGGGGTTCTACCCGGCCGGCAGCCACCAGGGGCTCGCCGGCGAGGCGGATGGCGTCTTCCCAGTCCTGGGCCTCGACATCGAGCCGAATCAGCTCCGGGGTGAGCACCTCTTCCAACATCGGCCCTGTCATCCTTTCCGCAACGGTGCCTCCGCCCTCGCCGCCGGTGAGGGCCTCTCGGATCACTCGCACATCCTCGGGGGTAAGAAACGGGTTGACCACCACGACCGGCCTCGGGCCGGCGGGCAGGGGCACCGTGGAGATGATGAGATCGACCTGACGGAGGTCCTGGGTGCCGAGCCGGGCGGCGGGCAGCACCCCGGCCACCCGTACGTGGGGAAAGGCCCGGGCCATCCGGCTCTCGAGGAGCCGCGCGGTGCCGATGCCGCTGCCGCAGACCAGGAGCACCCGGGGCGGCCGCCGGGCGGAGACCCGCTCGAGGTGCGCACCCACGTGCATCGCAAGGTACGCCAGCTCGTCCCCGGTGATGTGGATCCCCAGCCGCTCCTCCAGAGCGGGGGCCGCTGCCTGGACCGCGGCCATGAGAAAGCCGTAGCGCTCCATGATCTGGTCCCGGAGGGGGTTCACCAGCCGGAGGCCGTACCGGAGCCGCCAGACCGCCGGCCGGAGGTGGAGGATCAGCCCCCGGACCAGGTCGTCGTCACCGGTGAGGTCCATCCCCAGGTGGGCACCGGTGGCCCGGATGAAGGCGTCCACCGCCTCCGCCAGGGGCGCGTCCGGGTCCGCCTCACCCGGCCGGGCCCGCCGGTCGATGGCCTTGGCGCCCAGGAGGTGCAGGGTGATGTACCCCCGCTCCCCCGGCGGGATGGCCACCCCCAGCCGCTCCTCGAGGTCCGCCGCCAGCCGGCCGGCCACCGCCCACTCCGGTCGCTGTGCGAGGTTTGCCAACTCTTCCGGGTCCATGGCGATGTCGTGGCCAGCCCGGAGGCGCAGGATGGCTACCGCCAGATGGTAGACAAGCCCTTCGTAAGCACTGTCTGCCAGCTCGTACGGCAGGGCCTCCGCCGCCCGGGTCACCGCCTCCCGGATGGCGGCTATCTCCTCCGGCGGGAGGAGCGGGAAGGGCGCCGCCGGATACCCCCGGGCCGCTTCCCCCGGCCCGGGGCTGATCAGCTCTGCCAGGGCCGCCCGCCAGGCACCCTCTGGTCCCTCCACCTTGACCCCAGTGGGAAGCCGGAGGAGGCGCAGCCCCCGGTCCCGGAGCCAGCCCTCGACCCGCTTCAGGTCCTCCACCACCGTCCGCCGGCTGACAAAGAGCTCATCCGCCAGCCGGCCGAGACTCAGGGGAGTGCTCCGGCGGAGGAGCGCGGCCAGGATCGCCCGCTGCCGCTCCTCCGCGGAGAGCCGGTAGGCCACGTCCGCCATGGGCCGGAGGCGCTCGAGCCAGGCCGGCCGCTCCTCCGGCGGCACCCGGAGCCGGACCCCCCGGCGCTTGTGCCGCTCCAGGCGGTACGGCGTCCCGGCCAAGTACGCCTCGATGGCCGCCAGGTCCAGGCGGACGGTGCGGTCGGTTACCGCGTGCTGCCGGGCCAGTTCCCCGACGGCGACGAAGTCCCCGGATTCGATCAGGGTGGCGAGAATCGCCCGCTGCCGCTGGCTCAGCACATGACACCGCCTCAATTAGAGGATAGATCATTTCGGGGGGCGGGTGTTAGTGCAAGTTTGAACCGAATGGAATCGGAAAAGGTTCATGAGGGGATCCGGTGGGGTGGATGGGTGGGGTTAGGGGATGGGCAGGGGATGGGTAAGGGCGGGTGAACGGAGCGCGTGGTGGCTGGGTGGGCGGAAGGGGCTGGCTCATTTGGCGGACGGTGGGCAGGGGCTGAGGGAGGGGTGGCGGGATGCGGACACAGAAATGGCCCGGGCCCAGGGACCCGGGGGTGGGAGGCTTTCCGCCGCTTACAGGCTGAGAGTTGAGAAGGGGCGGATCAAGCGGCCAGTGTCCAGGTCCAGGAGTGCCCACCCGGGCATGGGTAGCGCCCGCCACTCGTCAAGGGAGGGCGCCGGGCGGCCCTCCAGACCGGCCAGGAAGAGGGCGAGGGAGAGCCCGTGGGAGGCGACGGCGATGGGCCGGCCCCCTGCGACCTCCGCCAGCCGCCGGATGGCGCGGGTCATGCGCCGCTGGACCTGGCCGGCGGGCTCCCAGCCACCGACGGACCGCTCCGGCGCAGCAAAGCAGGCGGCCACCGCCGCCTCGTAGTCGGGGACCAGCCCCGGAGGCCTTTCCAGTTCCCGCAGGTCGTCGACCAGGTGGATGGTTAGGCCCCACCGGGTGGGGGCCGGAGTGACGGTTGCTACCGCCTTCGGCTCCGGGCTGCTGTAGATGGCGGTCACCTCGCCCCAGAAGGGAACGTCCGCCAAGGCGAGGGCCTGCTGTTCCCCGCGGGGTGAGAGCGGCCATTCGGCGGGCGGGCGGTCGGTCAGCGGCTGGGTCTGCGCGTGCCTAACCAGGTAGATGAGGGACACGGTTTCTGCCACCGCCCAGCAGGGAATCCACTTCCAGGGCGCGGCCTACGAGCCCACCGACCGGAACGAAAGCGTTCAACCGGTTCGGCCGCACGCCACTCACCCTCAGTCCACAGTCTCAAGCACTGTCACCGGCCATAGTGGAGGAATTTTGGGGGTCTTCGCCAGCTTTCGTGCACAGCGGGAGAAGTTCATTGCAGGCAATGGCAGCCATTGATAACATAGGGTTAACCACTTCAAAGAAAGAACTGCCCTGCCATGCTTGCTCTGGACTTACCTGGATTCACCATTCTTGAAACCAGCCACCTGGGCAATACCGTCTTCATCACGATTTCCCCAACAAGGTCCGAAGCCTATTGCCCTGGGTGTTCTACACCAAGCCGGCAGGTACACAGCCACTACACTCGCCAGTTACGAGACCTTCCTCTCCAAGGCTGTCCAGTTGAACTTCGGGTCCGGGTACGGCGCTTTCGATGCAGCGTTCCGTCCTGCCGCCGCAAGACCTTTGTGGAACCGTTGGACGGGTTGGCGGAACGCTATGCCCAGAGAACTTCACGGCTGACCGATATCTTGAGAGCCCTGATTCTCAGGGTCAGTAGCCACGTCGGCACCTACTTGGCTGAGCGTCTGGCTATTCCAGTCAGCCCCCGTACCCTGCTGCGTCTGGTAGACCGGAGTCAGCCAACGCCGGGTAAACTCCGAGTCGTCGGCATCGATGACTTTGCCCTGCGGCGGGGCCGGACCTATGCCACCTTGATCTGTGACCTGGAAACAGGCGAGCCCGTGGACATCGTCTGGAGCCGGAACGCCGAACCGGTGCGGCGGTGGCTGGAGGAGCATCCGGAGATCGAAATCGTGGCGCGGGATCGAGCAACCAGCTATGCCGACGCAGTGAACACGGCCCTCCCGCATGCCATCCAGGTAGCGGACCGATTCCATCTGGTGCGCAACGTGATGGACGCCCTGAAAGAAGTCGTGGACAGCCGCCGCTGGACTCTTCCTCAGCCTGCAGCCATGGCTGAACACCATTCGTCGCCCGACCCCCAGGCCAGCAAGCGAGCACTTGTCAGTCGCCAGCAGGCCCGGAAAGAGGCAGTCGCACAGCGCCGGCGAGAGCGGTACGAAGAAATCCATCGCCGATATCGACAGGGTGAGAGCCTCCGTTCCATCGCCCGCACGATGGGACTCGACCGCAGGACGGTCCGAAAGTACCTCCGGGCACGAGAGGTTCCCGCTTATGCACCCCGGGCTCCTCGCCAGCGCAAGATTGACCCTTTCCTCTCCTATCTCCGCCAGCGCTGGGAGGCAGGCTGTCACAACGCCCGACGCCTCTATGAGGAACTGGTCACTCTGGGATACGACGGTGCACTGAGTACCCTTCGCCAGGTTATATCCGCTTGGCGGGCGGGCTCAGGGCAGCCATCAGACCCTGTCCCGCCGGCTCCCCTTCAGTGGCGAGATGTCCGCCGACTGGTCCTATCAGTACCGGAGCGACTTTGTGCCAAGCAGAAGGAAAACTTGGCTCTGCTCCTTGACCTCAACCCGCCTCTCAAACTTGCTCATACCCTGGCTCAGTGGTTCCGCCGCCTACTCCGGGAGCGCAGGGCCGATGAACTGGCCCGTTGGTTAGAGGCTGCCGCCGCCAGCAACTTGTCTGCCTTCCGCCGCCTGGCCAAGACCATGAGCGAGGACGTGGCAGCGATTCGGGCTGGTATCGAGTTGCCCTGGAGCACCGGACCGGTGGAAGGGCACATTCACCGGGTGAAGCTGCTGAAACGGCTCGGCTATGGCCGTGCAAGTCTCGGATTGTTGCGAGCACGAGTGATCGGACGATAACCCTCTGCACCAAACCTGGCGAAGACCCCTCAAAGTGATCCACTGGCGCCGGTTGGGAATTGATCCACCCCGCCAGAAGGACT
>JAKKUO010000051.1 GCA_021890795.1 Bacillota bacterium | reverse complement strand
GGCCCTGGGCCCGAGCGACTTCCGGGCCGGGGCGATCAGCGTGTGACGACCACCCTGCACGGAGGAGAGGCCGCCGCCCTCCCTGCCAAGGCAGCCGCTCCGGGGACGGACCCCCTGGCGCCGGCCCGGGAGCCTACGGAGGAGGTAAGCCCATGGCAATCCCCGCCTACGAAGTGCGGGACCTGGTCAAGCGCTACCGGCCCGACGGGCCGCTGGCCAACGCCGGCATCACCCTCGAGATCCGGGCCGGGGAGGTCTTTGGCCTCCTGGGCCCCAACGGAGCCGGGAAGACCACCCTGGTGCGGCAGTTGGCCGGGCTGAGCCGCCCCACCAGCGGCGCCATCCGCCTCTTTGGCCACGACCTCACCCGGGATCCCCTGATGGCCAACCGGTACGTGGCGGTGCAGCCCCAGGCCGTGGCACTGCCCGGGCAGGCCAGGCCCGGGGAAGTGCTGGAACTGACGGGCCGGCTCCGGCGGCTGGCCTCCATCGCCGCCACCCTCATCGGCCGCCGGCCGGTGCTGATCTTCGATGAGCCGACCAACGACCTGGACCCCGAGGTCCGGCGTCGGGTCTGGCAGCGGATCCGGGATGCGGCCCGGGAAGGGGCGACGGTGGTGCTGGTCACCCACAACGTGGTGGAGGCGGAGCAGGCGCTGGACCGGGTAGCCATCTTCCGGGCCGGTCGGGTGCTGGCCCTGGGCACTCCCGGGGAGCTGAAGGCCCGGGTCGCCCGGCAGGTCTGGCTGGAGCTCTGCTTCAGGCCCGGGACTGAAGAGCCGGCCCGGGCCTTCCTGGCGGCCTGGCCGGCGGCCCGCCGGGCCGGGGCCCACCGGTACACCCTGGTTCAACCCGCGGACGAGGCCGAGGTGGCGGTCCGTTACCTGCTGGGGTGGCTGGACCACCTGGACGACTTCCAGATCGTAACCCCGAACCTGGAGGACGTCTACCTGGAACTGAGCGGAGGTGAGCGGCTTGAGAGCTGAGGAGGCGGTCCTGGCCACGGCGCCGGCGCCCCGGCTGGGGGAGGCACCGGCCCCGGTGCCCCGACTCCCCTGGCCCCAGCAGTTCTGGCTGCTGCTGCGGCTGCAGTACACCGACTACCGGGCTAACGCCACGTTCCTGGTCCTGTACGGCGTGGCGATGCCCCTGGGGCTCTTCTGGATCCTCCACCAGTACGCCGGCCCCCAGGCCACCTGGCTGTTGGCGGGCAACCTCGTCATGGCTGTGAGCTTTGGCAGCGTCAGCTATGCCATCGGCCGGATTGGGTGGCTCCAGGTGTACGGCGAGATGGAGTTCTACGCCAGCCTCCCGGTCCACCGGAGCGCCTTCCTGGCCTCCCTCTTCGTGCTGGGGCTTCTGTCCTCCATGCCGGGGGTCCTGGGCAGCATACTGGCCGGACACTGGCTTCTGGGGCTGCCCCTCGGCCGGCTGGCGGCGGTCCTCCCCCTGGCCCTCCTGGTGGCCGCCACCCTGACAGTGGCGGGGGCGACGGTGGGCACCCTCGCCCGCTCTATTGCGGAAGTGAACCTCTACAACAACCTGATGGCCCGGGGAGGCCGCCCTGGCCCTGGGCGAGGTGCTGGCCGGCCGGTACGGCCCCCGGTTCTGGCTCCTGACCGGGGCTTTGGTCCTCTGGCTGGTGGCCGCGGGGATGCTGGGGATGGGGCGGATGGACTGGCGGCGGGACTAGGGCTTGTTGGCATGGTCGGTTGGGTGGAAGGCCGGGGCGGCCCGATCGCAGGATTGCCCGGGATGGGGTTGCACGCCGGCAGGGATCGCCGTGGGCTCCGGGGAATCCTGTTCCCATGCGGCTCAAGGCAACACCCGACGACTTTCAGGTGCACGAGGCCACCGACCTGCGGATTCGCCAGCGGCCCGGGCCCTACCGGGTCTACCTCCTGGAGAAGGTGGGCTGGAACACCGTCGACGCCCTCGGCCGCATCGCCCGGGCCTGGGGGGTGCCCCTTTCCCGGTTCGCCTACGGGGGCAAGAAGGACCGGCACGCCCGGACCAGCCAGTACGTCACCGTCGCCGACCCCCGGGACCTGAGCCTCCGCGCGCCGGGTTACACCTTCCGATTCCTGGGGTACAGTGACGAGCCCATGGGGCCGGACCGGATCCTCTACAACCGGTTCACCCTGACCATCCGGGAGCTGACCCCCGCCGAGGCGGAGCGACTTCAGGACGGGCTCCGGCGGGTCCGGGAGCAGGGGTTCATCAACTACTTTGACGACCAGCGGTTCGGCTCTTTGGACCGGGAGCGGGGCTTCATCGCGGAGCGGCTCCTCCAGGGCCGGTGGGAGGAGGCCCTGGCCATCGCCCTCACCGCCGTCCACCCGGAGGAGTCCCGGGAGGCGAAGGCCCGGAAGCGGGCCCTCCGGGAGCGGTGGGGGCAGTGGGCCGAGTGCCTCGCCCTCAGCCGGACCCGGTTCGAGCGGGAGGCCTTCGGGATTCTGGCGGCCGGCGGTCCCTTTCGGGCGGCCCTGGCCCGGGCGCCGGCGGAAGACCGGGCGATGTGGGCCGCGGCCTACCAGGCCTACCTCTGGAACCAGTGGGTGGCCCGGCTGCTCGGCAGCCGGGGCTGGGTGGGGGGCTGGGCGCCGGGCCGGGCAGGGCCCTACCTCTTCCCCGGGGACCTGCCGCCGGCAGCTCAGGCGGAACTCGCCCGGTGGGTTCTCCCCCTACCGGGGCGGGGAATGCGGGTGAGCGACCCCGGGTTCCGGGAGGCTCTCCTGGACCTCCTGGCGGAGCGGGGCCTCGCCCTGCGGGACTTCCAGGGCCCCCCGCCGGTCCCCGGGGTAGACCTGCGGGCGGTGCCCCGGCCGGTGCGGGTCCTGCCGGAGGGGATGGCGGTGGGGGAGCCCGAGCCCGACGACCGCTACCCGGGCAAGCTGAAGCTGACGGTCTCCTTCCAGCTCCCCCGGGCGGCCTACGCGACCATGCTGATCAAGGCCGCGGCCGCCCGGCCCGGCCTGCCCCGGGAGATGTGGCTGCCGCCGGCGTGACCGGCGTCCCAACCCCGGCGGAGGGCGGACCGCCGAGCACCAGCCTTCCTTTTCCAGCAACCGGTGGCAGTCATGGCGGAAGATGGGGACGACCCCGGGCTTGCAGCGGCCCAGGGCCACTGGTATCATGGAACTGACAACCGGGAAAGCTGTGGGCACCCTGCCGTGTGCGTGATCGGCACGTCTTACAATGACCTGGACACCAATTGAAAAGGGAGCCCGGACTCCGCTGATGGCGTGTATGCCCCCCTCCTGCCGGAGGCCAGGGGACACACAAAGTCAGCGGGAGGGCACCCACCTGCCGGGGATGCAGGTTCATTGGGCGGCGACACGGCTCGGTGGGGGCAGTTTTCCCGGGCGGCGCCCATCTCTGGGCGCCGTTTGCGCGCACCCGGTCCCCCGGGCCTCGGTTCCCTGGGACCCGGGGCCCTTTCCGGGGAGACCGGGGCGGGGTAAAATGGAGGAAAAGGCAGGAAGGCCGCGGTCTCCCACCGCGGCCACCTGACGCGAAGGGGGAACCGTCGTGGCCGATACCCACGTCCATACCTTCACCAGCGCGAACTGGCAGACGGAGGTGCTGAGCGCCGCGGAGCCGGTGCTGGTGGACTTCTGGGCACCCTGGTGCGGGCCCTGCCGCATGTTGGCGCCGGTGATTGAGGAGCTGGCCAGGGAGTACGAGGGCCGGATCAAGGTAGGCAAGGTGAACGTGGACGAGAACCAGGACCTGGCCATGCAGTTCGGGGTGATGAGCATCCCCACCCTGATCCTCTTCAAGGGCGGCCAGCCGGTGGAGCGGCTGGTGGGCTTTATGCCGAAGAACGAGCTGAAGAAGCGGCTGGACCCGGTGCTGTAAGAAGCTCCGGTCCGGCACATAGGGAAACAGGCGGCTGGCTTGATGGCCAGCCGCCTGTCTGGTTTTCGGGGTCTGTGCTTACCCGACGATCCGGTTGCACAGCCGCCCGAGGCCGGTGATCTCCACCGCCACCTCGTCCCCCGGTCGGAGCCAGGGCCGCTCCGGGCGGCCCAGGGCCACCCCCGCCGGGGTGCCGGTCATGATCAGGTCCCCGGGCTCCAGGGTCATGTACTGGGAGAGGTAATGGACCAGGTAGGCGCAGTCGAAGATCATCGCCCCGGTCCAGGCCTCCTGCCGGAGTTCGCCGTTGACGTAGGTCCGGAGTTCCAGGGCCTGGGGGTCCGGCACCTCGTCCGCGGTGACCAGGTACGGGCCGATGGGGGCAAACCCGTCGCAGGATTTGCCCAGGAGCCACTGGGACGTCCGGAACTGGAGGTCCCGGGCGGAGATGTCGTTGCCGATGCAGTAGCCGAAGACGTAGCCCAGGGCCTCCTCCCGGCTTACCTGGCGGGCCCGGCGGCCGATGACCAGGGTCAGCTCCCCCTCGTAGTCCATCTGGGCCACCCCCGGCGGGATGGGGATGGGCTCCCCGTGGCCGGCCAGGGCGTTGGGGTACTTGCCGAAGACCACCGGGTGCGCGGGGACCTCCATGGCCGCTTCCGCCGCGTGCTGCCGGTAGTTGAGGCCGATGCAGAGGATCTTCCCCGGCGCCGGCACGCAGGGGCCAAACCGCAGGTCGGCCTCGTCGAGGAAGATCCCCGGCCCCAGTTCCGGCCGAGCCGCCGCTGCTTCCGCCAGGACCGCCAGGGAGCCGACGCCCTGGGCCATCGCCTCCGCCAGGGTCTCCGGCCCGGGGATCCCCAGGGCTGCCCGGGCCGCAGCCACATCCAGGATCCCCCGGTCAGTCCGGATCCCCAGCAGCAGCCTTCCCTCCCGCCAGAAGTGGACGAGACGCATCGGTCTCCCTCCCGCCGCGCCGGGGTCTCCGCCGGGTCCGGTCCGTCCTCCGACCGGTCCCCGGGCCCCGGCTTCCTTTGGCTTTGGAAGAGACCTACGGCGGGGACGGGCCCGGTTCCTGCTGGTGTCCCGGCTCCGGGATCGGACCGGTCCCGAGGCCCAGGGCGCCGAGGAGGGCGCCCGCGGGGGCGATGAGCGGCAGCGGGCTCCGGAAGAGGGCGGTGCGGGCCCCCGTGAGCGAGAGGGCACCGACCAGCCGGTCAAAGCCGCTGTTCTCCTGCTCGCTCAGCCACCGCCGCACCCGCAGCAGCCGCCGGTACCAGCCCCGCCAGCGCCGGGCGAACCGGGTGAGGCTCCCATCCCCCAGGGCGATCTCCCGCGCAGCCATAACACCGCTGTACAGGCTGGGGCACTGGCCGCAGCCCACCAGGGGCTCGACAAAACCCCCGGCGTTGCCCACCAGGAGCAGCGGCCCCACGGTGTGGGCCGCGGCCTGGCCGATCTCAAATTTCTCCAGCTTGGCCTCCCGCTCCACCTTCCAGCCGGCGCCCTCGGCCCGCAGAAACCGCTGCCAGTACCGGTCCACCTCTTCGGCGTTGCTGTCCGGCACCGCTACCATCGCGAAGGCCCGGCGCTCGTCAAAGGGCGCCAGGTACCCGTAGCCGCTCTTGGCGTACTCGGTCCGGAACCAGATGTGGAGGCTGCTCGGGTCAAAATCCCCCCGGACCACCGCACCCCGGAGCCACCCGGCCAGGTCCCGCTGCCACAGCCCCAGGGCCCGGGTTACCTCCTGGTCGCCGGTGGCTACTACCACCCGGTCGAACTCCCGGGCCAGCCGGTCCGGATGGGGATGGCGCCGGAAGCGGATCTCGGCCTTGAGGTGCCGCTGGAGCTGCCGCTCCAGGGAGCGGTCGTCGTGCCCCCGGATGGTGAAATAGCCGATGTGGCCCTGGGCCGTGACGGCCCGGCTCGGCCCGTGGAGGGTGACCCGGGTGATCGCCCCGGAGGGCTGGAGCGGCAGCCCCAGGTGCTGTCGGAGTTCGAGGAAGATGTCCCGGCTGGGGCGGTGGTGGAGGATCTGGGGCATGATCTCCACGTTGGGGAACCGCTCCCCCACCCGATGCCGCTTCTCGAAGATGACCGGCCGGATCCCCAGCCGCTCCAGTTCGTAGGCACAGGCAAGGCCGGCCAGGCCGGCGCCCAGGATCGCCACCCGCACGGAAAACCCCTCCGCACCCTTTGTCTGGCCGGATGGGACCGGCCGCCCATAGCCTGCTCCAGGACTTACCCCGGGATGCGGGAGGCTTCCCACCGGCAAGTGGCGGGCTCTGCCGCTGCGCCCGCTGGAGAAAAGCCGGGGATTGCGGGGTTGCGCCGGCGGATCCGACAACTCTCCCGGAATGATACAAGTTGCATCTTCTCCGGCGGAGGGGTTATGAATGATGTTGTTAGCACTCGATCCTGGCGAGTGCTAACAAGCGATTGGCACCGAAACCGCGACTCCATTACGGTCCAAGGGAGGTGTGTGGGGCGTTGCGGATCGCGCAGGTGGCCCCGCTGTACGAGAGCGTTCCTCCTCGCCTGTACGGTGGGACGGAACGGGTGGTATCCTACCTGACGGAGGAGCTGGTCCGGCGCGGCCATGACGTGACCCTCTTCGCCAGCGGCGACTCCCGGACCAGCGCGAAGCTGGTGGCCATCTGTCCCCAGGCCCTCCGGTTGGGCGGTGCGGTGGACCAGATGTGCCACCACATCCTGATGCTGGAGAAGGTCTTCCAGCTGGCCGATTCTTTTGACATCATCCACTTCCACTGCGAGTACCTGCACTTCCCGCTCTCCCGCCGGTTTGCCAAGGTTCCGGTGGTGACCACCCTCCACGGCCGGCTGGACCTGCCGGATATCCGCCCGATTTACGAGGAGTTCCGGGATCAGCCTGTGGTCTCGATCTCCGACGCCCAGCGGCGTCCGCTGCCGTTCCTGAACTGGCAGCGTACCGTCTACCACGGCCTCCCGGCCGACCTGTACACCTTCCACGAGAAGCCCGGGGACTATCTGGCCTTCCTGGGCCGGATCTCCCCTGAGAAGCGGGTGGACCGGGCCATCGAGATCGCCCGCCGGGCGGGGATGCGGATCAAGATCGCGGCCAAGATCGACGTTGCGGACCGGGCCTACTACGAGGAGAAGATCCGGCCCCTCATGCAGGATCCCCTGGTGGAGTTCATCGGGGAGATCGGGGAGAAGGAGAAGGACGAGTTCCTGGGCAACGCCTATGCCCTACTCTTCCCCATTGACTGGCCGGAGCCTTTCGGCTTGGTGATGATCGAGGCCCTGGCTTGCGGTACCCCGGTCATCGCCTATCCCCACGGGTCGGTGCCGGAGGTGCTCGAGGACGGGGTGACCGGGTTCATCGTCCGGTCCATCGACGAGGCGGTGGCCGCGGTGGAGCGGATCCCGGAGATCGATCGGCGGGCGTGCCGGGCCGCCTTTGAGCGGCGCTTCACCGCCGAGCGGATGGCGGAGGACTACCTGGCGGTCTACACCAAGCTCATCGAGGAGAAGGCGGCGGCCCTGGTGGGAGACTGACCCGGGGCCGCCCCGTTCGCCTCGCTCCCGGCCCGGTGCGGACTCGCCTGGGGGTGATCCCGGCGCCATGGAGAGAAGACTTGGCAAGGCTTTGAGCCAGACCATCGGCTACCTTCTGGTGCTCCTCTCCGCTGCCGCCTTCGCCTCCTCGTCGGCGCTGGCCAAGTGGGCCTACACCCAGGGGTTTACCCCCTGGACCTTCGCCCTGGCCGTCTCCCTGGCCAGCCTGCCGGTCCTGGCGCCCTTTGCGCTCCGGGTGCGGTCCCGGGCCGGGGGCCCGGGCGGCGAGCCGCCCCGGTGGGCGGTGGTGGTCCACGCCGCCCTCGGGGGCCTCTCCGCCCTCTTCTTCACCGTCGCCCTGGCCTGGCTCGACGTCTCCCTGGCGACGCTCTTGGTCTTCTCCTACCCGGCGCTGGTGGCCCTGGGCGCCCGGGTGGTCTTCGGCGAGCGGATGGACCCGGGGCAGCAGGCAGCGGTGGTGCTCACCGCCCTGGGCACCCTCCTCTGTACCGGCCCGGTGGAGGGGAGGGTGGCGCCGGTGGGGGTGGCGCTGGCCCTGGCCACCGCGGTCTGCCACGCGGCCTACATGCTCCTCGGGGAGCGGCTCCTGGCCGACTGGGATCCCCTGCAGGCCACCTTCGCCACCGAGGTGGCACTCCTGCTGGGGACTCTGGCCCTGCGGCCGGCGACGGTGCCGGAACTCCTCACCCTCACCCCGCTCCAATGGGGGATCGCCCTGATCACCGCGGTGTGGGCGGGGGCGGTGCCGTACCTCGCCCTTCTGGAGGGCATCCGCCGGGTGGGGGCGAGCCGGGCGGCCATCGTCTCCGCCGCGGAACTGCCCATTGCCCTGCTCCTCGGCTGGGGGCTGATGGGGGACCGGCTCACTTCCCTCCAGGGGCTGGGGGCCCTGCTGGTGGGGGCGGCCACGGTGCTGGTCCAGTGGCACCGGCCTCCGGTCGCGGCCACCGGGGACTGAGGCCCGGCCCCTTGCCAGGTGGGATGTCGAGAAAGTTGGGCCACCCGCCGGCCTTTGCCGGCGGGTGGCCCTTGGCGCGCCTGGGCCAGATGTTTGTCGGCCGGTGCCCCGCGCCCCTTGTCCAGGTCCGGTGCCGGGGCAGGGATTCCTCCCGCCGGTCCCGAATCTGCCTCTCATGGCAAGGGAGGCATCGGAACATGCGACCGATTGACCTGCGGAGCGATACCGTCACCGTCCCCACCCCGGAGATGCGCCGGGCGATGTACGAGGCCGAGGTGGGGGACGATGTCTACGGCGAAGATCCCACGGTGAACCGGCTGGAGGAGCTGGCCGCGGAGATCCTGGGGAAGGAAGCGGCCCTCTTCGTCGTCTCCGGGACCCAGGGGAACCAGGTGGCGATCCTGACCCACACCCGCCGGGGGGACGAGGTGATCTGCGAGGCCGAGGCCCACGTCTACTTCTACGAGGTGGGGGCCATCGCCGCGCTCGCCGGCTGCCAGGTCCGGCCGATCCCCGGCCACCGGGGCATGCCCGCGCCGGAGGCGGTCGCGGCGGCCATCCGGCCGAAGAACGTCCACTTCCCCCGGACGGGTCTCATCTGCCTGGAGAACACCCACAACCGGGCCGGGGGCACGGTGCTGCCCCAGGACCAGGTGGAGGCGGTCTGCGCCATCGCCCATCAGCACGGGATCCCGGTCCACCTGGACGGCGCCCGGCTCTTCAACGCCGCGGTGGCCCAGGGCCGGACCGCCCGGGAGCTGGCCGCCCCCTTTGACTCGGTCATGGTTTGCCTCTCCAAGGGCCTCGGAGCCCCGGTGGGGTCCATCCTCGCCGGCCGCCGGGACTTCATCGAGGAAGCCCGGCGGATGCGCAAGCTCCTCGGCGGCGGCATGCGCCAGGCGGGGGTGCTGGCCGCGGCGGGGATCGTCGCCCTCACCACCATGGTCGACCGGCTGGCGGAGGACCACGCCAACGCCCGCCGGCTGGCGGAGGGGATCGCCCAGATCCCGGGGCTGGCGGTGGACCTGGAGACGGTCCAGACCAACATGGTCTTCTTCGACATCACCGATCCCCGGTGGGACGCCTCCCGGCTGGTGGCGGCCCTGGAGGCCGCCGGGGTGCGGTGCAACGCCGTCGGCCCCCGGCGGATCCGGTGGGTGACCCACAAGGACGTCACGGCCGCGGACTGCGACCGGGCCCTGGCCATCCTCCAGGAGACGCTGAAGGCCGGCCCGACGTCGGCCGGCCTCGGCCCGGTATACGGTTAGCCAGGGCTCAGACCAGTCCTGGCTTTGCCTTCTTCTCCTCCGGTCCCAGGGAGACCGCCAGGATCGCGTCCAGGGGCACCACCGCCTGCCGCCGGGTGCCCCGGACCTCGTACTCGAAGCGGATGTACGCCGGACCCACCTCGATGGGCCCGACGGGCCGGAAGCTGATGCCGTGCTGCAGGAGCACCTCGGTCTCGCAGGCCTCGCCGCCGTGCTGCTGCTGGTACTCCTGGATCAGCCGGGGAAGCTCCTCCCGGAAGAACCGTTCATCCAGCATCGCCGAGACACCTCCGTTTGCGGGGCGGCTTGGCCGCCCCGGTCGATCAAGGGTGATACTCCAATGGTTTCCCGACTCCCCCGGCAACTCCTGTGGGAAGGCCGGGGATGGGATGAGGAGGTGGCGCCCGTGCATCAGGAACCCCTGGCCGCCCGGATGCGTCCCCGCACCCTGGACGAGGTGGTGGGGCAGGAGCACCTGGTGGGGGAGGGGCGGCTCCTCCGGCGGATGATTGAGACCCGGCAGGTCCGGTCCCTGATCCTCTTCGGCCCGCCGGGCACCGGGAAGACCAGCCTGGTCCGGATCATCGCCGAGGCGGTAGGGCGCCCCTTTGTGAGCCTTAACGCCGTCTCCGCTGGGGTGAAGGAGCTGCGGGAGGCCATCGCCCAGGCCCGGTGGCAGGGGAGCGTCCTCCTCCACGTGGACGAGGTCCACCGCTTCGCCCGGAACCAGGTGGAGGTCCTCCTGCCCGCGGTGGAGGACGGGACGGTGGTCTTCATCGGCACCACCACCGAGAACCCGTATCTCACGGTGCCCCCGGCCCTCCGGAGCCGGGCCACCATCCTGGAGCTGAGGCCCCTCACCCCCGCCGCGGTGGCCACGGTCCTGCGCCGGGCCCTGGCCGATCCCGAGCGGGGGCTGGCGTCCTACGCCCCGGTGGTGCCGGAGGAGCTCATCGACGAGCTCGCGGGCGCGGTGGGGGGCGACCTCCGGGCCGCCCTCAACGCTTTGGAGCTCGCGGTGACCACCGCACCGCCGGGGCCCCAGGGGCGGGTGGTGACCCGGGAGTGGCTCCAGGAGTGCCTGCGCCGGGAACTCCACCGGTTTAGCGAGTCCGACGCCTACGACCTCCTGAGCGCTCTGCAGAAGAGCGTCCGGGGCAGCGACCCCGACGCCGCGCTCTTCTACCTTGCCCGGCTGGTCTCGGTGAACTTCGACCTGGAGACCATCTGCCGCCGGCTGGTGGTGATGGCCGCCGAGGACGTGGGCAACGCCTATCCCCAGGCCCTCGCCGTGGCCGTGGCCGCAGCCCAGGCCGCCCAGATGGTGGGCTACCCCGAGGCCCGGATCCCCCTGGCCCAGGCGGTCACCTTCCTGGCGGCGTGCCCCAAGTCCAATGCCGCTTACCGGGGGCTGGAGAAGGCACTGGCGGACGTGGCCGCGGGGAAAGGGCAGGCGGTGCCCCTCCACCTCCGGGACGCCCACTACCAGGGCGCGGCGGCCCTGGGCCGGGGGGTCGGCTACAAGTACCCCCACGACTACCCCGGCAACTGGGTGGCCCAGCAGTACCTGCCCGACGACCTGGTGGGCACCCGGTACTACGAGCCGACCCAGAACGGGAGCGAAAAGGCCATCCGGGAGCGGCTCGAGCAGCTCTGGGGTCGGCGGTAGATCCGCCTGAACCTTCCTGCCCGGCCCGGGGCTACGGCAGGCCGGCCCGGCGCAGACTATCGGGTGGTCCCCAACCTTTCCGATGAAGGAAGGTATGCCGAATGGCGCGCAAGCAGGATGAGCGCGAGCGCAATCGGCGGATGCGGGGGGCCGCCGCAGAGGCCGGCGGCACGGCGGCCGGCGCGGCGACTGGCGCCGCCCTGGGGTCCTTCCTGGGGCCCCTGGGAACCCTGGCCGGTGCCGTGACCGGTGGCGCCCTGGGCAATCAGGCGGTGGATGCGGCCCAGGAGGGCCAGGCCCGGCGCCGGCGGAAGCAGCGCCAGGACGAGGGCCAGGGGTTCTGACCTGCCAGCGGGCCATGCGGCTGGGCGGCGGGATACTCTCCCGCCGCCCGCTCTGTCTTTCCCCGGCCTCCTTTTTCTCCGTCCCTGCGGAGGCGTCTCAGCCCAGGCGGAGGAGCCGGGCGGCGTTGTGCCGGAAGATGAGCTCCAGGTCCTCCTCCCGGAAGTTGAGCTGGCGGCAGGTCCGCACCTGGTCCTGGAGGTACCGGTAGGCAAACCCCCGGGGGAACCAGGAAGAATCGGTGCCGAAGATGATCCGCTCCGGCCCCACGGTCTCGTAGAACTTGCGGAAGGCGATCTCCAGGTTCATCGGGAAGACCATCCACTGCATCCACTGGTTGGACCCCGAGGTGTCCACGTAGATGTTGGGCAGGGACCACATCAGCCACAGCAGGTCCTGGATGTAGCCGCAGCCGAAGTGGGGGATGACGAAGGGAATCTCCGGGTAGCGCCGGGCGACGGGGTAGATGCTGAGGGGGCTGATGTGCTTGTGCCAGACCACTCCCCCGCCCTTGCCCAGGGGGCCGAAGTGGATGAGCACCGGCAGCCTGCGCTCTGCCAGGTACTCCCACATGGGCGTGAGCCGGGGATCGTCCCAGTCCGTGTCCACCCGGGGCCCCAGGAGCTTCAGTCCCTTGAAGCCCCACTCCTCGATGCACCGCTTCAACTCGTCCAGGGCCCCCGGCGCGGCCGGGTCCCGGAGAAAGCAGAGAGCCTCGAACCGGCCCGGGTGCCGCCGGAGTTGCCGGGCCATGTTCGCGTTGGAGGAGCCGGTGACGAAGACGATGCGCTCCAGGTCGTACCGCTCCATCTCCGCCACCCACCGGTCCGCCAGGGCGTCCTCCTCTGCGAGGGTGCGGGCCGGCGGCTCCGGGGTGCCGTGATCCCACTCCTGGGCCATGCGCCGGTCCCGGCGGCGGCTGTACTCCGCCAGATCCGGGTGGGGCGGCTGGGGCGGCCAGGGCCCCTCCGGCACCGCGTAGAAGTGGACATGGAAGTCGATGATCTTCACGTTGCCGATCCGGATCATCTAGACCACCTGTAAACGGGAGGGTTCGTACACAAAAGGAATATGTAACTTCTTCCCGGTGTGTGCCGGAAAACCCTTCCCTGTTCCCGCCTATCCCTCCGGGGCTGGTGGGAACCGGGACGGCGGTGTAATCTAGGTCTGGAAAGGCGCGGAGGAAGGAGATGGAGCCCAGCATGCTAGCAGCATACGAGGAGGCCGCTGTCCGGGCGGCCCGGGAGGCCGGCCGCCTGATCCGGGAACAGTACGGCCGGGTCGGCTATGAGACCAAGTCCAACCCCCACGACATGGTCACTGCAGTGGACCGGGCGTCGGAGGAGACCATCGCCCGGATCCTGACCGATGCCTTCCCCGGTATCCCCTTCCTCGGGGAGGAAGGGGTGGCCGGCCGTCAGGGGGCCGCGGTGCCTGGGGACCGGCCGCCCGAGTCTCTGCCGGAACTGTGGGTGGTCGACCCCATCGACGGCACCATGAACTTTGTCTACGGGGTTCCCTTCTCGTCGGTGAGCATCGCCCTGGTGCGGCACGGGGAGCCGGTGGTGGGTGTTATCTACGATCCCTACCGGGATGAGGTCTTCACCGCCCGGAAAGGGGAAGGGGCCTGGCTGAACGGGAAGCCCATCCGGGTCCGGCCCGCCCCGAGCCTGGCGGATGCCCTGGTGGCCACTGGGTTTCCGGTGGACGACGCGGCCCGCCGGCCGCTTTTGGCCGGGGTCCATGCCCTGGCTGCCCAGACCCGGAACCTCCGCTCCATGGGGTCTGCGGCCCTGCACATGGCCTATGTGGCCTGCGGCCGCCTGAACCTTTTCTACGAGCTGTTCCTCAACCCCTGGGACATTGCCGCCGGGGCGCTGATGGTCCGGGAAGCCGGCGGCATGGTGACCGACACCCTGGGCCGGCCGTACACCCTGGCCACCCGGCATCCTGTGGCCAGTTGCGGCGACCCGGTCCACACCGAGGCCATCCGGGTGATCCGGGACGCGGGCGGCACCGGCTTCTGACGGCCCGGAAGGGTCGGCGGCGCTTCGCCGCCTGTGCGGTTGACCCCGCTGTCGGCCGGGTGATAAAGTAAATCTGAGCGTTTATACGGTGATTTGATACGGTGACTTGAGGAGGCTACGGCCTGATGCGGCTTACCACGAAGGGCCGGTACGGCGTCAAGGCGCTCTTTGAGCTGGCGCTGCGCTACGGTGCCGGCCCGGTGTCGCTAAAGGAGATCGCGGAGAACCAGGGCCTGTCGGAGCATTACCTGGAGCAGCTGGCGGGGCCGCTCCGAAAAGCCGGGCTCATCGCCAGCGTCCGGGGGGCCCACGGCGGCTACGTGCTGACCCGGCCTCCGGAGCAGATCCGGGTGGGAGACATCCTCCGGGCTCTGGAAGGGCCCCTGGAGGAGCCCGGGGCGGGGGGAGGGGGCCGGGACGTCTGGTGCCGGGTGACCGCCCGGCTGGTCCAGGTGCTGGACACCCTCACCCTGGGTGACCTGGTGGACGAGGTGCGCCGGGAGCAGGAGAGCCTGATGTACTACATCTAGCCGCAGCAACTGGAGGAATCCCCATGCGCAGGGTCTACGCGGATCATGCGGCCACCACCCCGGTCCATCCCCGGGTGGTGGAGGCCATGGTGGCGGCGATGCAGGCGGAGATCGGCAACCCGTCCAGCGTCCACGGCTTTGGCCGGACCGCCCGCCGGCTGGTAGAGGAGGCCCGAGCCCGGGTGGCGGCCCTCATCGGGGCCAGCCCCCAGGAGATCTTCTTTACCAGCGGCGGCACCGAGGCGGACAACTGGGCGCTCCGGGGCACCCTGATGGCAAACCGGGCCCGGGGCAAGCACCTGGTGGTGAGCGCCATTGAGCACCACGCGGTCCTCGACTGCGCCGCGGCGCTGGAGCGGGAGGGCTGGGAGGTCACCTACCTGCCGGTGGACAGCGTCGGCCGGGTGCGGGAAGAAGACCTCCTGGCCGCCCTGCGCCCGGACACGGTCCTGGTCTCCATCATGCATACCAACAATGAAGTAGGCACGGTTCAGGACATCCCCCGGCTCTGTGCCCTGGTGAAAGAGCGGGACCCGAACATCGTCTTCCACACCGACGCGGTCCAGGCGGCGGGGATCCTCCCCCTGGATGTGAAGGCCCTGGGGGTGGACCTCCTCACCATCTCGGCCCACAAGATCTACGGTCCCAAGGGGGTCGGGGCCCTTTACGTCCGGCACGGTTTCCGCTTCGCCCCGGTCCTCTTCGGCGGCGGCCAGGAGCGGAAGATGCGGCCGGGGACCGAGAACCTGCCTGGGATCGTGGGCTTCGGCGTGGCGGCCGAGATCGCCCGGGAGGAGCTTCCCCGCCGGGCCGAGCACGCCCGCCGGCTCCGGGACCGGTTCCTCCGGGGGGTGCTGGAGCGGATCCCCGGGGTGCGGGTGAGCGGCCCCAATCCGCTGGAGGGAACGGTGCCCTGCCACCCGGGGATCGCCAACATCGCGGTGCAAGGGGTGGAGTCCGAGGCGCTGCTCCTTGCCCTCGACCTTCAGGGTGTGGCAGCGTCGGCGGGGTCGGCCTGCACCGCGGGCTCCCTCGAGCCGAGCCACGTGATCCGGGCCCTGGGGCTGCCGCCGGACTACGCGGCGGGGGCGATGCGGTTCAGCTTCGGCGAGGCCAACACCGACGAGGATATCGACTACCTCCTGGAGGTGCTGCCTCAGGCGGTGGCCCAGGTCCGGGGGGTGTGACGGAGGAGGAGGCCCATGGGCAAGGGTCGGGTGCTGGTGGCCATGTCCGGTGGGGTGGACAGCTCTGTCACCGCCGCCCTGCTGGTGGAGCAGGGGTACGAGGTCATCGGCGTCACCATGAACACCTGGACCGATGACATCCCGGAAGAGATCCAAATGAACCAGCACTCGGGCTGCTGCTCCATCTGGGCGGTGGAGGATGCCCGCCGGGTGGCAGAGATCCTCGGCATCCCCTATTACGTCTTCAACTTCCAGGGCAAGTTCTCCGAGACGGTGATCGACTACTTCATCCGGGAGTACGCCCGGGGCCGGACGCCCAACCCCTGTATTGCCTGCAACCGGTATGTAAAGTTCTCCGCCTTCCTGCACCGGGCCCGGCAGCTGGGCTGCGACTACATCGCCACCGGGCACTACGCCCGGGTGGCCCGGGACCCGGAGACCGGCCGGTGGCTCTTGGGCAAGGCCCGGGACAGCTGGAAGGACCAGACCTACGTGCTCTACAACATGACCCAGGAGGCCCTGAGCCGCACCCTCTTCCCCCTGGGGGACTGGCTGAAGTCCGAGGTGCGGAAGAAGGCGGCGGAGCTCGGGCTGCCGGTCCACGACAAGCCCGACAGCCAGGAGATCTGCTTTGTCTACACCGGCGACTACAAGGACTTTCTCCGGGAGCGGTGCCCCGAGGCCCTGGTCCCCGGGCCCATCGTCACCACCCGGGGCGAGGTGATCGGCACCCACCAGGGGCTGCCGCTCTACACCGTGGGGCAGCGGAAGGGCCTGCCCGCGGTGGGCCGGCCGATCTACGTGGTGGAGCTGCAGCCGGAGACCAACACCCTGGTGGTGGGGGATGACACCGACGTCCTCGCCAGGGGCCTGGAGGCGGCGGACCTCAACTGGATCAAGATCCCGGCCTTGACGGAGCCGGTCCGGTGCACCGCCAAGATCCGGCGGATGGCCCCGGAGGTCCCCTGTACCCTGGAGCCCATCGGGCCGGACCGGGTCCGGGTGACCTTCGACGAGCCGGTCCGGGCGGTCACACCGGGTCAGGCGGTGGTCTTCTACGACGGCGAGTGGGTCCTGGGCGGCGGGACCATCGAGCGGGCCCTCCGGGACTGAGACGGCCGGGCCCTGAGCGGCCCCGGACGGCTGGGCGGTCCATGACCCCGGGCTGCGATAGGAAGGCGGCAGGCCACCGGTGGCCGGCAGGAGCCGGCGCCGGTGGCCTGGCCTCTTCTTCTGGCCTCCTGTTGTGGCGGGGTGGTTTTATCCCCGCCGGATTCCGGGCATCCTGGTAAGGACTCATCCTTCCGGCAGATCGTGGGTGAGGCCGGTGCAGCGGCTTGGCGACCTGATGGGGCTGCCGGTGGTGACCCTCGCCGGGGGGCGGCGGGTCGGCCGGGTCCGGGACCTGGTCCTGGATCCCGGGGGCCGGCAGGTCCTCGGCCTTCTGGTCAGCCGGGACGGCTGGCTTCGGGGGGCTCAGGGGGTTCCCTGGGCGGAGGTGGTCCGGGTCGGCCGGGATGCGGTGCTGGTCCGGGGAGAGCCCGGGCCGGCGCCCGCCGGCCTGCTCTGGAGCAGCCTTCGGGGCAAGCCGGTGCTGACCGCCGGGGGGGCGGAGGTCGGCCTCTTGGCAGACCTGGAGGTGGACCCGGGGGGCCGGGTGCAGGGGTACCGGCTCTCCGGCGGGGTGCTGGACGACCTCCTCGGCGGGCAGGCGCGGATCGAGGGACCGGCCCACCTGGAGCCGGGAAGCGATGTGATTCTGCTCTCCGGGCTGGCGGCCCGGGGAGAGGGGCCCGGGGCCCCGGGGCAGGAGGGGGAGCATGCGCTGTCCTGAGTGCGGCAGCCGCAGCGTCGGACGGGTGGGCGCGGAGCAGTACTACTGCTGGGACTGCTGCGTGGAGTTCCGGGTGGTCCGGGGGGAAGTCCGGGTCTTCTACCTGGATCCGGACGGCGAACTGACCGCGGCGGGGCCGCCTCTCCTCTCCCAACGGGGACGGAGCCGGAGGGGCCAGGAGCCAGGCGGAGAGGCCCAAGCCGCCCCGCCCCCTCCCGCCGCCCGGCGCCCTCCGGTTGCCTGACGGGGATGGCTCCAGGCTGAACCGGGCGGCAAGGTGGCGCCGGGCGGCGGTGGTGGCCCTGGTCCTGACCGCCGCGGTCCTGGGCCTCGCCCTGGTCATCGCCGTCCGGCCGGTCCTGATCCCCTTCGCCCTGGCGGTGGCGGTGGCTTACCTGGTCGCGCCGGCGGTGGCCGCCCTGGAAGGCCGGGGCATTCCCCGGGGCCCGGCGATCCTGGCGGTCTACGCCGCCCTGGCCCTGGTGGGCGCTGGGCTGGTGTTGCGGGTGCTGCCCGGGGCCTACGCGGAGCTAGAGCGCCTCGCAGGGGCGCTGCCGGGCTACGGGGAGCAGGTTCGGGTTGGCCTTGCGGCTCTACAGCAGCGCTTCCAGGCTCCGGGGATCCCGCCGGGGGTCCGCCAGGGGCTGGAGGCGGCCATCGCCTCCGCGGAGGGGCGGGTCAACCGGGTGCTGGCCGCCGCGGTGGAGAACCTGTGGGGCTACCTGGAGTGGGCCGCGTACCTCCTGCTGGCGCCCTTCCTGGCTTACTACCTGCTCCGGGACCAGGAGCGGATCAAGCGGGGGTTTACCCACCTCCTGCCCCGGCGCTGGCGCCGGCTCACCCTGGAATGGCTGGCCGGCGTGGACGAGGTCATCGGCGGGTTCGTCCGGGGCCAGCTGGTGCTGGCCGGTCTGGTGGGGCTGCTGGCGATGCTGGTCGCGGGGGTGCTGAGGCTCCGGTACGCGGTGCTCCTGGGGCTTTGGGCCGCGGTGGCGGAACTGATCCCGTACATCGGGCCGGTAATCGGCGCGGTGCCCGCGGTGGTGGCCGGCCTTTCCGTCTCCCCCCTCACGGGGCTGCAGGTGGCCGTGGCCTTTGCCCTCATCCAGCAACTGGAGAACGCCGTCCTCGGCCCCCGGGTGCTGGGGGAGAGCGTGGGCCTCCATCCCCTGGTGGTCTTCTTTGCGGTCCTGGCGGGAGGGTACCTGGCCGGGGTGCCGGGGATGGTGCTGGCGGTCCCCGCTGCCGGGATCCTGCGGGTGACGGGACGGGTCCTCTACCGGTGGCTGGCGGAGCCGCCAGGGGTGGGAGAGGGGTAGACCCTGGCCCGCCGGGGCCTCAGGGTCGGCCGCAGGGCGCTGCGGCGCCAGGGCCGGCATCGGGGCCCTGGGGCAGGGAGAGAGGAAAACCGGGGACGCCTGGCGGCGTCCCCCGGGCAGACCGCAGGCTAGCCCTTGCTCCCGGCCGCCTCGGAGAAGGACTGGTGCAGCCGGCTGACGGAGTAGCCCAGGGCGAACATGTTGTAGGCGATGGAGAGGATCTCGGCGTACAGGGCCTCCACCTGGCGGTTGGGCAGAGGCGGCGTGCCCTGAACCCGGATGGCGGCCAGGATGTCCGGGAGCCGGTCCCGGACCAGCAGGTCGATCCCTTCCCGCACCCGTTCCTGGTTCTCGCTGAGGAGCTTCAGCGCAGCGTCCCGGTGGGTGCGGAGGATCTCCTCCATGGTGGTCGAGCGGCGGCTGGTCATGCCGGGGTCCCCCTATCTTGGCAGGGATAGGTCCTACTGTCGATTATATGTGTAAAGGAGTGTGCTGCAAATCATTTAGGGACAACAGGACCTGGTCGAACCGGACCCGGCGGCAGAGGCGGAGAGATGAAGAAAGGTCAGGCAAGGTAGACAACCCCGGGCCCCTTGACCGGCCCCCGGGAGTTGTGATAGATCCATTTACGCCGGTGGATCACCGGCAGCCCCTGGTACGGAAGCCACGCCGGTGGCGAGGGAACCGAAAAGTTCCCGGTTGACAGCGGCGGGGCGGGGCGATAAACTTAAGACTTGCCGCAGCGCCCCAGGGCGCTGCAA
>JAKKUO010000050.1 GCA_021890795.1 Bacillota bacterium | reverse complement strand
AGATCGGCCTGACCCCCAGCGAGTACCGGCGCCGGGCCCGGGAGAAGGAGGCGTGAGGCCGTGGATCTCTTGATCCAGAACGCCGCCCAGGTGGTGACGGTGGCCGGCTTCAGCCGCCGGCCCCAGGTGAGGGAAGAGTTTGGCCGGCTCGGCATCATCGAGAACGGCTACGTGGCGGTGGCCGGAGAGCGGATCGCCGGGGTGGGGCCGATGGCCGACTGCCCCCGGCCCGGCCCCGGCACCCGGGTGATCGACGCCGCCGGCCGGGCGGTGCTGCCAGGGTTTGTCGACCCCCACACCCACGTGATCTACGCCGGTGACCGGACCCACGAGTTCGGGATGCGGCTCCGGGGGGCCACGTACCAGGAGATCGCCCGGGCTGGGGGCGGGATCCTCAGCACCGTCGCGGCGACCCGGGCGGCCACCGAGGAGGAACTGATCGAGGCCACCCGGCGCCGGCTGGACCGGATGCTTCTCGCCGGCACCACCACCGCGGAGGTGAAAAGCGGCTACGGCCTCACGGTGGCGGACGAACTGAAGCTTCTCCGGGCTATCCGGCGCCTGGACGCCCTCCACCCCATCGACCTGGTCCCCACCTTCATGGGGGCCCACGAGGTTCCCCAGGAGTATCGGCACGACCCGGAGGCCTACGTCCGGCTGGTCCTCGAGGAGATGCTCCCCCGGGCGGCGGCTCTGGCGGAGTTCAACGACGTCTTCTGCGAGGAAGGAGTATTCACCCCGGACCAGTCCCGGCGCATCCTGGCGGCGGGCAAGCGCCACGGGCTGGTCCCCAAGATCCACGCAGACGAACTGGCGCCGGGCCTCGGCGGCGCCGAGTTGGCCGCGGAGGTGGGAGCCGTCTCCGCGGACCACCTCCTCCACGCCTCCGAGGAAGGGCTCCGCCGGCTGGCCGGGGCGGGCACCGTCGCGGTGCTCCTCCCGGGCACGCCCTTTTTCCTCATGATGGACCGGTACGCCCCGGCCCGGCGGATGGTGGAGCTGGGGGTGCCGGTGGCCCTGGCCACCGACTGCAACCCCGGCTCCTGCCCGATCGAGTCGATAGCGGTGGTGATGGGCCTCGCCTGTCTGAAGATGGGGCTCACCCCGGCCCAGGCCCTGGCCGCGGCCACCATCAACGCCGCCCATGCGATCCGCAGGGCGGATCAGGTGGGCTCCATCGAGGTGGGCAAGCTCGCAGACCTGGTGATCCTCAGCGAGCCCACCTACGAGGCCATCCCCTACCGGTTCGGCAGCAACCTGGTGGAGACGGTTGTGAAGCGGGGCCGGGTGGTCGTCGACGGGGGAACGCGGGTGTAGAGGCGGCACCTAGCCCACGGCGTGGCTGCCGGAGCGCCGGCCAGTGGCGCCGCCGTCCGAGGGTGCCGCCGGCATCCATCATCCCAGCGGGAGGCAAAAACCATGACCGACCCGACCCTGCCCCGGGCCAACATGCCCTTTGCCGGCATCGCCACCTTCGCCCGGGCCCCTTACGTACCAGACCTGGCGGCCCTGGAGGCGGACTTTGCCGTCTACGGCTTCCCCTTTGACGCCGCGGTGGGTTTCCGGCCGGGTCAGCGGCTCGCTCCCCGGGCCATCCGGGAGATGTCCACCCGGTTCGGCATGGACTGGGGGCCCCAGAATCCGGGGTACTGGGACGTGGAGACCGGCCGCTGGTACCTCCGAGGGGCCCGGCTGGTGGACGTGGGGGACGTGGACCCCCTCTACTTCGACCTGGAGCACCTGGACCGGAGCGCCCAGGCCCTGGTGGGGGGTATCCTCCGGGCCGGGGCGATCCCGGTGGGGCTGGGGGGCGACCACAGCGTCACCTTTCCCATCCTCAAGGCTTTCGCCGGCCACGGGGAGATCGACATCGTCCAGATCGACGCCCACCTGGACTTCACCGACGCCATCTGCGGCTTCACCCGGTCCAACTCGAGCCCCATCCGCCGGGCCGCGGAACTGCCCCACGTCCGGGAGGTGACGGTCCTGGGCATCCGGGGTCTCCGGACCAATCCTGAAGCCTACGAAGCCGCCCGGGCCCGGGGCCACCGGATCGTCCTCCAGTCCGAGATCCGCCAGAAGGGCATCGGGGCCGCCCTGGACGCCCTGCCCTCCGGCCGGCGGGTCTACGTCACCATCGACATCGACGCCCTGGACCCCTCCGTGGCCCCGGGGACCTCCAGCCCGGAGTTCGAGGGCATGAGCGTCACCGAGGTCCGGGCCATCCTCCGGGAGGTGGCCCGGCGCAACGAGGTAGTGGGGGTCGACCTGGTGGAGGTCAACCCCTACCTGGACGTCGGGGGCATGACGAGCCTCCTGGCCGCCCGGCTGCTGGTGGAGTTCATGGGCTATATCCACGGGAGCCGGCAGGGGTAGGTGGCGGAACGCCCCCGGCCGCGGGCCCACCGCACCTGCGCAACCGACAGGGCGCCGGAGTCCCGGCAGATCGCCCGGGACTCCGGCGCCCTCTTTCCGCCGCACCCCACCGCCGCCCCGGCCTACCCCGGGGAGGGGCCATCGCCCGTCTCGAGCCAACTGCTTCACGAGATGGCGCTGCCAGCAGCCAGAGCCCCGTCACCCCGGCTGAACCACTTCTGCAGGGCCGGGTAGACGTCCCGCTTGTCGGTGATCACCACCCGGACAAACCGGGGGTCGTCGATGGCCGTGAAGGCCTGCATGAGGGTCGACGTGTACCCTGGCTCCCGGATCTCCCCATACCCGAACAGGCTCACCATTGGCAGGATCTTTTGCACCAGCTCCACGCAGAGCTTGTTGTCCCCCTCCGACCAGTTGTCACCGTCGGAGAAGTGGAAGGGGTAGATGTTCCACCGGGTCGGGTCGTACCGCTCCTGGATGAGGTCGAGGCAGAGCTGGTAGGCGCTGGAGACCTTGGTGCCCCCGGACTCCCCGAGGTGGAAAAAGGCTTCCTCGTCCACCTCCCGGGCCTCGGCGTGGTGGACGGTGAAGACGATCTCCACATCCTGGTACTTGGTCCGGAGGAACCGGGTCATCCAGAAAAAGAGGCTCCGGGTGAGGTACTTCTTGAAGTCCCCCATCGACCCCGAGGCGTCCCGCATGGCGATCACCACCGCCGCGGTCTGCCGCCGGACCTCCTGCTCCCAGACCCGGAACCGCAGGTCCTCCTCCCGGAAGCCCCGGAACTCCGCCTCCCCGGTGGCCCGGGCGGTCCGCTTCATGCTCTCCAGGATGCTCCGCCGCCGGTCCAGGTTGCCCAGGGGGCCCTTCTTACGCACATCGGTGAACTTGTGGGATTCGGTGGGTACCTCCTGCTCGGCCCGGGGGCGCAGGTTGGGCAGCCCCAGGTCTTCGAAGATGAGCTCCGCCAGTTCGTCGACGGTCATCTCCGCCTCGTAGTAGTCGATCCCGGGCTGGTCCCCGGCACGCCGCCCCGTCCCCGGGCCCTGGCCCTGCCCCTCCCGGGGGCGCCGGCCGACCACGTCGCCCACCCGGGTATCGCCGTCGCCCTGGCCGACCCGCTCCCCCTGGTACGGGTCGAACCGAAACCGGTACTCCTCCAGGCTCCGAATCGGCACCTTGATCAGCCGCTTGCCATCGGAGGTGATGATGTTCTCTTCGGCAATGATTTCGGGAAGGTTCTCCTTGATCGCCTCCCGGACCTTCTCCATGTGCCGAGCCGAATCCGCCGGCCCCTTGCGGTGCAGGGACCAATCGCCTCGGGTTGGGGCGGTCATCGCGGTCCCCTCCTCACCTGTGGGTTGACGGCTGGTAGATCCAGCCTATGCGCCACCGGGCGGGAGTGGGCTCCGGACAAAGCTGCCGCCCAAAGCGGCCGGCACCGCCTGAAGGACCGCCCAGAGGGGGGCCGGAGACCCAGGACCCATCGAGCCGGCCAGGGCGCCTTACAGAGGCACCTGACAGAGGCGCCTGACAGAGAAGGAACGCCGGCGCCCCGAGGCGAAAGGAGCCCCGCCAAAGAAAAAACCGCCGGGCCCCCTCGGGACCGGTCGGGAACGGGAAAGGAGTATGGAGCGTTGACCGTCTGGGCCATCCGGCAGGTGCGGTTTGACGGCTACGCCCCGGAACACAGCGATGCCGCTGCCACCGCCTGGCAGTTCACCGCCACGGCGGGGGAGCGGCACTACTCGGTCTATCTCCAGGTGGCCAACCGGGTGCTGCGGCAGTTCGGCCGGATCCCGCCCCAGAGCCCGCCGCCGCCTGAGCTGGTCCCGCGGCTGGAGGCGTACGTGAAGAGGCGGCTCGAGCAGCCCTGGGTGTACGAGCGCCACCCCCAGAGCCTGGCCGGGGTGATCCTCACCCTCACCACCCGGGCCGAGTGGCAGGAGTTGATGGAAGGCTAGCCCTCGTCCCCATCCTCCTGGCCGTCGCCCCCATCCTCCCCGGTCTCCGCCTGATGCCGCCAGTATTCCTCCCACAGCTCCTGCAGCTGGCGCAGGTCCTCCTCGCCGAGCCAGTCAACTCCGGCCTGGGCCTCGATGTGGTGCCGGATTTCATGGAGGATGGTCTCCTCCAGTTCCTCGTACCAGACCGAGGCAGGCTCACCGGCAAAGGTCTTTACAAAGGAGCCGTAATAGATGCAGATGTACTGACCCAGGTACGGGTCGGTGATGTACTCCCCCAGGAGGAAGACCCCGGGCGGGTCCTCGGGGTTGCGCCGGGCTTCCCGGTCGATCTGGATCCCGCCCGTCAGCCCCTCCAGAAAGCGGTCCGGCAGCCGGGACGCGATGGCATCGGCCCACTCGCAGAAGGTGTCAAAGTCGACAGGGACGCCGTCGTCCGGTACCTGGTCCGCGGCCTCGTCATACACCTTGTCCGTTACCGCGTCGGCAACTTCCTCCGTGACCTCCTCCAGGCCCTCCGCCCGGGCGCCCGCCGCGCCCTCGCGGTCGCTCTCGCCCTCGTTCCCTGCGACCTCCCCGGCCTCGCCCCGGAGGTCTTCCTCATCCGCAGGCGCTTTCCGGTCGCGGGGACCGCCGCGGGACTTCCAGAAAAACACCTTGCTTCATCCCTCCGCCACTTCTCGTTGCCCGGTAGGACTCATTCCCGGTGGGAGTGGGCGATTCGGGAGGCCGCGGCCGCAGCGATGGCAGAGACCAGGTCGTCCAGGAAGGTCTGGCAGGTGCCGTTCTTCTTCTTGTTCAACTGGCCGATGATGAGGGGCTTGGTCTTGTCCAGGTAGCCGAAGTTGGTGAGGCCAATGGAACCGTAGACGTTGGTGATGGAAAGGGCCAGGATCTCGTCCACCCCGAAGAGGTAGTCGTCCTTAGCGACAATGGTCTGGAGCGGCTCCGGAAGCTGGTTTCGCTCCGCCAGCATGTCCAGGGCGATGCCGGTCAGGACCGCGTGCTGGACCTCCCGCTTCCGCAGGACAGCCTCAACCCCGGCAAGGCACTCCTCCAGGGTGAGCTCGGGGTAGTATTCCTTCTGGATCGCGAGGACCACCTCGGCGATCTCCTTCAGGGTGACGCCCCGGCTCTCCAATAGCTTGACGGTGGATTCGAACATCCTGCAGCCTCCTTCACTTCCCCCACCCTATGCGCTGCGCAGCCCTGCCGGCACCGGTTCGGGTTGCGCCTGCCGCACCCGACTCCTGCCGGGCTGCCGGGCCCGGCCGCCAGCGCTTCAGCGGACCACCACGCCATCAGGCCCCAGCAGGTCCCGGAGGGCCTCCAGCAGCCCGTCGGTAAGCCGAACCCGGTAGGCCTCGGCCACCTCGATCCAGCGGCCCTGGGGCTCGAGCTTGATCCGCACCCGGGTGGAGCCGGGAAACCGGCTCAGGATCGCCCGGATCCGGCGCACCGGCTCGTCGTCCAGGTCCCGGGCCCGGACCCGCAGGTAGAGCACCGGCTCCTTCACCGGCCTGCCCCTGCTCCCGGCCTTCCGCTCCTCCTCCCCCACCGGAGCCTGAGGCCCGGCCGGCAGGTCGAAGAGGGAGATCTGGCCGCCCCGGGCCAGCCGCCCCCGGGCCTGGGCCTCCTCCAGGGCCCGGTCCAGCTCCGCCAGGAGCTGGGCCCGGGGTACCCCCAGGGAGTCGCAGGCCCCGGCCTTGATCAGGGCCTCCAGGGCCCGGCGGCTGAGGTACCGGCCCTCCGTTCGGGTGAGGAGGTCGGTAAGGGACCGGATCGGCCCCCGGGCCCGGGCCGCCTGAATCTCCGCCACCGCGCCGGCGCCCACGTGCTTGATCGCGGCGAGGCCGAAGCGGATCCCCACCGGCCGGCCGCCTTCGTAGGCCGGGGTGAAGCCCGCCTCCCCGGTCAGGATGTCCGGGGGCAGCACCGGAATGCCGAGCCGGCGGCACTCGGCCACGTAGGTGTTCACCTTCTCCTCGGAGCCCATGACGCTGTTGAGGAGCGCCGCCATGAACTCCACCGGGTAATGGCGCTTGAGGTAGGCCGTCTGGTAGGCCAGAAGCCCGTAGGCCACCGCGTGGCTCTTGTTGAAGCCGTAGCTGGCAAACCGGAGGATATCAGCGTAGACCTGCTCCGCCAGGGCCCGATCGTATCCCCGGGCCACCGCCCCGGCGATGAACGCATCCCGGTACCGCTCCAGCTCCTCCCTTTTCTTTTTCCCCACCGCCCGGCGCAGGAGGTCCGCCTGGCCCAGGCTGAAGCCCGCCATCCGGGCAGCCACCTGCATGACCTGCTCCTGGTAAACCATAATACCATAGGTCTCCTGCAGGATGTCGGCCAGGTCCGGGTGGGGGTACCGGGGTCCGGTCTCCCGGCGCGCGATGTACTCCGGGATGTACTGCATCGGCCCGGGCCGGCAGAGGGAGATCACAGCGACGACGTCCTGAAACCGGGCGGGCCTGAGCTGCCGGAGCACATCCGCCACCCAGCCGGCCTCCAGCTGGAAGACCCCCAGGGTCTGCCCCGCGGCCAGCATGGCGTAGGTCGCCGGGTCGTCCAGGGGGATGGCCTCCAGGCGGAAGCCCGGCTCCCGGGCCCGGATTGCCTGCACCGCCCGGTCGATCACTGTCAGGGTCCGCAGCCCCAGAAAGTCCATCTTCAACAGGCCGATGGCCTGGAGCCCTTCCATGTCGTACTGGGTGACCAGGGTGCCGTCCGCCCCCCGGTAGAGGGGGACGTAGTCCGTGAGCGGTCCCGGGGCGATCACCACCCCCGCCGCGTGGGTGGAGGCGTGCCGGGGGAGCCCCTCCAGGGCCTCAGCAAGGTCGAGAAGCTCCGCCAGCTCCCGCCGGCCGGCGGCCTGCTGCAGCTCCGGCACCTGCTGCCGGGCGGTGGCCAGGTCCATGCCGAAGGGGATGGCCCGGGCCACCCGGTCCACCTCCCCGGGGGGCAGCCCCAGGGCCCGGCCCACGTCCCGGACCGCCGCCCGGGCCGCCATCGTCCCAAAGGTGATGATCTGGGCCACCCGGTCCCGGCCGTACTTCTCGGCCACGTAAGCGATGACCTCGTCCCGGCGCTCGTGGTCGAAGTCGATGTCCAGGTCCGGCAGGTCGACCCGCTCGGGGTTGAGGAACCGCTCGAAGAGGAGCCCGTGGGCCAGGGGATCGACCCCGGTGATCCCCAGGAGGTAGGCCACCAGGCTACCGGCCCCGGAGCCCCGCCCCGGCCCCACCAGGATCCCCCGCTCCCGGGCTGCCCGGACAAAGTCCCAGACGATGAGGAAGTACTCGGCAAAGCCCATGGACCGGATGATGGAAAGCTCGTGCTCCAGCCGCTCCCGGACCTCGGGCCCGGCCCCCTGGGGGTAGCGCCGGGGCAGGGCCTCGGTGCAGAGGTGGCGGAGGTAAGCGTCAGGGTCGGACCAGCCCGGCGGCAGGGGATAGGCGGGGAGCAGCGCCCGGCCCAGGGGAAGCTCGACTTCGCACCGCTCCGCGATGGCCGCGGTGGCCGCCAGCGCCTCGGGTAATTCGGCGAACCGGGCTGCCATCTCCGCCCCGGACTTCAGGTAGTACTGGTCGGTGGGGAACCGGAGCCGGTGGGGGTCCTGGAGGGTCCGGCCGCTGCCGATGGCTAGAACCAGGTCGTGGAGCCGGGCCTCCCCCGGGGTGAGGTAGTGCACGTCGTTGGTGGCCACTAGCTGGAGGCCCAGGGCCCGGGCCAGAGCCACCAGGGCCCGGCCCACCCGCCGCTCCTCCTCCCAGCCGTGGTCCTGAAGCTCCACAAAGAACCGGTCAGGGCCGAAGATCTCCCGGAGCCGGACGGCCCACCGCCGGGCCTCCTCTGCCCGCCCCTCCCGGAGGGGCCGGGCGAGGGGCCCCCGGAGGCAGCCCGAGAGCGCGATCAGCCCCTCCCGGTGGGCCTCGAGATCCGCCAGGGTAACCGCGGGGAGCCCCGGCCGCCCCTCCAGGTGCGGCCGGGAGACGAGCCGCATCAGGTTCCGGTAGCCGGTGAGGTTCTCCGCGAGGAGCACCAGGTGGAAGGGCTCCGGGGCGCCGGTAGCGGGACCCGGCCCGGAGACCGGTGGGGTCCCGGCAGCGCCACCCAGCCCGGCCGCCGGGTCCGGCGCGAGGTAGACCTCGCAGCCGAGGATGGGCTTTACTCCCCGCTCCCGGCAGGCCTGGTAGAACCGGACCGCGCCGAAAAGGGCCCCATGGTCGGTGATGGCCAGGGCCCGCTGCCCCAGGGCTGCCGCGGCCTCCACCAGGGGCTCGATCCGGCAGATGCCGTCCAGGAGACTGTACTCGGTGTGCACGTGCAGGTGAACAAACTCGGTCACGGGGCATCCGTCCCAGGTTGGAGTACGTCGAGAGGTTCGCCACCGGAGGGGCCGAACCCTTGTCATGCCGCCGGGACGGCGGCCCGCCGCTCCAGGGGTGCGCGCTCCGGAACGGTCCCGCCGCCCAAGGATGCACGCTCCGGAACGGGCCCGCCGCTCCAGGGGTGCACGCCCCCTCACCCGTCCCGACAGGGATTCGGCCTCCTCCATCCGAATAGAGTGGTGATAACCGACGAGGAGGACGGAAGAGCGTTGCCATTCCGACCGAGCAGTCGGCTTCAGGCCTTGCCCAGCCACTTCTTTGCCCGCATCGTCCGCACCGCCCGGGAGATGGCCGCGGCGGGCCACGATGTGATCAACCTCGGCCAGGGCAACCCGGACCTGCCCACGCCGCCTCACATTGTCGAGCGGCTGGTGGAGGCAGCCCGGGACCCCCGCACCCACGGCTACTCCCCCTTCGACGGGCTCCCGGAGCTGAAAGAAGCCATCGCCACCTGGTACCGGCGGCGGTTCGGCGTCGAGGTCGACCCCCACCGGGAGGTGGCGATCCTGATCGGCGCCAAGGTCGGCCTGCAGGAGATCAGCCTCTGCCTCCTGGAGCCCGGGGACGCGGCCCTGGTCCCGGACCCCGGCTACCCGGACTACTGGTCCGGGATCGCCCTGGCCGGCGCCCAGCTCCACCCACTGCCCCTCCGGCCGGAGAACAGCTTCGTACCGGACTTCGCTGAGGTTCCTCCTACGGTGGCGGAGAAGGTCCGGCTGGTCTTCCTCAACTCCCCCGCCAACCCCACCGGGGCCGTCTACCCCCCGGAGGCGGTGAGGGAAGCCATCGCCTTCGCCCAGCGGTACGGCGCCGCCCTGGCCTTCGACGCCGCCTACCTGGACCTGGTCTACGACGGCCGGGAGCCCATGAGCTTCCTCCAGTTCCCCGGCGCCAAGGAGGTCGGGGTGGAGTTCCACACCCTCTCCAAGTCCTTCAACATGGCCGGCTGGCGCATCGCCTTCTGCGCGGGGAACCCGGACCTCATCGCCCAGCTGAACCTCCTCCAGGACCACCTCCACTGCAGCCAGTTCCCGGCCATCCAGTTGGCCGCGGCCGCGGCTCTCCTCGGGCCCTACGAACCGGTCCATGCCCTCCGGGAGGAGTACCGGCGGCGCCGGGATGCCTTCGTGGCCGCCTGCCGCCGGATCGGCTGGGAGGTCACGCCGCCGGCGGGGAGCTTCTTTGTCTGGTGCCCGGTGCCGGCAGGGATGACCGCCGCGGACTTCGCGGACCGGGTGCTCCGGGAGGCCCACACGGTGGTGGCGCCGGGAACCGCCTTCGGGACCCACGGGGAGGGGTACGTCCGGGTGTCGCTGACGGCCCCGGTGGAGCGGCTCGAGGAGGCCGCGGCGCGCATCGGCAGACTGGGACTCTTCCGGGCCCTCCCGTAGGCACACCCCACGGGGAGGAGAGAGCCGTGAGCCAGAGGCTCTACGAGGGCATGTCGCTCCAGGAGGTGACGGAGTTTCTCTTCCTGTCCGACCCCCCGGAGCCGGCAGACCTCATCCTGCTCTTCGGCGGCAAGCGGCGGGAGCGGGCGGAGAAGGCGGCGGCCCTCTACCGGGCGGGCTGGGCCCCCCGGATCCTGATTACCGGCGGCGACAAGGCGGGCACCGGGGTCCCGGAGGCAGAGGAGCTGAAAGCGGCCTGCCTCCAGCTCGGGGTCCCGGAGACCGCCATCTGGACCGAGAGCCAGTCCCTTCATACCCTGGAGAACGTACTGATGTCCGTGCCCTACGTCGACGCCCGGCTCGGCTGGGAGAACGTCAAGACCGTCATCGCGGTCTCAAGTCCGGTACACATGCGGCGGGTGCGTCAGACCCTGGCCCGGCACATTCCCCGGGGGGTGCGGATCCTCTGCTGTCCGGACGATCGCACCGACGTCAGCCGCAGCAACTGGTGGACCACCGAGGAAGGCCGGCTGCAGGTCTTCCGGGAGCTGGAGAAGGTGCGCACCTATGCGCTGCAGGGTGAAATCTAGCACTCGGCAGGGCAAAGCCCAGACCGGAACAAGGTGAGTTCCAGGCCGCGGCAGGACATGCCGACCGCGGCCTGGGCAGGCGGGGAGCCTGGCTCCCCGCCGTCGCTCCTTTTGGGGCGTTCTCCTGGGTTCCGATGACCTAACTCCGTTGCCCCGACGACGATGGGGGCGCAGGCGGGGGCGGCACCGGCCGGAGGCCGAACCGGCCCAACAGCCGATGGCCCCACCAGAGCCGCAGGGCGCGCAGGATGTACCAGCGGAAGGCCATCCGCCCCCGTCGGACCCACTGGGCGAAGGCGCGCCGGAGCCCTCCGGTGCCCCTGGACCTGCCCGGGCTCCGTCGCGCCCGGCGCCGCTGGTCCGTCCCCCTGCGGGCCAGCCGGGCGCCCTTCCGGTGCAGGGCGTGCCTGAAATGGTCCTGCCGCCGCATACGGGTCACTCCCAGATGATGGGTTGGTGCCGGCCGTTCGCGCAGTAGCCTGCCCCAGCCCCCGCCCCTTTATTTCCTTTTGACGGTGAGAACGGGGGTCGGGGTGCGGTAGGCTGCACCCCGACCCCCGTCCCGGCAGCTTCAGGCCTTCCGGTCACCCTGCCCCTCTGGCCTGCGGGCTGTGGCGCCCCCCGCCGACCAACTCCTCCAGGAGCGCCGGCGCAGGGATACCCCGGTGCACTTCCTTGCCGTCCCCGTCAAAGAGGATGACGGTGCCGCTCGTCGCCTGGTACTCCCGGGTCAGCTCCCGGACCGCGGGGTCCGAGAGGTTGAGGAAGACGAACTCCACCGGCCCCCGGAAACCCCGGGCCAGGGCGTCGAGCCTGGGCTTCTGGGCCATACACCGCATGCAGAAGTCACTGTAGAAGTGCACCAGCACCGGCCGGCCGCTCCCCAGGACCTTCCGGAGTCGCCGGGCCGGATTGGGGGGACTCTCCCCCCGGCGCAGGGCCACCCAGACCAGGGTCAGGACCGCCGCCAGCCCCAGGAACCCCGCCAGGCCGGGGCCGTTGGCCGGGGTACGAACGACCCCGAACCAGAAAGCCACCAAGCAGAGGACCGCGGCGATGAGGTAGGAATAGCGACGGATAAGTCCCATCGGAGCACCGCCCCCAACGAACCGGAGTTGGATGCTGCAGCGATTGCGGGCCAAAACCGAAGATCGGGAGCCGCCCCTCTGGGCGACCCCCGGTGGAATGGTTAGCACAGACGTGGCCTGAATGGCGGTTCAGCGGGCGGTGAAAATCCCCGCCCAGAAAGGATGCAGGGACCTCAGGAGCACCCGGTGCCCGGGGCCCCACGCGCAACCGGGCGCTGTGCAGACCACGCCGGTCCAGAAGGGACTCGGCTGTCCCGCCGGTGACAGCGCTCGCGGACGGGGCGCGGCCACCCCGGCCGGCCAGGCCCCCATCCCCCCTTGGCCAACCCCATAAACCCGGTCCACTGGACCGACCTCCCGTCCCTTAGAGCCGGGGAACGACCGGGCGCGGGGGCAGATGCACCCCCTTCAGGAACCGGAGTAGGACCTCGTTAAACCGCAGGGGATCCTCTGCCATCATCATATGGCCGAGCCCGGGCAGGATCTCCAGGTCGGCCCGGGGGATGCCCAGCCAAAGGGCCCGCACCGACTCTGGCGGGGCAATGGGATCCTCCGCCCCGCCGACCACTAGGGCCGGCGCCACCACCCGGGGCAGGACATGGAGGGAATCGAACCGGCTCCAGGCGATGAGGTCGGCGTACCGGACCTCCGGCCGGGTCGCGTACCAGTCCTGCCGGACCCGGCGAGCCACCTCCCCGGGGGCCCGGGGGCCCACCTGCCGCTCCAGGAAGTACCCAGGGGGCTCTCCCCGCTGGACAGCCGCAAGGGCCTCCGGGTCCACCGCGGCCCGGATCCCCAGCCCCGCCACGACCACCCCTGAGACCCGGGTGGGCCAGCGGGCGGCAAACTCCAGGGCCACGGCTGCACCCAGGGAATGGCCAGCCACCACCACCCGCTGGTGCAGCCCCAGGGCATCGAGGAACCGGTGGAGGAACGCCGCGTACTCCCCCACTTCGGCAGCGCCCCATCCCTCGGACTGGCCGTGACCGGGCAGGTCCACCGCGACCACGTACAGGTGGTCCCCCAGGCTGTCCAACTGGGCATTCCAGCACTCAGACGAGCCGGCCAGGCCGTGCAGGAGCACCACCGTATGCCGGTGCTCTTCCGCGGACCCCGCCGTCTGGTAGTAGATGGCGTAGCCCCCCACCTGCACGGTGCCCGCAAAGCGCAGGGGTCTTAACCCGCGCCGCAGGCTCTGCGGGCGCCTCCCCCTCGTTGTCACCCTCATAGCCGTTCCCTTCTCTTCACCGTAGTCTGCCTGGCTGCGGTGGTTGTCCCGACTGACGGCTGTCAGTTGCCGGTTGAGTGCTGCCTCGGTTCCCTGACTGGTTCTGGAAAACAGGCGGCGGGACAGAGAGGGACAGCCAGGCGCCCCTGACCGTCCCTCTGCTAACCCGCAGCCGGTCCTGCCCTCCGCCGGGCAGGGTCCCGTCCCGTGCCCCGACTACTTCTCCAACCTCTATCATACGAACAGGGTGGGGAGGGTTGCCACCCCCAAACACTGTTCGCCGGACCCGAGTCCTGTGAAAATCCTACCCAGGTCCTACCAGCGAGGCCCAGGTTTTGCCCCGCACCTGGCCCTTGCCGGCCCGGTCACCGGCCCGTCCACCGGGGCTGGCGCTTCTCGAGGAAGGCGGTCACCCCTTCCCGGGCGTCTGCAGTGGCGAAGACCTGGCCAAAGAGCCGGGCCTCCAGCTCCAGGCCTTCCGCCAGGCTGCGGTCCAATCCCTCCCGGATCGCCTGCTTAATCAGGGCCGCGGCCCGGGGGGCCTTACCGGCCAACTGGGCCGCCAGGGCGGTCGCGGCGGAGAGCAGCTCCTCATCCGGGACCACCTGGTCGCACAGGCCGATGCGCAGGGCCTCTGCCGCGGGGATCATCTCCCCCGTGAGGCACAGCCACTTGGCCCGGGCCGGGCCCACCAGCCGGGCGAGCCGCTGGGTACCGCCATAACCAGGGATGATCCCCAGGTTGATCTCCGGCTGTCCGAACCGGGCGGACTCAGCCGCGATGCGGAAGTCGCAGGCCAGGGCCAGTTCGCAGCCGCCCCCCAGGGCGTAACCGTGGACCGCGGCGATGACGGGCTTGGGCAGGGCCTCGATCCGGTTGAAGACCGCCTGACCCTGCCGGGCGAGGTCCGCCGCCTCCTCCGGGCGAACGTTGGGGAACTCGGTGATGTCCGCCCCCGCGGCGAAGGCCTTGGGACCGGCCCCCCGGATGACCACCGCCCGCACCTCCTCCCGGGCCTCCAGGTCCCGGAGTGCCCCGTCCAGTTCCGCCAGCAGCTGCCGGCTGAGGGCGTTGACCGGCGGGCGGTCCAGGGTGACCACTGCATACCCATCCTCCAGGTGCACCTTGACGTGCTCACCCAACGCTTGGCACCCTCCCCCTCAGGTAGCCGCTCCCGGGAAACCCTCCGGGATTGAGCCCCACCGCTTCGGATCCGGCGCACCGGCGCCCTACGGAGGATCCGCCCATCGTCCAACGGAGGACCCGCCCATCGAGGGACCGGCCCATCGAGCGGCCACCCATTGTACTGTGTTGAACAAAAATTCCTTCGCCGCCGCCAAGGCGGTTCTCCTCCCAGCTCCTCGATCCCCCTCCGGTTCAGCAGCAGGATTTTTGCCAAGGCTCCACGAAAATAGACACTCGACAAACCAAACGGTAGGTAGGTAGGCAATAGGCCACCCGGAGCCACCCAATCCCGGACCTACCGGACCCATACATCGTACCAATACACCGATCCGAAGGATTTGTCCAACGGACCATCGAATTTTGGTTTTCATGATGTCTGTGTACATGATCTCGGTGTAAGGAGGAGAGGGCCCTGAAGATCGTCGTCTGCCTCAAGCAGGTCCTGGATCCGGAGATCCCGCCCAAGGACTTCAAGGTGGACCCGGCCACCAAACGCCCGGTCCAGGGGAGCGCCAAGCTGGTGATGGACTCCTACGCCGAATACGCCCTGGAAGTCGCCATTCAGCTCAAGGAGAAGCACCCCGGCAGCAAGGTCGTCGCGATCTGCGTGGGCGACAAGCCCACCGACGACGTCCTCCGCCGGGCCTACGCCCTCACCGCGGACGAGGCGGTGCGGGTCTGGGATCCGGCCTGGGCGGACCTCGACTCCCAGGCCGTCGCCCACATCCTGGCCCGGACCATCCAGAAGCTCGGCGGGGCAGACCTGGTGCTCACCGGCCGGGAGGCCGGGGACATCGAGCGGGGCGTCGTCGGCCCCACCCTGGCGGAGGAGCTGGGCTGCGCCTGCGCCACCATCGTCGCCCGGGTGGAGGCAGTGGAGGGCGGCACCGCCGTCGTCCGCCGGGAGGTGGACGGCGGGTACGCCCTGGTCAGCACCCGGCTGCCCGCGGTCCTCACCATCACCAACGACGAGACCAACGTCCCCCGGCTGCCCAAGGTGAAGGACCTGATGATGGCCGCCCGCAAGCCCATCACCACCCTGGGGGCCGCCGACCTGGACCTCGACCCCGCCCGGCTCGCCTCCCCCCTGGAGCTGGTGGACCTCTACATCCCCGTCCAGGAGGGCCAGTGCGAGATCATCGAGGGGGACGACGGTCCGGCCAAGGCCGCAGCCCTGGCCCGGCGGCTCCACGAACTGAAGCTGGTGTAAGGAGGCCCGCCACCGTGCAGAACGTCCTCGTGTACGCGGGCGCCGACCAGGGCGCCCTGACCAAGTCGGCCCGGGAGGCCCTGGGCGCGGGCCGGCGGCTGGCCGATGCCCTTGGAGCCACCCTCGCCGCCGTGGTGGTGGCCGCCGACACCGATGCCCTGGCCCAGGAGGCTATCGCCTGCGGGGCGGACCGGGTCTACGCGGTCGCCAACCCGATCCTCTCCGAGTACCAGCCGGACCTCTGGGTCGCGGCCCTGGAGGCGGCCGCCCGGGCCGCGTCCCCGGACGTGGTTCTGATCACCGGCGACACCGCCGGCAAGGAACTGGCGCCTCGCCTCGCCTTCCGCCTGAGGGCCGGCATCCTCACCGAGGTCTCCGCCGTCGCGGTCGAGGGCGGCACCGTCCGCTGGACCCGGCCGGTCTACGGCGGAAAGGCGATGGCGGTCTACACCGCCAAAGGCCCGGTGGTGATCGGGCTCCGGGCCCGGATGCACGACCCCGCGGCGCCGGCGGAGGGGCGCCGGGGCGAGGTGGTCCGGGTCGAGCTGAGCGTCAGCCCAGAGCTGGCGGCCACCCGGATCGTGGAGAAGATCCAGCAGGCCCTGGGCGGGGTCCGGCTGGAGGATGCCCGGATCATCGTCGCCGGCGGCCGGGGGATCGGCGGTCCCGAGGGCTTCAAGGACCTCGAGGCCCTGGCCCGGGACCTGGGCGGCGCGGTGGGCGCCTCCCGGGCCGCCTGCGACGCCGGCTGGGTGTCGGCGAGCCTGCAGATCGGCCAGACCGGCGCCACCGTGGCCCCGGACCTCTACATCGCCATCGGCATCTCCGGCGCCAGCCAGCACCTGGCCGGGATCACCGGCGCCAAGACCGTCATCGCCATCAACAAGGACCCCGACGCGCCCATCTTCAAGCGGGCGACCCTCGGAGTGGTGGCGGACTACAAGACCGTGCTGCCTCACCTCCACGCCGAACTGAAGCGGATCCTCGGCAAGTAGACCGGAGGGGCCGGCGGACCCGCCGGCCCCTCCCACCTCAGGGAGGTGAACCGGGTGGAAGCAGCGACCCGGCCCGTCTTCTGGCACATCGAACACTCGTGGTTCATGTACGTGCTCATGGTGCCGAGCCTCGCGATCTTCTGCTACGGGCTCTACCGCCGGTACAAGTTCTGGCGGCTGGGGAGGCCCGTGGCCCGGTTTGACCGGCCCTGGGAGCGGCTCCGCCGGGTCCTGGTCCACGTCCTCGGCCACGGGCGGTTCCTGCGGGAGAGCATCGCCGGGCTGATGCACGGTCTGATTTTCTGGTCGATGCTCCTCCTCTTCATCGGCACCGTGGTGGTAGCCATCGACACCGACCTGCGGATCCCCATCATGCGGGGCTGGTTCTACCTCATCTACCAGTCCCTGGTCCTGGACGTGGTGGGCGCCCTGGGCATGGTGGGCCTGGGCATCGCCCTGGTCCGCCGGTACGTTCTCCGGGTCCCCCGGCTGCAGCACAACCGGGAGGGCAAGGCCCCGGACCCGAGCGACTGGGTGACCCTCCTCTCCCTCTTCCTCCTCTTCGTCCAGGGCTTTGCCCTGGAGGCCATCCGGATCGCCGCCAACCCCCAGCCCTGGGACGCCTTGTCGGTGGTGGGCTACGCCCTGGCGGTTCCCCTCCGGGGGCTGAGCCAGGAGGGCCTCATCGCCGCCTACCAGTTCTTCTGGTGGTTCCACACGGTGACGGTCTTCGGCTGGATCGCCTACCTGCCCTGGTCCAAGATGGCCCACTTCTTCACCTCCCTCCTGGACGTCTACTTCAGCGACCTCCGGCCGCCGGGGGAAGGGACCCTGCAGCCCATCGACTTTGAGAAGGCGGAGCGGCTGGGCGTCAGCGCCATCACCGACCTCACCTGGAAGGACCTCCTGGACCTGGACGCCTGCACCGCCTGCGGCCGATGCCAGGACGTCTGCCCGGCCTACGCCGCCGGCCAGCCCCTCTCCCCCAAGAACCTGATCCTGGACCTCCGGGACTACGTCCACGCCCACGCCCCGGCCCTCCTGGCCGGCAAGGCGACAGTGGAAGAGCTGCCGCCCCTGGTGGGCGGAGCCATCAAGGAGGAGACCCTCTGGGCCTGCACCACCTGCCGGGCCTGCATGGAGGAGTGCCCGGTCTTCATCGAGCACGTGCCCAAGATCGTGGAGATGCGCCGGCACCTGGTGATGGAGCAGGCCTCGGCCCCGGAGACCCTCCAGGAGGCCTTAAAGAGCCTCGAGGACCGGGCCCACCCCTACAAGGGCGCCACCGCCAGCCGGACCGACTGGTGCGAGGGGCTGGAGGTGCCCCTGGCCAGCGAGGTGGGGGGCGAGATCGAGGTGCTCTACTGGGTGGGGTGCACCGCGGCCTTCGACCCCCGGAACCAGAAGGTCGCCCGGGCCCTGGCCCAACTGCTGCATCACGCCGGGGTGAAGTTCGCCATCCTCGGCCCCGAGGAGGCCTGCTGCGGCGACCCCGCCCGGCGGATGGGGAACGAGTTCCTCTACGACATGATCGCCCGGCAGAACATCGAGATCCTCCGGCAGTACCGGCCCAAGCGGATCGTCACCGCCTGCCCCCACTGCCAGAACGCCCTGGGGAACGAATACCGGCAGTTCGGCGCCGATTTCGAGGTGGTCCACCACACCCAGCTCCTCAAAGAGCTGGTGGAGAGCGGCCGGCTGAAGGTGGAGGCCGGCAGCCTGGGCAAGGTCACCTTCCACGACCCCTGCTACCTGGGCCGGTGGCAGGGGGAGTACGAGGCGCCCCGGGATCTCCTGGCCCGGGCTGGGGCCGACCGGGTGGAGATGGAGCGGTCCCGGTCCCGGAGCTTCTGCTGTGGCGCCGGCGGGGCCCACGCCTGGATGGAGGAGACCGGCGGCGGCCCCCGGGTCAACCAGATCCGGGCCCGGGAGGCGGCGGCGACCGGCGCCCAGGCCATCGCCACTGCGTGCCCCTTCTGCATGCAGATGATGGAGGACGGCGTCAAGACCACCGCCGGGGAGGAGGGCCCCCGGGTCCTGGACGTAGCGGAACTGCTGCTCCAGGCGATGGAGGAGACCGGCCCCCACACCCGGCAGGCGCAGGCGGCCCGATAGCCCCTCGCGGCCAGGCAGCAAACACCCCCACCCAGGCATGGGTGGGGGTGTTATGCGCTGCTTCCGTCGCCAGAGCCTTGGCGATGCCCTGCGCCCGGCTCTCCAGGGCCGCGGCATTGCCGGCCGCCGGCAGGGAACGGGGTGCGGCGGCTCGAAGGAGTAGAAGAGTCTGACGGCGAGGAGGGCCCCGGAGTGCCGACAGCGGACAACCGGCTGGAAGAGCTTCTGCTGCACGCCTTCCTGGACGTCATCAACGAGCGCAAGGCCCGGGGGAAGCTGGAGCTGGTGGTCACCTACGAGAACCTGACCGCCTACCTGGCCGAACGGACAGGGCTCCCCCTCCAGACCCGGCACGTCCAGGCCCTGGTCCGGGCCATGGCGGAAGGGGGGCTCATCACCATCGGCGGCGCCGGCCCGGGCCACCCCAACCGGTACGACACCACCGAGGCGCAGATGGGCATCGACGCCTTCTGGAACCAGGTAGAAGCCTTCCTGATGGTCTGGCGCCTTCCGGGCCGGGAGAGTTTGCTGTCTCCGGGGTCGGAGCGGAAGTGAACCGCACCCCCTGGTACATACACCAGACCGCCGTCTCAGGGACTCGGCTGGGATGGCGGTCGCAAATGAGGCCTTTCAGCTCCTCGTCTACCCGGTGACCGATGCGGCCTGCGACACGGACTCCTAGCGGGAGCCCGCCACCGGCTATGGCCTGAGCCGGGAGCGGATGCGCCAGTTCTGGTCCTACTACCTCGCCAGCCCTGAGCAGGGCTCCGAACCCTACGCCTCTCCCCTGCGGGCCGAGCGGCTCGACGGCCTGCCTCCAGCCCTGGTGATCACCGCCGAGTAGCAGCAGAGGCCCTGCGCCGGTGCTTCGCCCAGGGGTCGTGACGGCGGAGCAGGGGCCTTGGCCGGACCCGCCTGCCGGCGCACCAGCGGCACAAAAAGAGGCGGCTCCGAAGCGTTGCTTCGGAGCCGCCTCTTTCTGGTGCGCCCGAGAGGACTCG
>JAKKUO010000012.1 GCA_021890795.1 Bacillota bacterium | reverse complement strand
CAGCCTCGACCCCATCAACGTCACCGACGGCGAGTCCATCAAGGTGACCAACCAGATCTACGACACCCTGGTCCGCTACAAGCCCGGCAGCACTGAGGTGGAGCCGGCACTGGCCACCGAGTGGAGCTACAACGCCGACGGCACCGAGTGGACCTTCAAGCTCCGCCAGGGGGTGAAGTTCCACGACGGGACCGAGTTCAACGCCGAGGCGGTGAAGTTCAACTTCGACCGGTGGCGGTTCACCGACAACCCCTACCACAAGGGCGGCGAGTTCGCCTACTACGCCTACATGTTCGGCGGCTTTGACGACGCCTCGGTCATCAAGGAAGTCCAGGTGGTGGATCCCTACACCGTCAAGTTCATCCTCTCCCGGCCCCTGGCGCCCTTCCTCGCCAACCTGGCGATGCCCATGTTTGGCATCGCCAGCCCCGAGGCGGTCAAGGCCGATCCGGTGAACTTCGGCATGAAGCCCGTGGGTACCGGCCCCTTCAAGTTCGCCTCCTGGCAGAAGGGCGACTCCATCACCCTGGAGGCCAATCCCGATTACTGGGATGGCAAGCCTCAGATCGATCGGCTGATCTACCGGTCCATCCCGGACAACAACGCCCGGCTGCTGGCCCTGCAGGCCGGGGACATCGACGTGATGGACGGGGTCAGCCCCCAGAACCTGGCCATCGCCGAGGCCATGGGCCAGTTCGACATCCACTACCGGCCGGCGATGAACGTGGGCTACCTGGCCATGAACACCGAGAAGAAGCCCTTTGACAACCCGCTGGTCCGGAAGGCGATCAACCACGCGATCAACAAGGAGGCCATCATCCAGGCCTTCTACGGCAGCCTGGGCGAGCCCGCGGTCACCCCGGTCCCGCCCGTCGTGTGGAGCCACAACCCGAACGTTACCAAGTACGAGTACAACCCCGAGAAGGCCAGGGAGCTCCTGGCCCAGGCCGGCTATCCCAACGGGTTCCAGACCGAACTCTGGGCGATGCCGGTCCCCCGGCCTTACATGCCCCAGCCGATGGACATCGCGGTGGCCATCGTCAACGACCTGAAGAAGGTCGGCATCGACGCCCAGATCGTCAGCTACGACTGGCCCACCTACCTGGCCAAGACCGGCATGGGCGAGCACCCCATGGCTCTCCTGGGGTGGACCGGCGACAACGGCGACCCGGATAACTTCCTCTACGTGCTGCTGGACAAGGACAACGCCAAGGGGCCGGACGCCGGCAACATCGCCTTCTATAAGAACGACGAGCTGCACGAGATCCTGATCGAGGCCCAGCAGAATCCGGACCAGGAGGCCCGGACCAAGCTCTACGAGCGGGCCCAGGAGATCATTGCCAACGACGCGCCCTGGGTACCGCTGGCCCACGCCAAGGCCCCGATCATCATGCGCAAGGGGATCTCGGGCTACGTCCCGAGCCCGACGGGCTCCGAGCCCCTGACGAAGGTGCAGGTCTCCAGGTAGATGCGGCCGCAGCCGTCCGGCCGGGCCGGTTCTCCCCGGCCCGGCCGGACCCTGTTGCCTGACCAGGCGCCACCGGCGGGAGAGGGGGTCACCATGCGGAACTACCTGGCAAAACGGCTTCTGCTGACCTTTCCAACGGCCTTCGGCATCCTCGTGCTGGTCTTTGTGCTGATGCGGATCATCCCCGGCGACCCGGCCCGGCTGATGGCCGGGGAGCGGGCCACCCCTGAGCAGGTGGCGGCCATCCGGGAGCAGATGGGGCTGAACGACCCTTATTGGGTGCAGTTCGCCCGGTTCGTGGGCGAGATGGCCACCGGCGACTTCGGCGAGTCCTTTTTCAGCAAGCGGCCGGTCATGGAAGAGCTGATGGCCCGGTACCCGGCGACGGTGGAACTCACCCTCTTCGCGATGGTCATCGCCACGGTGGCCGGGGTGCTGGCCGGGGTGATGGCGGCGGTCTACCGGGGATCGATCCTGGACCACGGGGTGATGGCCCTGGCCCTGGTGGGGGTCTCCATGCCCATCTTCTGGCTTGGGCTGCAGCTCATCATCCTCTTCAGCGTGAAACTCGGCTGGCTCCCCGCGGGCGGCCGGGTCGACCCCCGGCTGGGCTGGCAGGGGAGCACGGGCTTTGTGATCTTCGAGACCCTCTTCCGGGGCGAGTGGACGGTCTTCTGGGACGCCTTCCGGCGGCTGCTGTTGCCGGCGGTGGCCCTGGCCACCATCCCCCTTTCGGTCATCGCCCGGGTCACCCGGTCCGCGATGCTGGAGGTCCTGGGGCAGGACTACATCCGCACCGCCCGGGCCAAGGGGCTTTCCGAACGGGTGGTGATCTTCCGGCACACCCTGCGGAACGCCCTGCTGCCGGTGATCACCGTGGTGGGGCTCCAGGTGGGGTCTCTCCTCGGGGGCGCGGTGCTGACGGAGACGGTCTTCTCCTGGCCGGGGATCGGCCGGTACATCGTCCAGTCCATCGAGGCCCGGGACTACCCGGTGGTCCAGGGCGGGATCGTCCTCATCGCCCTGGCCTTCGTGGTGGTCAACCTGATCGTCGACCTGCTCTACACCGCGATCGACCCGCGGATCCGCTATTCCTGAGCAAGGGTTCCTCCTAAGATGCAACGGTTTCTGCTGAGACGGGGGTGACGCACCCAGGTGAACCGGCAATCGCCGCTCCGCCGGCTCTTCCGGCACCGGAACGCCCTTCTGGGCGGCGCCATTATCCTGACCCTGGTGGTGATGGTTGCCTGCGCCCCGTGGGTGGCCCCCTACGACCCGCTGGACGCAGACCTTACCCGGGCCCTCCGGCCCCCGGGGGGCGAGTTTCTCCTGGGGACCGACGAGCAGGGCCGGGACCTTTTCAGCCGGCTGGTCTGGGGCGGCCGGCTCTCCCTCCTGGCGGGGGTGTCGGCCATCGGGCTCGCCCTGGTGCTGGGGACGGCTACCGGGGCCCTTTCCGCCTACTTCGGCGGCTGGGTGGACCTCCTGGTCATGCGGGTGATGGACATCATGCTGGCCTTCCCCAGCATCCTCCTGGCCATCGCCATCACCGCCATCCTGGGCCCCGGGCTGGGGAACGCGATCCTGGCGGTGGCGGTGGTGAACATTCCGTACTTTGCCCGGCTGGTCCGGGCTTCGGTGCTCTCCATCAAGGAGCAGGAGTACGTCCAGGCCGCGGAAGCCCTGGGGGCCGACCACCTGCGGATCCTCGCCGGCCACGTGCTGCCCAACGCCCTGGCGCCGCTCATCGTCCAGGCTACCCTCGGGCTGGGGTGGGCGCTTCTCGACATCGCCGGACTCAGCTTCCTGGGGCTGGGGGCCCGGCCCCCGGACCCCGAGTGGGGGTCGATGCTCTCCCGGGCCCAGGCCTACATCCAGGTGGCTCCCTGGGTGGTGACCTACCCGGGGCTGGCCATCATGGTCGCGGTCCTGGGCTTCAACCTCTTGGGGGACGGGCTGCGGGATGCCCTCGACCCCCGGCTGCGGCGGTAGCCGCGGCAGGGGCGGAACCACTGGTAGCAATCTTCTGTTGGCTACAAAATCTGTATGTGCGCTCATCTCGCGCAGGAGTTTTCCCCGGGTCGGGGGAATAGTTAGATCCCGGGGCGCAGGAATCTGGACCCAGTTGGCTGGTCCCCCGGGGAAAGGAGTTGGGCGTACATGCAGGTTGCCGTCTACGGTAAGAACATCGAGGTAACCGCCGCCCTCCGGGAGTACGCGCAGAAGAAGCTGAACAAGCTGGACCGCTACCTCCAGGAACCTGCCGACGCGCAGGTGACCTTCTCCATCGAGCGGGGCCGGCACATCGTGGAGGTGACCATCCCGGTGCGGGACGGGTACCTGCTCCGGGGTGAGGAAGCCACCGACGACATGTACGCCTCCATCGACCTGGTGGTCGAGAAGCTGGAAAAGCAGATCCACAAGTACCGGTCCCGGTTCCGCCGGAAGGGCGGGCCCAGCCAGCCTGGGACGCCGCCCGCGGGCCCGGAGGAGGCGGAGGGGGACCGGATCGTCCGGGTCAAGCGCTTCGCCCTCAAGCCCCAGACGGTGGAGGAAGCCGTCATGCAGATGAACCTGCTGGGGCATGATTTCTACGTCTTCACCAACGCCGAGACCGGCCAGGTCAACGTGGTCTACCGGCGGAAGGACGGGAACTACGGCCTGATTGAGCCGGAAGAGTAAAGGCGTCCGGATGGAGCCTGATTAGGAACCCTGTGGAGCAAATGGACCTGCCATGACCGTCGCTGCGATCCTCTTCGAGGGGGGGCCGGCTCCCGCCGGCTCCCTCGGTCTTACCCTGGCCCGGCTGCGCCAGGCGGTCTGCCTGGACACAGTGGAGCGGCTGCTGGCCCTGGGGGAACTGAACCAGGTGATCGTGGCCACCGACCGGCCGGAGCTGGCCGCGGCCGCATCCCGGCTCGGGGCCCGGGTCCACTGGACCCGGGAGCCCTTTGATTTTCACCGGGAGCTTCTGGCCGCGGTGGCCGAGGCGGGAACGGAGGCGGTGATCTGCCTGGGCGGGGCGAGCCTCCCGCTGCTGGGCCCGGAGGAGTGGCGGTGGATCCTCCGCACCCTGCAGGAGAAGGCCCCCTGCGTGGTGGTGAACAACCCCCAGTCCCCGGACCTGGTGGCCTGGAGCCCGGCCCAGGCTCTGGACCGGGTCCGGGCCCTGGACCGGGACAACGCCCTGGGCCACGCCCTCCGGTTCGAGGCGGGGCTGGAGCGGTACCTGCTGCCCAACTCCGGCGCCGCCCACTTTGATCTGGACACCCCGGTGGACTACCTGATCCTGGCGGAGAGCGGCCGGGCCGGGCCCCGGGCCCGGGAGGCCCTCAGCGCCCTGGACTGGGACCGGAGCCGGGTCCGGGCCATCCGGGCGCTTCTCCGCCGGGACCTGGCGGAACTGGGCCTGGTGGGCCGGGTGGGCACCGCGGTGGTGGAGTACCTGAACACCTGGTTCCGGCTCCGGGTCCGGGTCTTCTCCGAGGAGCGGGGGATGAAGGCCCTCGGCCGGGAGGACCGGGGCGAGGTGGTCTCCTTCATGGCCGCGGTGATGGAGGACCTGGGGCCGGAGCGGTTCTTCCGGCACCTCAGCCGGGTCTGCCACGGCCTCTGCGTCGACAGCCGGGTGATCTTCGCCCACGGCGGCCGGCGGGTGAGCGACTGGGACCGGTACCACTCGGACCTGGGCCAGGTGGAGGCGATCCGGGACCCGTGGGTGCGGCGCTTTACCGCCGCCGCCCTGGCCGCGGAGGTGCCGGTGCTCCTGGGAGGCCACTCGGTGGTGGCCGGCGGCCTCTGGGTCCTGGCGGAGGCGGCCCTGGCGGACCTGGGAGGCCCCCGGGTCCGGTACCGGTGAGGCAGCGCCCCATTTCACCATTTGGATGCCGCCACGGGCATGGTACAATAACGCGGATAGGGTTTCCCGGGACCGGGAGGGCCGCGAACCTCCGGCCCCCCTGGCGGGGTCATAACAGATGCGGGTTTACGCCATCCCCCATCCCGGCTCAGCCCGAGCCGCAAGCGGGGCTATCCAGATCAGGAGAAGGTGGAGCCGGCATGCTTGGGATCCTGAAGAAGTGGCTGTCCGGCGACAACAGCGAGCGGACGATCCGGCGGCACATGAAGACCGTCCAGCGGATCAACGCCCTGGAGCCGGAATTTGAGAAGCTCTCCGACGAGGAGCTGGCCCGGAAGACCATCGAGTTCAAGGAGCGGCTGGCCCGGGGCGAAAGCCTCGACAGCCTGCTTCCCGAGGCCTTTGCCACCGTCCGGGAGGCGGCCAAGCGGACCCTCGGGATGCGCCACTACGATGTCCAGCTCCTCGGCGGCATCGTCCTCCACGAGGGCAACGTGGCGGAGATGAAGACCGGCGAGGGCAAGACCCTGGTCGCCACCCTGCCCCTGTACCTGAACGCCCTGGAGGGCAAGGGGGCCCACCTGGTCACCGTTAACGACTACCTGGCCCGCCGGGACGCGGAGTGGATGGGGCAGATCTATAAGTTCCTGGGCATGAAGGTCGGCCTCATCGTCCACGGCCTGGACACCCGGCAGCGCAAGGAGGCCTACGCGGCGGACATCACCTACGGCACCAACAACGAGTTCGGCTTCGACTACCTCCGGGACAACATGGCCCTCAGCCCGGATGACATCGTCCAGCGGGAACTCAACTACGCGATCGTGGACGAGGCCGACTCGATCCTGATCGACGAGGCCCGGACGCCGCTTATCATCTCCGGCCCGGCGGAGAAGCCCACCGAGCTCTACTACACCTTTGCCAAGCTGGTGGAGAAGCTCCAGCCGGAAGTGGACTACATCGTTGAGGAGAAGGAGCGCCGGGTGGTGCCCACGGAAGAGGGCATCGCCAAGGTGGAGAAGATGCTGAACGTCAACAACCTGGTGGAGGAGAACCCGGACCTCTACCACTACCTCCTCAACGCCCTGAAGGCCAAGGAGCTGTATAAGCGGGACCGGGACTACGTGGTCAAGGACGGCCAGGTGATCATCGTCGACGAGTTCACCGGCCGGCTGATGTTCGGCCGCCGGTGGTCCGACGGGCTGCACCAGGCGGTGGAGGCCAAGGAAGGGGTCAAGATCGAGCGGGAGACCCTCACCATGGCCACCATCACCATCCAGAACTACTTCCGGATGTACCGGAAGCTGGCGGGGATGACGGGCACGGCCAAGACCGAGGAGCAGGAGTTCCGGCAGATTTACAATATGGAAGTCATCGTCATCCCCACCAACAAGCCGGTCATCCGGGTGGACTACCCGGACGTGGTCTACAAGACCTCCCGGGCCAAGTTCAAGGCCGTGGTGGAGGAGATCGTCGAGCGGCACAAGACCGGCCAGCCGGTCCTGGTGGGCACCGTCTCCATCGAGAAGTCCGAGATGCTCTCGGAGATGCTGAAGCGCCGGGGCATCCCCCACCAGGTCCTGAACGCCAAGTACCACGAGAAGGAGGCGGAGATCATCGCCCAGGCTGGCCGGCTGGGGGCGGTGACCATCGCCACCAACATGGCCGGCCGGGGTACGGACATCCTTCTGGGCGGCAACCCGGCGTTTATGGCCCGGGCGGAGCTGGCGAGGCGCGGGTACGACCCGGAGCTTATCGCCCGGGCGACGGAGGGGCTGCCTTCGGAAGACCCGGAGGTCCGGAAGGTCCAGCAGGAGTACCGGGAGCTGTACGCCAAATTCAAGGCCCAGTGCGACGCCGAGGCGGAGAAGGTCCGGGCGCTGGGGGGCCTCCACATCATCGGCACCGAGCGGCATGAGGCCCGGCGGATCGACAACCAGCTCCGGGGCCGGGCGGGCCGCCAGGGCGACCCGGGCTCCAGCCGGTTCTACGTCGCCCTGGACGACGACCTGATGCGCCTCTTCGGCGGCGAGATGGTCGCCAACCTGATGGAGAAGCTGGGCATCGACGAGGACACGCCCATCGACCATCCGATGGTCACCCGGGCCATCGAGAACGCCCAGAAGAAGGTCGAGACCCGGAACTTTGACATCCGGAAGCACGTGCTCCAGTACGACCAGGTGCTGAACGAGCAGCGGACCCTGATCTACCAGCAGCGGCGGAAGGTGCTGATGGGCGAGGGCCTCCGGGAGGCGACCCTCGACGCCATCCGGAAGGTCTGCGAGCGGCTGGTGGAGCAGGCGGTGCCGGCGGAGGGCTTCCACCCCGGGGAGTGGGATCCGCAGCCGCTGGTGGACCTGGCGCAGCAGGCCTTCTTCCCCAAGGGCACCCTTGCGGCGGACGACCTGCGGGGGCTGGACAAGGAGGACCTGGTGGAGAAGCTCTACCAGCGGGCGGTGGAGCTGTACGAGGCCAAGGAGCGCCGGATCGGCCCGGAGCTGATGCGGCAGCTGGAGCGGATGGTCTTCCTCCGGACCGTCGACACCAAGTGGATGGAACACCTGACCGCGATGGACGACCTCCGGGACGGCATCGGCCTCCGGGCGTATGGCCAGCGGGACCCGCTGGTGGAGTACAAGATCGAGGCCTACGACATGTTCAACGAGATGATCGCCGCCATCCAGGAAGAGGTGGTGAACCACCTGTTCCGGCTGGAGGTGGTCCGGCACCCGGTGCCCACGGTGATCCTCCGGCCCCATCCGGTGATCGACGGGGAGGAGCCGGCCCAGCCGCCGGCGGCCGCGGCCAGACCGGCGCCGGCGCCCGCGGAGGCCCCGGCCGGAGCCCCCGCCGGTGCCCCGTCCGGCGCACCCCCGGGCGCCCCGGCGGTAGTGCCGCCCGCACTTCAGCTCCGGCGGCGGGTGACCTACGAGTCGGGCCCGGGCAGCGAGGGTGCCCCGGTCCGGAAGCCGATCCGGTCCCAGAAGCAGGTCGGTCGGAACGACCCCTGCCCCTGCGGCAGCGGGAAGAAGTACAAGAAGTGCTGCGGCGCCAATATTGCCTGACGCCGATATCCCCCGACCGGGGCGGAAGCCCTGGGACGCGCGGAGGCGGCGGCCGTAGAGCGGCCGCCGCCTCCGCCGTCTGTGCCGGTTTTCCGCTGGGTCGCGGCGCTGGGCCTCAGCCCCTGACCTTTGCCCAGGGCCTCGGCTCAGGGCATTGGCCCCCCGCCACAGCCCCTAGCCTTGGCCCCGGGCCTCTTCCACCAGGCGGACCGTCTCCCCCTCTTCCGGGAACCGGCCTACTTCTTTCTTGGAGAAGACCTGCCGGCCGTCTACCTCGACGGTGAAGACGCCACCCCCCGACGGGACCAGGACGATCTCCTTGATGGCCTGACCGTAACGGCTGACCAGTTCACCGGCCACCCGGGCCGCATGGGGGAAGTAGTTTCACATGGTGCAGAATTCGATCCGGACCTTCACGGGCGAACCTCCTCCTTGACACTTTCTGCCTCCTATTCTACCGCGCCCGTACCCCCCGGCGGCGACGGGATCCGGCGAAACAGAGAAAGACCCGAGCCTGGGCTCGGGTCGGACGGGGGATGGGACGGGCAGGGGCGGGTCAGACCGGGGTGGACCCGATCGGGGGTGGAACCGGCCGGGGGCGGCTTAGACCGGGGCCGGGGCGTTCTCTTCCCGGCGCCGGGTCGCCGCCAGGAGCTGTTCCCAGGTGCCCGGGATCTGCTCCGCCAGGACCGCGAGCCCCGCGGCGGTGACCCCACCGGGGACCGCGACCCGGCGGATGATCCCGTCGAAGTCCATCCCCGCCTCGAGCAGCCGGGCGGTGGCCAGGACGGTCTCCCGCACCATCGCGGTGGCCAGCTCCGGGGGCAGGTCCGGCTGCTGACGGCTGGCGGCCAGGGCCAGTTCCTGGAGGACGCAGGCCAGGAAGGCCGGGCCGCAGGAGGTGAGGTCGGCGCAGGTCCGTCCCTGGGACTCCTGGATCACCACGGGGCGGCTGATGGCCGCCAGAAGCCCCTCCAGCCACCGCCGGTCCCCGGGGGTGACCCGGCGGCCGTACATCACCAGGGCAATGCCGCAGCCCGCCTCCTGGGTCAGGGACGGGATCACCTTGGCCACCCGGCAGGGAACCTGCTCTTCCACCCCGGCGATGGGCACCAGGTTGGAGAGGAGGATCAGCAGCTGGTCCGCCCGGAGGGCCGGTTCCATCTCCGCCAGGGCGGCCCGGGTATCCCCCGGCTTCACGCACAGGAAGACCACCGGGCAGGTGCTCACGGTGGCCGTGGGGGCCGTGTGGATCCCCGGCACCGCGGCCCTGAGCGCCTCCAGCTTTTCCGGGGTGCGGTTGGCGGCCCAGACCTGTTCCGGGGCCAGCGCGCCGTGCCGGACCAGGGACCGGACCAGCATGCCCCCCATGCTGCCCGTGCCAATAAAGCCCACGTCCATCGGGCAAACCTCCCATGCGCGCTTCCAGTTCCAGTGTATTGGCCCGGAAGCCGCTGGTGACACCCATGGACGAAATTGGCCTGTCACCTGCCCGGCCGGAGAGCGGGGGTCGCCGGCGGCTCAAGGGGCCGCCGGCGGGTCAACGAGCCACGGCCCGCTGGCGGTTGAGGGGGCCACGCCGGGCATGGTACAATAAGCCGGAGTACCCCGCCGGTGCAGCCGCCGGCGGGCTTGGCATGAAGGAGGGCTTTCTGATGTTCGAAGAGCACGCCCGCCGTGCTGAACGGATTCTCGCCCGACTGGCAGAATTGAGGGGGTCTCTTTGACTGGGATCGGCGGCAGGCGCGCATCGCCGAACTGGAGGCCCGGGCGGCAGCCCCGGACTTCTGGACCGATGGGACCGCTGCCCAGCAGGTGCTGAAGGAACTCAATAGCCTCCGGACGCCCCTGGAGAGGTGGCAGGGGCTGATGCGCCGGGCCGAGGACCTGCAGGTGCTGATCGAGCTGGCGGAGGAGGCTGCCGACCCGGAGATGGGGGCGGAGGCCGCCCGGGAGGCGGCGGCCCTGGAGACGGAACTCGAGCGGTTTGAGCTGGAGCAGCTGCTCACCGGCAAGTACGACAGCCACAACGCCATTCTCACCCTCCACGCGGGGGCCGGCGGGACCGAGGCCCAGGACTGGTGCGCGATGCTCCTGCGGATGTACACCCGGTGGGCGGAGCGCCGGGGGTACAAGGTGGAGCTTCTCGACAGCCTGGACGGCGAGGAAGCCGGGATCAAGAGCGCGACTCTGGCCATCCGGGGGCCCCACGCCTACGGGTTCTTGCGGCCGGAGATGGGGGTCCACCGGCTGGTCCGGATCTCCCCCTTTGATGCTGCGGCCCGGCGGCACACCAGTTTCGCCGCGGTGGAGGTCACCCCGGAGATCGAAGACGACGCGGAGGTCGAGATCCGGCCGGAAGACCTTCGGATCGACACCTTCCGGGCCAGCGGCGCCGGCGGCCAGCACGTGAACAAGACGGAGTCCGCGGTCCGGATTACCCACCTGCCTACGGGGATCGTGGTCACCTGCCAGCAGGAGCGGTCCCAGCACCAGAACCGGGAGACCGCGATGCGAATCCTCCGCTCCCGGCTGGCCCAGCTGAAGCTGGAGCAGATGGAGCGGGAGCTCGGCCAGCTCCGGGGTCCCAAGATGGAGATCCAGTGGGGCAGCCAGATCCGCTCGTACGTCTTCCAGCCCTACACCCTGGTGAAGGACCATCGGACCGGCTACGAAGTGGGCAACATCGAGGCCGTCATGGACGGCGACCTGGACGGTTTCATCTACGCCTACCTGCAGAAGCGGGCGGCCGGGGAACTGAAGGAGTAAGAGGGACATAGAAGGGGGGCCGGCCCCATCCGGGGCCGGCCCCCCCTGGCGTCTTACGGCCGGATCCGGACCTCCACCGAGATGCTGGCGCTGAATCCTTCGTCGTCGGTCACCGTCAGGGTGACGGTGTAGGTGCCGGGGGCCTGGTACCGGTGGTGGACCTTCTCGCCGGTGAGGACGGTGCCGTCGCCCATCTCCCACCGGTAGGAGACGATCACCCCGTCGGGGTCGTAGGAGCCGCTGCCGTCGAACTTCAGGTTCTGGCCGACCCGGAGCATCCCGGTGGGCGGCTTGATCCAGGGCCGGGGCAGCTCGTTGTCCACCACCGTCAGCCGGCCGGGGGCCATGGCCTCGCCCTTGCGGCCGTCCGGGGTCTCCACCTGGAGGTAGATCCCCGCGTTCTGGAAGGCGTTGCCGTAGGTGGCGGTGTAGGTGGCCTCATAGACGCCGGGGGCTACCTCGGCCATCGGGGCGCCCACCAGCATCTGGGTGCTGGGGCCGGGCAGCACGATGGCGTAGGCCGCCTGGAGGCCGGGGTCGCTCTCGAACCGGATGGTGACCGACTGGCCGTAGGCCAGGACGACATCCTCCGCCGGCTGCGGGTTCCGGATCTCCGGGGCCGGGGCGGGCTGACCGGCATCGGGGTCGTGGATCACCCGGCGCTCCACGGTGGTGGTGTTGCCGGCGGTGTCCGTCGCGACGATGGTGAAGAGGTTCTCGCCGGAGTCCAGGATCCGCCGGTCGGAGAAGCGGCCGTCGGGCGCCACCTCCACGGGCTGGCCGTTGATGGTCACCCCCGCCAGGGCCAGGTTGTCCGTCGCCTGGCCGCTGATGGTGACCACCTCCCGGCCGGTCCGCAGGCCGTCCTCGGGCTCGGTGACCACCAGCGCCGGCGGCTCAGTGTCCAGGTAGACCCGGACCGGAGCCGAGGGAGCGGTGGTGCCGCTCTCGACGGTGGCGGTGGCGGTCAGGAGGTTCTCGCCCTCCTGGAGGGTGACGGGGATGGCGAAGGTGCCGTTATCGGCGGCGGTGGCGCTCCCCGCGGCCTCGCCGTTCCGGTAGAGGGTGACCAGGGCGCCGGGGGCGGTGGAGCCGGTCACCTGGACCTCCGGGGTATTGACCACGGCCCCATCCGCGGGGCTGGTGATCGTCGGCGATCCGACCGCCACGTCCACCAGGGCCCGGATCATCCGGTTGCCCTCCTCCGGCGGGCTCGGGGCCCAGGTGCCGCCTACCAGCTCCCAGCTCCGGCCGGCGAAGGGGCCGTTGTCGTCGGTGGCCAGGCCCGGGACGTTCGGATAGACGCCGGTCTGGATGTAGGCGATGTAGAAGTCGCCCTGGACCACCAGCCCGAGGTGGCTGAGGTCCACCTCTGTCCAGGAGCCGTCCCGCCGGGCGTTACCGGGCACCGGGCCCGCCAGGCGCCGGCCGGGGGCCCCGTCGGGGCCGGAGGCATCCCAGACCTCGACAGCGAACTCGGTGCCGCCGGGGATCGGCCAGGAGGTATCCCAGAACCGGAGCCGGGCGCCCCGGATCCGGACGGTCTGGCCCTCGCCGGGGCTGAACCGGACGGCCCAGCCGTTGCCGGGGTCGTAGTAGGCCCAGGCGTTCTCCGCGGTGCCGTCGTCGTAGGCCAGCTCGCCGGGGATGCCGACGAAGGGCTCAAGGCGGACCTCCACCTCGGCGGTGCCGTTGCCGGGGATGGTGACCGGCAGGCTGGCGGGGTTGTAGTCCACGTGGGCGACCTGGAGGGTGTAGGCGCCCTCGTAGGCCTCGATCCGGAAGCGGCCGTCGGCGTCGGTGGTCACCGGGGCCACCCGGGCATCCTCCAGGAGCCAGAGCCGGGCACCGGCTACGGGGGCGCCGGTGACGGCGCTGACCACCTGTCCCTCCACCGCACCCCGGGGGATGGGCTCAAGGAGGAAGTTGGCCACGGTGGTCTCGCCGTCGACGATGGTCACCTGGGTCTGTGCGGGGAAGAAGCCGTAGGCCTCCGCCCGGACGGTGTAGGTGCCCGCGGCGTGGGACATCTGGTAGCTGCCGGTGAGGGGATCGGTCCGGACGGACCGGCCGGTCTCCACCACCGTCACCGTGGCGTCCAGGGGCAGGTCGGCGAGGCTTGTCTGGGCCCTGGCGCCGCCGGTGAGGGGACCGACCCGGGCCTTCCCCGGCTGGGCTGCGCCCTTGTCCTGGCCCGCACCCAGGCCGGCGCCGAGGTCCTCGAGGCGCAGGAGCGGCCGGGGATTCTTGGTGACGGTCTGGGTCGGCTTGTCCGCTTCGTCCTCCGCCTCGGGCAGCAGGTCGGACGCCGCCGGGGCGCTGCCGGCCCCCACCACCCGGACGTCGTCGATGTACCAGCCCGGCCGGGTGACGGAGCCGTCGCTGGTCATCCGGAACCGGATCTGGATGGTCTGGCCGGCCCACGGGGTCAGGTCGAAGGCGGGCAGCTGCCAGCTTTCGCCGAGGCCGGTGATCCGGGTGAGGACCTGCCACTGGCCGGACTCGTCCAGCACCTCCACGTAGCCGAAGTCCCAGTTGTTCTCAAAGTTGTACCAGTGGGCGAACTGCAGGGCGTAGGCCTCAGCGCCGGTGAGGGCGATGGGCGGGGAGACGAGGGAGGCGTTGACGTTATTGGGGTAGGGCTCGTGGAGGTTGGTGGCCCAGAGGCTGACGCCGGAGTAGGCGGCACCAGGGCCGGAGGTGGGGGTGCCCCACTGCCAGGGGTCGTTCGCGCCGCTGTGGGTCCAGCCGTTCTCCCCGTTCTCCATGTCGTCGAAGAAGAGGGTGACGGGGACGTGGGGCGTGGCCACTGCCTCGTCGGAGTAGGGGCTCTCGTTCCCCCACAGGTCCACCGCGGTGACCACGTAGTAGACGGGCTGGCCGCCGGGGGCGGTGGTGTCGGTGTAGCCCGTAGCCTCAGCACCGACCTGGCCGATCTCCTCGTAGCCCTCGCCGGAGACCTCCGAGCGGTAGATCCGGTACCCGGCCAGGTCGGGATCCGCCGGCGGGGTCCAGGAGAGAACCACGTTCCCCAGGGCGTCCGGAGCGGCGGTCAGGCCGGTGGGCGGGGCGGGGGGCTCGCTGTCCGGCCCCACCAGGGCGACGTCATCGATGTACCAGCCCTGGCGGGTGACGCTGTAGTCGGTGCGGAGGTTGAACATGACCAGGAGCCGCTGCCCGGCGTACGCGCTCAGGTCCAGTATCCGCCGGCGCCACTCGGTGCCGCTCCCGGTGTAGACCAGGAGCCGCTCCCACTCGCTCCCGTCGGTGGAGACGTAGACCTCGGCGAAGTCGTAGTTGTTCTCCAGGTCGTACCATTCCCACCAGCTCAGGTGGGCGGTGCTGACCCCGGTGAGATCGATGGGCGGCATCATCAGCCAGGCGTTGGTGTCGTTGCCGTACGGCCCGTCCAGGTTGGTCGCCATCAGCCGGGTGCCGGAGTGGGCACTGTCCGGGCCGCTGGTGGGCTCGCCCCACTCCCAGGGGTCGTTCTGCCCGCCGTGGTGCCAGCCCACGGGCTCCGCCTCGAAGTCCTGGAAGTAGCCGGGGCGGATGCCGGGGTTGACGGCCACCCGATACGGCTCGGCCGGCGAACCCGCCCGGCCCACGTTGCCGCCGACGTCTGTCGCCTCCAGGTAGTACTCCACCGCCGGGGTTCGGACCGCCTCCGCCGGGATCACCGCCGACCAGGTGCCCTCCCGGTGGTCACCCGCGGTCCGCTCCAGCGGATAGGCCTGGTAGTCCTGCTCCCCTTCGGTGCGCAGGTAGAGGGTTCCGGAGACCACGCCGAGGTCGTCCGCCACGGTGGCCGTAATGGTGAGGGGCAGCCCCTCGTAGGTCTCCGCCGGCGGGGTGTGGGCGACGGTGGGCGGGACGGCGTCGGTTCCCTCCCGGGTTACCCGGCCGGTCAGGACGCCCCGGCCCGAGAGCACCGCGGAGACGGCGTCGAAGGCGCTGACCAGGCCGTGGCCATAGCCGTTGTTCGGGCTCTCGGGGTACTGGCTGTCGGTCAGGGGCTGGGCGGTCTCCAGCAGGATCGCCTCGATCTCATCCACCGTCAGGTTGGCGTTCGCGCTCACCAACAGGGCGACGGTGCCTGCCACGTGGGGGGTGGCCATGGAGGTGCCGCTGGCCGCCCCGTACCCGCCGCCGGGGATGGAGGAGCGGATGCCGACCCCGGGGGCGCTCACCTCCGGCTTGATCTCCCCGTAGGGGGAGGGACCCCGGGAGGAGAAGCTCGCCACCCGGTCGCTGGAGTCAGTGGCCCCCACGGCAAAGGACTCGGGGTAGTTCCCCGGGGCGCTGGCGGTGCCGGCCCCCGGCCCCTCGTTGCCGTTGGCGAAGGCCGGGAAGATGCCCACCTGCCGCCAGGTCTGGACCACGGGCCGGAACCACTCGTCCAGCCCCGGGCCGCCGCCCCAGGAGTTGTTCACCACGTCCGGGGCCCACTCGGGGTGGGGGACCCCGTTGGCGTCCGTAGGGGCCGTGACCCACTGGGCCGCAGCCAGGATCCAGGAGCTCTGGCCGCTGCCGGCGGCGCTGAAGGCCTTGGCGGCGATCCAGCGGGCGCCGGGGGCGACGCCGATCTGGTTCTCGCCGTCGCTGCCCACCATGGTGCCGGTGACGTGGGTGCCGTGGCCGTTGTCATCGTAGGGCATGGACTGGCCGTTCACGGCGTCAAACCAGTTGCCAGCCACGATGGGGTTGTTTGGGTCGCTGGGGTTGTAGCCCCGGAACCGGGTCCGGAGGGCCGGGTGGGTCCAGTCGACGCCGGTGTCGATGGACGCCACCACCGCGCCGGTACCGTCGACCCCCAGAGCCCAGGCCTCCGGAGCGCCGATCCGGGCGACGCCCCACTCCACCGACGCGACCCCGGGCTCCTGGGCCTGGCTCTCCGGTCCGGAGACCTTGGGGCTCTCAACGCCAGGGACGGCGGTTCCGGTCGCGGCCTCACGCCGGGGGAGGATGAGCTTTACCTCCCGGTCGAGATCGACCAGCTCCACCTGGGGATGCTTGGCCAGCGCCTCGACGGCCTCCCGGGTACCGGTGACCGCGAACGCGTTGACGATCCAGAAGGACCGGAACTCCCGGACCTGTCCCTTGGCCTGCAGCTCTCGGAGCAGGGACTCCACCGCCGGCTGGGTCCGGAGGGCGGTGTCCCGGAGCGCCGCGACGGCGGCGGCCCGGGCGATGAACCGGTTCCGCCCTTTCTGGACCGGCTCGCCGGCGAGGGCGGCGCCGACGGCGGCGGCGACGTCCGCCTGGGACCGGAGCTTCACCAGAAACCGGAGCTCGCCGCCCGCCGTGGTGAGGGCCTGGGCCAGGTCTGCCGAAACCCGGCCGGCGCCGGTCCCGGCCGCCTGGACCATCCCCTTCCGGGCCTGGGGCTGCTCCCGGGCGGAGGGCTGGGCGGCTGCCGGCAACCCGGCCAGGAGGGCCAGGGCCGCCGCAGCGAGCCCGGCGACCCATCGCCGGAGCGCCCTGCTGTGCGTTCCTCTCACGCCTTCCCACTCCCCGACTGGTTTTTCCGGGGTTTCTCCCCGCCTTCCTGGGGGTCTCCCGGTACTGCGGCATTCGACGGGAAATACAGAAGATCCTGCTATGAGCATATTTTTTACCTACAGCGAAACCCGGGGAGGCTGGAATCGTTTGCCTATACCAGGAACCTGCCGGTCCGGTGGCTAATCCAAAAAGTAAATGGGCGAAGCAATCCATGGCAGGACGAAAGGCCTTAGGAGGAACGGATTCAATGGACACGAGGGATCGGCGCAGAGTGGTGGCCGCCATCCTGGCCGGCGCCCTGCTGGCCGGTGGCGGGTTTTTCCTGGGGACCCGGGTCCGGGCCAGCGGGGTGGAGCCGGGCTCGCCGGAGGATCCGCTGGTCTCCAAGAGCTATGTGGATGAGTTCGTCCGGACTTACGTAGACAAGGAACTGGCCCAGCAGGTGGCCAAGGCGGTGGGGCAGCAGGTCAGCGCGGCCCTGGACCAGCGGCTGGAGCGGTTCCAGACGGAGCAGGTCCAACCTTACGTCCAGCAGCAGATTGGGTCGGCCCTGGCCCTGCTGCGGCCGCCGGAGCCTCCCCGGTTCCAGGTGGTCAACCTCCAGCCGGGCCAGACCCTCTGGGCAGACGGGGGCACGGAGGTGATCCTCCGGGCTGGAGAGGCGACGATCATCGCCGGGCCCGGCGGCGGCCTCTCCGACGTGACCGCGGGGGTGGACCTGGCCCAGGGCGCGCCGGTGCCGCTGAACCACCTCCTGGTGGTGCCCCGGTCGGACGGCCGGGGGGTCCGGGCCAAGACGGCGGCGGTGCTGATGGTCCGAGGAGGCTATGTGGTGCAGTAGGCCTGCCGGGCGGTGTGCTACAATAAGGAGGATCGCGGAACGGGCTCCCCGCCGAACCGGGACCGTGACAGCCTTTTCGGGCGGGGAAAACGGAACGGACGTGGCCCGGGGAGGGGCCGGATGGCGAGTGCGTCGGCTGCTGCTGTTGCTGGTGCTGGTGGGCCTGGCCGCAGCTGGCTGGGTGCTGTGGGTGCGGCCTCCGAACGGCCCGGCGGTGGAGATCGCCCTGGATGACGGCTCCGCCCGCTGGTTTGCCGCGCGCCAGGGCTATCCCTACGACCGATTGCTGGAGGAGTTCCGGGCGGCCGGGGGGACCACCTTGTTGCTCCGGGAGAAGACCCTGGGCGACCTCCTGACCATGGGTCAGACCGGGTATCCCGAGAGCTTCCCGGTGGAGGTCGCGGTCTTCCGGGGCCGGGCCCTGGCCGCCAGAGGCGTCGCCGGCGGGCGGCCCCTGGTGCCGCCGGAGGAGCTGCTCCTGGACGAGGTCTACGTGGTGGTCCGCCGGAACCCGGCTCTGGCGGACTGGCTGGAGCGGATGCTGGCGGCCCGGCTGGGGGCGCACCGGGTCCGCCGGGTGCCGGTCCAGGAGGGCGCCGGGGCCCCGGTGACCGTCCTCGGGGTCCGAGCCGAGCTCGGGCCGGGAGCGGCCCCCTGGGAGGGGCTGATGGGTATGCCCCTGGGGATCCTCCCTGCGGACGTGGAGGCGGCCCAGCGGCATGGGCTGCGGGTGGCCTACGCGGTCAGCCAGCGGTGGGGACAGGAAGGGACACCGCCCTGGCGGCCGGCAGACCTGGAGGCGCTGCTCCGGCTGCCCGGGCCCCCGGGCCTGGTCTGGGTGGCGGGGGCTCAGGTCCCGGGCTACCCGGACCGGATCGGGGAGACCGCCCGGCTCCTGGCGGAGCAGGGGGCGACCCTGGCCCTGTGGCGGAACCGGTCCGGGATCGGACCGGCTATGCCCGCGGGCATGGCAGAGTTGGTCAACCGGCTCGGGAACCGGGCGGTGAAGGCCTACGGGGTGAGCTACGCCGACCGGGTGGAGGACTGGGTGACCGCGGTGAAGGACCGGAACATCCGCTTCTTCGTCTTCCAGGCCTTCGTGCTTTCCGGGGATGGGGAGCAGGATGTCCGGACCATGACCGGGGCCCTCCGCCGGTTTGTCGATAGCCTCAATGCCTACGGCTTCTTCCCCGGGCCTGCGGCCCCCGCCGCGCCCTTCAGCCCGCCCCGGTGGGCTCTGGCGGCGATGGGGCTGGCCGCGGCCGCGGGCGCCCTGGCTCTGGGCTACCGGTTCTGGGCGCCGGGGCCGGACGCGCCGGCCTGGCAGGTGGCCCTGGCTGCCGTGGGGTCTGCAGCCCTTCTGGCGGGGGTGCCGGCCCTGGTGCTGATCCACCCCGCAGGGGTACAGGCCGCGGCCTTTCTGGTTGCGGTCACCCTGCCGGGCCTGGGGGTCATCTCCGCCGCTTCCCGGGGGTTGGACGAGCAGATTCGGTCCGCAGCCCTGGTGGGCAAGCTGGGGGAGCGGGCCCTGGATCGGAGCCTCCGGGCCGATGCCCTCCTGGGGCTGCGGCTCAGCCTGCGGCTGGCCCTCTACGGAATCGCAGCCGGTCTCCTGATCCAGGGCCTGCTGGCGGACCGGCGGTTCTGGCTGGAAGTGGACCTCTTCCGGGGGGTGAAGGTGGAACTCTTGGCCCCGGTGGCGGTCTTCCTGGCCTACTGGGCCTGGCAGCGCCGGGAGCGGCTCCTCCGGGAGGCCCGGGCGTGGCTGGACCGGACCCTGGATTTCCGGGGCGTGGGCCTGAGCCTGGCCGGCCTGGTGGCCGTGGCGCTCCTCCTCCTCCGCAGCGAGTACGCGGGCGCGGAGGTGGGTGGGGTGCGGGTGCAGGCGGTGAGCCCCCTGGAGCTCCAGATCCGGGCGCTGCTGGAGCGGACCCTTTACGCCCGGCCCCGGTTCAAGGAGTTCATGGTGGGCTACCCGGCCCTCTTCCTGGCGGCCTACCTGCTGCGGCGGGGGCGCCGGACCTGGGGGCTGGCCGGGGTGGCGGCCGGCTCGGTCGCGGCTGCCTCGGTGGCCAACTCCTTCTCCCACGCCCACGTGCCCCCGGGCCTGACCCTCCTGCGGACGATCCACGGCCTCTGGCTCGGGGCGCTGGTGGGGGTTGGGCTCCTCGCCCTCGTACACCTGGCTGGCCGGCTCCGGAGGGATGCAGATGGGTAAGGGACGGTGGATCGATGCCCTGGCCCTGGGGCTCATCGCCCTGGGCCTCCTGGCGGCGGCCCCCGTGCTCTGGCAGCGGTGGCAGGCGGAGGGGGCCAGCCGCCAGGTAGACCTGGTACTGGACCTGCCCTCTTACCGGGCCCTGGCCCGGCAGGAGGGGTACCCCCTGGAACGGCTGCTCTCGGAGCTGAAGGAAGCCGGGGCCACCTCCCTGGCGATACCGGAGATGGACCTGGAGGCCCTGGAGGTCAAGGGCCTGGCGGCGGTGCGCCGGGGGGCGGAACTGCGGCAGGACCTGGCCGCGATGGCCGCGGCGGGGCGGCCGGACCCGCTGCTGAGCCGGCTGGCGGCCTCCGGCCTCCTGGACGACGGGGCCACGTACCTTCTGCCCACCTCCCCGGAGGCCCGGGATCGGCTCTACCGGGCGCTGGTGGATCGGCTGGGCCCGGAGCGGGTGCGGCTGCTCCCGCCGGAGCCGGGGGAGCCCGGGGTGGGGGTGATCGAGCTCACCGTCACCCCGGAGGTGCTGGAGATTACCGGTGCGGGTTTCGACCCGGCAGACTTTGAACTGGCCCGGCGGGTTGGGCTCCGCCCGGTGCCCCGGCCCCGGGCGATGCCCGGGGGGACGGAGGAGGGGGTCCGGACCCTCTTCCGGGAGATCGAGACCCTGGCCCCGGACGCGCGGGTGATCCTTTTTGGTGCCAGGGTGCTGCCGGGGTGGCGGCCGGACCGGCCGGAGGTCTTTGCCACCACCGTTGCCGAGATGCAGCGCCGGGGGTATATCCTGGGGATGGTGGAAGACCCCAGCCAGCTTGGCTTCACCCAGGCGGAGGGGCAGGAGGTGCTGGCCCCGGCGCTGGACTACCGGGTGGCCCGGGTCTATTCCATGACCCAGAAGGAGTTGGACAAGTACCTGCCCCACGACGGGGTGGAGAAGATGACCCGGGCAGTGCTGGAGCGGAACATCCGGATGCTCTATCTCCGGCCCCTCCGGGTCTGGCAGGACCCGGGGCTGACGGTGGTGGAGACTAACCTGAAGTACCTCCGGCTCCTGGTGGAGCGCCTTCGGGACCTGGGCTTTGCGCCCGGGGAGCCGGGCCTCTACACGGCCTACCACACCCCCTGGTGGCAGCGGGGGCTGATCGGCCTCGCCCCGGTGGGGGCCGGGGTGCTCTGGCTGGGGATGACCTGGCCCTTCCGGCAGCGGTTTCTTCTGCTCCTGGCCCTGTTGGGGAGCCTGGGGAGCTTCGGCCTGGTCTACGTTGCGCCCCGGACCGGGGCCCAGGCCCTGGCCCTGGCCACCGCGGTGATCTTCCCGACCCTGGCGGGGACCCGGCTCCTGGTCCGGTGGCGGGCGTCAGCCCGGTATGACGTGCTGCGTCCCGGGGGGGTCAACCCCCTGGCGGGGCGGAGCCTCTGGCGGGAGGGGCTCGCGGCCTTCGCCACCCTGACGGGGATCTCCCTGGTCGGGGGACTGCTGGTGGCCGGGATGCTGGGGGATATCCGGTACCTGCTGGAGTTTGACTACTTCCGGGGGGTCAAGCTGAGCCTGGTGGCGCCCCTGGCCCTGGTCGCCTTCTCCTACCTCACCCTGGACCGGACCGGCCACCCCGTCGAGGTGGCCCGGCAGGTGCTCCTGGAGGTCTGGGACCTCCTGGGGCAGTCGGTTCGCTTCCGGCACGTAATCCTCGGCTTCCTGGGGCTGGTCGCGATCTTCTACTACGTGCAGCGGTCGGGGAACTTCCCGGTGGTGCCGGTCTCTGAACTGGAGCTGGAGATGCGGGCGGCCCTGGAGCGGCTCCTCATCGCCCGTCCCCGGACCAAGGAGTTCGCGGTGGCCTACCCGGCTCTGGCCCTGGCGGTGGTCGCCGCGGTCCGGGGATACCGGGGCTGGATCCTACCCCTGCTGCTGGCGGCCATGACCGGGGGGTCGTCCATCGTCAACACCTTTTCCCACCTGCGCACCCCCTGGGCCATCAGCCTGCTCCGGACGGTGCACGGGTTCTGGCTGGGCGGGCTGGTGGGCCTGGTGGTGGCCGGAGCGGCCCTGATGCTGCTCCGCTGGCTGGAGGCGGGGGGAAAGGCGGAAGCGGGCAGAAAGGGGTCCTCCCGGCCATGAGAATCCTGGTCTCCGGCTACTACGGCTTTCGCAACGCAGGGGATGAAGCCATCCTCGCAGGAATGATCCACGCCATACGGGAACGGGAGCCGGAGGCTGTTTTCACGGTGATCTCCGGTCGGGCGGAGGAAACCCGGCGGGTCCACGGGGTGGAGGCGATCTCCCGGAACCGGATCCGGGCGGCCTGGGCTGCGGTGGGGCAGGCAGACCTGGTCCTCTCCGGCGGGGGCAGCCTCCTCCAGGACGTGACCAGCACCAAGTCCATCCCGTACTACCTCGGGGTGGTGGCGATGGCCCTCCTCCGGCGAAAGCCGGTGATGTTCTACGCCCAGGGCGTCGGGCCCATCCGGGGGGTGCTGGGTAAGGTCCTGGTCCGGCTGGTGGCCAACCGGGTGGCCCGGATCACCGTCCGGGACCCGGAGTCGGCGGAACTGCTCCGGCGGCTCGGGGTGACCCGGCCGCCGGTCGCGGTGACCGCGGATGCGGCCCTGGCCCTGCCCCCCGGTGACCGGGAGGCGGGGCGACGGCTCCTTACCGCCGCGGGGGTGCCGGCGAGCCGCACCCTGATCGGTGTGTCGGTCCGGCCCTGGAAGGAGTGGGAGGAGAGGGCGCAGAAGGGGCTCGCCCAGGCCCTGGACCGGCTGGCGGCGGAACTCAACGCCCACGTGGTCTTCCTGCCGATGCAGCCCACCGCGGACCCGGGTGCGGCGGAGGCGGTGGCCCGGCAGATGACGGCTCCAGCCACGGTGGTCCGGGGCGAGGACTGGACCTACCGGGAGACCCTGGACGCGGTGGCGGCCTGTGACCTGCTCATCGGGATGCGGTACCACGCCCTGGTCTTCGCCGCGATGGCCGGGGTGCCGCTGGTGGGCCTCTCCTACGATCCGAAGATCGACGCCTTCCTGCGGCAGCTCGGCACCGCCCCCGCGGGCAGCACCCGGCACCTCGACCCCGACACCCTGGTAGCTGCAGCCCGGGCCGCCTGGGAGACCCGGGAGGAGACCCGAGCCCGGATGGCCCGCATCCTGGCCATCCTCCGGGAGCGGTCCCGGGAGAACGCTCGGCTGGCGGTGGAACTGACGGAGCGGAGGCGGTCCCAGTGAGCCGCGACGTGGTCTCCATCCTGGGGGTGCGGATCGACCGGCTGACCCTGGACCAGGCGGTGGACCGCTGCCTCGAGTTCCTCCGGTCCGGCCGGCCCCACCTGGTGGTCACCCCCAACAGCGAGTTCCTATACGCCGCCGCCCGGGACCCGGAGGTGCGGGAGCTGCTGAACCGGGCGGACCTGGCGGTGGCCGACGGCGCCGGGGTGGTCCTGGCCTCCCGAATCCTGGGGGACCCGGTGCCGGAGAAGGTGGCGGGGGTGGAGCTGGCGGAAGGGCTCCTTCGCCGGGCTCCGGCCGGCACCCGGGTCTTTCTCCTCGGTGCCACCGCGGACTCGGTGGCGGCTGCGGCCAGCCGGGTGGCGGAGCGGTATCCCCACCTGGTGGTGGCCGGTTATCGGGACGGGTACTGGCGGCACTTTAACCCGGAGGCGGACCGGGAGGTGATCGCGGCGGTCCGGGCCGCCCAGCCCCAGATCCTCCTGTGCGGCCTCGGGTTTCCGAAGCAGGAGCGGTGGCTCGCCCGGTACCTGGCTCAGCTGCAGGTGCCGGTCTGCATCGGGGTGGGGGGCACCATCGACGCCTGGAGCGGCAGAACCCCCCGGGCGCCCCGGTGGATGATCCGGGCCAACCTGGAATGGCTTTACCGGATCGTCCGCTTCGGCCGGTTCCGGCGCTCCCTGCCGCCCCTGGCCGGCTTTCTCCTGCTCGTCGGAAAGGAGCGGCTCCGCCGGGTGGTCCGGGGCCGCCCCCGGAACGGGTGAAGCGGGTCGGCGTGAGGCACGGGTCCGGGGAGCGGAGGCCCCGGGAGCGGAGCCGGAGGGAAGCCCTGGGAACCGATTCGGTGCGAGATGGGATCCTGGAAGGAGGGTCTCCTGTGCAGATCGCCTTTCTCGGACTGGGCGCCATGGGCGCGCCCATGGCCCGGAACCTCATCCGGGCCGGGTATCGGCTGACGGTCTGGAACCGCACCCCGGAGCGGGCCGCGCCGCTGGTGGCCGAAGGCGCCCGGCAGGCCGCCACGCCCCGGGAGGCGGTGGCCGGTTGCGGCATCATCATCACTATGCTGGCAGACCCCGACGCGGTCCGGGGGGTAGCCGGTGGCCCTGACGGGCTGCTGGCCGGTGCGGCCCGGGGGGCGATCTGGATCGATTCCTCCACCATCGGCCCCACCGCGGCCCGGGAGCTGGCGGCCCAGGCCGCAGGCTATGGGGTCCGGTTCCTTGACGCCCCGGTGCTGGGCAGCGTGCCCCAGGCGGAGGCCGGCGAACTGGTCTTCCTGGTGGGCGGCGACCGGGAGGTGCTGGAGGAGGTCCGGCCGATCCTCTCCGTTATGGGCCGGGCGATCCACCACATGGGGGTGGCCGGCCAAGGCGCGGCGGCGAAGATCGTCAGCAACATGCTGACCGGGTCCTATCTGGCACTCCTGGGGGAGGGGCTGGGGCTGGCGGAGCGGCTCGGCCTGGATCGGGGGCAGATGCTGGAGCTGATTCGCCAGGGGCCCTTCGGCGCCCCCATCCTGGAGCGGAAGGTGGAGAACCTGCGCACCGGTACCTTCCAGCCGGCTCACTTCTACCTGCGCCTGATGCGCAAGGACCTGGAGTTGGCTCTGGCCGAGAGCCAGCGGGTCGGCCTGCCGGTGCCGGCGGCCCGGAGCGCCCTGGGGGTTTACCGGGATGCGGAGGCCGCCGGCCGGGGCGACGAGGACTTCGCCGCGGTGGTGGACTTTGCCGCCGCCGGCGGCCGGCCGACGGGGACGTCGGCGGGCGGCTAGCCGCCACGATTACCGCCGGTGCCGCCGGGCACCCTATGGCCTGGAGCCCCGATACTTCCACGGGAGGGAACAGGCCATGACCGTCGGCACCAAGATGCACCAGGCCCTCACCATGGCGGAGAGCCTGAAGGCCCAGCTGGAGATGTTCGGCCTGGAGACCGAAGACCAGCAGGCCAAGAACCAGTTCTTCCAGATGGCCCAGATGATGGAGAGCCAGGTCATCGCCCCGCTAAAGGGTCGGGTCAACTACATCGAGTCCCAGGAGCCCCAGTACAAGGTGAAGCAGCAGGCCCAGCAGCAGGCGCAGTCCCCGATGCAAAATCCACCGCAGCAGCACTGAATCAGGTCCGGACGGTTCCCGGGAGTCCGGGCTGAGGCATCTGCCCCAGCCCGGACTCTTTTTTTGGTATGGATGAACGCACACAGACAGATTTAGGAGTCAAAAGATAGCAGGGAAGGGGACTTTAAGTGTCGAAGGGCATATCCCGTATAATATGGGGATGTCCGTAGGATATCCCCATCGCCATGTCGAGACCATCCCACCGTGACGCCATCGCCGATGGCAGCACGGTGACCCCATTTCCGATCACCTTTGCGCCGCTTGGAGCTGCTCCTGCTGCAGAGCCACGTATCTGCAGATCCAGAGAAAAAGACCGACTATCGGACCGTATAGGAGTGGGAGTGCGTTGGTCCGATTTGTCAACGTGACGAAAATCTATCCTGGCCAGACCAAGCCCTCCCTCCAAGGGATCAACCTCGAGATCGATCGGGGGGAGTTCGTCTTCATCGTCGGCCCCAGCGGCGCCGGAAAATCGACCCTCACCCGGCTCATCTACCGGGAGGAGCTGCCCACCTCCGGCCAGGTGTGGGTCGGTGGCATCAACGTCGCGAAGCTGAAGCGGTCCCAGGTCCCCTACTTCCGCCGGACCCTGGGGGTCGTTTTCCAGGACTTCAAGTTGCTGCCGGACCGGACGGTCTTCGAGAACGTGGCCTTTGCGCTGGAGGTGACCGACGCCAGCCGGCGGGAGATCCTCCGGCGGGTCCCCGCGGCCCTGGAACTGGTGGGCATGCGGGACAAGGCCAACCAGCGAGCCCAGGAACTTTCCGGCGGCGAGCAGCAGCGGGTGGCGGTGGCCCGGGCCATCGTCCGGAACCCGTCCCTGGTCATCGCGGACGAGCCCACCGGCAACCTGGACCCGGAGAACGCCTGGCAGATCATGCGGCTGCTCCTCAACATCAACCAGATGGGGACGACGGTGATCGTCGCCACCCACGCCCGGGAGATGGTGGACGCCCTGCGGAAGCGGGTGGTGGCCCTGGAGAACGGCACCATCGTCCGGGACGAGGAGAGGGGGGTCTACGGCTATGCTTAGGTCGTGGGCCCAGGCGCTGCGCCAGGCGGTCCAGAGCATCACCCGCAGCGGCCTGATGAGCCTCGCGTCCCTGGCCACCGTCAGCGTCTCCCTCCTGGTGCTGGCAGTGGTGGCGTGCGTGGCGGTCAACCTGAACCTGATGGCCCGGGAGCTGGAGTCCCAGCTGGAGATTCGGGCCTTCCTCCGGGACGGGGTAAACCCGGCGGCCCGGCAGGCCCTGATCGAGCAGATCCAGGCCCTGGAGGGGGTGCGGTCGGTCACCTTCATCAGCAAGGAAGAGGGCCTGGCGATGATGCGGGAGCGGCTGGGGGAGCAGCGGTGGATCCTCGAGGAGTTGGAGGAGAACCCCCTGCCGGACTCCCTGAAGATTGAACTGGCGGATCCCCACCAGGTGGTGGCGGTGGCGGAGAAGGTGGCCGCCTTCCCCCAGGTGGAGAAGGTCCGGTACGGTCAGGGGGTCGCAGAGAAGCTCCTGGCGGTCACCCGGGCGATCCGCATCGCCGGGCTGGCGATGGTGCTCCTCCTGATGGTGGCGACGGTCTTCACCCTGGCTAACACCATCCGGCTGGCGGTGGAGGCCCGGCGCCGGGAGATCGCGATCATGAAGCTGGTGGGGGCTACGGACTGGTTTATCCGCCGCCCCTTTGTCATGGCCGGCATCCTCCTGGGCATGGTGGGGGCGGCTTTGGCCGCCGGGTTGGTCTACATGGGCTACCAGTATCTGGTCCGGTTCCTGGTGACCAACCTGCCTTTCGTGCCGGTGGCGCCACCGGCTGAGCTGATGCAGCCTCTAGGCTCCGGCCTCCTGGCCCTGGGAGCCTTGCTCGGGATGGTCGGAAGCTGGATCTCGTTGCGCCGCTACTTGCGGGTGTGAGGATCGTTGCGACGGAGGTGTTGCGGCGGATGCGCGGGTGGTCTCCCCGCTACCGGCGGCTACTGGCCCTGGGGCTCGCCGGCCTTGTGGTGAGCGGCATGGGAGCCGGCCGGGCGGGGGCGGAGGACCTGAAGCAGAAGCTCGAGCAGTTGCGGCAAGAGCAGCAGCAACTGCATCAGGACATGAAGAAGGCCCAGGGCGACCTGAAGGACCTGGAACAGCAGGTTGCGGCTGCGGAGCAAGAGTGGCGGCAGGCCCTGGCCGAGGCCCGGAAGGCCCAGGCCCTGCTGGCAGAGCGGGAGCAACAGAGGGCCAAGGCGGAAGCCGATCTCCAGGCAGTGACTGAGGAGCTGCGGCGGGTCGAGGCGGAACTCGACCGGCAAGAGCAGGCCTTGGGGACCCGGGTGCGGGCCCTGTACATCGACGGCCAGGTGGACTTCCTGGAGGTACTCTTCAGCGCCACCAGCTTTGCCGACTTCCTCACCCGGTTTGACCTGCTCCAGTCGGTGGCCCGCCAGGATGCCCGGCTGGTGTCGGAACTCCAGGCGACCCGGCGCACCGTGGAGGCCAAACGGGCCGAGGCCCAGGCCCTCCGGGACCATTTGGCGGCCCTGGAGGCCGAGGCCCGGCAGCAGAAGGAACTGGCCGACCTGAAGGTGGCCGACGCCGAGCAAAAGCGGCGGCAGGTGGAGATTGCCAAGCGGGAACTCCAAGCCGCTCTTGATGACCTGGAGGCCCAGAGCCGGAAGATCGAAAAGCAGATTCGCGAAGTCGAGCAGCAGCTGGCCCGGCAGCGCAACGGCGGCCTGGCGATGCGGTTCCCGGTGGACCGGGTCCTGGTGACCGACAACTATGGCGAGCGGTGGCACCCCATCCTCGGGGGCTACCGGATGCACTGGGGCGTCGACTTCGCGGTGGACCACGGTGCGAACGTCTACGCGGCGGAGAGCGGGACCGTCATCGCCGCGGGCTGGCAGGGGTCGTACGGCTACGCGGTGATCATCTACCACGGGGACATCCCCGGCCGGGGGAGCGTCTCCACCCTCTACGCCCACAACAGCCAGCTCCTGGTCAAGCCCGGGGATGAGGTCGCCCAGGGGCAGGTGATCGCCAAGGCGGGCAGCACGGGCTGGTCCACCGGCCCCCACGTCCACTTCGAGGTCCGGGTGAACGGCAAGGCGGTCAACCCCTGGGACTTCCTGCCCCGGTGAGCCATGCCCCCGATCGCCGGCCTCCGGCCCCGGCCCCGGGCCGCCGGGGCTCGGGGCCGGCGTTGATTCGTCCCCGGGGGCCGTGGTATACTCCGGCCGGAGAGCATACAGTTGTGTCGATTTTCCCTGGGCGCTCGGGCAACGGGCGCCCAATCGGATCCCGAAAGGGTGAAGAGCTTGGTGGGACGGATCCGGGCGCTGGCCGGGGCGCTCTTGATCGCGGTGGTCAGCGGGTTGGGCGGCGTCTACGTGGGCCAGTCCGGCCTGGTGCCCCCGGACCTGGTGGAGCGGATGGGCCTGCCGGTCTTCGGCCCCGGGGCCGGGCACCGGGGACCGGAGTGGGAGCAACTGGAGCAGGTGTTCCACACCATCCGCGACCGGTATGTTCAGCCCGTGGACGAAGCCACCCTGGTCAAGGGCGCCATCCGGGGCATGGTCGAGGCCACCGGCGACAAGTACTCGATGTACATGGACGCCCAGGAGTACGCGGCCTTCCTCCGCCACTTTGAGCCGTCCTTCACCGGGATCGGCGTGGTGGTGGGGATAAAGGACAACTACGTCACCATCATCCGGCCCATCCGGGGTACCCCCGGGGAGCGGGCCGGGCTGCGGACCGGCGACCGGATTCTGGCGGTGGACGGCAAGGACGTCACCCGGATGAGCGTCGACGAGGTGGCCAACCTCATCCGGGGCCCCAAGGGCACCAAGGTCCGGCTGCGGATCAGCCGGCCGCCGTACACCGACAGCTTCGAGGTGGAGATCGAGCGGGCGGAGATCCAGCCTCCCTACACGGAAGGGAAGATGCTGGAGTGGGCCCCTGGGGTGGGCTATATCCGCATCGAGGAGTTCAACACCAACGTCAGCCAGCAGGTGGCCCGGCAACTGGCGGAGCTCAGGGCTAAGGGGATGAAGGGCCTGGTCCTGGACCTGCGCCAGAACCCTGGGGGGCTCCTGACCGAGGCGGTGAAGACAGCCTCCCTCTTCCTGGGGCCTGGCCCCATCGTCCACGTGGTGGACCGGGAGGGCAACCGGGAGACCCATTCCTCTACCGGTCAGCGGGACTTTGACCTGCCGCTGGTGGTGCTGATCGACGGCGGCAGCGCCAGCGCGTCGGAGATTGTGGCCGGGGCTCTCCGGGACCGGGGCGTGGCCACCCTGGTCGGTACCCGGACCTTCGGCAAGGGTTCGGTTCAGAGCTTCTACAATCTGGATGGCGGCGCTGGGCTGAAGCTGACCACCCACCAGTACCTGACCGCCGGGGGGCATTCCATCCACCAGGTGGGGATCCAGCCGGACGTGGTGGTAGAGGCACCGCCGCCGGAGCCGGGGGCGGAGCCGGTGCCGCCCGACGATCCCAGGGATCCGCAACTGCGCCGGGCGGTGGAGATCCTGAAGAGCAAGATGCGGTGAGGGAACAGCGGGCGGGGCAAGGGACGGCTGTGGCCGGCTTTGCCCCGCCCTTGCCGCTGGAGGCGAGGCCGTTGGCAATTCTCCTCGAACTGCTGCAGCGGGTCTTTGCGAGCGTGGGGGCCTTCCTCGTCCACCCGGAGGGGCTGGTGCTGCTGGCGGTGACCACGGCCCTGGTCACCCTGCAGTACCGGCGGGTGGCGGCCCTGGAGCAGGAACTGTACGGGCTGCCCCGGAACCGGCCATGGCCCCTGGCGGCCGATGCCCTGGTGAACGGGGTGGTGGCTGGGATCGGGGTGAGCATCCTGGCAGCGGTCCTGGGCATCGGGCTGGTGCAACCCCCCGGCGAGCCGATGATGCTCTCCCTGCTCTGGCTCCTGGCCCTGGGGCTGAGCCTCATCCATCCCCGGCTGATCTGCTTCGCCTACGGGACAAGCCTCCTCAGCCTCAGCTACCTGCTCTTGGGCTGGCCGAGGGTGGATGTCCCGGGCCTTACCGGCCTGGTGGCGGTGATGCATCTGGCCGAGGCCCTCCTCATCGCGCTGAGCGGCGACCGGTGCGCGACCCCCCTGACCTTCGGGCGGCCGGGCCAGGAGCCCGTCCCCGGATTCCAACTCCAGCGGTTCTGGCCGGTGCTGCTGGTGCTGCCCGTGGGCCTGCCGCTGCCCGAGTCCCTGGCCGGTCCGGACACCGTGGAGCTTTGGCCCTGGTGGCCCCTGGTCCGTCCGGACCCGGCCCTGGTGGAGCCGGGTTTCTACGTGCTCTTGCCGGTGGTGGCGATCATGGGCTACGGGGACCTCGCCATCGCCAACTCCCCCCGGGAGCAGGCCACCCGCTCCGCCTTGTGGCTGGCGGCCTACAGCCTCACCCTCCTGGGCCTGTCGGTAGCGGCCTCCCATCTGCCCTTTGCCCGGTGGCTGGCGGCGGTCTTCTCCGCCGCGGGCCACGAGGCGGTCCTCTGGCTGGGGATTCGGACCCAGCTCCGGGGGCGGCCGTGGCTGCGGCGCACTCCCCGGGGGGTGGTGGTCCTGGACGCGTTGCCCGGGACGCCGGCGGCCCAGGCGGGGCTCCGGCCGGGCAGCGTGATCCTGGAGGTCTCCGGCCAGCCGGTCAGCAGCCGGGAGGAGCTCCACACGGCGATCCAGGAGGCGCCGGCGTACATGGAGATCGTGTTCAAGCACGACCAGCAGCTCCAGTCTCGCCGGGTGCCCCGGCCGGAAGGAGGCCTCCTGGGCTTTGGCGTGATTCTGGTGCCCGAGCCGGGGGACCGGCCGATGGCGGTGATCGGCCCGGACCTCTGGCGCGGGTGGGCCGGGCGGCTCTTCCGGCGCTGGCGCCGGAGCCGCCGGGACGCGGCCTGAGGGTTGGCGTGGCCTGTAGAGATAAGAGCGCTCCCCGCCGGGAGGCGGGGAGCGCTTTGTTATAGCAGAAGGCGCTCACTCCCAGGACCGGATCCAGTGCGGATAGGTGCGGCGCCGCCGGGGCTGGCTGGGGAGCGGGGTCGGCTCCCCGCCGGCCAGGGGCGGCAAGGAGGTCTGGAACGGGGCGGGGCCGGGGGCGGCTGGCCCCGAGCCCCCGCTGTCAAGCAGGGGAGCCGGCGGGAGCACCGGGGCACCGGGGGCCGGGGCGTCGGGAGTCGGGGCGTCTGGGGCCGGGCCACGGTCGGCCGGTACACCGGGGGTGAGGGCGTCGGCGGCCGGGGTCCCGGGGGCCGGGGCAGCGGGGGGAGGGGTGCCGGGGGCTGGAGTGGCGAGGACTGGGGCGTCGGGATCCGGGGCGGCAGCCGCCGGGGTGTCGGGCGGCTCCGCTCCAGGTCTGACCGGCACAGGTCTCAGCGGGAGGCGAAAGGGGTACCGGGGGACCGCCGTGGCAGCGGTTCCGGGCACCTGCCATGGCCACCGGATCCTCGCCGCGGTCGCGCCGGCCGGGGGCAGCGGCCGGGGGGCGGCGCGGCGGATGACCGTAGGCCGGAGCCGGACCGGTGCGGCCACTCCCTCCTCCGGCGGGGCGGCCGGGGGCGGTGGGGCGTGGGGCGGCTCGGGGGGCGCCAGCGGGGTGCCGGCTTCCGCAGGTGCCGCCGGGCCGGCCGGCACCTCCGGCGGGGTGCCGGCTTCAGCGGGTGGCGCCGGGCCGGTCAGCACCTCCGGCTCCGCGGGCTCTGCCAGCCCATCCGGCTCCTCCGGCTTCTCCGGGTCCTCCGGTTCCGCCGGCTCTTCCGGCTCCGCCGGCTCTTCTGGCTCTGCCGGAGGCGGCGGGGTGGCTGTGGCCTCCGCCCGCCTCTCGGGCTCTGGTGGCCGGGGCGGCACCGGCCCGGCAGGGTCCCGGGGCGGCCTGCCGGATTCCGGCTCCGGCAAGACCTCCGGCGCCGGCGGCAGGTGGGCCCAGCGGTGGATGGTCCGGTCCAGGTCTGGGGGACAGAAGTAGCGGAGAAGGCCCTGGACCAGGGCGTCGGTCAGAAGTGCGACCCGGGTGGGGGAGGCGAGCCAGTCCCGGGGCACCAGGATCCGCACCCCGGGCCCATGGGCGGTCGGCTCCCCGGTCAGTTCCGGCCGGGGACCGGCGGCCGCGGGCAGTCCGGAGAGCCGCAGGGACTCCAACAGGCAGGCGGCGAGGTCCCGGCTCTGCCGGCTGAAAGGCCCCGGGTGCCGGATGACGGCTGCCTCCTCCCGCCCTGGTGCCAGCACCAGGGTGGCGGCAGGGGGATCGTCCCCTGCCACTGTCTCCCGGACCCGGGCGCCCGCCCCTGCCAGGCCCCGGGCGAGAGCCCTAGCCGCTGCGGAGCAGTCTGCCCCATCTGCCGCCGGGGTCGCCCCGACGCCGCGACTCTCCGCCCCGTCTGCCGCCGGGTCGGCGGGAGCGGCCGCCCCGGTGGGCGCCCGGGCGGCCGGCACCGGCTCCCGGGTCGCTTCCGCCTGCACCACCAGGGAGAGACCCCGGAGGGGCGAGGCCAGGTAGAGGCAGCTCCGCTCCCGGTCCCAGTCTGCTGGGACCTCCAGGGCCCGGGCCAGTTCCCGGACGGCGGCAAGGCCGGATGCGCCGGTCTCCAACAGCAGGGCCCATCCCAGGTAGACCCGGACGTGCGCCACCGGAACCCCTCCCCCCGGTTCCGTCTCGCCAACATCCCTATGCGGGGGGAGCCGGGGCAAAGGTGCGGGAGATCCTGGATCCAGGCACCTCCCTCTGGCGCCGGCGTACCATGGAACGAAATCGGATTTCCGCCGCAGATCCTGACTGCCGGCCAAGGGAGGGAGACAGTCCATGGCGCGGGAAGTCGAGGAGATGGGTGCCGGCCTGCAGGAGGTCCGGCCGGGGCCGATCCGGGGTGACCGCCCGCCGGAACCCGCCGAGATCGTCTGTGTCACCGTGGACAAGGTTTACGATTTCTGCTTTGAGGAAGTCACCCTGACCCGGAACGTCCCGGTCCGGGAGGTCCCCAGCGGCACTCAGGTACAGGGATCCCTCCACCCCGAGCGGGCCCAGACCCGCGTTGTCGGGGAGGCCGTCCAGGGGCAGGACGGGCTGACGACGGTCACCCTTGCCATCACCTTGCCTGCAACCCTGCGGATGGGGGACCAGCCACCCCGGACCATCCACTTCGTCCATCTGCGCACCCTGCAGCTCCACGCTCCCCCGGGCACCCAGGTCGGCGCGGAGGTGCACGGCACCTGCTTCTGCCATCCGGTGGACCTGGACGGCGACGGCTTTGCCGAGGAGATCTGCTGTGCGGCCAGCCTCTGCGTCGTCTACGAGGTCACAGCCCGGGTGAAGCTCCTCCTACCCTCTTTCGGGTATTGCACTCCTACGCCCGCCCGGGAGGCACCGGGACCGCTCCTGCCCGAGTACCCGGGTAGCGACGGGTGACCATACATTCCTCACCGCTTCCCAGGTCCAAGGTCGCGGCTCACCCCGGCGGCGGGACCGACCGGACAGCCTGGACCGTGGCCGCCAGCCGTTCCGGCTCCAGGTGGGCCAGGTTGCCCACCACCACGGTGTCAGCCACCCTGGCCATGGCCGCAGCCTGTTCGGGGGATCGGATCCCGCCGCCGTACCAGACCCGGCACCGGGGGCCGGCTGCCGCCTTGACCTGGCGCACCAGGTCCGGGTCGCCGAAGCGCCCGCTGTACTCCAAATAGAAGAGGGGAAGCCGCCAGATCCGGCCGACCACGGCCGCACACCCGGCGGCTTCCGCCGCGCCCAGGGGGATGGCGTCGGTGCGCCGGGCGACGGCAGCCTCCGGGTTGAGGACCAGGTAGGCCGACGGCCACATCCGCTCCCAGGGGATGAGGGGCCCGTACCGGGGCAGGAGGCGCCCCATGGCCACCGCCTGGGGAGCGATCAGCCACCGGTCCTCCCGGCTGTTGAGGAGAAGCGGGATGAAGTAGAGCCCCACCCCGGGGATGGCCGCTTCGGGCTCGGAGACCTCCAGGGCGACGGGCACCGGGCTCTCCCCCAGCCGGTCCAGGAGCCGGAGCACCTTGGCCGCGGTGATCCCCTGGGTGCCCCCTACCAGGATGGCGTCGGTGCCGCTGGCCAGGACCGCGGCCAGGGCGGAGTCGCTGAGGGACCGGTCCGGATCCAGCTTGGTGACGTGCCGCCAGTGCCACCAGGGCGGCAGTGGTTCCCGGACGGGGATCGCCGCCTGCCGCCCCAGGAGCCGGGCGAGGGCGCCGGGTACCTCCCGGAGCAGCCGGCGCCATCCCCCCGGCGGGGAGGGCAGCCGGGGCCAGCCCTCCGGCGGGGTCACGGCCCGTCCACCACCCGGTCCGCCGGCACCGGCCGGTAGGCTGACCCGGGCACCCGGGCCCGGTCGAGGAGGGCCTGGATCCAGAAGGGGTGGGCGTCCCCGCCCCGGTAGAGCCAGTGGGGCAGGGGGGCTTCGTGGCGCTCCAGGGCATCGCCCAGGGCCGCGACGGCGTCCGCCCAGGGGATCAGCCCCGCGGGGGGCTGGGGGTCCCGGGCAAAGGGGCGGGGAGCCCGGCGGATGGCGACGTACTCCGCTTCGGGGAGGACCAGGGTGGAGGCCTGCTCGGGCCAGACCACCAGCCGGGCGGCGGGGCCGCCATCCCGGGGGCGGACCAGCATCAGGTCGGGGATGACCACGTCCGCGGACGGCCAGGCCAGGCGTAGGGCCTGCCGGGCCATGGTGAACCGCCACCAGGCCTCGCCGTGCTCCGGGGGCAGGGGGGCGTACTCCGCTGCCCGGGGGCCCAGGGCCGCCAGGGCCTGGCGGTTGGCCGCGGCCCAATCCCCCCCATGGGCTTCCAGGCCCAGGGCGACCACCTCGCCCCCTAGCTCCGCCTGCACCCGGCGGAGGAGGTCCTCCACTTCGAGGAGGTGGAACCGGGCCCGGGGGAGGGGAATGCGAGCGGTGATCCCCGGGCCCACCGCCAGGTCCGCGGTCACCCGGGTGCGGGGGTTCTCGTAGTGGAAGACCAGCCGGTCTGCCCCGGTCCGGGTGAGCAGGGCCTCCGCCGCGGCCCGGGCGAGGGCGGCGGCTACCTGTTCCGGAGCGGGGTCCGGCCCTGTGGGGGCCGGCTGCCACCGGAGCGTGTAGTGCATCGGCATCCCTCCGTTCTGCCGCCTCCTGTCCTGCGGCTCTTGTCCTTCCCTTGCGGCGTTGCGGCCGCCCGTCTCAGGGGTACGGCATGGCGCTGCCGCTGCTGCGCAGGGATACGTTCCGCGTTCTCTGCTGCGGATACGTTCCACGCTGCCGCCACGCCGGCGGTGCGAAAGCCTGTTCGGTTCCGGCATCGCGGTGGCGGCGGGGCTGTGCTATAATGGGTCTGACTGTGAGGGACAGATCACGCTACGGAACGTCAGGGAGAGCGAGGGGACGGCGATGGGCCGGTTTCAACTTGTCAGCCCCTTCAAGCCTACCGGTGACCAGCCCAAGGCCATCGAGGCCCTGTCGGAGGGCATCCTCAAGGGCGTGAAGGAGCAGATCCTCCTCGGGGCCACGGGCACCGGCAAGACCTTCACCATCGCCGGGGTGATCGAGCGGGTGCAGAAGCCCACCCTGGTGATCGCCCATAACAAGATCCTCGCCGCCCAGTTGGCCGCGGAGTTCAAGGAGTTCTTCCCCAACAACGCCGTCGAGTACTTTGTTTCCTACTACGACTACTATCAGCCTGAGGCGTACATCCCCCAGACCGATACCTATATTGAAAAAGAAGCCCTGATCAACGACGAGATCGACAAGCTCCGGCACAGCGCCACCATGGCCATCTTCGAGCGCCGGGACGTGATCGTGGTCGCCTCGGTCTCGTGCATCTACGGCCTGGGCTCGCCGGCGGACTACCGGGACCTGGCGATCTCCCTGCGCCGGGGGATGGAGATCCCCCGGGACTTTGTCCTCCGTCGGTTAGTGGACATCCAGTACGAGCGGAACGACATCAACTTCACCCGGACCAAGTTCCGGGTCCGGGGGGATGTGGTGGAGATCTTCCCCGCCGGCTCCTCGGAGCGGGCCATCCGGGTGGAGTGGTGGGGCGACGAGATCGAGCGGATCTCGGAGTTTGACCCCTTCACCGGCGAGGTGCTGGCGGAGCGGGACCACGTGGCCATCTACCCGGCCAGCCACTATGTGGTGCCGGAGGAGAAGCTGAAGCGGGCCATCGCCAGCATCGAGGAGGAGCTGGAGCAGCAGCTCCACTTCCTCCGGTCCCAGGGCAAGCTCCTGGAGGCCCAGCGGCTGGAGATGCGCACCCGGCAGGATCTGGAGATGCTCCGGGAGCTGGGGTACTGCCCGGGGATCGAGAACTACTCCCGGCACCTCACCGGCCGGGCCCCCGGGGAGCCGCCCTACACCCTGATGGACTTCTTCCCGGACGACTACCTCTTGGTGATCGACGAGAGCCACCAGACCATCCCCCAGATCGCCGCGATGTACAACGGGGACAAGTCCCGGAAGGACAACCTGATCGCCTACGGCTTCCGGCTCCCCTCCGCGGCGGACAACCGGCCCCTTAAGTTCCACGAGTTTGAGGAGCGGGTGAACCAGGTCATCTACGTCTCCGCGACCCCTGGGGATTACGAGCTCTCCCGGGTGCCCAAGCAGTACATCGTCGAGCAGATCGTCCGGCCCACGGGGCTTCTGGACCCCGAGGTGGAGGTCCGGCCGACCAAGGGGCAGATCGACGACCTGGTGGCGGAGATCCGGGACCGGGTGGCGCGGGGGCACCGGGTGCTGATCACCACTCTGACCAAGAAGATGGCCGAGGACCTGACGGACTACCTGAAAGAGCTCGGGATCCGGGTCCGGTACATGCACTCTGACGTGGAGACCCTCGAGCGGATGCAGATCGTCCGGGATCTCCGGCTGGGCCACTTCGACGTCCTGGTGGGGATCAACCTCCTCCGGGAGGGGCTGGACATCCCCGAGGTCTCCCTGGTGGCCATCCTGGACGCGGACAAGGAGGGCTACCTCCGGTCGGAGCGGTCCCTGATCCAGATCATCGGCCGGGCGGCCCGGAACGCCGAGGGCAAGGTGATCATGTACGCGGACCGGATCACCGAGTCGATGCGCAAGGCCATCGACGAGACCAACCGCCGCCGGGCGATCCAGATGGAGTACAACCGGAAGCACGGCATCACCCCGAAGACGGTGGTCAAGCCCGTCCGGGACGTGATCCGGGCTACCAAGCCCGTGGAGGCGGCCGACGACAAGCCCCTGGACTTCGACAACCTCCCCAAGGAGGCCCTGGGCCCGGTGATCGAGAAGCTGCGCAAGGAGATGAAGCAGGCGGCCAAGGAGCTGGACTTCGAGCGGGCCGCGGAGATCCGGGACTTGATCATCGAGCTGGAGAAGCGCCGGGCCAGCTAGCCTGGGCGCCGGCATGCCCGAGGTGCATGAGATGGGAACCCTCTACGTGGTCGCCACCCCCATCGGCAACCTTTCCGACCTCTCGCCCCGGGCGCTGGAGGTCCTCCGGTCCTGCGACCTGATCCTGGCGGAGGATACCCGGCACAGCAAGCGGCTCCTCCAGCATTACGACATCCACGTGCCCCTGGTCTCCTACCACAAGTTCAACGAGCGGTCCCGGGCGGAGGAGGTGCTCCAGCGCCTGGTGTCCGAGGCGATCGCGGTGGCGCTCATCTCGGACGCGGGGACCCCTTGCATCTCCGATCCTGGCACCGAGATCGTCCGCCGGGCCCGGGAGTTGGGGATCCCGGTCTACGGGGTGAGCGGGCCCTCGGCGGTGGCCACCGCGATCTCGGTCTCCGGGTTGCCAGCCCGGGAGTTCACCTTCCTGGGCTTCTTGCCCCGGAAGGCCGGGGAGCTGAAAGAGGTCTTACGGAGCATCCGGGAGCGGCGGATTTCCACCTTTGTGGTCTACGAGTCGCCCCGGCGGATCCACCAGCTGGCCCGGGCGCTCCTGGAAGAGTTCCCCCAGGCGCAGGCCTGCTTCTGCTGTGAGCTGACCAAGGTGCACGAGCGGGCCTACTGGGGGCCCATCGCGGAGGTGGTCCGGCAGCTGGAGGCCGACCCCAACGCCGGGTACGGCGAGTACACCGTGGTGGTCCACGTAGAGCACGACCCGCCGGCAGCGCCGGCTCCTCCTGCGGCGGGGGAGCTTTCCCTGGAGGCCCGCCTGGTCCAGGTCATGGTGGAGCGGGGGTGCTCCCTCAAGGAGGCCGTGGCAGCCGTGGCCCGGGAACAGGGGGTCCCCCGGCGGGAGGTCTACCAGGCCTCCCTCCGGCTCCGAGCCCTCGTGGCCGGGCAGGAGGAGGAAGGGTAGCCGGGGGCGGGGATGGACGCGGAGAAGCGGCCGGGCAACTGCCCGGCCGCTTTCTTTGGGCCCGGCCGCTCGGGTTTACACCTTAAGGAACTCCGCCAGAGACGCCGGGGTCAGCCGCCGGCCCACGTAGAAGGAGCCGAAGAGGCCGTACTTGGCGCTGACCTGGTCAAACCGCATCTCGTAGACGATCTTCTTGAACTGCAGGGGGTCGTCGGAGAAGAGGGTGACGCCCCACTCCCAGTCGTCCAGGCCCATGGCTCCGGTGACCACCTGGATCACCTTGCCGGCGTACTTGCGGCCGGTCAGGCCGTGCTCCTTCATCAGTTCAGCCCGCTCCATGGGCGGGAGGGTGTACCAGTTGAGCTGCTCCCCCCGGCGCTTGCTCATGGGGTAGAAGCAGATGTAGCCCATCTCCGGCACCTTGGGCTTCAGCCGGCGCTCCAGGTAGGCCTGGTCCTCGGGGGACGGCGCTCCGCCGCCACCCGGGGCTGCCTCTCCCGCCGCCGCCCGGGCCGCGGCCCCGTGCTGGCTGAGCTCCACTACCGAAACGAAGGAAGTGGCTGGCCGGAGGAACCGGGCCAGGGCCAGCCGGTTCAGCCGCTGCTCCAGGGCCAGGAGGGCATCGAGGGTCGGGCGGAAGTGCAGGAACAGCAGGTCCCCCTTGTGGCCGAGGACTGCGTAACAGGCGCTGCTCCCCTCCGGCGCGTCCTCCACCCGCTCCGCCGCGGCGAGGAACGCCTGGGCTTCCGCGACCGCCTCCTCCCGCTGGGCCGGGGTCAGGTCTTTCCAGCCGGTCCAGTCGATGTAGCGGATGTCGTGGAGGGCGTACCAGCCGTCGAGGGTCTCAGGTGCGGGACTCATGGCTCCACCTCCGGTGGGACTCGGTGCGGATACCTTGTGTAGAAATCAATTCGGCTATTGCTTCGGAGTTCCTGTCCCGGAGGGGAATCTTCGACCCTGGCGCTGGCGCTCCTCCGGGGCAGGCCGGCTGAGGGTTTACCCCGCAGCCGCTGCGCCGGTGCCCCCGTGGTAGAGGTGACAGGCCACCCGGTGGCCCGCCCCGACCTCCTGGAGCCGGGGGGCCTCCCGGGCGCACCGAGGCCCCGCTTCCGGGCACCGGGGGTGGAAGGGGCATCCCGGCGGCACCGCCAGGGGGCTGGGGGGCGACCCGGGCAGGAGGATCCGCTGCCGGGTCCGGCGGGGGTCGGGGATCGCGGAGAGGAGGGCCTGGGTGTAGGGGTGGGCCGGGTTCCGGAAAAGCTCGTCGGTGGGCGCGACCTCCACGATCCGCCCCAGGTACATCACCGCCACCCGGGTGCTGATGTGCCGGACCACCCCGAGGTCGTGGGAGATGAAGAGGTACGTGAGCCCGAATTCGGCCTGCAGTTCCGTGAGGAGGTTGAGGATCTGGGCCTGGACGGAGACGTCCAGGGCGGAGACCGGCTCGTCCGCAACGATGAACCGGGGCCTGAGAGCCAGGGCCCGGGCGATGCCGATCCGCTGCCGCTGGCCGCCGGAGAACTGGTGGGGGTAGAGGTCGGCGTGCCGGGGCTCCAGGCCCACCCGCCGGAGGAGGTGGGCCACCTCCTCCGCCTGCTCCCGGCGGCTCCGGACCCCCCGCAGGCGGAGGGGCACCGCCAGGATCTGTCGGACGGTCTTCCGGGGGTTGAGGGAGGCGTAGGGGTTCTGGAAGATGATCTGGGCCTGCCGCCGGTAGCGGATGAGGTCTGCCCCCCGGAGCCGGGTCACCTCCGCGCCGCCAAAGCGGACGGTGCCCCCGGTGGGCTCCTCCAGCCGCAGGATGAGCCGCCCCAGGGTGGACTTGCCGCAGCCGCTCTCCCCCACCAGGCCGAGGGTCTCCCCGGGCCAGATGGCCAGGTCCACCCCGTCCACCGCCCGGACCTCCCGGTTCCGCTCTCCCAGGAGAAGCCGGGCCAGGAGGGAGGGCCGGACGGGGTAGTACTTCTTGAGGCCCGCCACCTCCACCAGGGGTGCCTGTTGGGCTGTGGGACCGCCCATCAGGAGATCGCCTCCTCCGCCGGGTCCGGCAGGTGATGGCAGGCCGCTCTGTGGCCGGTCCTGCCGGCGCCGGCCACGGCGCCGGCCCACCTGAGGGTGGGCGCCGCCTGCCGGCAGAGGTCGGTGGCCAGAGGGCACCGGGGGTGGAAGGGGCAGCCCGGGGGCGGCGCCGCCAGGTCCGGGGGGCTGCCGGGGATGGGCTCCAGGGCGGCCCGGCGCTCTCCCTCCAGGGGCGGCAGGGAGCGGAGGAGGGCCTGGGTGTAGGGATGCCGGGGGGACTCGATGACCTGGAGCGCCGGCCCTTCCTCTACCACCTGTCCGGCGTACATCACCGCGATCCGGTGGCAGAACTGGCCCGCCAGCCGCAGGTCGTGGCTCACCAGGACGATGGCGGTCCTCTGCTCCCGGTTGATCCGCTCCAGGAGGTCGAGGATCTGGGCCTGGACCGTAGCGTCCAGGGCGGTGGTGGGCTCGTCGGCCAGGAGCACCCGGGGGTGGTTGGCCAGGGCCGCGGCGATCATCACCCGCTGCTGCATGCCCCCGGAGAGTTCGTGGGGGTAGGCGTGGTAGCGCCGGGCGGGGTCCGGGATCCCCACCCAGGCCATCAGCTCCAGCACCCGCCGCCGGCGCTCGGCCCGCCGGGGCCAGAGGCCGTGGACCCGCATCGCCTCCTCGATCTGCCACCCCACCGGGTAGAAGGGGTTGAGGGCGGTGAGGGGGTCCTGGAAGATCATCGCCACCTCCCGCCCCCGGATAGACCGCAGCTGCCGCTCCGGCAGCCGGAGGAGGTCCCAGCCGGCCAGCCGCACCTCCCCGGCGGCCACCCGGCCGCCCGGGGGCAGGAGGCCCATGATGGCGCTGAGGAGGGTGCTCTTGCCGCACCCGGACTCGCCGATGATCCCCACCACCTCGCCCGGGGCCACCCGGAGGCTCACCCCGGCCACGGCCCGGACCACGCCCCGGGCGGCCCGGAGGTGGACGGTGAGGTTCCGCACCTCCAGCACCGGCGCCGGGGCCTCCGGGACCGGAACGTGCCGCGCCGCCACCTCGCCACCTCCCCCGGTCACAGGCTCCGGAGGCGGGGGTCCAGGGCCTCCCGGAGCCCCTCGCCGAAGAGGTTGATGCTGAGGACCAGCCCCACCACCGCCAGGCCGGGGACCATGGCGATCCACCAGGCGCTGACCATGTACTCCCGACCGGCCGCGACCATCGACCCCCAGGCGGGGACGTCGGGGGGCACCCCCAGGCCCAGGAAGCTCAGGGTCGCCTCCATGACGATGAGGTACCCCATCCGCAGGGTGGCGAGGACCAGCAGCGAGTGCCGGATGTTGGGCAGGATCTCGCCGGCGATGATGGCCGCCGGGGATCGGCCCAGGGCCCGGGCGGCCAGGACGTACTCCCGGGTCTTTTCGCTCATCACCTCGCCCCGGGTCAGCCGGAAGAACTCGACCCAGCCCTTGAAGCTGAGGGCCAGGACCAGGTTGGCGATCCCCGGCCCGAGGATCGCCATGGCAAAGAGGGTGAAGAGGAGGTACGGAAAGCCCATCAGGAGGTCGGCGAACCGGGAAAAGACCCCGTCTACCCAGCCGCCGAAGTACCCGGCCACGGCGCCCAGGGAGGCGCCCACCGCCAAGGAGAGGCTGACCGCGAGGACCCCCACCAGGATGGAGACCCGGGCGCCGAAGAGGACCCGGGAGAGGAGGTCGGCCCCCAGGTGGTCGGTGCCCAGGGGGTGCCCCGGGGTGCCGATGGGCCTCAGGCGCATGGGGAGGTTGACCTCGTCCGGAGGGTAGGGGGCCAGGTAAGGGGCCAGGATGGCCGCCAGAACGTAGAGAAGGACCACGGCCAGGCCCAGGAGGGGCAGGAACTGGCGGCGGAGCGACACGGGATCCCTCCTCACAACGATCGCTTCATAGCGACAGCTTCGGGTTCAGGTACGCGTAGAGGATGTCCACCAGCAGGTTGGCCAGGACGAAGGTGGCGGCGTAGAGGAGCACCGCCCCCTGGACCACCGCGTAGTCCCGGGCGAAGATGGCGCCGACCACCAGCCGGCCGAGCCCGGGCCAGGCGAAGACCGTCTCCACCACCATGTTCCCGCCCAGGAGCACCCCCATCTGCAGCCCCACCACCGTCACCGTGGGGACCAGGGCGTTGGGCAGGGCGTGGCGGAGCACTGCGGACCAGCCGCTCACCCCCTTGGCCCGGGCGAAGCGGATGTAGTCCTGCTGGAGGGCTTCGAGCATGCTGGAGCGCATCACCCGGGCGACGATGGCCATCAGCTCGAGCCCCAGGGTGAGCCCCGGCAGCACCAGGTGGCTGAGGGCGCTGCGGAGGGCCGGCCAGTTGCCGGTGAGGAGGCTGTCCAGCACCAGGAACCCGGTCACGGGCCTCAGGTCCAGGGCCGGGTCCAGGCGGCCGACGCTGGGCAGCCACCGGAGTTTGACGGCAAAGAGGAACATCAGCATCAGGCCAGCCCAGAAGGCGGGCATGGAGATGCCCAGGAAGGAGGTGGCCATGGCCAGCCGGTCCAGGAGGGACCCGGGCCGCACCGCGGAGAGAATCCCCACCGGTATCCCGATGGCCAGGGCGAAAAAGAGGGCGGCCAGGGCCAGTTCCACCGTCGCCGGGAGGGTGGTGACCAGGAGCCTGGCCACCGGCTGGCGCTGCCAGAAGGAGTGGCCCAGGTCGCCCTCCAGCAGGCCCCGGAGGAACCGGGCGAGCTGGACCTGGATCGGCTCGTCCAGGCCGAGGCTCTGGCGGAGGGCCGCGACCTCCGCCGCCGAGACGTTGCCCCCCTGGCCGAGCAGGATGTCCACCGGGTCGCCCGGGATCATCCGGACGAAGACGAAAGTGGCGATGACCAGGGCCAGGAGCAGGGGCACCGCTCCCAGCACCCGCTGCAGGATCCGCACCGCGGTGCGCAAACACGGCCCTCCCTTCGTCTCGCGGCGGCCTGGTCGCAGCGGCTACCGCACCTGGTACTCGGCGGCTACCGCACCTGGTAGCCGGCTTCCCGGAGCAGTTCCCGTGCCTTGTCGGGGTCGTAGGGGTAGGGCTGGACGTCGGGGTTGTACCCGAACCCCGAGGGCAGCATTGCGGTCGGGACCCGCTGGGCGGTGCCGCCGTAGACCGCACTGAGGATGGCGTCCCAGTTGATGGCGTAGTTGAGGGCCTGCCGGACCCGGCGGTCGGTGAAGACCTTGTTGTTCAGCTCGATCATGTAGAGCCGGGTCCCCTCCGCGGTGAGAACCTGGATGGCGGGATCCTGCTCCAGGTCCGGCACCGCGTCCACCGGTACCGCCTGGATGATGTGCACGTCCCCGGCCTTGAGGGCGCTCACCCGGGAGGCGGGGTCGGGCATCATCCGGAAGACCACCCGCCGGAGCGGGGGCGGGCCCACCGGCGGCAGGTCCGGCGCGCCGCCGTAGTAGTCGTCAAACCGCTCCAGGATCACCTCGCCGTCCAGCCGGCCGGAGACGAACTTGAACGGGCCGGTGCCGTTGGGCCGCTCGCTGAGGCCGGCGGACCCCACCTTCTCCACGTACGCCTTGGAGACGATCTGGTGGTGGGGGAGGAGCTGAAGGAACTCGGGGAAGGGTTGGGAGAGGGTGAACCGGACGGTGCGCTCGTCGACCTTCTCCACCTTCTCCAGGGGCCCGAGGAGCCCCGCCCGGGGCGAGGGCTGGCCGTCGATACCCGTGGGGCTGAGGGTCCGCTCGAAGGTGAAGACCACGTCCTCCGCGGTCATCGGGGTGCCGTCGTGGAACCGGACCCCCTGCCGGAGGGTGAAGGTCCAGACCTTGTTGTCGTCGGTCTGCCAGGATTCCGCCAGCTCCGGGACCACCTTGCCGTCGGGGGTGCGGGTGACCAGCCCGTCGTAGATGTTCCGGATCACCGTCTCGGTCTCCCGGTCCCGGTGGTTGGCCGGGTCCAGGCTCTGCAGGGCGTTGGTCAGGAGCCCCACCACCAGGGTGTCGCCGCCCTCCAGGGAGACGTCGTGGAGGTTCATGCGGCTGTCCAGGGCGGGGCGGTAGCCCTTGACCCGGGCGGAGGCGGCCTCGACGGTCATCCGGAAGTAGCCGAAGATCCAGGGGGCGTCCTCCTTCAGGATCTCCTGGACCTTGAAATAAGCCTGGCGCCGCTCCTCCTCGGTGGCGCCGAAGGAACCCACCTCAAAGAGCCGGTCCACCTCGGGGTTGCTGTAGTGGGAGAAGTTGCCCCGGTCCCCGGTCTTCAGCTTGGGGATGGCCAGGTCGTAGGGGCTGAAGGTGGAGGAGCCCCAGTCGGTGGTGTAGGCCTCCCGTTCGCCGGTCTTGGCCGCGTCCAGGAGGGTCTGCTTCTCCCAGAGCCGGGCGCTGACCTCGATGCCGATCTTCCGGAGGTCGGCCACGATGGCCTGGACCTCCGCCTCCCGGTCCTTGGTGTAGTCGATGGTGAACCGGAGGACCTGCCCCTCTCCGGCGGACGGGCCCGGGGAGGGCCCCGACGCCCCGGTGGGCTGGCCCGGGGGCTGGGAGCGGCTGCAGCCCGTGGCCGCGGCCAGGAGGAGGCTGACCGCGGCCGCGGCCAGCACCCTGCCCATCGAACGTGTGCGCATCCCCTTTGTCACGCTCTCACCCTCCTGCCCTCTGGATTGGGTTGGCGGAGACCGCCGCGGCCCCGGCCTGTGGGAAGACAGCGGCCGCGGTCGATATTTCAGGAGACGCAGCCGGCGCTGCCGGCAGAAGGCCGCCGCGGCCGCTGCCCCGTTCCCCGGGCCTGCCGTTCCCACCGGTAGGCCCGGGCGGCGCCCACCAGGGCACGAAACAGCCCCGCCAGGGCAGGCTCCGTCTCCAGTTGCAACTCCGGATGGAACTGGACCCCGATGAGGAAATGGCCCCCGGTGCCCTCAACAGCCTCCACCACCCCATCCAGGGCCCGGGCAGAGACCCTCAGGCCTGTCCCCGCCTCCCGGATTCCCTGGACGTGGAAGCTGTTGGTCCAGAGGCTGACCTTGCCCAGGGCCCGGGCAAGCTGGCTGTCCGGGTCCACCTGCACCTCGTGCCAGGGCTGGTGGCCCGGGGCCAGCTGGCTGTGGCGCCCCATCTCCTCCGGCGGGTAGAGCCGGGGCCAAAGGGTCCCACCCAGGACCTCGTTCAGGGTCTGCATTCCCCGGCAGACGCAGAGGATGGGCATCCGGCGCCGGAGGGCGCCCTGGATCCAGGCGACGTCGGACTGGTAGCGCCGGGGCGCCTGCTCCCGCAGGTCCGGCAGGGACGGCTGCTCCCGGAGGGAACGGGGGAGCCGGGCGTCGTTGCCGGTGACCAGCAGGCCGTCGAGGAGTTCCAGCACCTCCTCGGGGGCGCTGCCCTCCGGGCAGAGGGGCAGCACCAGGGCCTGCCCCCCGGCCTGCTCGACGGCCTGGACGTAAGCCAGGCTGACCAGGAGCATCGGCCTGCCGGCCCGAAGGGCGCCTTCATCCCCGTCCCCATACGACGCGGTGATGCCGATGATCGGCGCTGTCACCGCAGCCGTCTCCCCGGTGGAGCCTATCGATGTCACGGCGGCAGTCCCCCCGGTGGAGCCTGTGATCACCGGCGCCCGGGGCCGGCACCGGCAGCCGGCCAGCCAGTGGAGGCCAGCGGGGTGTCCGGGGGCCCCAGGGCCACCTGGCGCCGGATCTGGAACTGATACCGGTCCCCCCGGTACACCGCCCGCCGGTACTCCACCGGCCGGCCCCCGGGGCTGGTGAAGAGGGTGGTCACCACGAAGACCGGGACGTGGCGGCTGAGCCCCAGGAGCCGGACGGCTTCTGCACCGGCGGTGCTGACGCTGTAGGTCTGATGGGCGTCCAGGTATGGCCACTGGTACAGGTCGCCGATGATCTGGTTGATGAAGACCAGCTCTCCGGCCTGGAGCCGGCGCTCCAGTTCCCGGAGGACCTCCGGGCCGATGTCCGGGGGCAGCCAGCTGTCGTAAAGGGCCACGGGCTCGCCGCTGGCGAGGCCCAGCACCCGGGCGTAAGTCAGGCTGGCCGGGTGCTTTCCGAGGAGCCCTTCCGCCGCCCCTGGCGGGGCCGGCCGCGTCCCCCGGTCCACCAGGCGGGTGCCGGGTTCCAGACCCTGGGCCCGGATGGTCTCGGCAAAGCCGGTCATGTGGTAGGGGAGGGGATGGACCTTCGGCTGGGAGACAAAGGTGCCCTTTCCGTGGACCCGGGTGAGGAGACCGGCGCTGACGGCTTCGGCGATGGCCTGGCGGACCGTGTTCCGGCTGACGCCGAAGAGGGCGCAGAGCTCCCGCTCCGAAGGGATCTGCTCGTTCAGCCGCCAGCGGCCGGTAGCGATGTTCTCCCGGATGGCCTCCACCAGTTGCTGCCAGAGGGGGAGAGGGGCCTTTGGCTCGACGGGCATGCCCATACCTCCAGGCCCGCAGGGTGGCCGATGCACGGCCCAGGACCCGACCCGGGGCCCGCGCTCGCCCCGGGCCGGGCCCCGAGCCGGGGCGGTTTACGCCTCCGACCTGCTCCCGATCCGGGGTGGCTTGCGCCTGCGCCCGGCTCACGGGTCAGGGGGTTCCAGGTCCGGGAGTTCCAGGTCCAGGAGGGGCGCGTACTGCTGGGCGCCGAAGACGTCGGTCTCGCCCGGGCTGCCGCTGGGCCGGCGCCGGCGGATGGTGAACTTCACCGCCAGGGCCGGGTCAAAGGTCACGTAGCTGTAGAGCCGGTCCGGCCCGATGCCGAAGAGCCGGCAGATGGCCTCGGGGCTGAGGGCCGGGCTCTGCCGGGCCCGGTCGTACAGCTCCCGGGACTTGAAGAGGATGTCAAAGGTGATCAGGTCCACCCCGGCGTTCTTGCTCCGGATGGTGGAGGCCGCCTCCAGCAGCTTCACCTTGACCGACCCCCTTGGGATGGCCCGCATCCGCATCGGCTGGGTTGTAGGGCTGGGTTGCAGCCGGTCCCGGACTCAGCCGGGTTCCACCGTGATCAGGTGGATCGGGAAGAGCTCCAGCGGGTCGGCGACGGGCAGGGCGTGGTTGAGGGTCCACTCGTAGGCGGGGCGGGCGACGAGGACCTCGTCGGACATCAGCGCGGCGGTGCCGGCGGTGCCCCGGACGCCGGGCAGCCGGGCGTAGAACATCTGCCGCGCGCCCATGGCGGTGATCTCCCGGGCCCGGGCCAGGGTGGGGGCGACCCCTTCGACGATGACCGCCAGTTCGTGGCCGGGGACCGGCCGGGGCTCCAGGTCCTGCATGACGCCGCTCCGCCCGTAGACGTGGTAGAAAAGCTGGTAGCCTTCCCGGCCGTACCGGGCCTCCACCTTGCTCCTGGCCCAGACGATCACCTCGTCGATCCGGGCGACGGTGGTCGGATCCCGGAACCCCACCACCGCCAGGCAGCGCTCCCCGACCTTGCCGGCCCCTTCGAGCTTGACGGTGTAGCCGTCGCTGGGACGGAAAGTGAAGCCCGTCACCCGGGTGCGCCGGTCGTCCACGGCCTCGTAGACGCAGCCCCGCATGTCCAGGACGCCGCCGGGGACGTATTCGAAGTAGGGGGTGGCCCGCTCGTACATCGCATGGCCGGCCACCGAGGCGGGGGTGCAGCGCTGGCCGGGGTGCATGGGCTCCAGCACCACTTCCCCTTCCCGGACGGTGCCCAGCACCGACTCCTTGCCCATGAAGGGCTCGGCGCAGAAGGAGGCGCACTCCAGCACCTTGCCCGCGTAGTAGGCGGTGGCCGGGGAGAGGCCCCGCCAGAGGAGGGGGGCGGCAAAGATGGAGGCGTCGGAGGACCGGCCGCAGACCACGACGTCCGCTCCCAGCTCCAGGGCCCGGAGGATCGGCTCCGGTCCCATGACCGCCACTGCCCGGTCGGTGCGGTCCAGGTCCCGGAGGGTCAGGTCCGGCCGGCCGTCCAGGCCGGCGATCCGGACGCCGGCCAGGAGCCGGCGCCGGACCTCCGCCACCTCCACGTCGGCGTAGATGTACGCCAGCCGGAAGGGGGGCAGCCGGTGGGCCGCGGCCACCTCCCGGAGGATGCGGACGTAGAGGTCCACCCCCCGGCGGGTGCCGGTGTCCGCGGCGGAGCCAATGATCAGGGGCACCCCCCGCCGGCGGGTCTCCGACAGCAGGATCTCGAGGTCGTGGCGCTGCCACTCCTTGGGGCTGGCGGGCTCGTCAGCCCCCAGGGGGTGAGGGCCGATGTCGGAGCTGCCCGAGTCCGCGATTACGAAGTGGGGATCCCGCTCCATCCCGGCCAAAAAGCTCTCCTTCTCCAGGGGCGTGAACCCCAGGTGACCGGTGGGGGAGAGCAGGCGGATCTCCGGGCTGCGGTGGGCACTGCCGTCGGTGTCGCTAGCCGTCGCCGCCATGGCCAGCCACCTCCCCTGTGGTCATCGGCGGGGCAAGGGCCCCGGCCGGCGGCCTACAACCGGTGCCGGTGTGATACCAACCGGTACCTACCAGTTAGTCAATACTATTCGGTCGAACACGAGAAATTCCTCTTGAACGTCAAAAGAAACGAGAAAATGGTGAAAGACGCGGCTGAGGTGACGAGAAGGGCGCAGCCACAGGGATGTGTTTCCCACGGAAAGAAACGCCGGTGCGAGCTGTGGGCTCGCACCGGCGCTGTGTGCCCCCAAGGCCCTATTCGGCAACGGAGAGGTCCCCACACGTAATCCGCGGCCAGGTCGACCCACCGGTCCGGGGTGCCGGTGGTCACCAGGACATAGGTCGCATTCCCGAGGGTGAGGGCGCCGGCGAAG
>JAKKUO010000092.1 GCA_021890795.1 Bacillota bacterium | reverse complement strand
CCCCCTCCTACTCGATTCCAGGGCGGCGCTCCCCCGGCCGGACCCGAACCACCCGCTCCGGATGCTACGTCCTATGGAGCAAACAGGCAATCAGGCGTGGGGCCCTGCCCTTTCCGGCCCGGGTCTGCCCCGGGCCCGGAGAGGGGTGGCCTGGTATGGCGGCCCGGGCGGGCCGGGTGCAGGAGGGAAGGGCATGGACAGGTGGCGGCGGATGGGCCGGCCGGCAGCGGCGGCCGCCCTGGCGATCGCCCTGGTGCTGAGCGGCGTGGCGGTGTCGGTGTGGGGGCGGAAGGGTCCGGGCAGCGCCCCGGCCTGGGGGGTCGGGGTCCCCGTCGCCCAGGCGGCGGCCATCACCCTGGCGCCGCTGCAGGCGGATGACCGGGGGGTGGACCCCGAGAGCGGCTTTGTGCTGGAGTCGGCCGCTCCTCTGGAGGAGGAGGCGCTCCGCCAGGGGCTCCGGGTGGAGCCGGAGATCTCCTTCCGGCTGGAGCGGGTGGACCGGGAAGGCCGGCGGTGGCACCTGTGGCCCGGGGAGCCCCTCCGGCCCGGGCGTATCTACCGGTTCACCTTGGCCCCGGGACACCTCGCTCCCCCCGCGGGCAAGGCCCCGGAGGCCGGGGAGGCCGGGGACCCGGCGCCGGCCGCCGGTAGCTACCGGTGGGCCTTCCAGGTGCGGGAGACCTTTCGGGTGGTGGGGACTCTGCCCCGGAACGCGGTGGTGGGGGTCCCGGTGGATACGGGCATTGAACTCATCTTCAGCCACGAGGGGTACGGCGACCCCGCTCCCTACTTTGAAATCACCCCCCGGGTGGAAGGGCGGTTTGAGCGGCGGGGGAAGGTGGCCATCTTTCTTCCGGCCCAGCGGCTGAGCCCCGGAACCCTGTACACCGTCCGGCTCCGGGCGGGGCTGCCCCTGGAGGGCACCGACGAGAAGTTGGCGGAGGACGTGGTCTTCCAGTTTGAGACCGAGCGCCCTGAGGACCAGCGCCGGACCTCCCTCGGCGTCCGGTACGAGTTCCTGGAGTTCACCCCCCGGGATACCCCTTTCCTGGTCCTGCACCGCATCGGGGCCGCGGCGGCGGACGGCCAGCGGCCCACCGCGGCGGTGACGGTTTACCGCTACCCCGACGCCGCCGCCTACGCCCGGGCTCTCGCCCGGCGGGAGGCCCTGCCTCCCTGGGCCCAGGCGACCCGGGCCGCGGCCCTCTCGCCGGTGGAGGGACTGACTGAGGCCCTGCGGTTTACGGGAGAGCTGGTCTTCGAAGAGGACCGGATCCTGGGCGACGTGCTGGCCTTCCCCGGGCCCCTGCCTCCCGGTTACTACCTGGCGGACATCCGGGTCGGCGAGGCCCGGGGGCAGGTCCACCTCCAGGTGACGGACCTGGCGGCTTACACCGCGGTCACCACCACCGAGACCCTGGTCTGGATCCATCAGCTCTCCACCGGCCTGCCCGCGGCGGGGGTGCGGGTCGAGCCCCTGCCCACCGGCGAGGAGGCGGCGGACGAAGCCATGGGGGCGGGCGAAACCGGCCGCGCGGCAGGAGCGGGAGGGACGGCCGGGACGGCGGTGACCGACGCCCGGGGCCTCGCCACCCTGCCGACCCCGCCCCACCGGCCCCTCTACCTCCTCGCCCGGGCCCCGGGCGGGGCGGAGGCCGTGCTCATCACCCAGGAGCGTGATCCCTGGCGGTGGCAGTCCGGCCTGGACGACCGGCCGGACGAGACCCCGTACCACTACTGGCGGTACCTCTACCTGGACCGGCCCCTTTACAAGCCGGACGACACGGTCCACTTCTGGGGCTTCCTCCGCCCCCGGGAGGAGGGGGCCCGGCCGGTGCCGGAGGTGGAGGTCCGGGTGGTCCGGACGGACTACAGCGGACCCGAGAGCCGGGACCTGGTGCTGGCCAGTACCCGGGTGCCGGTGCAGCGGGACGTCTTCACCGGGGCCCTGGCCCTGCCCAGCGTCCGGCCGGGGTGGTACACGGTGCAGGTGCTGGCGGACGGGGTGGTGATGCACAGCCACTGGCTCGAGGTGAAGACCTACACCAAGCCTGCCTACCGGCTGGAGGTGAGCGCGGACCGGCGGGCGGTGCTGGCCGGCGAGCCCATCACCTTCTCCGTGGCGGCCCGGTTCTTCGAAGGCACCCCGGTGCCCGGGTTGGCCCTGAAGTACCAGATCCACGACGGGGCGACCACCCGGGACGGGACCGTGACCACCGGTCCCGACGGCACGGCCACCATCCGGCACGTCACCCATGAGCGCCCGCCCCAGAGCGATGCGGAGACGTTCGGGCACATCACCGTGGTTCCGGCCGGGCCGGAGGAGGGGGAGATCCAGGGATACCACCCCTTCCAGTTCTTCCCCCGGGACGTGGCGGTGACCGCCTCGGCCCGGAGAGTGGCCGCCGGAGCCGGGGAAGGGGCCTCCCCCGCCGGCGAGGTGACGGTCCGGCTCCAGGCGGTGGACCTCCGGGCCCGGAACGCCCCGGAGGCCACCGGATACGAGGAGTACCGGGGCGCGCCTGTGCCGGACCGGCCGGTGACCCTGGAGCTGGCCCGGGTGGAGTGGGAGGCGATCGAGCGGGGGCAGACCTACGACTTTATCGAGAAGCGGGTCATTCCCCGCTACGAGTACCGGCGGCACCTGGTCCAGGTGGCCCGGCACGAGGGCCGGACCGACGGGACGGGGACCCTCCGCCACACCTTCCCCCTGGAGAAGGGCCGGACCTACGAGGTGACGATCCGGACGGAGGACCGGGCCGGCCGCCCCGTGGTCACCACCCTCTTCCTGTCCGGCGACCTCCCCGTCGACCCGGGGTCGACCTACCGGTGGTACTACGTGGACCTTTCCCGGAATGGCCCCGGCGACGGCACCCGGTTTGCCCTGGGGGAGCCGGTGACCGCGGAACTGTGGGTGTCCACCGAGACGGGCAATGCCCGGATCCCTTCCCGGACGGGAGGATTCCTCTTCTTCACCGCCCGGCAGGGGCTCGGCCGGGCGGTGGTGAGCGACGAACCTCGGGTCTCCTTGCCTTTCCTGGGCACCGACATCCCCAGCATGACCCTGTGGGCGGTCCACTTTGACGGCCGGACCTACCACCAGGCGGACCGGGTGGTCCACTACAACCCGGCGGCCCAGGGGCTCCAGGTCACCGTCACCCCCGACCGGCCGGAGTACCGGCCGGGGGACCGGGTGGTGCTGGACGTGGCGGTGGCCGACGCCCAGGGCCGGCCGGTGGCCGCCACGGTCAACCTGAACCTGGTGGACGAAGCCCTCTACGCCCTCCGGGACCGGAACGTGGACTTCCTGGAGTCCCTCTACGGCGACTGGATGCCCTCCGGCGTCCTCTTCACCCGGGGTTCCCACAAGGTGCCCCAGCACGTCCCGGTGGCGGAGCAGGGCGGCGAAGGGGACGGGGGCCGGCACGACTTCCGGGACATGGCTTACTTTGCCACCCTCACCACCGGGCCGGACGGCCGGGCCCGGGCGGAGTTCCGGCTGCCGGACAACCTGACCACCTGGCGGATGACCTACCACGCGGCGGCGGAGGGGGACCCCGGCCCGGCCCTGCGCCATGCCCCCCAGGCCGCCAGCGGCACCCTGGGGATCCCGGTCCGGCTGCCCTTCTTCGCCGAGGTGGTCCTGGGGGAGACCTACCTGGTGGGCGACCAGCCGGTGGTCACTGCCCGGGCCTACGGGACGGCCCTGGGAACGGGGGACCGGGTGACCTTCACCGCGACCCTCACCGGGCCCGGCGGCCGGCAGGAGCTGGGCGAGGCAACGGCCGCGGGCCATGAGCCGGTAGCGTGGACCCTGCCCCGGCTCCAGCAGCCCGGCACCTACTCCTTCCGGGTCGAGGCCCGAGGGCCCGGGGGGCTGTCCGACGCCCTGGAGCGGCGCTTTACGGTCCAGGAGACCTTCTACCTCCAGGACCGGCTGGACTTCCATCTCCTCACCCCCGGTCTCCGGATCCAGGGGGCTGAAGAGGGGATCACCACCCTGACCTTTGCCGATGCCCGGCGGGGCCAGTACCTGGCAGTCCTGGAGCGGCTGGTCTGGGCGTGGGGGCACCGGCTGGAGCGCCGCCTCGGCGCCGCGGTGGCCCGGAGCCTCCTGGAGACCCTCCTCCCCGACCCGGCGGCCGGTGACCTGACCGCCGCCTGGCCGGAGGATCCCCCGGACTTCAGCCCTCTCCGGTACCAGACCCCCGAGGGCGGCATCGCCCCACTTCCGTACGCGGAGGCGGACCTGGCCCTGACCGCCCGGCTGGCGGACCTGGCGGCCGACCGGTTTGACCGGGTGGCCCTGGCCCAGTACCTCGGTTCCGTGGCCGCTGCCGAGGACCGGAGCCGCCGGGAGGTGATCGCTGCCCTCTACGGCCTGGCCGCCCTGGGGGAGCCGGTGCTCCTCCGGATCGAGGCCTTCCTGGCGGCCCCGAACCTCACCCTGGACGAGGAACTGGACCTGATGCTCGCCGCCACCGCCCTGGGCCACCACGAGGGGGTGCGGGCCCGGTTCCATGAACTCCTGGAGAAGCACGGCGAGGCCGTGGGGCCCTACCTGCGGATCCGACCGGAGCCGAAGGCCGGAGCCGGCGGGAGCGCCGGTAGCGAGGAGGCGGTGCTGGCCGCCACGGCCCGGGCGGCGGTGGTGGCGGCCCGGCTCGGGGAGCCCTCGGCCCTGCCCCTGTTCCAGTACGCGGCGGCGGAGAAGGCGGAGGCGGCCCTCCTGCAGCCCGAGCTGCTCCTGGCGATCCGGGACGGGCTCGCTCAGCTGCCCTCGGCCCCGGTGAGCTTCACCTACGCCCTGGACGGCCAGCCGGTGCGGCGGGAACTCCGGCCGGGCGAGGTCTTCCGGGTCGCCCTCACCCCGGACCAGTGGCGGGGGCTGGAGATCCGGGAGGTCACCGGGGAGGTGGGGCTGACGGTGGCCTACCTCACCCGGGAGGGGGCCGGCGGGGCCCCGGCGGGGGCCGGGGCGTCGGTCACCCGGGAGTTCCAGGTGGGCGGCCGGGCCACCCTGGAGTGGTCCGCCGGGGACCTGGTCCGGATCGTCCTCCGGCCAAACCTGGGCCCTGACGCCCTCGAGGGGCCCTACGAGGTGACCGACTACCTGCCCGCGGGGCTGCGGCCGGTGGTCCAGCCCTACCTGCGGGGGGTGCGCGACCCCAAGGCCAACTACCCCGTGGAAGTCATGGGCCAGCGGGTGACCTTCTTCTACTGGCCCGGCGCCAGCCAGCGGGAGATCGTCTACTACGCCCGGGCGGTCTCGCCGGGCACGTACACCGCGGAGGCCCCGGAGGTCCGGCACGCCGGGACGGGGCTCACCTGGGCCCGGGGGCAGCGGCAGGAGGTGCGGCTCCGG
>JAKKUO010000091.1 GCA_021890795.1 Bacillota bacterium | reverse complement strand
CTGGATTCCTTGCCCCTCTCCTGCCATGTCTCCGTCTGCCCCGACCGGCACGGCCGCCGCCAGGGCCCGGTCTGGCCGGACCAGGCCCGCCCCCTGCTCCCCCGGGCCGAGGCCCGGGAGGGGTTCGGCGGTGGCCCGCAGCCGGTCCCGCACCTCCCCTGGGGTGAGCCCTGGCTCCGCCGCCAGCAGCAGGGCGGCGGCGCCGGCCACGTGGGCTGCGGCCATGGAGGTGCCCGAGAGGGAGCGGAGCCGGCCTCCAGGCCAGAGAGACACGATTCCGGTCCCTGGGGCCGCCAGGTCCACCTCCGGCCCCCGGCTGGAGGACCGGGCCAGGGTGTCCCGGGGGTCGGTCGCGGTGACAGCCAGGACGTGAGGATACCGGGCGGGGAAGTCCACCGGCCGCCGGGGGCCGCCGTTGCCCGCCGCGGCCACCAGCACCACCCCCCGGTCCTCCAGGGCCGCCACCGCCCGGGCCAGGGCGGGGGAGGAGGCCGGTTGGCCGAAGGACATGTTGATGACTTGCATGCCGTAGTCGGCGCACCACTGGAGGGCCTGCAGGAGGTCGACCAGGGCGGCGCTGCCGTTCCGGTCAAAGGCCTTGACCACATAGAGGTCCGCCCCGGGGGCCACCCCGACGACGCCGGTGGCGTTGTCCGCAGCGGCCACGATGCCCGCGACGTGGGTGCCGTGGCCGTTGTCGTCGGCGGGGGGCTCCCCCGGGGCCAGCACGTTGACGCCGCCCCGGACCCGGGGGGCGAGGTCCGGGTGGGTCCAGTCGGCCCCGGTGTCGATCACCGCCACCCGCACCCCCTGGCCGCGGCTCCGCTGCCAGGCCCGGGGGAGGCCGATCCGCCTCAGGCCCCAGGGCAGCCCCTGGCCCGGCAGACCCGGGCGAGGGCCGGGCCGGGCCCGGGGGAGGGGTAGCCGGAGGTCGGGCTCCAGGGCCTGGACCGCCGGATGGCCCGTCAGGGCCGCCAGGGCCGCCGGCCCCGGGCAGGTGCAGGCCAGGCCGTGGACCAGGGGCAGGGAGCAGAGGACCTCGGCGCCGCAGCAAAGGACCGCTTCCAGCCCGGAGGCGAGGCTGGCTTCCGGGCGGAGCAGCACCACGTGGCGGGCAGGGCCGGCGGCATGGCGCGGGCGCAGCCGTCTCACCCTCCTCGCTCCTTTCCCGTAGAATGGGGTGCAGCCTATCAGGGAAAGGGAGTCGAGCGGAGCGATGGCCATCTCGTGGACACATACCATCGAGGAGCGGCTCAGCCGCCTCGAGCGGCGGCAGGAGCGGCTGATGGCAAAGCTGGCTGCCCTGGCGGACGCCCTCCGGCAGCAGCCGCCGCCCGGCACCGGGGCTGCGCCGGCCGGCCCGGCGGCCGGAGCCGGAGACGCCCAGCCGGCGGCTTCCCGGCCCTCCCCGCCCTCGGCCAGCGGTGCTCCGGGTCCTGCCGCCCGGTACGGACCCCAGGCCGGCCCTGGCAAAGGGCAGGGGAGTGCCGCCGGAGCGCCGTCCGCCCGGGTGCCAAAGGACCAATCTCCTGGGGCCGCGCCCATGGCCGGTGGGCAGGTGGGGAGCCTGGGCATGTGGCAGCCGTCCCCGGAGGCGTCGGCGCCGGAACACCGGGCGGAGGTCCTCCGGCGGGTCGATGAGCTTGCCGCGGCGGTTCAGACCGTCTCCGCCGCTACCCAGCGGCTCCAGGTCATGTGCGACCTCCTGGGGCATTGCGTCTACGTGGCGGTGGATCCCGAGGCTGCGGCCCAGCGGCTCCAGTCCCGGGGCCTCGTCTCCCTGGGTGGCCTGCCGGCCGACGGCTCCGGCACCCCGGGCGGAACCGGTGGGCCGACCTCCGACCTGGCCGGGGCTCTCGCCGGGCTCCTCCCCGGTCTCCTGGCCAGGGCGGTGGGGCAGAGCGGCTCCGGAACCGGCGGCGAACCGGGCCCGGAGGGGGCCGCCGACGGCGGCGCCGGCGGCAGCGGGGCCCTGGGCAGCGGCGGGGCCGACGGCGGGGGTGGTGCAGCCGGGGACACCGGCGGCGGCGACACCGGGGCGACGTCCGGCACCCCGGGCGGCCAGGAGGCCGGGCCGCTCCCGGGGCTTCTGCCCCTTATGCAGGCGGTGGTGGCCCGCTCTGGAGGCGAGGGGGCGGCTGCCCGGCTGGGGGCGGTGGTCGGGTCGCCGGCCTTTCAGCAACTCGTGGGGATGGTCCAGGCCTCCGGGGGGGCGGCTTCCGGCGGGACCCACTAACCCGAGGCGTCCCAGGGGCGCAGGCGCACGGGCGATGGGAGGGGGCTACGCCGCGGCGCAGCCCCCTCGGCCCGCGGCGGCCTCAGATGAGGTCGCCGGTGGTGAGCAGGAATACCAGAAGCAGCAAGATCAACAGAGTGGGGCTGATCGGCTGGCGATTGTCGGACATCGGGACTCCTCCTCCGAGGTAGGTATGGGCGCCGGGCCTGGGCCTGAACCGGAGGGTCCTGCCCCAGGGGTGGCTCAGCGCGGGTCCCGACGGGTCCCCTTGCCGGGGGCGGGCGGAGGTGGCGCGTGGCCGCCGGCCTCCAGGAGCCTGCGGAGCAGCGCCGGGTCGACCGTGCCTCCGGCCTGGATCTTCCGAACCAGGTCTGCAAGGGCCTCGGGCCGGACCAGCAGTTGCCGCAGTTCCCGGTCCGGAACGCCGGCAACCCTGGCGGCCTCACGGATCACCTGGTCCGGCGGCGCTCCCCGGAGCAGGTCCTGTAGCAACTTCTGGCCGGCGGGGGTGAGGGCAGACCGGAGCTGGTCCGCCAGGTCCGGGGGCAGGGGTCGGCCCTCAGGACGCCGCTCTGTCAACTGGCATCCACCTCCCGGCGGGGGCGCTGGTCTCCCGCCGCTGCCCTATCCTACGCCCGGGCCGGCAGGCGTGTGACAGAACCGGTGCTTATGTTGCGATCCGGCCGCCCCAGGCCGGGGCTGGCCGCTGTGTGAACCAGTTACTGGATGTCCGCACTTGACAGGCCGGGCTGGGGGCCGTAACATACTCAAATTGGCATCGCCTTGCGGTGGGTGCTTCTGGCACGCCGCCTTGCGGTGGGTGCCTCCGGCATCCACCGGTTTTCGTGTTACCGGGCCTCGGTGCGCCTGGGGCTCCATCCGCGGTCGGATCCCGGTTCGACCAAGGGACCGGGATCCGGCACTCTCACGGAGGCGGGACTGTGCGGATCAAGCGGACGGACTTGCGGAACATCGCCATCATCGCCCACGTGGACCACGGCAAGACCACCCTGGTCGATGGCATGCTGAAGCAGAGCGGCGTCTTCCGGGAGAACGAGCCGGTCGGGGAGTGCATCCTCGACAACAACGCCTTGGAGCGGGAGCGGGGCATCACCATCCTGGCCAAGAACACCGCGGTCACCTACAACGGGATCACCATCAACATCGTCGACACCCCGGGCCACGCCGACTTCTCCGGCGAGGTGGAGCGAATCCTCACCATGGTGGACGGGGCGCTCCTCCTGGTCGATAGCGCCGAAGGGGTGATGGCCCAGACCAAGTACGTGCTCCGCAAGGCCCTGGAGGCGGGGCTCCGACCCATCGTGGTGATCAACAAGATGGACCGGCCCGACGCCCGGCCGGCGGAGGTGCTGGACCAGGTCCTGGAGCTCTTCATCGACCTGGGGGCGGACGAAGCCCAGTTGGACTTCCCGGTGGTCTACGCGGTGGGCCGGCAGGGGGTGGCGAGCCTCGACCCCCGGGAGCGGGGGACGAGCCTCCAACCCCTTTTCCAGACCATCGTCGACCACGTCCCCTGCCCGGAGGGGGATCCGGACGGGCCCCTGCAGGTGATGGTCACCTCCCTCGACTACGACGAGTACGTGGGCCGGGTGGCCATCGGCCGGGTCCACCAGGGCCGGATCCGCAGCGGGCAGCCGGTGAGCATCTGCAAGCGGGACGGGAGCGTTGAGAAGGGCCGGGTGCTACAGCTCTTCACCTTTCAGGGGCTGCGCCGGGTCCTCACCGAGGAGGCGACGGTGGGGGACATCATCGCCGTCACCGGGCTGGAAGGCATCCACATCGGCGAGACCATCTCGGACCCGGAGAACCCGATGCCCCTGCCGCCGCTCCGGGTGGACGAGCCGACCCTCACCATGACCTTCCGCACCAACGACTCGCCCTTTGCCGGCCGGGAGGGGGAGTACGTCACCTCCCGGCACCTCCGGGCCCGGCTCTTCCGGGAGCTGGAGCGGAACGTCGCCCTCAGGGTGGAGGAGACCGAGGACCCGGATGTCTTCCAGGTCTCCGGCCGGGGAGAACTCCACCTTGCCATCCTGATCGAGACCATGCGCCGGGAGGGCTACGAGCTGGCGGTCTCCAAGCCCCAGGTGATCCTGAAGCGGGACCCGGAGACCGGCGAGCTTCTGGAGCCGCTGGAGACCCTGATCATCGACATCCCCGAGGAGTACCTGGGGGTGGTGATGGAGAAGCTCGGCCGGCGTCGTGCGGAGCTGCAGAACATGGCCAACTCGGGCTCAGGCCACCTGCGCCTCGAGTTCCTGATCCCCGCCCGGGGGCTCATCGGCTACCGCTCGGAGTTCCTCGCCGACACCCGGGGCTTTGGGGTGATGCACCACCTCTTCCACTCCTACGGGCCGTACCGGGGAGAGATCCCCGGTCGGACCCGGGGCGCGGCGGTAGCGTCGGAGACCGGTGTAGCCACCACCTATGCCCTCTACCATCTCCAGGAGCGGGTCCGGTTCTTTATCGAGCCGGGGACGGAGGTCTACGCTGGCATGGTGGTGGGGGAGCACGTCCGGGAGAACGATATCGAGGTCAACGTCTGTAAGACCAAGCACCTCACCAACATGCGCTCTGCCACCGCGGAGCAGACCCTGCGCCTGGAGCCGCCCCGGATCCTTACCCTGGAAGAGGCCCTGGAGTGGATCGACGACGACGAGTTGGTCGAGGTGACCCCGAAGAGCATCCGGATCCGGAAGAAGGTGCTGGACCCGCACCTCCGGGAGAAGCTGGCCAAGGGCAAGGAGCTGACCCCGGAGATGCTCCGGCGCCTGCAGCAGGGCCGGTAGGCGGCCGGCCCTCCCCAGGCGGCCAGGCGGGCATACTAGGGGTGGCCCGGTATCCACCTGGCGGAGGAGGGAGAACCATGCGGATGCGCATGCGGATGGCTTCCCCCTACACGGGGTGGATGATGGCCACCCTGGGGCTGCTGGGGCTCACCTACGGCCTGGGCCACACCCTGGACGAGGACCGGAACTACGGCGGCATGGCCGTGACGGCCCTGGCGGCGCCCCTGGCCCTGGCGGGCCTGGCGGGCTGGACCATGGCCCTGGTCCGGGAGGCCCGGCGCTAGCCGGTCCGGCGTCGCGGGTCCCAGGGGATCCTCCCCGGTCCAGGAGCGGCAGGTTCAGGCGCCCGAGCAACAAGGCCACCCGGCTGGAGCCGGGTGGCCTTCAACATGCCTTGATTCAAGATGCCTT
>JAKKUO010000090.1 GCA_021890795.1 Bacillota bacterium | reverse complement strand
AGGGCAGCCGGGGCAGGTCGTCGAGGGTCCGGACTGTTTCCGGACTCCGTGGGATCCCAGATCATCGCATCCCCCTCCCGGGAAGGATGAGTCCCCGTCCAGCCCGCTCCGGCCGCGCCGGCTCTGGCACCCCGCCCGCCGATCCCGGCCGCGGCGATCCGGGCGCTTTATCTACATGCACCCGGGACAAAGCAGGCCGTGAGGGCAACGCCCTGGGGAACCGCCTGAGGCAAAGCCGCCCGCAGCCTGCCATGGGCCGCGGGCGGCTTGACGGGCATCGGGGAACGGCATCGCTCCGGGTCTAGACCCGTTTCATCCCCTCGAAGGGGTTCCGGCAGTCATCGCAATAGTAGAGGCTCCGGCAGGCGGTAGGCCCGAAGAGGTTCTCCAGGCGGGTGCGGGTGGAGCCGCAGTAGGGGCAGGGCGGCGAGGACCCTTCTCTCGCCGGCCCCGGCGGCGCCAGGCCGAAGGCCCTCAGCTTCTCCCGGCCGGCCGGGGTGATCCGCTCCGAGGTCCAGTGGGGCTCCATCACCCACGGCACCTCCGCTGCCGCCACCCCGGGGACTGCCAGCAGCCGGCGGACGATGCCGTCAGCGATGATCCGCAAGGCCGGGCAGCCGACGAAGGTGGGCGTCGCCTGCACCACCACCCGGTCGCCGTCCACCTCCACCCCGGTGACGATGCCCATCTCCACCACGCTGACCACCGGGATCTCCGGGTCCTTCACATCCTCCAGGGCGGCCCAGACCGCCTCCTCCAGGGGGGTGCGGGCACGTGCTGGCTCCGCCACGGCATCGCCTCCTTTTCTCGCCAGCCGGACGGCTCCTCATCCTCCCGCCCGGTGCCCAGAGCCACCGCCGCCGGTGGCCGCACAACGCGGCGGGCCGCCTCACCACCGGGCGGTGGGATCCAGCCGGTAGACCTCCGTCAGGGGGCCGAGGAGTGCCTCCAGGTCGGCGGAATGCCGGCCAGCCCGGCCGTCGAGCATCACCGGGCTGGGGTCCCCGGGCCAGGGCAGCCCGGCCTCGGCGAAGAGGGTCTGGGCCCGCTCCCGCCAGGTCTGCCAGAGCCGGTCCCGGCCGCCGGGCAACAGCCCCAGCGCCGCCATCGCCGGCCCCTCAGGCCCCAGGCTGAAGAGGCCGTAGAGGTCGACCCAGGCCTTCTCGAGCCCCGCCTGGAGCCGGGCCCGGGAGACCGAGCTGTGCCGGGCGAGGCGCTTTACCCACGTCTCCATGTGAAGCAGGTGGTACCGCTCCTCCCGGCGGACCTTGGCCGCCAGCTGAGCCAGGGGCAGGTAGGCGCTCTCGACCAGAGCCTCGAGGCGGACCATCTCGAAGAGGTCGTAGAGGTAGTGCCGGGCGATGGTGTAGCCCCAGTCGAACTGGGGGTTCTCCAAGTAGTGCCCCGGGCCGTTGGGCCGCTCCAGGAGGAGCGCGCAGCGCCACGCATCAGGGGGGCGGCTGTAGGCCAGGGCATCGGCGCTCTCCGCCTCCCCCAGGTCCACCAGCAGGCCATAGTAGGCCGCGGCGTGGCCCACTTCGTCCTGGGCGATGGAGGCGAAGGCCACGTCCTCCTCGATGTGAGGCGCCAGCCCCACCCACTCGGAATCCCGGTGGCCCAGGACCAGGTCGTCGTCGGCGAGCTGGAACAGGAGTTCCACCAGGGCCTGGCGGCAGGTCGGGTCGGCCAGGGCCTGGGCCGGGGTCTCGATCCGGGCGGTCACCGCCTTCCCCCCCAGGTCATGCTCTCGGCGGTCCAGGTCATGCTCGGGACGGTGGCGGTCTAGGTCATGCCCTGGGCGGTGAGCGGCTCCTGTTTGTACCGCCGCCACTTCTCCTTCAGGTACCGGTAGCCCTCGGTCTCCCGGTAGGTCTTGTCCATCCGGTCGAACATCTCCGCCTCCGCCGGGCCGGTGCGGTGGATGTGGTCCCGGCGGACCACCCAGACGCTCCAGGCCTTCTGCCGGCGAAGGAAGTTCTCCTTGGCCAGGATGAGGGCCATGTCCGGGCTGGAGGCGAGCAGGCTGAACTGGTGGACCGCCGGTGCCATCTGGCTCTCCTGGGCGAAGACCTCGTAGATGTGGTACTCCAGGCGCTCGTCGGCCACGGGGGTTCACCTCCGGTTGCGGGTTCTCCTCCGGTGCGGGTTCCCCTCCGGAAGGGGTGGCCATGCGGCACGGCTGCGGCGCCGGCGCTACACCGCCACCGCCGCCCGGGTGGAGAGGACCTCCCGCACCCAGCGGTTCTGCTCCCAGGCGCTGTGGCGGAGGGTGAGCCGGGCTCTGGACATCGGCCCCTCGTTCCGGAGGATCGCCTTGAACTTCGACCAGTCGGGCTGGGTGTAGTGCCAGGTGTTGGTCTCCTTGTCGAGCCGCAGGTTCGGGTCGGGGATGGTGAGGCCCAGGGCCTGGATCCGGGGGACGTACTTGTGGAAGAACCGCTGCCGAAGTTCCTCGTTGGTCTTGTTCCGGAGCCGGTACATGAGGCCCAGGTCCTGATGCTTCGTGAGCTCGCTCTTCGGCGGCGGGCCGAAAAAGAAGATGAGCGGCTCCCACCAGCGATTGAGGGCCTCCTGGAGCATCTGCCGCTGGGCCCGGGTCCCCTCCGCCAGGGCGATGCAGATGCTCTCCCCGTGCTGGATATGGAAGGACTCCTCGGCGATGATCCGCTCCAGGGCCCGGCAGTAGGGGGCGTAGGAGCCCTGAGCCAGCATCCCCTGGGTGATGATGGCCGCCCCGTCCACCAGCCAGCCGATAATGCCGGCGTCCGCCCAGGTGGGGGCGGGCATGTGGAAGACGTTGTGGAAGTGGATGGTGCCCTGGAAAAGGCCGTTTAGCAGGTCCTCCCGGTTCATCCCCAGGGGCGCCACCAGGTCCTCCGCCACCCGGAGGAGGAGCTGTCCGTGGCCCAGCTCATCCTGCACCTTGGCCAGGATCGCCAGCTTCCGGTGCAGGGTGGGGGCCCGGGGGACCCACTCCTTCTCCGGCAAGGCGCCCATGATCTCGCTGATGCCGTGCATGGCGATGAGGCGGATCAGGTACTGCCGGTAGTCATCGGGCATCCAGTCCGTCGCCTCGATCTTCTCCCCCCGCTCGATCCGGGCCAGGAACTCGGCCCGCCTCTCCTCGCAGCTCAGGGGCACCGTGAGCCACCTCCTTCGGCGCCGGGGCCTGCGGCCCGGGCAGGCCGGATGCCCGCGGGTCGCCCCGCAGGCCGGATGCCCGCGGGTCCGCCCGCAGGCCGTTCAGAATCAGGTCGGTGAACCGGTCGGCCACCTCGTCCGGGCCCAGGGGGCCGTCGGGGTTGTACCACTGGTAGATCCAGTTGGCTGCCGAGAGCAGGAGCAGCCGGGCGAACTTGGGGTCCACCGGCCGGAACTCCCCGGACCCGATGCCTTCCCGGATCATCCCGTCCCAGAGGGCCTCGTACCGGTCCCGGAGAGCCAGGACCGCCCGGCGGCGCTCCTCATCCAGAGCCCGCCACTCGTGCATGAAGACCGTCGCGGCCGCCCGGCTCTCGGCAACGACCCGGACGTGGGCCCGCATCGCCGCCCGGATCTTCTCCCCGGGCGGCAGCCCGCTGCGGGCGATGGGCGCCACGGCCCCGATAAACGCCTCAGCGGCCCGCTCCACCACCGCCACCAGCAGGTCCTGCTTGGTGGCGATGTGGGCGTAGAGACTCCCCGAGAGCATCCCGGCCTCCTCGGCGATATCCCGGACCGTAGTGGCGTGGTAGCCCTTGCGGGCGAAGAGGGCGGTGGCCGCCGCCAGGATCTGCTCCTTGCGGCCGACCCGTGGCAAGGACACACCTCCCAAAGCGAACGCTTGCTTGGTTTCAATGGTAGAGCACGTGGCAATCGTCTGTCAAGTGGATCGATAGAGGCTGCCCGACCGGCGCTTTTCCCGGTCCATAGGTCGCCCGGCGCTTTCCCCGCCCCGCGGGCGGCCTCAGACCGCCTCCACCACCGCGGCGATCCCCTGGCCGACGCCGATGCACATGGTAGCCAGGCCGTACCGGCCCCCCCGGCGCCGGAGTTCGTGGACCAGAGTCGTGAGGATCCGGGCCCCCGAACACCCCAGGGGATGGCCAATGGCGATGGCCCCGCCGTTGACGTTCACCTTCTCCGGGTCGAGCCCCAGCTCCCGAATGCAGGGGATCGCCTGGGCGGCGAAGGCCTCATTCAGCTCCACCAGGTCCAGGTCCGCCACCCCGATCCCCGCCCGCTTGAGGGCCTTGCGGCTGGCGGGGATGGGGCCGACCCCCATGTAGGCCGGATCCACCCCGGCCACCGCCCCGGCGAGGATCCGGGCCATGGGCCTCAGCCCCAGTTCCCGGGCGGTCTCCGCCGCCATCACCAGGAGCGCGGCGGCGCCGTCGTTCACGCCGCTGGAGTTGCCCGCGGTGACGGTGCCGCCTTTCCGGAAGACAGGCTTCAGTCGGGCCAGCTTCTCCAGGGTGGTGTCGGGCCGGGGGTGCTCGTCCACCTCCACCAGCCGGGTCTCCCCCCGGCCCGCGGGGACCGGCACCGGCACGATCTCGTCCCGGAACTTGCCTGCAGCTTGGGCGGCGGCCCACTTCTGCTGGCTGGCCAGGGCGAACCGGTCCTGCTCCTCCCGGCTCACCCCCCACTTCTCCGCCACGTTCTCCGCGGTCTCCCCCATGCTGTAGGGGTGGTAGATCGCCGCCAGCCGGGGGTTGACAAACCGCCAGCCCAGGGTGGTGTCGTAGACCTCTACCTGCCGGGACCAGGGCTCGGCGGCCTTGGCCATGACGAGGGGAGCCCGGGTCATGGACTCCACCCCGCCGGCAATGTAGACATCGCCCTCGCCGGCCCGGATGGCCCGGGCCGCCTGGAGGACCGCCTCCAGTCCCGAGCCGCAGAGGCGGTTGACCGTACAGCCCCCCACCTCCACCGGCAGCCCGGCCAGAAGGGCCGCCATCCGGGCCACGTTCCGGTTGTCCTCCCCGGCCTGGTTGGCGCAGCCCAGGATCACGTCCTCGATCCGGGCCGGGTCTACCGCCGGGTTCCGGTCCAGGAGGGCCCGGATGACGTGCGCGGCCAGATCGTCCGGCCGCACGTCCTTGAGGGCGCCGCCGTACCGGCCGATAGGGGTCCGGACGGCGTCGACAATCACCACATCCCGCATGGGGCTCGCCGCTCCCTTTCCATGGCAGTTCCCGCCGGCCGTGCGCGTCCGCCCCTCTCCGTCAGCGGCCGCCGGCCCCACCGCCGTAGACGGTGCGCCCTGCCTGGACCAGCCGGCGCAGGAGCAGGGCCGGCCGGTACCGCTCCTCGCCGGTGTCGGTCTGCAGGGCCGTCAGCACCCCGAGGACAAAGGCCGGCCCGAGGCGGTCGGCCCAGGCCAGGGGCCCCCGGGGGAAGCCGGTGCCCAGTTCCATCGCCCGGTCGATGGCCCCGGGGCTCGCCACCCCTTCCATCATCGCGAAGAGGGCCTCGTTCACCAGGCACGCGACAATCCGGGCGGCGAT
>JAKKUO010000011.1 GCA_021890795.1 Bacillota bacterium | reverse complement strand
CAAGGACGGCCGGGGCCTTTTTGCGCCGGGCTTCATGCGCTGGCGGCGGCACCCGGCGCCCCCTCGGGCTCGTACGGGCAAGCGGGGTCCGAGGCGAGAGGATCCCCGGTCAAGGCCCACGCCCGGGCCCGTGAACCGCCGCAGAGGGACCGGTACTCGCACCGGCCGCACTTGCCCTTCAAGAGGTCCGGGTTGCGCAGGTCCCGGAAGAGCGGCGCGTTCCGGTAGATCTCCGCCAGGGGCTGCTCCCGGATGTTGCCCGCGGGCAGGGGCAGGAAGCCACTGGGGCAGACGTTCCCCAGGTGGTCGATGAAAACGAACCCCTTGCCGTCGTTGACGGTGTAGGGAACCGGCCGCCCCATCTGGATCGCCACCCGGCGGTAGAAGGGCGCCTCGGTGGTCTTGATGGGGAAGGGGACGCTCTCCCCGATGGCCACCAGCCACCGGCAGACCTCCTCGTGCTCCTCCGGGGTGATCATGTCCTCCTGCAGGCCCCGGCCCACGGGCACCAGGAAAAAGACCGCCCACAGGCGGACCCCCAGCTCTTCGAGGAGCCGGGGCATCTCCCGGAGTTCGGCCAGGTTGTACCGGGTGACGGTGGTGTTCACCTGGACCTCCATGCCCGCTTCCCGGGCGTATTCGATCCCGGCCAGGGTCAGGCGGAAGGATCCCTTCACCCCCCGGAAGGCGTCGTGGGTCCCGGCGGAGACGCCGTCCAGGCTGAAGGCCACCCGGCGCAGCCCGGCCTCCGCCGCCCGGCGGATATTCTCCCGGGTCAACAGGCCCGTGCCGCTGGGGGTGGCGGCCACCCGGAGCCCGATCTCCGTGGCGTACCGGATCAGGTCAAAGAAATCCGGCCGCAGCAGCGGGTCGCCCCCGGTCAGGACAAAAAGGGGGCTTCCCAGCTCCCGGACCTGGTCCATCAGCCGGTAGCCCTCTTCGGTGGTCAGCTCCAGCGGGTGCCGCCGGGGGATAGCCTCAGCCCGACAGTGGCGGCAGGCCAGGGCGCAGGCCCGGGTGACCTCCCAGATAGTGACGAGGGGGGTCTGGCTGACGTCCACCCGGGCCAGCCGGGTACGGTCCAAGGGGACCACCTCCTGCTTCCGGCCTCCTACTTCCGGCGGATGGCCACCCGCCAGACCTCGGGCCCCTGCTCCAGGTACTCCCACTCGAACTGCCCGGACCGCTCGAAGGAGAGCTGGTAGTACAGGGGCTTGGGATCGTGGTCGTTAACCAGCACCATGGTCTGCCCGGGAGCCAGGCGGTCGAAGGTGCTGAAGATCAGAGGATGCCGCTGCGGAGGCGGCACCTGCCGGACATCGACTTCCACTGTCTGCACGGGTATGCATGCCTCCCTCTTTGCTCACCATGGTAACGGCGATGGTAACCGAGGAACCGGGATGGTAACCGGGCGTCGCCGGCTGGGTTCCCGCCCTACTCGGACTCCGGGCGATATCCCAGCCGGGCCCGGGCGAGGGGACTCATCATGCTGGGATGCCATGGGGGTGACCAGACCAGCTGGACCGAGACATCGGTCACCCCGGGCAGGGACCGAATCGCCCGCTCCACCGCAGCCGGCATGCTGAAGGTGAGGGGGCAGTTCTGGGTGGTCAGGGTCATGGTGACCGCCACCCGGCCGCCCTCGTCCACCTGCACGTCGTACACCAGGCCGAGGTTGACGATGTCGACCCCCAACTCCGGGTCGATGACGTACTCCAGCCGGCTCAACACGTCAGCGGGCGTAATCGTCGGCTCGGACATCGGAACTCACCCCCAGCCCATCGTCCCACCGCCGGCTGCGGCGGGCAGTGACCATGATCACGGCGCGCCCAGGACCGGTTCCGCTACCGTTCCCGACAGGAGGTGGCCCCATGCTCTCGGCACCTGGCAGCGTGCCCGACCCCCGGGCATCGCTGCGGTTCTTCACCGTCAGCGCCCTTAGCTTTGCCCTGCTGGGGCTGGTGTTGCCCAAGGCAGCCGTCCACGCCGAATCCTTCCGCCACAACCCCTCCCTGCTCATCGCAGTCCACGCCTTCACCCTGGGGCTGACCGCCCTGGAGATGGGCGCCCTCTACCAGTTGGTGCCGGTGGTCCTGGGGCAGCCGCCCGTGGACCGGCGGCCGGGGATCCGGCAGGCCTGGCTGCTCGGGGTGGGCATCGCCCTGATCCTGGCGGGGTTCCGGCTGTGGCAGCCCCTCGTCCTCGGGGCCGGCGGCGCGCTGGTCCTGACCGCGGTCATCTGGTTTGTGGCTACCGTCGCCCCCGGGGTGCTCCGGGCCCTCCCCCAGGGGCTGATCCCCGCCTACCTGACCGGGGCCCTGGCTTCCCTGGTGCTGGTCGTCAGCCTCGGCCTCACCCTGGCCCTTAACCTCCGGTTCCGCTTTCTCCCCGCCGGTGCCTGGCCGGTGCTGGGAGCCCATCTGGTGGTGGGGGCCGCCGGGTGGTTCGGCCTGGCGATCATCGGGCTTAGTTACCGCCTCGGGGCGATGTTCTACTTCACCCCCCGGGGGGAACCCCCGGCCTGGGCCCGGTGGATGGCCTGGGCTACCATCGGGGTGCTGGCCCTCCTGAGCCTTCTCCTCGCCGGCGGTTACGGTCCCCGGGCCCTGCCGCTGGCCGCGGCCCTGGCGATCCTGGGAGCCGCCTACGCCCTGGACTTCGGCCGCCGGATCCATCGCCGGGGCCGCCGGGTGACGGACCCGACGATCCTGCACCTGTATGCTTCGGTGGCGGCCCTGCTCCTGGCCTCGGCCGGCACCCTAGCCGCGACCCTGGGCTGGCGGCCCGGCCCCGGAGGCTGGTCGGCCCTGGGGCTGCTCCTGCTTCCCGGGTGGGCCGGGAACATTGCCATCGGCCTGGCCTATAAGATTGTTCCCTTCCTGGTGTGGTATTCTCGCTACGCCTCCCGCGTCGGCCAGACCCGGGTGCCCACCCTGGCCCAGATGCTCCCGCCGGTCCTGCCCCGGGCCGGGGTGTGGCTCTGGAACGCCGGGCTGGCAGGGCTCGTCGCCGGGGTGCTGCTGGGGGCCTCTCCAGGCCTGAAGTGGCTGGCCGGAGCCGGAACGGGCCTCGGCGCCCTCGCATACGCGGTGAGCGTCTTGTACGTATTGCTCCGGCGGTAGGGGCAGGCCGGCGGGTGCCCAGCCTCTCCATCCGGGGCTTACCGGGTTGGTGGTGCCGGGTCCGCCCGGTTGGTTGTGGGGATGCTCTTGCAAAGCGAGCGGTAAAGGAAGCGGGCTGCAGGGTTCAAGCCCCTGCAGACCGCTTGCTATGGTGCGGCCGGCGGTGGGATTTCCGCTTTGCGGCGCATAGGGGCGATTCTCCACCAACAGCGGGATGGAAACCGTCACCCGTGGCCGTGCGTCCCAATCTTGGGACATCGGTGAGGAGGTCCGCGAGGTCGGCCATGAACCGCCGAGGAAAGGCGATGCTTGCGGTGCTCTTCAGTGCCCTCTTTTTGGCCGCCGGCTGTACCAAGTCCGGCACGGATGCATCGGCGCCGTCCAGTGGCGACGCCATTCCGGTCACGAGTGACGCACGCTGCACCTCCGAGCGCCCGCCGGCAGAACCGGGGTTTGTCGTGGTCACCCTCTACTACACTTGCGAGGACGACCCCCTTCCCGCCACCCCGCGCCCGGTTTTCCGAAAGGTAAAGGCTGAGGAATGGACCCCGCAGCTGGCTATGGAGGAGCTGCTGAAGGGTCCGACACCCGAAGAACGGAAGAGGGGCTTCTGGTCCTGGTTTGGACCGGAGACCGCAGGGATGCTGAACCGCGTGACGGTCACGGAGAGCGGTCTGGTCATCGTTGACTTCAAGGACTTCTCCGAGGTCATTCCCAATGCCAGTACCACCGCCGGTTCGGGACAGCTCATGCGAGAACTCGGGATGACCCTGGCCCAGTTCGAGGAGATCACCGAGATCGAGTACCGTTTCGATGGCGACTGCCAGGCGTTTTCGGAATGGTTGCCCCACGGGGAGTGCCAGGTAGTTCCAGCATCACAGTACAGGTGACACCGAAGGAATCCTCCCATTCGCGATAATTTCGGTAGCCCGTGCTTCGAGTACACTTTTTGCGGGACCGATTACCAAAGCCTGATACACTCTCTGATCTCCCAAATTATTGCAATCACTAGGCGCCTGTGCTAATATGAGGTTGGCAGCTAGCTGACCGGCTTCCCACCTGTCGGAAGAGAGACGACGCCGCGGGTACATCGAGTCCCGAAAAGTCGTGCGCCTCGAAGCGCACGCGGCGTGGCCGAATAGCCTGAGTAGGTATGACGTAGGCCGTCCCTGGGAGCGTGGCCCAGGGGGTGGGAAGCCAAAGATGAGATGCCCCGGTACAACTGTATCGGGGTATTTAATGTGCGTGGCAGGTATTTTATGATCCGGCATCGAAATGGTTGCCATCCCCACTGATGGGGGTGGTGTTCATTGGTTTACGCCCTATTTTGCGATGAGACCAACCTGAACCAAAATGACCAAGTGAAGTTCTTTATCTATGGGGGTGTGTTCTTTCCGGTCGAGATATTACCGGAGATGCATCAGCGGGTTGAGAATATTCGTAGAGATGCAGGATACCGCCCGACAGATATTTTCAAGTTTAATGTGGCAGAACGCCCGCAACACATAAGCCCTGAGACAGCTACAGAAGCTAAGCGTCGCGTGTTGAACTTGTGTGCTGATCTGAACGTTCGGTTTATCGCATACGTCGTGCACCATGAGATCGCCGCCCAGCAAGGGCAGGAGCGGACCGTTTCTTGGGCTGCCGACCACGTAATCCGTAGATTCCATGATTTTCTCGAACGCGAAAATAGCTATGGCATTGTAGTTACCGACAAACTACCATTTAAGAACAACTGGCAGTACTTGGCAAGAAAGTTTCAGGAAGGATTAAAGTATCATAACGGAACCGTCCACAGACTGGATCGAATTACATTATTTGCTTCAACGGTAATCGGCGCTTCCCATGCAAGCTCCGTCATCGATATTGTGCTTGGGTCTTTCCGCTATTGCGTTAATGCGCCACCAGACTCCCAACCAGCCAGAGAAATATTGCCTCAAGTCGTAAGATTGATGTGGTGTGAAGAACATCCCAACGGAACCCGCAATGCTCGTGAGCGCGGATTGATTCTGCGGCCAGTAAAAGTCCGAAATCCAGACCATAAACGCGATTATGATATGCTGCTTGATAAGTTACGGCACTTGCTCATATCCCAGTCAATTCGGTAACTGAGTCCGCATCAACAGATTTTCGGTGGTGCCATACTTACTTGCTGCTTTTCAACTCCGGAAAGAAGCCAGGTTAAGCTATTCTAGACGTGGTGGCATGCGCCCGGGAAAAGGGTGGCCGAACGGATGCCCCCACGGCTGCCGGCCATGAACATCCGAGCGCCCCACCTGCCAGATGCTGGTCACTGGAGAGGTTCGGGGCTGCCTCCGAGTTGAGGGATCCACCCAAGCAGCGGCCGGCACAGCCATAGTGGCTGAGGCCGGCAAGTTGCCGGAGGTTACGGCCCGGCGAACCTCCCGGTCGCCCTCGAGGCGCAGCACGCCATGTTGGCTCTCCAAGTCTTGGAGGTAGTTAAGCCAGCCGTACTCTACTGGTGCCAGCACGACCCGCATAGGCACCTCCTGGCTGGCGCAATCGCAGAGATGGCCTCGGCCACGGTGGGCCAGCTCGACCGGTCCCCCCACCAAGTGCCGGCCTGCCAGTGCACTAGGCGTGACACATGGAGCGACGACCGACCTAGCCCAACAGCTCTTGGCCCAGGGCCTTGCACCCAAGAGCGCTTCAGCCCCAGATGGCTGTACATAGCGAAGCGGGCTGCAGGGTTTTGAACCCTGCAGCCCGCTTGCTCACTGGTGCCGGAGGTGGGATTTGAACCCACACGCCCCTCCCGGGGCCCAGGATTTTAAGTCCCGTGCGTCTGCCGTTCCGCCACTCCGGCCTGCGTTCGCCGTCCATCAGTATAGCACAACCGGGCCCCGGCAGCACCCCGGCCGGGGCCCGACTGCATCAATTGTTGCCGCTGCTCCCCTGCTTCGGGTCCAGGGCCATGAAGGGAATCTCCCCCGGCCGGACGTAGCCCAGCTGGCTCCGGGCCACGGTCTCGATGTACTCGTCGGTCTGCAGCCGTTCGATCTCCCGGCGCAGGGCCTGGTTCCGGCTCCGGGCCGCCTCGAGCTGGGCCTGCAGCGCCGCCTCTTCGGCCTGGAGCCGGGCCAGCCGTTCTTCCTGGGCCCGGAACATCCCGTGGAGGGAGAGGCCGGCCATCGCCATGGCCGCCAGGCAGACCCCGTAGAGCCAGTACCGGCGTACCACCTGCCCCTGCCCCGGCTTGGGCGGGCGCGGCGGCACGGACCGGGAGACCTCCTCCGGCCACTGACCCCGGAGGCTGGGGTAAGTACCCTGCGCCCTCATTCGGCCTCGTCCTCCTCCTCTGCCGCCTCAAAGAGACCCAGCGGGTCGCCGGAAAGCACGATGACCACCTGGTAGCCCTTGGCCTTGGCCCGGTTGTAGAGGGTCGCGACGGTGCCAGGGGCCAGCCCGAGGCGCTTGGCCACCTGTTCGTTGCTATATCCCATCTCCTTGAGGGCCACCACCTGGCGTTCCCGGTGGCTGAGCTTCTCGGCGCCGCGGATCTCGATCTGCACCGCGGATCCTTCCCCATCTGTGCACAGGCTGTGGATGGGCTGTGGACAACTTTAGTACAATCTGTGTACATCCCTTGTACGGGATTTATACTTCTGTGTCTGCCGCCATCCTCCTCCTGGATCGCCAAAGAATTCCCGCGTTTGTCGCGACCGCCAGCCGATCGGCAGCAGGCAGGCAACAGGCAGGCAACCGGTCGGCTGCAGGTCCGCGGTGCGGGCGGCGGCCGGGCCGGCCCCGCGTCACCCTCCGGCCGCGCCACCGGCCCCCGGGTCGCCGCCCGCTCCCTCCCCCGGCGGACCGCCCGGGTCCGCCGGCGGCAGGAGCCACGCCAGGAGCCGGCGCAGGGCACGCCCCACCCAGGTGCTTCCAGCCCATCGCCGGGCCCGGCGAACCCCGGGCCGCAGGGGGGCCGCGGCCAGGCGGCCCAGACCCTGAGCCATCTGGCCCAGGACCTTGAGGAGCCAGAGGAACCGCCCTGCCACCCAGGCACCGGGCCGGATAACCAGGACCTGCACCGCTCCCCAGACCCACCCGGCCAGAAGCGCCCCAAGGCTCAGGATGCCCTCCAGGGTCCAGAGCACCACCGGGCTGCCCAGGGTGAAGTAGAGGGCGGCGCCGGTCGCCACCCCCAGGAAGACGTAAAGCCGAAGCTCGCCCCGGTTGGCGAGGAACAGGCCGGCGCCCAGGAGTCCGCCGAGGGCCACTCCGTAGGCCAGGTCGAGGAGTGGGGCCACCGGCCTCCCCGGCAGGAGCCGGCGCCGGATGGCCCGGAGGACGTCGAAGGCCAGACCGGCGGCCACCCCGGTCAGCACCAGGGTGAGAAAGCCATAGAGGTGGAGCTCCAAAGCGGGCATGGCAGGCCTCCCCCCGGGGGTTCACCGCACCCCTATGCCCCCGCCGGCGGGGGGATGCCACCGGGCGAACGGAACGCGCCGAAGGGCGCGAGCAGCCAAAGGAACCCGCGGAGGGATGCCACCGGATTATCGCAACAGCCGATCCAGGAGCCCGCCCCGGTTCCGACCCCGGCTGGCCTGCCGCCCGGTGCGGCCCGTGTAGATGAGGGCGTTGACAAGCCCGTCGACGGCAAACCGTCCCGAGTCGAGGTCGAGCTGCTTGATGTGCAGCTCTTCCCCCCGGATGGTCAGGCTGCCCAGTTCGGTCTCCAGCACGATCTCCTGGTCGTCAAAGCTCGCCACCGCGGCCACCCCGGAGACCACCACCTGCTCCCGGTTCACCACCGTCAGGTTGTGTTCGGGGCTGCCGCCCCGCATCTCCCCGGACCGGAAGGACTTCTCCTCGGGCATGGTTCCTCTCCCCTTGCACGGTTGTCCCTGCCAGGCTGTCACGGCTTATGTATATGGACCGCCGGGTCGGGTGATAACCAGATAACGGGAGTCTGCTGCGACTGACCCGGCGCCGGCGGAGAGGCCTGCCCTGACGGCCACGCTGCCAGCCAAAATCGACGGGAACATCTTTACAATTCGTTGCCTCTGGCCGCTTCATAGAGGTAAGCCGCTGGCGTCACGTCCACCCGGTTCCCCTGTCCACGGACGGACCCGGCGGCTCTTTGTCTCCCCGGCCCTTCGCCGCCAGCGGTCGGTTGCGGCCGGCTCTCCGGCTCGGCACAAGGAGGGTGTGGAAGATGGAAAGGCTGCTCAGGCGCCTGGAGGAGCACCGCCAGCAGGAAAGCCAGTTGCGGTGGGAGGGCACCTTCTCCGACTACCTCAAGATCGTCTACCAGCGCCCGGCGGTCGCGCGCCTTGCCCACCACCGGATCTACGACATGATCGTCTCCCACGGGGTGGAAGAAGGGCCGGAAGGCCGGCGGTACCGGTTCTTCGCCAACGAGATCTTCGGGATCGACCGGGCTCTGGAACGGCTGGTGGAGGAGTACTTCCACCCGGCGGCCCGCCGGCTGGACGTGCGCAAGCGGATCCTGCTGCTGATGGGCCCCGTGAGCGGGGGGAAGTCCACCATCGTCACCATGCTCAAGCGGGGCCTCGAGGCCTACAGCCGGACCGAGGAAGGAGCCCTCTACGGCATCAAGGGCTGCCCCATGCACGAGGAGCCCCTGCACCTCATTCCCCGGGAGATGCGCCGGGAGGTGGAGGAAGAGCTGGGCATCCCCATCGAGGGGGAGCTCTGCCCCTCCTGCCGGCTGATGCTGAAAGAGCAGTACGGCGGCCGGATCGAAGACGTGCTGGTGGAGCGGGTGATCCTCTCGGAGCAGGAGCGGGTGGGCATCGGCACCTTCAGCCCCTCGGACCCCAAGAGCCAGGACATCGCCGACCTCACCGGCTCCATCGACTTCAGCACCATCGCCGAGTACGGCTCCGAGTCCGACCCCCGGGCCTACCGGTTCGACGGGGAGCTAAACAAAGCCAACCGGGGCCTGATGGAGTTCCAGGAGATGCTGAAGCTCGATGAGAAGTTCCTGTGGAACCTCCTGGCCCTCAGCCAGGAAGGGAACTTCAAGGCCGGCCGCTTTGCCCTCATCTCCGCGGACGAGCTGATCGTCGCCCACACCAACGAGACCGAGTACCGGGCCTTCATCGCCAACAAGAAGAACGAGGCCCTCCAGAGCCGGATCATCGTCATGCCCATCCCCTATAACCTCCGGGTGAGCGACGAGGTCCGGATCTACGAAAAGCTGATCCAGCAGTCGGACCTCCGGGGGGTCCACATCGCCCCCCACGCTCTCTACGCCGCCGCGGTCTTCAGCGTCCTCAGCCGGCTGAAGGAGTCCAAACGGGCGGGGCTCGACCTCATCAAGAAGATGCGGCTCTACGACGGCCAGGAGGTGGAGGGCTTCAAGCCCAAGGACCTGGCCGAACTCCAGGCCGAGGCCGAAGGCGAGGGAATGACCGGGGTTGACCCCCGGTATGTGATCAACCGGATCTCCACCGCCCTCATCCGCAAGGGGGAGATGGAGAAGTCCTGCATCAACGCCCTGGACGTCCTCCGGGCCCTCAAGGACGGCCTCGACCAGCACCCCTCCATCACCAAGGAGGAGCGGGAGCGGCTCCTGGGCTTTATCGCCCTGGCCCGGCAGGAGTTTGACGAGATCGCCAAGCAGGAGGTGCAGAAGGCCTTCGTCTACTCCTTCGAGGAGCAGGCCCGGGCCCTTCTCAACAACTACCTGGACAACGTGGAGGCCTACTGCAACCAGACCAAGGTGAAGGACCCCATCACCGAGGAGTACCTGGACCCGGACGAGAAGCTGATGCGGTCCATCGAGGAGCAGATCGGCATCTCCGAGAACGCCAAGAAGGCCTTCCGGGAGGAGATCCTGATCCGGCTCTCCACCTACGCCCGCCGGGGGCAGAAGTTCGACTACACCAGCCACGAGCGGCTCAGGGAGGCGATCCAGAAAAAGCTCTTCGCCGACCTCAAGGACGTGGTGAAGATCACCACCTCTTCCCGGACCCCGGACGCGGAGCAGCTCCGCCGGATCAACCAGGTGGTGGACCGGCTGGTGCAGGAGCACGGCTACTGCGCCACCTGCGCCAACGAACTGCTGAAGTACGTGGGCAGCCTGCTCAATCGCTAGGGCGGTGAGAGAATGGCCACCTACTTCACCATCACCCGGGAGGACTGGTCCCTGCATCGGCAGGGGCAGATGGACCAGGAGCGGCACCGGGAGAAGGTCCGGGAGGCCCTCAAGAACAACCTGGCGGACATCGTCAGCCACGAGGCGATCATCACCAGCGACGGCCAGCGGGTGATCAAGGTCCCCATCCGCTCCCTGAACGAGTACCGCTTCCGCTACAACTACCAGAAGCAGGAACGGGCGGGGCAGGGGCCGGGGGATACCCGCAAGGGGCAAGTGATCGGCCGGGAGGGGCCCGCGGCCGGCGCCGGTCGGGGCCCCGGCGCCCCGGGGGACCAGCCGGGGGAGGACTACTACGAGGCAGAGGTGACCATCGACGAGATCGGCAACCTGATCTTCGAGGACTTGGGGCTCCCGCACCTGGACCCCCGGAAGCGGCCGGACCTCACCACCCGGCGCTACGAGTGGAACGACGTCCGGCGGCAGGGACTGCAATCGAACATCGACAAGAAGCGGACCATCCTCGAGGCCCTTAAGCGAAACGCCCTCCGGGGCCGGCAGTCGATCCACCCCATTGGCCGGGAGGACCTGCGGTACAAGACCTGGGACGAGAGCTACAAGCCCGAGACCGCCGCGGTGGTCCTGGCGATGATGGACACCTCGGGGTCGATGGGGGAGTTTGAGAAGTACATCGCCCGGGCCTTCTTCTACTGGATGGTGCGGTTTCTGCGGACCAAGTACGACAACGTCCAGATCTGCTTCCTGGCCCACTCCACCGAGGCCCGGGAGGTGACCGAGGAGGAGTTCTTCACCAAAGGGGAGTCCGGGGGCACCCGGTGCTCGTCGGTCTACGAGCTGGCCCTGGAGATCATCGCCCGGCGGTACCCGCCGGACCAGTACAACCTCTACCCCTTCCACTTCAGCGACGGCGACAACCTCGCCTCCGACAACCCCCGGGCCCTGGAGATGATGCGCCGGCTCGTGGAGGTGAGCAGCCTGGTGGGCTACGGGGAGATCGACAGCTACCCGGCCGGCTCCGGCTACTACCGCAGCACCACCCTCTACACCCTCTTTACCAAAGAGATCCAGAACCCCCGGTTCGTCGCCACGGTGATCCGGGAGAAGGGCGATGTCTACCAGGCCCTCCGGACCTTCTTCGGCCCGGAGCAGATGGCCGCCCTGGGGGGTGCTTCTCTGTGAACACCGCCCACGTCAACACCGCCCAGGAGATCCGGGAGCTGGAGCGGGCCATCGAGCGGATCGTGGGCAAGGCCCTGGCAATGGGGCTCGACCCCTTCCCCATGCGGTACGAGATCTGCCCGGCAGAGATTATCTACACCTTCGGGGCCTACGGGATGCCGATCCGCTTCTCCCACTGGAGCTTCGGCAAGGCCTTCCACCGGATGAAGATGAGCTACGACTACGGGATGTCGAAGATTTACGAGCTGGTGATCAACTCGGACCCGTGCTATGCGTTCCTGCTGGAGACCAACAGCCTGCTGCAAAACAAGGTGATCGCCGCCCACGTCCTGGCCCACAGCGACTTCTTCAAGCGGAACTGGCGGTTTCAGGGCACCAACCGGCAGATGGTCTGGACCATGGCCGCCTTTGCCGAAAGGGTCCGGCGGTATGAGCAGCGGTACGGCCGGGACCGGGTGGAGCGGTTCCTTGACGCCGCCCTGGCCCTCCACGAGCAGATCGACCCCTTCCCGGCCCGCCAGGGGAGGCAGGAGAGACCGGAGGGCCAGGGCCCCGAGGACCGCCAGGGCGACCCGGGGGGTCGGGGCAGCCGGGAGCGGGGGGCGGACCCCCGGGACCCGTACCGGGACCTCTGGGACCTGGATCGGCACCTGCCGGGGGGCGCCGAAGCCAGGCCCCTTGAGCCGGCGCCGCCGGAGGAGCCCCGGCCGCCGGCCCGGTGCCGGGACCTCCTGCTGTTTCTCATGGAAAAGGCCCCGGACCTGGAGGACTGGCAGCGGGACATCCTCTCCAGCATCCGGGCGGAGGCCCTCTACTTCCGGCCCCAGATGGAGACCAAGATCCTCAACGAGGGCTGGGCCTCCTTCTGGCACGCCCGAATCCTGCGGGAGCTGGACCTCACCCCGGAGGAGTCGGTGGAGTTCGCGCGGCTCCACGCCGCGGTCCTGGCCCCTAACCCGTACCACCTGAACCCCTACCACCTGGGCTTCTACCTTCTCACCCGCCTGGAGGAGAAGCACGGGCTGGAAAAGCTCTTCGAGATCCGGGAGCTGGAGACCGACGTCTCCTTCCTGCGCAACTACCTGGACGAGCAGGCGGTGGAGGAGTTGGACCTCTACCTCTACCGGAAGGAGGGCGACGGCTACCGGGTGACCGCGGCCCACCGGGAGTGGGAAGCGGTCCGGGACGGGATCGTCCGGCTGATCACCAACGGCGGCGTGCCCTACATCTACGCCGAAGACCACGACTTCGGCAAGCGGGGGGAACTCCACCTCACCCACGGCTACGAGGGGGTGGAGCTAGATACCCACTACCTCACCCGGACCCTCCCCCACGTCCACCACATCTGGGGGCGGCCGGTACACCTGGACACGGTGGAGGACGGCCGGCAGGTCCGGTACACCTGCACCGGGGAAGGACAGGTGGAGCGGAAGGTACTCTGACGGGCCCGGGGGCAGAGCCCCGGGCCCGTCCCGCGCCCTGACCGGTACGGCACTACTCCAGCACAATCCGCATCCCCAAGAGGCTCCCCGCCGATCCGCCCTCCGCCCCCACCAGGGGGGCCAGCCGCTCCAGGGCGCTTCCCTCCCGGACCGCCACCTCCAGGGTGCCGCTGGAGCCGTCGGTGACCAACAGCTCCCCCGGCTGGGCGTAGCCGTAGGCGGGGTAGAAGGGGAGTTCCGCTGCGAATCCGCCCAGCCGGAGCCGGTACCGGGTCTTCCCCGGCACCGGCGGGAGGTTGGTGATGATGTTGCCGAACCGGTCCACCCGGACCACCTCCCCCTCCCGGCCCTGGCGGTGGAAGTGGAGGGGCTTGAGCCCAGGCGCCGGGGTCCCCAGGGTGGCCAGGGGCTCCCCCGCGGCCAGCCGGGCCGCCGCCGGGGCAAAGAGGTCCCGGCCGTGGAAGGTGTTGGAGGCCCCGGGGGGCACCGGCAGCCGGACCACCTCCAGGGCCCCGCCGTCGGCCTCTACCGCCGGGTAGAGGAGGCCGTTGTCCGGCCCCACGAACTGGTAACGCCGGGTTCGGACCGCCACCGCCGCCCGGTCGGTCCCCACCCCCGGGTCCACCACGCAGCAGAAGACCGTTCCCTCTGGGAAGTACCGGAAGCCCTGGAGGAGGATCCAGGCCCCTTCCCGGACCGCCTGGGGCTGCACGTCGTGGAAGAGGTCCACCACCGTCACCCCGGGGCAGGTGCGATGGAGTACCCCCCGCATCACCCCGGCGTACTCGGAGTCGCCAAAGTCCGTCAGCAGAGCCACCAGCGCCACGGTCTTCCCCTCCTTTCCCAGTAGGCAATCCTCCGGCCCCTTGCCCTCCGACTCCTTCTCTGCTAGGATCAGAATTGGCACACTGTTCCGTATAACGGAACAGCCCTGGAGGGATGCGCATGGAACCCCGGGAGCGCAGGGAGGCCGATCGGCAGGTCAAGGAAGCGGTCCGGCAGTTCTTCAGCCGGAACGCCGAGGCCTACGCCCAAAGCCCCAGCCACCGGAGCGGGGCGGACCTGGAGCGGCTGATCGCCCTGCTCCGGCCGGACCCGGCCTGGCGGGTCCTGGATGTGGCCACCGCCGCCGGCCACACCGCCCTGTCCCTGGCCCCCCACGTGGCCGAGGTGGTGGGCCTGGACCTGACCCCGGAGATGGAGCCGGTCTTCCAGGCCGAAGCCCGGGCCCGCGGCATCACGAACGCCCGGTTCTGCGTCGGCGACGTGGAGGCGATCCCCTTCCCTGACGGCCACTTCGACCTGGTGACCACCCGGCGGGCCGCCCACCACTTCCCGGACATTCCCCGGGCAGTGGCGGAGATGGTGCGGGTGCTCCGCCCCGGCGGGCGGCTGGGGGTGGTGGACATGGTGGCCCCCGGGGATCCCGACGCGGCCGACCTGTTCAACGGCCTGGAGAAGGCCCGGGACGCCTCCCACCAACGGGCCCTGGGCCTGGCGGAGTGGCAGCAGGTCATCGCGGGGGCGGGGCTCCGGATTCTAACCCTGGAGGTCCAGGCGGACCCGGTTCCCCTGGAGCGCTGGCTCTACCCCGTGCCTCCGGACGGGCCGGAGGCCGCCCGGGTCGCAGCGCTTCTCGCCGCGGCCCCGCCGGCCCTTCGGGCTCAGGTGGTCGAGGAGACCGGCTCCGGGCTTCTTTACCGCAAACACCGGGTCATCCTGGTGGCGGCAAAGTGACCCTCCGAACCAGGGCGGCAGGAGCACCCCCGAAGCGGCGGCGGCAGAGCCCCGGGGTTACTCCGGATCGTCCTCCAGGTGCTCCAGTCCCGAGTCCACGAAGGTTTCGGCGACAACCTCGTACAGCTCCCGGGCCTCCGACGCCCGGGCCGACTCCCGGACGTCCAGCACCCGGACCACGACCTGCCGGTGGCCGAAGTCGATCCGGATCTCATCCCCCGCCTTCACCTCGGTGGAGGGCTTGGCCACCCGGCCGTTCACCTGGATCCGACCCGATTCCGCCACCTCCTTGGCCAGGGTCCGGCGCTTGATCAGCCGGGAGACCTTCAGAAACTTGTCCAGCCGCACCGGTCCACCTCCCAGCAAGTGGGCTTCCGGCCCACCGACGGGCCCAGGCCTCAGCCAACAAAGGGGCGCAGCCCTCCGGCTGCGCCCTTGCCCATTCTGACCGCCGGCCGCCGTTATCAGGCTCGGCCCGACGGCACCTTACTTCCCGACGACATCCTTCAGCTCCTTGCCGGCCTTGAAAGCCGGGGTCTTGCCGCCGGGGATGGTGATTTCCTCCTTGGTCTGCGGGTTGCGGCCCTTGCGCGCCTTCCGCTCCCGCACCTCGAAGGTGCCGAAGCCGACCAGCGAAACCTTGTCGCCCTTGGCCAGGGCCTCCTTGACGCTGTCGATGAAGGCGTTGATGGCTTTCTCGGAGTCCTTCTTGGTCAGCCCGGATTTCTCAGCGATGCTGGCAATCAGTTCTGCCTTGTTCAAGGACCGTCTCTCCTTTCCACTTTCACCATTTATGGTCGGTGCGTTTTATTCGTTGAGCCAACCAGATTTTCCTTCTGGTCAAAGCTCGGACTTGTGTGCAAGTCCCCTTCTAACGTCACTTTTCTGCCCGCTTGGCTTCCTCCCAGAGCCTGTCCATCTCCGCCAGCCCCATCTCCGCCAGGTTCTTTCCAGCCTGGCGGGCGGCGGCTTCGATGTAGGCGAACCGGCGGCAGAACTTGTCCACCGCAGCAGTCAGCGCGACCTCGGGATCGACCCGGAGGAACCGGGCGACGTTGACCGCGGCGAAGAGCACATCTCCGAGCTCTTCTTCGTAGCGTTCCCGCTCTCCCCGGCGATACACCTCCCGGAGCTCCTGAACCTCCTCGGCCAGTTTCTGCAGCGGCCCTTCGGCGTCCGGCCAGTCGAACCCGACCTTGGCCGCCCGCCGCTGGACCTTGGCTGCCCGGGTCAGCGCCGGCATCCCCCGGCCGACGCCATCCAGGAGCGAGGGAGGCCCCGCATCGGCGGCCGGAGAGCTGGACCCGGCCGAGGCACCAGGGTCCGTCCGGCCCGCTCGTTCTGCCTGCTTAATGGCCTCCCAGTTCCGGAGCACCTCAGCGCTCCCCGCCACCCGGACGTTACCGAAGACGTGGGGATGCCGACGGATTAATTTCTCCACAAGCCCCCGGATCACCTCGTCGATGTCAAAGGACCCGGCCTCCCGGGCCACCTGGGCATGGAAGACCACCTGGAGCAGGACGTCCCCAAGCTCTTCCCGCAGCCCCTCCATGTCCCCCGCAGAGATGGCGGAGACGGCCTCATAGGCCTCCTCGAGGAGGTATGGCCGCAGGCTCTTGTGGTCCTGCTCCCGGTCCCAGGGACAGCCTCCAGGCCCCCGGAGGGCCGCCATGACCTGGACCAGGTGACGGAAGCTCCGGCCCGGGGCTTCGGCCGGCGCCGGCGGTAGGTAGAGGGCCCAGGGGCCCTCCCAGCCCCTAACATTCCCAGCACCTGCCTGGCCCTTACCCGCTTCCGCACCTGCCTGGCCCTTACCCGCTTCCCGGTCCCCGGGCCCCGGGTCCCCGGCCAGGTCTGCCAGGGTCCGCCGGCTCACCTCCAGGCCCCCGGCACCTCCGGTGACCAGGGAGACCGGATGCTCCGGCGGATAGGATCCCCGCAGCAGCGCCAGGAGCCCAGGCACCGGCTCCGGGCCGCTCCCCAGGACCAGCACCGGCTGGTCCTCCGGGATGCCGCTCCGGACCGCCCGGTCTGCCGCCACGGTGTAAAGCCCGGCTCCCGGATCCAGTCCGAGGGCGCCAAGCACCGCATGCCAGTCGAAGGGCTGCAACGACATCACTCCCGAACCAGTCCCCGCCGGCGCAGCCACTCCGCCAGCGGCTGGCCCACCCGGGGGATCAGGAGAAGGTCCCGGGCCTGGACCCCGCCCATCAGCAGCAGCGCGGCGGCGTAAATCCCGGCCGCCAGGGCGATGTCCACCAGCACCGCCAGCCGCACCGAGCCCAGGAGCCCCTCGAGCCGGGGCAGGAGCCACCAGGCACCGAGGGCCATCACCCCAGCCGCGGCCCCGGGCTTCAGCCACATGCCGGTCCAGTCCATCAGCGGGCCCATCTGCCGGCGGCTGGCCAGGAGGTTGAGCCCCGCGGCGACGGCAAACCCCAGAGCCGTCGCCAGGGCTGCCCCCCGGGCTCCGAGGGGGGTGGCGGTCAGCCAGTACGTGAGGATGACCTTCACCGCCAGTCCCGCCAGGAGGTTGCGGGTCGGGCTGGCGATGTTCCCTGCCCCCTGTAAGATGCCCGAACTGGTCTGCTGAAGCATCATGAAGAGGGCACCCAGGGACATGGCCGACAGCACCGGCCCACCCTCGCCGCCGAAGATCAGGTAGTAGATGCCGTCGCCCAGCACCCAGAGGCCGACGGCGGCGGGAATTCCCACCAGCAGGGTGATCCGGTAGGCCGCGGCGGACCGGCGCCGGGCCTGTTCCCGGTTCCCCTGCTCCAGGGACTCGGTGATGGCCGGGACCAGGCTGATGTACAGCGCGTTGGTCAGCATCGCCGGCAGCCAGATGACCGAAAAGGCGTTGTTGAGCTGGCCCAGGGCGGCATCGGCCTGGAGGCCGGCGATACCCACGGCCTCCAGCCGGTGGATGACGATCCAGGCGTCCGCGGCCAGCATCAGCGGCTGCACCGCGGCGATGAGGGAGATGGGCGCTGCCACCGCCAGGATCGCCCGGACGATGCGGCCGACAGGCTCCCTTTCCTCCGGGCCGGTCCGGGCGGAGCCGGCCTCCGGCAGGGCCGCCTCGCCCCGGAGGTAGAGCAAGAGCAGGTAGGCGAGCCCCACCACCGCCCCGGCCACGGTGCCAAAGTTGTACCCCGCCGCGCCCAGCGCGACGCTCCGGGGAGCCAGGAGCCAGATGAGGAAAAGCCCCACAACGATGCGGACAATCTGCTCGTAGATCTGGGACATGGCGTAGGGGGTCATCCGCTGAAGCCCCTGAAACAGCCCCCGGTACGCGGCCATGACCGAGACGAAGAAGATCGCCGGCGCCACCGCCCGGAACCCCGGCGCGGTCTCCGGCCGGCCGGCCCGCTCGGCCAGGAAGGGGGCGCTGGCGTAGAAGGCCAGGGCCAGGACCAGGCCCAGCCCTGCCATCAGCCCCAGGGAGATGCGGAAGACCCGGCGGGCTTCATCGGGCCGCCCCCGGGCCAACCGCTCGGCCACCAGCTTGGAGATGGCCACATTCAGCCCCGAGGCGGAGATGGCCAGGACGATCAGGTACGCTGCAGCAGGCCCGGTCGTCAGCCCCATGCCGGCCTCCCCATTCTGGCCGTCATAGGGGCGGAAGAGCCAGGTGGCGACGGGTTTGTAGAGAGCCCCCAGTAGCCGGGAGATAAACCCCGCCAGGGCGATCATCAAGGCGCCGCGGAGGAAACCCTCCCCGGCAGGGACTGCTTGCCGAGCGCGCACAAGGCCAGCCTCCCACGATGGACCCCGGAATTGGGATCCCGCTTGTCTACATCGTATCGCTGCCGGCTGGCCGGCGTCCAGCCTGGGGCCCGGAATCATCGGGCTCCAGGCAAAAAAAGTAGCGGCCAGTGACCGCTACTGCAAGAGACCAATTGTGAGCCTGAGGAAACCATCGGAGGAACCTGTGGGGATCTGTGTGCACTGGGGGCGCTACTGCTCCATCTGCTTGGCCAGGAAACCGGCAGCCGTCTCCGCCAGCTTCAGCTCCAGGTCGCCCATGGTAACGTCCGGCTCCCGGGAACAGAGGATGACAGCGCCGATGGGGTCACCGGCGGCAACGATGGGGGCTACCACCAGGGCGGAGAAGCTCTCGTCCTCATCGTCGCCGATGAGGGAGCCCCGGACGTTCTTCTGCTCTGCCGGCCGGTTGACCAGGACGGCCCTGCGCTCCTCCATCACCCGCTCCACCAGGGCCCCGACGGGTTTGTTCAGGAACTCCTTCTTCGGTGCCCCGGCGACGGCGATCACCGCATCCCGATCCGCGATCAGGGCGATGTGCCCCGTGGTCTCGTACAGGGAGTCGGCGTACTCCTTGGCGAAGTCGCCGAGTTCGCCGATGGGTGAGTACTTCTTCAGGATCACCTCGCCGTCCCGGTCCACAAAGATCTCCAGCGGATCCCCTTCCCGGATGCGCAGGGTGCGCCGGATCTCTTTCGGGATGACCACCCGACCCAGGTCGTCGATGCGCCGGACAATTCCTGTGGCCTTCAACTGCATCCCTCCTCCGCTTGGCACCTCACGTCGGCTCGGTGGAGATAGTATATAGCAGCCCTTACATTGCTATTCAGATCTGGTGGCGGTGCGACACTGCCGCTAACCTTTTCCTTCTGTAAACCGGGCCGTCTCCACCGGCGCCAGGTTTCCGGCGCCGCTTCGCTACCGGCGGAGTGCCGGTTCCTGCGGGGCCGGCGCCACCCGACGCGGATAATGTACCACCGGCAGGCCGGTTTTACAGGCCCGGCCGCCTGGCCAGCTGTCGGAGCATCGACCTGGCCACCTGCCTGGGCACCGGGACGGGCGGTGGGAAGGCAAGAAGGCAAAAAAGGGGGCCGCCGGAAAGGCGGCCCACCTACTAGGTCTTGACGGGGGTGAGAGGCCGGATCTTGCTCAGGATATCCTCCAGGGCGTAGAGGAGGTCCGCCGGGGTGAAGTCCTGCACCCGCAGGACGAGGCTCGGCTGCCGGTAAGTGCTCAACTGGATCCGCCCCCGGTACTTGCGGTTGAGATCCGCCACCACCGCCGGATCCGGACGCCGATCGGCAAGGAACTTCACCGTCACCCGGTCCTTCATCTGCTGGACCGCGGTCACGCCAGCCGCCGCGGCGAGGACCTTGATCCGGGCCAGGGCCAGGAGGTTGGCCACCGGCTGGGGCATGGGGCCGTACCGGTCGGTCCACTCCTCCGCCAGGTCCTGGGCGTCCTCCAGGCTCCGTACCGCCCGGAGCTTCCGGTACGCTTCGATCTTCTGCCGGGGGTCGGAGATGTACTGGTCGCTGATGTAGGCGTCGACGCTCAGCTCCACCGCGGGCTGGAACTCCGGCGGCGGCGGCGCCTCGCCCTTCAGCTCCCGCACCGTCTCTTCCAGGAGCTGGGTGTACAGGTCAAAGCCGACGCTGACGATGAACCCGTGCTGCTCGGGCCCCAGGAGGTTGCCCGCGCCCCGGATCTCCAGGTCCCGGAGGGCGATCTTGAAGCCGGAGCCCAGCTCGGTGAAGTCCTTGATCGCCTGGAGGCGCTTTTCCGCCACCTCGCTCAGCACCTTGTTCTTCCGGTAGAGGAAGTAGGCGTAGCCCACCCGGTTGGACCGACCCACCCGGCCCCGGAGCTGGTAGAGCTGGGCCAGGCCCAGCTGGTCCGCGTCCTCGACGATGATCGTGTTGACGTTGGGGATGTCCAGCCCGGACTCGATGATGGTGGTGGCCACCAGGACGTCGTACTCCCGGTCCAGGAAGTCCATCATCACCTGTTCCAGCTTCTCTTCCTTCATCTGGCCGTGGGCCACCGCCACCCGGGCCTCCGGCACCAGCCGCTGGACCTTGGCGGCCACCTTGTCGATGTCGTGGACCCGGTTGTAGACGTAGTAGACCTGCCCGCCCCGGTAGAGCTCCCGGGTGATGGCCTCCCGGATCAGATCGTCGTCGGCCTCGGCCACGTAGGTCTCCACCGGGTACCGGTCCTCCGGCGGGGTGGTGATGGTGCTGATGTCCCGGATCCCAACCATCGCCATGTGCAGGGTCCGGGGGATGGGGGTGGCGGAGAGGGTGAGGACGTCCACCGTCGCCCGGAGGGCCTTCAGCTTCTCCTTGTGCTGGACCCCGAAGCGCTGCTCCTCGTCGACGATGAGGAGCCCCAGGTCCTTGAACCGGACGTCGTCGCTCAGCAGCCGGTGGGTGCCGATGATCAGGTCCACCTCGCCCCGGGCCAGAGCCTCCAGGGTCTTTTGCTGCTCCTTGGGGGTCTTGAAGCGGTTGAGAACGTCGATCCGGATGGGGAACCCGCTGAACCGCTGCAGGCAGGTGACGTAGTGCTGCTGGGCCAGGATGGTGGTAGGCACCAGGAAGGCCACCTGCTTGCCGTCCGCGATGGCCTTGAAAGCCGCCCGCAGCGCCACCTCGGTCTTACCGTAGCCCACATCCCCGAGGAGCAGCCGGTCCATCGGCCGGGGCTTCTCCATGTCCCGCTTGATCTCCTCAGCGGCCTGGAGCTGGTCCGGGGTCTCCTCGTACGGGAAGGCGTCCTCAAACTCCTTCTGCCAGGGGGTATCGGGGCTGAAGGCGTGACCCGGCATCGCCTCTCGCATCGCCTGGATCCGGAGGAGCTCGGCGGCCATCTCCCGGATGGACTCCTTCACCCGGGCTTTGACCTTGGACCACTCGGACCCGCCGAGCCGGTTGAGCTTCGGCTCGTGCCCCTCGGCGCCGATGTACTTGGAGATCTGGTCGATCTGGTCCGTGGGGATCTTCAGCCGGTCGCTGCCCTCGTACTGGATCACCAGGTAATCCCGGGTCACCCCGAGGATGGTCTCGGACTGAACCCCCAGGTACCGGCCGATGCCGTGGACCTGGTGAACCACGTAGTCCCCAACCTGCAGGTCCTGGTAGCTGGTGATCCGGGCGCCTTCCCGGGCAAGGCCGGAGCTCTGGGACCGGCGCCGCTTCTTGGTCCGGCCGAAGATCTCGCCGTCGGTCACCACCACCAGCCTGAGAGCCGGCCACTGGAACCCGGCCTCGACGCTGCCGATGCCGATCTGCACCGCCCCGGGGGCCGGTGCCGGCCAGGCCGGCAGCCCGTCAGCGCCGGTCTGGGGCTCGGCGAGGGTCGGGATCCGGTCCGCCTCCAGCATCTGCTCCCGGAGCCGCTGCCGGCGCTCCTCCGTCGCCGCCAGCAGGAAGATCCGGTAGCGCTGGGCGACCCACCGGTCCAGTTCCTCCTTGAAGAGAGGCCACTGGCCGTGGAACTCCTGCATCGGCTTGGCGCCCTGGACGGAGACCACGTTCTGGGGATCGACCCCGGGTACCTTCCGGAGGAGGAGGCTCAGGTGGATGGTCTGCCAGCGCTTGAGGCGATGGGCCAGCTGGTCAAAGCCCATGTAGAGCCCGAGCTGGCCGGGTAGGAGGCCCCCTTTCTCCAGGTAGCTCACCTGCCGGTCCCGGCCCAGGGACTCCACCTCCGCCGCCGCCTCCCGGATCCGGGCGGTCTCGTCCACCACCACCAGCGGCGGGACAGCAAAGTAGTCCAGGAGGGACGCCCCTTCCGGATAGAAGTAAGGCGCGTAGAGGTCCGCCCCCTCGAAGAAGATGCCCTCCCGGAGCTTCTCCAGGTGGCCCTCCACCCGTTCCCGAAGCTTGGCTGCGGCGTCATCGGGGCTGAAAAGGATCCGCTCCAGCTTCGACCCCTGCTCCCGGGCCGCCTCGGCGCCCCCGGGGCCCGCGTCACCACCGGCCTTGCCCTTGCGGCGCCGGCGCCGGCCCGACCCGGAGGCGGCATCCGCCGGCTCGCCATCGGAGCCCGCCCCCGCAATGAGTTCCCCGTGCCGCTGCCGGGCTTCCCGGAGCTGCTCCTCCGCGCGGCGGCGGAGCCGGACCACCGCCTGCTCCAGCTCCTGGGCGATCCGCTCCACCCCCGCCTGCCGGTCCTCGGGCAGGACGAACTCCCGGGCCGGGGGAATGACCACCGCCTGGAGGTCCTCTACCGACCGCTGGGTCGCAGGGTCAAACCGGCGGATGCGGGAGACCTCATCCCATTCGGTCTCCACCCGGACCGGGTACTCCGCGGACAGGGGCCAGACGTCCAGAATGTCCCCCCGGCGGGCAAACTGGCCCCGGCCCTCCACCATCTCCACCCGTTCGTAGCCCCGGCGGGCAAGGTCCGCGACCAGGGCGTCGAGGTTGAGGGGATGGCCGAGCCGGATGGGGGTCTGGCAGGCGGCAAAAACATCCCGGGGCACCAGCGCCCGCAGGAGCGCCGCGGCGGGCGCGACCACCACCAGGTTCTCCCCCCGGGCCAGCCGCTCCAGAACCTGGAGCCGCTGCCCCGCTACCTCCGGGCTGTGAGCCACCACCTCGAAGGGGACGTACTCCATCGGCGGGAAGAGCAGCACATCCTGGCCCGGCAGCCAGGTGGCCAGGTCCTCCCGGAAGCGCTCCGCCTGTTGCAGGTTGGCGGTGATGACCAGCAGGGGACGGCCGGTCTCCCGGCGCAGGCCGGCGGCGAGGAAGCTCTTCATGGAACCGCTCAGGCCGTAGACCAGCTGTTCCCGGTAACCCCGCTTCAGCCCTTCCAGCAGAGAGTGGAATTCTGGAGCCTGGTGCAGTAGGTCGAGCGCGGTTTCGGCGAGCATGTGGCGCTCCAGCCTCCTCGGTGCGGCGGCAGGGCCGCCGGAAAGGGCGGATGGGCCCGGCCCATCCGGGACGGGCCCTGGTTGCACTCTGGGGCACGCGGACAGGCGACGCCGCGGACAGGCTGGTGGGAAAAACCCGAAAGGGCTCTAGCCCCGCACCGGGGGGCTACAGCCCCTGGAGAGACGACAGACACCGGCTGAGGGGGGCGAAGGGCCGCACCCTCGCCCAGCGGACCTGCCGGGGCGGCACCGGGCCCGTCCGCCAGAAGACGTCAGTGGAGCAAACGGGGTTTGCGGTCTCCGCCGACCCTCGCTCCTGCCGCGCACTCGTCGCAGATGCTCTTAACTCGCATCCGTTCCGCCAGCGCGTCAAAGGTAATTATATCGGCCCGCTCCTCGGGGGTCAACGCGTGCAGGCCAAGGGCGGCCTCGTTCACCGCCGGGAGGTTCAGGGTGGCCATGTGGCTGCCGCACCGGCGGCAAAAGTACTCTACCTGCACCGGAGGGTCCTCCTTACGTACCGCATCTGCCCGGGTACCGGGATGCCTCTGCCCGCGTCTGCCCGGGGCTCCGGGAACCCGGGTACCCCTGCCCGGGTCAGGCGTCCCTTAGTCTCTCCACGGGCGTCTCCAGGCTATGCGGCCCGCTGTCGCCACGGCCGCTACGGCCCCTAGAAGCGACCCAGGAGCAAGAACCAGAAGACCGGTGTAGCTCCCCGCGGCGCCACCGGGTGCCCGGCTCCCGGCCGCCCCGGGACACCGCTGCCCCTGCCGGCATAGGCTGTTTCCATAAGAGCCGATGCGGAAAGGGGCTTGACGCCATGACCGACAGCGATGCCCGCCGCGCAGAGACGGACGGCCGCCGGGACGGCCACAAGGGCGGGTACCCGGAGGACCGGGAGCGGGACCGGGCCTACCCCAGCCCCAAGCAACCCAAAGCCGAAGCACCCAGTCCCCCGCCGGTGCCCATGCCGTTCTATCCTCCCCTGGGGGAGATGTACCCTCTGGAAGGGATGTACCCGCCGGGGGGAATGCACCCGATGGGGCAGCCCTACCCGATGGGGCGGCCCATGTACCCTGAGGGGATGTACCCGATGGGGGAGATGTACCCCATGGGCCCGATGTTCCCCATGGGGCAGATGCTTTACACGGAGGAGATGTTCCCCATGGGGGCCCCCGGTTACGGACCCCTGTACATGTGGCCTCTGCAGCAGGGCCAGTACCCGCCCCCCGGCGGGCCGGCCGGACCGCAAGGGCCTGCCCAGGCGGTTCCGGGCCTCGACGAGGTCCTGGCCGCCCTGCACCGGGCCCACGTAAGCCTCTCCCTCCAGTGTGCGGTCGCCTCCCTGGGGCAGTACATCCCGGAGATGCGCCGGCTGCCCGGGTACGAAGAGCTCCATCGGGAGAACTACGAGGTGGCCTACCACCTGACCACGGCCATCGGATCGGCCCGGCGGATCCTGGCCGGTGCCCGGGACCCGGGGTACTTCGCCAAGCTCATCAGCTGCCAGCGGGCAGCCTACGAACACCAGGAGCGGGCAACAGCCGCGTTCCAACGCCTGGCTGCCGCGGCCCCAGCGCAACTGCGGCCGACGGTCCAGCGGCTCGGGGGATACATCCAGGCCACCACCCGGGAGATCCGCCGGGCCATCGCCCTGACCACCGCCGCCCTGGGGCCCCGGACCATCAACCAGTTGCAGGAGTGGGCCGAGGGGACAGGCCGGGAGCAGTGATCCGCCCCGGCCCCGCCCCCACCGGTTTGGTTCTATCCAGAGAGGGACGACCGGGGCCGGCCCCCAACCGAGAGGGCCGGCCCCGGCTCTGCTTCCCCGGCTCTGCTGTCCGTCGGCCCACCGGAAGGGCCCTGGCCCGCGCCCCCGGTCAGATGGAACCCCACAGGGCCGGCAGGGAATCCAAGGGATTGAGAAGAGCAGCCCTGGTACCCAGGAGGGATAGCGCGGTGGAGGGCCGGATTCTGCTGGCCGACGACGAACCGGAGATCCACGAACTGCTGACCCCGCTTCTCACCCGGGAAGGGTTGACGGTGGTGCACGCCTACGACGGGCCGGAGACGATCCGGCTCGCCCGGCTCGAGCCGCCCGACGCGCTGGTGCTGGACGTCATGCTGCCCGGGCTCGACGGGGTGGAGGTCTGCCGGGAGCTGCGCCGGACCCACACCTTCCCCATCCTTTTCCTCTCCGCCCGGGGCGAGGAGGTGGACAAGCTGGTGGGCCTGGCGGTGGGCGGCGACGACTACATCACCAAGCCCTTCAGCCCCCGGGAGCTGGTAGCCCGGGTGAAGGCCCAGATCCGCCGCCGGCGGATCTTTGACACCCCCACGTCACCCCCGCCGGCTCCGGTCCAGGTGGGCGGGCTCGTCATCGACCCGGGTACTGCGGAGGTCCGCCGCCCCGACGGCCAGGTGGTGACCCTCACCGCCCTGGAGCTGGCGGTACTCCTCACCCTCGCCCGCACCCCGGGTCGGATCTGGACCAAACGGCAACTCTACGAGGCGGCCTGGGGTCAGCCGTACCTGGGGGACGACGACGCGGTGATGGCCGCGATCCGGCGGTTACGGGAGAAGATCGAGCCGGACCCGGGCCACCCCCGGCTGCTGGTGACGGTCCGGGGCCTGGGGTACCGGCTGCTTCCGGGCGGAGGGGACCGGTGAGATGCGCCTCGCCACCCGTCTCAGCCTTTCCCACCTCCTGGTACTGGCCCTCCTGGTCCTCTCCGTGCCGGTTCTGGCCTTCTTCCAGTTGCGAGCCCTGGCCCTGCGGTTACGGACCCTTCCCCAGCCCGCCTCCCCCTACGAGGCCCGGCTGATCGCCGAGCACCTGGCCCAGGCGGGGCTCGGGGCCCGGATCCCGCCGGAGTGGCTCGAGCCCACCCTGGCGGCGGGAGGGTGGGCCCAGGTGGTGGACGCGGCTGGCCAGGAGGTGCAGGCGGTGGGGGCGCCACCGGACCGACCCCGGCGGTACTCCCCGCCGCAGCTCGCTGTCCTGGCCGCCGGCCCGGCGGGCGACCCGCCCCAGACGTACATGGTAGCCGCCATCCCGGGGCCCGCCGGGCCCCAGGGAGCCGTGATCCTGGCCGCCCCGGTGCAGCAGTCCTACCGGCTGGTGGCCTACCTGACGCCGGCGGTCACCCAGTTGATGCTGGGCCACTTCCTCCGGGGAATCGGGCTTGCGGCCCTGGCCGGACTGTTCATTAGCGTGGCCACCGGGCTCTTCCTCGCCTGGCGGCTGAGCCGGCCCCTCACCCGGCTCGCCGCCGAACTCCAGGCGGCCGCCCGGGGCGACTTCACCCGGCGGATCCCGGTGCGGGGGCGGGATGAACTGGCTCTCCTGGCCGGGGCCTTCAACCACCTGATGGACCGGCTGGCCGCGGCGGAGGCGGAGCGAAACCGGCTGGAGGCCGCCCGGCGGGACCTGATCGCCAACCTCTCCCACGACCTCCGCACCCCCCTCACCTCCCTCCAGGGCTTCGCCGAGCGGCTGGCCGAGGCTGACCTGCCGCCGGAGGTCCGGCAGCGATACGGGGCGATCCTCGCCCGGCGGGTGCAGGAACTCGACGCCCTCATCGGGGACCTCCTGGAACTCTCCCGGCTCCAGTCCGCTCCGGCTCTGCATCCGGAGCCCTTTGACCTGGCGGAGCTGATTCGGGAACAGGTGATTGCCCTCCTTCCGGAAGCGGAGGCGGCGGGGGTGCAGGTGGAGGTGGACCTCCCGGAGGAGGGAACCGTGCCCGTTCGGGCCGACCGGCGGCTGGTGAGCCGGGCTGTCCAGAACCTCCTGGTAAACGCTCTTCGGCACGGTCGGGGCGCCGGGCCGGCCGCTGCCGGCGAAGCCCCCGGGAACACCGGGGAGCCGGCACCCGACGGGACAGGGGTGGACCCGGGGGCCCTCCCGGACACCCGGGCTGCCGGGAAGGCCCGGGTGAGCCGGGTGGCAGTCCGGCTCCTCCGGACCTCCGGTGGGGTGGGGGTCGCGGTGGCCGACGACGGCCCCGGGATCCCCCCGGAGGAGTTGCCCTTCGTCTTTGACCGGTACTACCGGGGCACCTCCGCCACCGCCCGGGGGCCGGGGTCGGGGCTGGGACTGGCCATCGTCCGGCAGGTGGCGGAGGTCCACCGCGGCCGGGTGACAGTGGAAAGCGCCCCGGGGGCCGGGGCGATCTTTACCCTGTGGCTGCCGGCAGAGACGTTACCGGCAGAGACGCTGCCGGCGGAGACGGGGGCCGGTGCGGCGGCCCCCGGGGGCAGGTAGAAAGATGTCAGGCTCCTGCCAGCCTCCTGTCAGCCGCCTGTCAGGCTGCCCTGGTATCCTGGGAGCCGGCGGAAGGAGGTTGGCAGGAGCCATGTCGGAACCGGTGCTGGTCACCCGCCGGCTCGCCCGATACTACCGGGGCCGGCCGGCGGTGGCTGACGTCTCCATGACCGTCCGGCAAGGAGAGATCTACGGCTTCCTCGGTCCCAACGGCGCTGGCAAGACCACCACCCTGCGGATGATCCTGGGGCTGGTCCGGCCCAGCGCCGGGGAGATCCGGCTCTTCGGCCAGGACCCCCGCCGGGCCCCCCGCACCCTCCTCCGGTGGGTGGGGGCCCTCATCGAAAATCCCGGGTACTACCCCCACCTCTCCCCGGCGGAGAACCTGCGGATTGTCCAGCGGCTGAAGGGCGGCGGACCACCAGGCGAGATCGGCGAGGTGCTGGAACTGGTGGGGCTGCGGGAGACCGACCGCACCCCTGCCGGCCGCCTCTCTCTGGGAATGAAGCAGCGGCTGGGGATCGCGATGGCCCTCCTCGGGCGGCCCAGGCTCCTGATTCTGGACGAGCCGGTGAGCGCCCTGGACCCTGCCGGGGTACGGGAGATGCGGGCCCTCTTCCGGCACCTGGTCCGGGACCGGGGCATGACCATCCTCCTCAGCAGCCACCTGCTCCACGAGGTGGAGCAGCTCGCCACCCGGGTCGGGGTGATCCGGTCTGGCCGGCTCCTGGCAGAGGCCGGGGTCCAGGAGCTGCTCCGCCGGGGCCGGCCGGTACTGGAGGTGGCGGTAGACCGGCCAGAGGAGGCCGCGGCCCTCCTCCGGGACCGGCTGGGCCTCGCCGCCCGGGTGCGGGTCGGGGACGGGCAGGAAGGGTCGGGGGGCACGGCCCCGGGGCTGGAGGTGCCGGTGGAGACGATCCCTCCCGCCGAGGTGAACCGAATCCTGGTGGAGGGCGGCTTCGCCGTCTCCCGCCTCGCGCCCCGGGTCCCGACCCTGGAAGAGGTCTTTCTCGAGCTGACAGGGGGGAGCCGGCATGGGTAAGGTCTTGGCGGCGGAACTGTCCAAGTGGCGAGGAACCCGGTTCTTCTGGGTGACGGTGGCCGGCGCGCTGGCCGCCCCGGCCCTGGCGTCCCTCTTCGCCCTGAGCTACCGAACGAGCCCGGAGCACTTTCTGGGCCAGGTCCTGGTCTGGTACACCCTGCTGACCGGGCCCCTGACCGTAACCCTTATCGGTGCCCAAATGGTGGCCATGGAGTACCAGTGCGACACCTGGAAGGTGCTCCTCTCCACCCCGGTGCCCCGGAGCGGGATCTACCTGGCCAAGCTGCTCCTGGGGGTGGCGTGGGTCCAGGGCCTGACCCTGCTGGTGCTCGTAGCAGGCTGGGCTCTCAGCCCCCTCGTGGCCCAGGGGGAGCCGCCGGACCTCAAGACCTGGACCGCGGCCTTCGCCACCGCCGGCCTCGGCCTCAGCGGCATGCTGCCGGTCTACCACCTGACCGGGCTCCTGAGCCGCAGCTTCTTCGTCCCCAGCGGCCTGGGGATCGTGGCCACCTTTGCCGGGCTGATGGCCCTCCAGTCCCGGTACGCCGGCCTCTACCCTGTCTCGGCCACCGTGATCCTGACCCAGCTGGCCACCGGGCAGTCCCCGCCGGGGGACCTGCTGGCCGGCCCCGGGGCCTGGGCCGCCGCGGTGGCGATGCCGGCGGTCCTCGGGGCGGCCCTCAGCCTGGGGTACCTGTACCGGGGGGAGATACGGTAGTCCGGCCCCCGGCCGGCACCAGCCGGTCCACCCAAGGAAAGGTGAAGGCGGCCAAGAGCAGGAGGTCCTCGGCCGGGGACGGGGGCGGCTCCACCCCCGCGAGCACCGCCGTCAGCCGCCGGATGGCCCGGGGGGCTCTGGGCATGTTCCGGAACACCCGATCCCGGAGCCTCGCCATCAGGGGATGGGTGGCCAGCAGGAAGCGGCGGGTGCGGTCTCCTTCCTTCTGAATGTACTCCACATGCCGCCTCCGGCGGGCCGCGTAGGCGGCCAGGGCACGGGCATCGGTCCGACCCGCGGCCAGGGCCCCGGCCAGCACCTCCGCCAGCTCCCAGGCGTCGGCGATGGCCAGGTTCATCCCCTGGCCCCGGGCGGGGTTGACGCAATGGATCGCATCCCCCAGCAGGGCCGCGCCGTCCGCTACCCATCGCTCGGCCAGGAGGTAGTAAGAGGGGATCACCTGCACCTCCCGGAGGTCCCGGATGCCCGCGATGGCTGCTTCCAGGTTCGGGAAGAAGGCGGTCAGCCGCTCCTTGAGGTAGCCGAGACCGCCGTCGGGCAAGGACTTGAAGCGAGCGTAGTCCTCGTCCTCATGAAGGAGAAGGTAGAGCCGGGCCTGCCGGTCACCGAGAGGGAAGCAGAAGCCGCCCGGATCCCCAAGGCCTCCCGCACCCGGGAGCGGCGGCCGTCCGCGCCCACCACCACCTGGGCCCGGAAGGCGCCCCGGCTGGCCATGGTATCTCCCTCCTCACAGGTACACAACAGGGCTGGGCCGCGGGCTGTCTGCCCGCGGCCCGGCCGCCGGTATCCTCGGAAGGTCCCGGGCTGCCACGACATACCCGCTACCCGGGGGTACCCGCGGCAGTCCGGCCGTCCGGTTCTCAGCTCCCTCAGGGCTCCACCTCGTCCAGCCGGTAGAGGTTGTACCGGTTCATGATGTCGATGAGCTTCAGGGCGTACTGGGAGTCGGTGGCGTAGCCGGTTCGGCGCAGAGCCCAGGCCCCCTGGATGGGGTCGGCCATCACCGCCCGGAAGGGGGCGTAGCGCTCCTTGCTCGGGTCGAGGAGGAACCACTGGTGATCCTGCCAGCTCTCCTCCAGGCTGCGGTAGGCCCGGAAGTAGTCGTCCACCCGGTACGCGACGCCGTTGTACTCCTCCCAGGTGTTGCTGATCACCGACCCCGCGGGCCCCTGGCCCTTGATGCCGAAGAGGTTGTACGAGAACTGGCCGGTGTACTTGTCCACGGGGACGTACTGGCCCCAGCCGGTCTCCAGGATGGCCTGGGCCACCTGCAGCGCCGCGGACATGCCGGTCTCCCGGTGGGTGGCGACGGCCCAGGGGGTGATGAGGTCGATGAACTGGTCCTTCGGGGCGGCGGGCCGGGGACCGTAGATGGGGCCCTTGTAGACCCGGAAGGTGACGGCCTCGGACGCGAGGGTCTGTCCGCTGGCGGTGGTGGCCACCGCCTGGATCTGCCAGTCGCCCTCCGCCACCGTGGCGGGGTTCCAGGTGTAGCTGGCCTTGGGATCCGCCCCGCCGGCGACGGTGGTCCACTGGCCGCTCCCCGGCCGGGCGATCCGGAAGCTGACCCCGGTGAGGGGGACGTTGGCCTCCACCCGGAGCGGGACCGGCTCCGTCACCACCTGCCGGGGCCCCACCCCCAGGAGCCGGAGGGTGGGCTGCACCCGGACCTCCACCTGCACCGGCTCCGCCTCCCGGGGATTCCCCTGGGTATCCCAGACCGTCAGGCGCACCGTCTGGGGGCCGTTTTGATCGGGGCTCGGGAACCAGCGGATGGCCGCGGCAGGGTCGGTGGACTCCCCCAGCACCGTGCCGTTGCCCAGCCGGAACTGGATCCGGCTGGCGCTGTAGTTCACCTGGGCCCGGAGGCTCACGGGACCGGTGAGGGTCTGACCGGGCTGGATACCGCCGATGGCTGTCCGTGGCTGCATCTTTACGGCGATGGGAATCCCCTCGGAGCGGTAGGCGTTGCCCAGCCGGTCGTAAACCGTCACCCGCAGGAGCCAGTTGCCGTTACTCCAGACCCCGGGCCACCAGGTGAAGGGCGCGTAGGGGTCCGCATCGGCGATGGGGTACTCCCGGCCGGAGGTAGGATCCACCAGGGACCAGGTCGCTCGGGTGGCGACAAACCCGAACTCCGCGGTCATGGTGACGCTCCCGCCGGTGCCCTGCAGCACCTGGCCGGGGGCGATCCCGCGGACGGTTACGGTGGAGTCAACCGCCACCTCCACCGGCACCCGGGCCTCCGCCACCTTCCGGCCCTGGGCATCGTAGGCTGCGGCCACCAGGATGCGGGGGCCGCTGTAGGCGGGGTCCGGCCGCCAGGTGTAGGCGGCCTCAGGTTCCTTGCCGGCGGCGATGACCGGCCCCTTCCCGGTGACGGGGTCCACCAGGATGTACTGGATCCGGGCGGCGCCGCCCACCTCCAGCCGGGACCGGAGCTCGGTGACGCCGGCGATCGCCTGCCCCGGCGCCACGGTGAGGAGCTTGAGGCCCGTGGCCATGCTCGGCGGCGGCTGGACCGGCAGCGGTTCGGCCCCGCCGCTGCGGATAATCACCGCCTGCCGGGCCCCGTCCCACTCTACCTGTGCCCCTAAGGCGGTGGCGACAAACCGGATGGGGACAAAGGTCCGGTTGGAAAGGATCCGGGGCGCCACATCGAGCTCGACCGCCGGGTTGCAGCCGGGGCTCAGGCAGGCCTGGGGATTGTCGATCTGGATCCGGACATACCGGTCCCCGAGGATGGCGGTGACGGTCCGGGTGGACCCGTCCCAGTCCACCTGGGCGCCCAGGGCGGAGAAGATCGACCGCATGGGCACCAGGACCCGGTTCTGGATCATCACCGGGTCCACATCGACCCACAGCCGCTGGCCGTCGACCCAGACGGAGATACGGGGCTGGGCCGCCTGGGCTGGGACGGGCTTTGCCCCGACGAGGCCGGCAGCGAGAACGGCGGCGACCAGACCGGCGACGGTGCGGCGGGAGGAGAGGAAACGGCGGGGTGGGAGCATGGGGTTCCCTCCTGAAAGGAGATGAGGACAGGTATTCCGTCCATAGGACGGGGGAGGTCTTCAACTGGTTTCGGTGCGAATCTCACCACATTCTGTCAGGGTCGGAGAAGCCCCGGCTCTCACGTGGCCTGCCGACCTTGCCCTTCGCACTGGTTCCCGCACCCTCGGCCGGCTATGATGGTAGTGACAGATCGTCCGAGGTGACAGGGAAGATGCAATTCGGAAACAACTTCAACTTCGAGGAGGCCCTCCGGGCCCTTCAGGACCCCTGGGACCCGGAACTGCGCCTTAATGCCGCGGCGTCCATCTCCCGATGGCTGGCCGAAGCCGTAGCCGCTCCGGAGCAGGTCGAGGAGACCCTGGCGGCCCACCCGGACCTGGTGGACAGCCTGGTCCGGGCCCTGGCGGACCGGCATAAGGGGGTGCAGGTCCACGCGGCGGAGTGTCTGGAGGTGCTGGCCCACTTCTCCCCGGAGGTGGTGCCGGCGCTGCGGAGCGCTCTGCAGTCCGGCGACGCCTGGCACGCCTGGGCCGCAGCCATCGTGCTGGCCCGGCTAAACCTCTGGTGGCCGGAGATGGGGCCAGCCCTGGCCGGGGCCATGGGCTCCCGGAACCGGGACCTGCGCTGGGCGGCCGCCAGCCTGGTCCTACGGCTGGCGGAGCGCTACGGCCGTCCTCTGGCGGACCTGGCCGTAGCCGCTACCCAGGACCCGGACCCCGTCCGCCGGCGGATGGCCGGCTACCTCGTGGGCGAAATGGGGCGGCGGCAGTACCTGGAGGCGGAGCCGGTCCTTCTCCCCCTCCTGGAGGATCCGGAGCCGGAGGTACGCCGGGCCGGTATCCTGGCCCTGAACCGGCAGCCCTCCCTCAGCCCCGTAGCCCGGGAGCGGTTGGGGCAGATCGCGGGGGCCGACCCCGATCCTTTCGTCCGCCGTACCGCCGCGGCGGTCCTGAGCCGGCGCTCGACGTGAGGGCTGCCGCGATGGGCCGGGGGCGGCCCGGCGGCTTTGTCAGCGGTTGTACCGGTTCATGGCGGTGACAAAGCCCAGGCGGAGGGCCGTCTCCAGGGCCTCCGCTGCCCGCTCCACCGCGGCGGCGATGACCGGCCTTTCCTCTTCGGTAAACGGCGAGAGCACCCAATCCACCACCGACTCGCCGGCAGCGGGCCGGCCGATGCCCACCCGGATCCGGGGAAACTCCTCGGTACCCAGGTGCTCGATGATGGACTTGACGCCGTTGTGGCCCCCGGAGCTACCCTTCTGCCGCAGCCGCAGGGTACCCAGGGGGAGATCCAGGTCGTCGTAGATGACCAGCACCTGCTGCGGCTCAACCTTGTACCAGCGGGCCGCTGCGGCCACCGACTGGCCGCTGAGATTCATGTAGGTCTGGGGCTTGAGCAGCACCACCCGGTGCTCTCCGACCCGCAACTCCGCGTAAAGGGCCTGGTGGCCGCTCTTGCTGACCGCCAGGCCCTGCTTCCGTGCGTAAGTATCCACCACCATGAACCCGACGTTGTGCCGGGTATTGGCGTACCGCTCACCGGGATTGCCCAAACCGGCGACAATCCACGTGGCCACAGAACCGATCCCCTCTGCAGACGGATTACGCCCTTACTCTAGCAGAGGATGGAGCCGGGGAGCAAGGCCCAGGGGCCCGCGGCGCTCTTACCGGTCCGGGTTCACGGGCCAGGGCTCGAGGGTCAGCTTCAGCTCCAGCTGCCGGCCCCCCCGGTCCACCTGCAGGGTGACGGTATCGCCGGGCTTCTTGGTGTCCAGGTAGGCGAGGATGTCCTGGATCGTCCGCACCGGCCGGCCGTCCACCGCCAGGATCACATCCCCGGGGACCACGCGGCCGTACCGGGTCTGGGTCGTCGGCCGCAGGCCGGCCTTCTCCGCCGGGCTGTTCGGGTAGACGTCCCACACCAGGACGCCTTCCTTCGCCTGGATCTCCTGAGCCACCTCGGGGAACTGGTGGACAACCGCCGATACCGCCTCGCCGGAGATCCCCAGCCACGGCCGCTGCACGTCCCGACCCTCGGCCAGCTCCGGCAGCACCTGCTTGGCGGTGTTGATGGGCACCGCGAAGCCGATGCCGGTAAAGCCCCTCACCGGGCTCAGGATCTGGGTGTTGATGCCGATGACCTCACCGGCCGCGTTCAGCAGCGGGCCGCCGGAGTTGCCCGGGTTGATGGCCGCATCGGTCTGGATGAGATTCAGCAGCCCTCTGCCGGTGGGCGCCTGGCCGGTCCGGCCCACACCGCTGATGATCCCCGCGGTGATGGACTTCCCCGTGCCCAGGGGGTAGCCGATGGCGATGGCCAGGTCCCCGGGCCGCACCCGGTCGGAGTCACCCAGGGGCAGCGCCACCAGCGGAGCCGCCTTCGGGTCCACCGCCACCAGGGCCAGGTCCGTCGACGGGTCGGTGCCCAGGACCCGGCCCTGGAGCCGAATCCGGTCGTCCACCAGCACCTCGACGGTCTTCTGCCCTTTCACCACGTGGTAGTTGGTCAGGATGTGGCCCCGAAGCGCGTCAACGACAAAGCCCGTACCGTTGCCGTCATCGCTGTCGATCCGGACCACCCCGGGGGCCACCCGCTCATAGAGGGCAGGCAGGTCAACCTCCTGGCCCGCCAGAACCACCGGCCGGAGAAGGGAAGAGGGGAGAAGAGTGCTGGCCGGGGCCGGCAGGCTCAAACGCCCCTGCAGCACCTTCCAGGTGGCAAAGGTGCCGCCGGCGGCGCCCAGAACGGCGCCCAGAGCCACCAGGGCTGCAGCGGCCAGGGCTCGGGACGAGCGTCGCCGGGATGGGGCTGGAGCCGCCTCCGCAGCCGCTGCCGCAGGGCCATGAGGGGCCACGGCCCCGGGACTGTCCGCCGGAGCAGACTGGGCCTCCGCCGCCCCGGAGCTGTCAGCCGGAGCGGCCTGGGCTTCGCCCTCCGGGTCGGCCGAATCCGCCAGGGAATGGCCGGCTGGACTCACCGACGCCTGGAGTTCGCCCGCCGGCGCGGCATCCGCGCCCGCCTCGCCGCCTCCCCCGGGAGCAGCACCGCCCAGGTCGCCATGCTGACCTGGCTGCAGGTCCTTCTCCCGATCCATCTCGTCCATCCCTCACACCCCCTGCTCTTCCCATGATACAACCCTACGGGCAACGGGGCTTGACCAAATTGTAAACAAGTCGTAAACAACAGCCTGCTGCAGCCCGCCGCTGCGGGTTCCCGGCGGAGAAACAGCGGGTAGAAAGAACCGGGCCCGGCCACCGGATGCCCCCGGTAGCCGGACCCGGTGCAGCGGCCGGAACCCGGCCACCTGCTGCGCCCAACACCTAGAGCCGGAGTCCTGACCGCTGGCGCAAAGGCGCACCCAAGTCACCGGTGGGAAGGAGCGTTCAGTCGAACATCTTGCTCACGGAGAGGTCTTCGTGGATGCGGATGATGGCCTCGCCGAAGAGGGGAGCGACGGAGAGCACCTTGAGCCGGTCGCCAAGCCGGGTCGGATCCGTGGGGATGGTGTTGGTCACCACCACTTCCTTGAAGGGCGAGTTCGCCAGCCGCTCGTAAGCCGGGCCGGAGAAGACCGGGTGGGTGCACGCCGCATAGACCTCCCGGGCCCCCCGCTCGAGAAGGGCCTGGGCGCCGAGGACGATGGTCCCCGCGGTGTCGATGATGTCGTCGATCATGATGCAGGAGCGGCCGGCCACGTCGCCGATGACGTTCATCACCTCAGCCTGGTTGGGCTCCGGCCGGCGCTTGTCAATGATGGCCAGCCCCACCCCCAGCCGGGAGGCCAGCTCCCTCGCCCGGGGCACGCCGCCGGTGTCCGGCGAGACCACTACCGGGTTGACCAGGTCCTTCTTCCGGAAGTAGTCCGCGATCAGGGGCACCGCCTTCAGATGGTCGACGGGGATATCGAAAAAGCCCTGAATCGCGTCGGCGTGGAGGTCCATTGTCAGTACCCGCCGAGCCCCTGCGGTGACGATCAGGTTAGCCACGAGTTTGGCGGAAATCGGCTCCCGCCCCCGGGCCTTCCGGTCCTGCCGGGCATAGCCGTAGTGGGGGATCACGGCGGTGATCCGCCTGGCCGAGGCCCGCCGCAGGGCATCGAGGATGATCAGAAGTTCCATCAGGTTCTCGTTGACGGGGTGGCAGGTAGGTTGAATGACAAAGCAGTCCGCACCCCGGACGCTCTCGCCGATCATTACCTTGATCTCGCCGTTGGAGAACCGGCCGACCTCCATGGCCCCCAGCTCGATGCCCAGGTGTCGGGCGATCTCCTCAGCCAATGGTCGGTTCGCGTTGCCTGCAAAGATCTTGAGCCGCCGATCCTGGTAACCCACCACAGCCAGACCTCCTAGTCTTGCTGCCCCTGTTGTTCTTTCCGCGCCCGGGCCCGAGCCCGCAGGATTTCCGCGTAGCCCGGCTTGTTCTCCTGCCGGGCCCGGGCGATGGCCAGCGCATTCTCAGGCACATCCCGATTAATGGTAGAACCTGCCGCCACGTAGCTATCCTTGCCGATGGTGACGGGGGCTACCAGGTTCACGTTGGTGCCGATGAAAGCGCCGGGGCCGATGATGGTCCGGTGCTTGTTGTAGCCGTCGTAGTTGGAGGTGATCACACCCGCGCCGATGTTGGCGCCTTCGCCGACCTCGCTGTCGCCCAGGTAGCCGTGGTGGTGCATCTTGACCCCGGCACCCAGCCGGGTCTTCTTGATCTCCGCGAAGTTCCCCAGCTCCACCCCGGGGCCGAGATCGCAGCCGGGGCGGACGTGGGCAAAGGGGCCGATGCGGACCCGGGGTCCGATCCGGCTCTCTTCCACCACGGACATTTCGATCCGAGTCTCCGGGCCGACCTCGCAGTTGACGATCCGGGTTCCGGGGCCGATGTGACAGCCCTCGCCGATCACCGACCGGCCCTCAATAAAGGTAAAGGGGTAGATGACCGTGTCCCGTTCCACCCGGGCCTCGGCGCTGACCCAGGTGGTGGCCGGATCCACGATGGTCACCCCTTCGGCCATCAACCGGTCCAGGATCCGCTGCCGGAGGATAGCCTCGGCCCGGGCCAGTTCCTTCCGGTCGTTGGGCGCCAGCACGTCCTCCGCAGTAGCCACCGGCACCGCCTGCACCGGCAGCCCCGCGGCCTGCATCCGGTCGAAGACATCGGGCAGGTAGTATTCCTTTTGGGCGTTGTTATTATCAACCTTGTGAAGGTATTCCCAGAAGTGCTCGAGCCGGAAACAGTAGACGCCACCGTTGACTTCCCGGATCTGCCGCTGCTCCGGGGTGGCATCCTTGTACTCCACCACCCGCACAAGCCGGCCGGCCCCGTCCCGGAGGATCCGGCCCATCATCCCCGGTTCCTCGACCACGGCCGTCAGCAGGGAGGCGTGGGCGCCGCTCTCCCGGTGGGCCTGCACGAATCTGCGGATGGTTTCCGGCCGCAGGAGCGGGGTATCCCCGTTGATCACCAGCAGGTCCCCCGCCGCCGACCGGAGGAGTGGCTCGGCCTGCATCACCGCATGGGCGGTGCCCAACTGCGGATCCTGTACTGCGTATTCCACCGTGTCACCCAGGTAGGCCCGGACCCGCTCCTGCTGCACCCCGACGACCACCACAATCCGCCCGATGCCCGCCTGGCGGCAGTTCTCCACCACATGGCCGACCATGGGCTTGCCGCCCACCGGGTGCAGCACCTTGACCAGTTTCGATTTCATCCGGGTCCCGTGGCCAGCGGCGAGGATCACCGCTGTCACATCGGTCATACAACCGCCTCCCGCGGGCAAGGCTACTCCCTCCGCAATTGTAGCACAGCCCTCCCCGGGGGCAAAGAAAACAAAAGGCTATGGCCCCTGCTGCCAGCGGCGCAGGGCCAAAGCGTACCGCAAGAGGCTATAGCCGATGCAGCCAAGACCGCCGGCGCCCAACCACAGGGGCAGCCGGGGGTCCAGGAGGTTCACCCGGGGCAGCGGCAGGGGAGGCACCAGAGACGGAGGAAGTTGCCAATCCGGAAGTTTCCAGTCTGGAAGCTGAAAATCGGGTAGCTGCCAGTCCGGCAGTTCCAGCCGGGGCAGGGACGGCAGGGGCCACCGGAGCCACCTCCGCCAATCCCCCGGGCCGGGATCGGCAGCCGCCTCCGGTTCATCGGGAACCGGCGCCTCGCCTGTCGCCTGCCGGTGGAGTTCGGCGACCAGGGCCTTCAGCCCCGCGGCCAAGCCGCCCTCCCGGACGGCGGGGGCGTAGTGCTGCCGGATCGCCGCCAGGGCCGAGTCGACAGTGATGCCGTGGCGGCCTGCCTCGCCGCCGAGGTAAAAACGGATGGCGTTGCCGTCCTGCCGGGCCACCACCAGCAGCACCGTATCGTTGGGAAGTCGCCATTCGGACCAGACGGCTTCCAGGTACTCCTCCAGCCCCTGGGGCTTGCTCGAGTCGATGATCAGGATCTTGTACCGCACCGGACCCCGGAGGCTGGCCAGGGTTGCGTCCAGTTCCTCCCGCTCGGCCTCCGTGAGCGGGGTCGAACTGATGTCCTGGATCGGGTCCGGCAGCAGCGGCGGCACCTCGGGTGCGGCCAGAGCCAGGCTGGTCCCGAGGAGCCAGCCCGTCAGCCCCAAGGCCAGCAGCCGGAGGAGCACGCCGGGAGCCTTCCGGCCGAACAACGCAATCGCCTCCCCGCCCATTGGATATAGGGCGCGGGGTACCCGGCGTCAACCCCCAGACCCTGCCAGGGGAGGGCCCGGACGGCCGCGGCAAGGCGACTGGCCCGGGCCCCTCTGCTGGCTGCCGGCTTCCCCTCACACCCCCGCCTTGTCCAGGAGGGACTGGTGGTAGGCCTCCAGCACCGCCCGCTGGATCATCTCCCGGGTCTCGCTGGTGATGGGGTGAGCCACATCCCGGTACTCGCCGTCCGCGGTTCGCCGCCTGGGCATGGAGACAAAGAGGCCCGCCGGCCCTTCTACCACCCGCAGGTCGTGGACGGCAAAGACCCCGTCGATCAGGATGGTGCAGAGGGCCTTCACCCGGTCCTCGCCGGAGAGCCGCCGGATCCGCACGTCGGTGATCTGCATCGGCACGACACTCCCTTTTTTCCTGTTGGTAAGTGACAGATTCGCCGGCGGCTTGGAAAATCCTTCCAGAACCAGGTCTCTTCCGCTAGTCCCCCTCCGGTCGGAACCGGGGGATGAGCTGGGCGTCGTACCCTTCCTGCCGCAGCGCGGCCAGCACCTCTTGCACGTGTTCCTGGCTCCGGGTTTCGATGGCCAGGTGGATCTGCACCTCCCCCACCGTCACCCGGTTCAGCCAGCGCTCGTGCTGTACATCGATGACGTTCGCCCCCGCCCGAGCCACCACCGCCAGCAGCCGCTGCAGCCCACCGGGCCGGTCCGGCACCAGGGCGCAGATGCGGACGTACCGCCCGGCCTTTACCAAACCCCGCTCGATGATCCGGGCCAGGATGTTGGGATCGATGTTCCCGCCGGAGACCACCACCACTACCGGGGGCTTCAGATTCGGCACCTTGCCCGCCAGCAGCGCGGCCATCCCCACGGCGCCCGCACCTTCGGCCACGAGCTTCGCCCGCTCCAGCAGCACCAGGATGCCGAGGCCGATCTCCTCCTCGCCCACCAGGACGATGTCGTCCACGTACCGCTGGATGTAGTCCCAGGTCAGCTTCCCCGGCCGCTTGATGGCAATGCCGTCGGCAATAGTCCGGACCGAGTCGGTGGTACAGTACCGGCCCTCCTGACGGCTGAGGTAGACCGCCGGCGCCCCGGCGGCCTGGACGCCGATGATTCGGCAGTCGGGGCGCAGGCTCTTGATCGCCAGGGCGACGCCGGAGATGAGCCCCCCGCCGCCGACGGGCACCAGGACCGTGCCGGCATCGGGCAGGTCGTCCAGGATCTCCAGGCCGATGGTACCCTGACCGGCAATGATGTGCGGGTCGTCGAACGCCGGAATGAAGGTGGCGCCGGTAGCCCGCTGGATCTCCAGGGCATGGTCGTAGGCGTCGTCGTAGGTGGTGCCGTAAAGCACGACCCGGGCCCCGTACGCTTCGGTGGCCTGGACCTTGGTGATGGGCGCCTCCGCGGGCATCACGATGGTGGCGGGAATCCCAGCCTGTTGCGCGGCCAGGGCCACCCCCTGGGCGTGGTTGCCCGCGGAAGCCGCCACCACCCCCCGTCGCTGCTCCTCCGGGCTCAGGGAGGACATTTTGTAGAAGGCTCCCCGCACCTTGAAGGAGCCGGCCCGTTGCAGGTTCTCGGGCTTGAGGTAGACCGGACATCCGACCAACTGGCTGATGCTGGGGGAGTGGTAGAGCGGGGTTCCCCGGACAAAGCCGGCCAGGGCCTGCCGGGCCCGCATGACGTCAGAGAGTTGCACGGGCAGGTCGGCCACGTCGTTCACTCCTTTTCCACGGAGCGGCTGGGGCGGATCTGCACCCTCCCCCGCTCCTCGTCGACTTCCTCGAGGGTGAGGAGGGAGAGGTACCCCTCCACCCGCTTGCGCTCCGGCTGCGCCGTCTGAATCAGCACACCGATGCCGACCACTTCCGCACCCTCGAACTGCCGGACCAGGTCCACCAGCCCCCGGGCGGTGCCTCCGGCCTTGATGAAATCGTCGATGATCAGCACCCGGGCCGCCCGGGGGATGGACCGGATGCCCACGGTCAGGGTCTCAATCCGGCCCCGGGAACCGGTCACGTAGGAGATGGTCACCTGGGGCCCCTCGGTCACCCGGCCTTCCCGGCGGGCCACCACCATAGGCACGTTGAGGGCCCTAGCGGTCATCAGGGCCAGGGGGATTCCCTTGGTCTCCACCGTCAGCACGCAGGTGGGCCGCTGGGGCCGGAAGTGGGCAGCGAAGATCTCGCCAATCCGGGCGGTCCAGGCCGGGGAAGTGATCAGATCGGTCATGAAGATGAATCCGCCAGGGAGAATCCGCTCCGGGGCCGAAAGCATCTCGCAGAGCCGCTCCAAGACCTCTTCCTGCTCCGCCGGGGAGGGCAGGGGCCAGTAGGCCACACCGCCAGCGGCCCCGGGCACGGTGCGGAGGGTGCCCGAGCCGGCAGCTTCCAGGGCTGCCTTGACCGCCGCCAGGTCCTCGCTGATGGAACTCTTCCCCACCCCCAGCCGCTGGGCGAAGTAGGAGAGGGGGATGATCTCTCCCGGCCGCTCCACCAGCGTCTTCACGATGTATGCAACTCGCTCGGCCCGACCGAGCTTCGCCATCTCCACTCCTCCACAGGGAAAAGCCCCCGGCCCGGTGGAGCCAGGGTGCTGGACGTCATCAGCCCGTCAGAGCCCGGCCCAGGGCCGCCCGGGCCAGCTGCAGGTCGCTCGGCTTGTCCACATCGATGCCCACCTCGGGGTAAGGGCAGATGATCACCGCGCCCCGGATGCCCCAGAGGCGAGAGACGTGCTCCTCCAGGCCCCGGAGGCTGAGGGACCGGAGGAAGAGCCGCACCACAAAGGTCCAGCCCAGGAGTCCCGCCATCCGGACCGGGTTTTTCCGGTGCTGCAAGAAACTCCGGACCTTGGGGGCTACCCGGTCCGCGATCCGGGGATTGAACACAAAGATGTTCCCGCCGGTGAAGGACCCCTCCCGCAGCCGGACGTAGGTCCGCTTGACCCCCGGATAGCAGCGGTCCGCCACCGACCGCTCCACTACGGGATAGTAGACGTCCGCCTCCCGCTGCGCGCAGAGGTCCAGCACCCCCCGGACGATCTCGCCGGTGATGAGGGGGATGTCGCTGGAAGCGATCATCACCATCTGGTCCTGCGGCAGCCGGGCCAGGGCCGCGAGGACGTTGTCGACGATGTCGCCCCGGGAGGGGACAAACTCCAGGTCCTCCCCCTGGAGATAGGGCTCGAGCTGCCCGGGCGGCGCCACGATCAGGATCCGGCCAACGCGGCCCGAGGCCCGCAGCCCATCGATGACGTACTGGACCATGGGCCTGCCCGCGATGGGAATCAAGGCCTCGTTGGGAGCCGGATCCACCTCCCGCAGGGGCCCCTGGTTGGCCGCTCCGGCCAGGACAATGGCGTTGACCAGCATCCCTTGCGCCTCCCCGACTTGAGCCCTGGATGCCCCTGAAGCGAATGCCCCTGAGTCCGAACCAGAATTTCGCTCCGCTCCCGGGAACTCCTCTTTTTGTCGGTCAGCAGGGACAGCCCGCTCGCTGTCGAATCGTCTTGCCCGTCGAAAGTGTGAGGTGGAACCGTTGCACCGCTCAAGAACCGGGCTCCGGCCCCTGATCGGGCTCCTCCTCCTTCTCGTTCTTGGTCTGAGGCCGGGGGCTGCCGCCGCGGAGACCGCGGCCGTTCCGCCATCCCTCTCGGCCCGGGCTGCGGCGCTCATTGATGCCCATTCCGGGCAGGTCCTATACGAACTGAACGGCAGCGTCCGGCACTACCCCGCCAGCACCACCAAGATCCTCACCGCCCTGCTGGCGGCCGAGTCTGACCGGCTGGACGAGCCGGTGACCGCACCGGAAGGGGTCTCCGCCGGCCCCGACGGCACCTCCTGCTACCTGCAGCCGGGGGAGACGCATACCCTCCGGGAGCTGACCGCCTGCCTGCTGGTCGCCTCGGGCAACGATGCCGCCAGTGTCATCGCCGAATACCTCGGGGGGACCGAGGAGGCTTTCGCCGCGGCGATGAACCGCCGGGCCGAGGAAGTGGGAGCCAAGGCGAGCCACTTTGTCAACCCCCACGGCCTGCACCATCCAGACCACTACACCACCGCCCTGGACCTGGCCCGGATCGCCCGGGCAGCCTTCCAGAACCCGGAGGTGCGCCGGTTGGCCGGGCTCAAGGAACTCACCCTCCAGGGCCCTGAGCCCACCCCCCGGGTCTTCTACAACCACAACCGGCTGCTCCAGGACTACCCGGGGATGGTCGCGGGGAAGACGGGGTTTACCGAGGAGGCTCTGCACACCCTGGTGGCCCTGGCGGAGCGGCAGGGCCGGGGGCTCATCGGGGTGGTCCTCGGGGCACCCAGCCGGCAGGACCTCTTCGCAGACATGGCCAGGCTGCTGGACTGGGGGTTTGCGGCGTTCGCCCCCCAGGCCCTGGTCCAGGCCGGAGAAGTGGTGGGCACCGTCCCGGTCCGGGGCGGCCAGGCGGAGCAGGTGACCGGAGTGGCCGGCGGTGACTTTGACGCCTGGCTCCCCGTGGGCGCCACCTGGGGCCCGCCCATGGAGCGGGTGGTCAACCTAGTCAGGGAGGTGGAGGCGCCGGTCCCCGCCGGCTATCCCCTCGGGGAGATCCTGATCCGCCAGCAGGACCAGGTGCTGGCTCGGATACCGGTCCGGGCCCGGGAAGCGGTGCCGATGGCGGAAGGAGAAGCTCGCCTGGCCGGCTCTGCCCGGCCTTGGCCGGTAGCGCTGGGCTGGGCCGCCTTGGCGGGGGTTCTCCTCGTGTGGCTCCGGCGCCGCCGGCTCAGCCGGTGGCAGGAAGCCCGCCCCCTCGACCTCCGCCGGCGGGCGACCGGCCGCTTCTAGGCCTGGCCGCCACTAGGCCTGGCCGCCACCGGGCGATGGGGCCGGCGGGGCGAAGGGATCCACCTCCCCGGCCAGGGCGGTCACCACCACCCACCGGGCAAGGGGCCTGGCCGCGGCCGCCACGGCTGCGGCCACCTCTGCGTCGGGGCACAGGGCGACCACCGACGGGCCGGCCCCGGCCATGACCGCCCCCAGAGCTCCCGCCTGGACCATGGCCGCCTTCAGCCGGCCGATAACCGGCTGGAGCCCCGTGGCGCCGGGCTCCAGGTCGTTACCCAAGGCGGCAGCCAGCGCGGCCGGATCCCCCCGCCGGAGCGCCGCCAGCACCCGGTCCGGTTCCGCCCGTTCCGCCGGAGCCAGGGGCCGCCAGGCCCGGTAGACCGTCGCGGTCTTGGGGCCGGGCCAACGGACCTCGGGGGTGGCCACCACCACCGGCACCGGCGGCACCGGGGGCAGGGGGGTGAGCCGCTCCCCGATCCCCTCCACCAGGGCTGTCCGGCCCAGGAGGCAGAAGGGGATGTCCGCGCCCAGGGGGGCCGCCAGCCGTTGCAGCCGCTCCAGGGGCCACCCCAGATCCCAGAGCCGGTTCAGGGCCAGGAGCACCGCGGCCGCGTCCGCGCTGCCCCCGCCCAGGCCCGCCGCGGCGGGAATCCGCTTCTCGATCCCGATGGTCGCGCCGAGGGGGCATCCGGCGGCCTCCTTCAGGGCCAGCGCGGCCCGGTAAGCCAGGTTCTCCGGCCCCGACGGGATGCCGGGGTCGTCCACGGTCACCGTCAGTTCCGCCGGGGTGACCGACACCCGGAGCCGGTCGTAGAGCGCCAGCGGGGTCATGACCATCCGGACCTCGTGGTAGCCGTCGGGCCGCCGGCCCACCACCTGGAGGGCCAGGTTGACCTTGGCGTGGGCCCGGACTTCAAGGGCCGACGGCTGCGCACCTGTGCACAAGAGCCATGCCTCCCCTCAACGAAAAACCGGGGCTGCCCCGGCCCCGGTGGATTCTCTCTATACAGGCTTTTCTATTGTTGCCGTCTCTATTTGTTCAAAGTTTACCGACCCTGGTACTCGAACTTGACCTCGCCGTCGGCGTCGTAGATGACCAGTTCCACGTCCTCTGTCAGTAGATCCGTATAGCTGTAGGAGACCCGCCGCTCTCCCAGCGACCCGTCACGAATCCGGACCGTGAAGATGTTCGGGTAGGTCTGTTCCAGGATGCCCTCCCGCTCCAGCACCTTCTTCCGGCCCTTATTCGCCCGCAACCGGATCCGGGCTCCAATGTGACTGTCAAGGTCGCGCTTGATGTCGGCCAGGACACTCTTGGACGCCAACCAGAATCACATCCTTTCCGGTCCGAGATACCCGGGCTCAGGCACACTTACGTCCCGATTATACCAGACCGGAAGGACAAGTGTCAAGGAAAGCACAATTTTATCAGGACGCGCACAGCCTGTCAATGCGCATCCAGAGAGCGGATGGGCGTCCTGTGTACGGGTCAGCGGGTGCCAAGGGCCAGGGGCACGAGGAAGCGGAAGACTGCTTCGGCACGCGGTCTGGTTACTTTGTATACCGGTCCGCCACCTTGGAGGCGCCGTAAGCGTGGGGCTTGATCTCCGCGTGGAACCCGGAGCCCGTGACCATGCCCACCACGTCCCGGATCAGTTCCCGGGTTTCCCCCTGCGGGCCTACATCCAGGTGGATCTCCACCCCCGGGGCCGGCTGGCCCACGTTGCGGAGGCTCTCCACCAGTCGCTGAGCCAGGGCCAGGGAGAGGGCCGTCTCGTAGAAAATCTTCTGCCGGAGGCTGTTGATCTTTCGCTGGGTGTGCCGCCGGTAGTAGTAGCGGGCTCCCTTGCCCACCCGGTGGATGATGATCGCGGTGACAAACGTAAGGTCATCCCGGGCCATGGAGTCGGTGCCGATGATGAGCTTGTAGGCCGCCTCGGGATCCTCCCGGACGAACTCGACCAGGTCAGCGACCATCGCCTCAAAGGTGAGAAACCCCCGGGTCGGGCTTATGAATGGCTCGTCCTTCACCGCCAATCCGCCTCCCTGCTACCTGCCAGCCGCCCGCTACAGACCCGCAGACGTGCGGCTCAGCACAACTGTCAACTCGCCTTAATCCGATTATAGCATCCGCAAACCAGACCGGTGTCTGAGAAGTCATAACCAGGGACTCTCTGCCCCGGGCTGCCTGCGGCTCCTACCCCTGGTCCGGCACCGCCGGCCCGATGGCCCTGGCTACCGCGGCGAACTCCTCCAGGGAGAGAGTCTCCCCCCGGCGGCCGGGGTCGATGCCCGCGGCCGCCACCCGCTCCTCCACCCAGGCCCGCTCCAGCCCCAGGCCCCCGGCCAGGGCGTTGGCCAGGGTCTTCCGACGCTGCTGGAAGGCCGCCCGCACCACCGCAAAGAAGAGCCGCCGGGGCACGGCCACCGCCGGCTGCTCCCGGACCTCCAGGGCTACCACCGCGGAGTCCACCTCCGGCGGGGGCCAGAAAGCCCCCCGGGAGACCCTTGCCACCACCCGGGGCACGGTGTGGTACTGGACCGCGACGCTGAGAGCGCCGTACTCCCGAGAGCCCGGGGCCGCCACCATCCGCAGGGCCACCTCCCGCTGGACCATCACCACAATCCGGTCCAGGGGCAGGTCCTCTTCCAGCAGGCGGAAGAGGAGGGGCGAAGTGATGTAATAGGGCAGATTGGCCGCCACCCGGGCCTTCTGTCCCGGCTGGAGCCGCTCCACCAGGAGGGATCGGAGATCGACCTTCAGCGCGTCGCCGTGGATCACCTCGACGTTGGTCCGGTGGCCCAGGGTCTCCCGGAGCAGCGCCACCATCCCCCGGTCGACCTCCACCGCCACGACCCGGGGGGCCACTTCCGCCAGGGCTGCGGTCAGAGTCCCGGGTCCCGGCCCGATCTCCAAAATCAAAGGGGCTTCGGCGGGTGCCACCGCGGCCAAGATCTTCGCCAGGGTCCCCCGGTCCACGAGAAAGTTCTGGCCCAGACGGTGCTGGGGCCGCAGGCCATGCCGCTCCAGGAGGGCCTTCAGTACCCGGGGGCTGGTCAGATCCAGCGTCAGGGCTGCTCGCCTCCGTATGAAGAGCAGCCAGGTCCACCCGAACGGGTGGCCTGGCCGGTCCCAGTCTTACTACTCCAGAATGTAGACTTTCACCGTCCTGACCCCAAAGGCCCGGGCCTCCGCGGGGGTGTCAAAGGCCAGGTCGATGCGGTTGCCCTTGATCGCCCCACCGGTGTCAGCGGCGACGGCCGGCCCGTAACCGTCCACATACAGCCGGGTGCCCAGGGGGATCACCCGGGGGTCCACCGCTGCAACCCCCCGCCGGGCCGGGACCCCGGTGGCGGTATACTGTCCCGGGGTGGACCCATCGCCGGGGGCGTAGGCCGTCGCCTTCATCTCCAGGACCCGGCGGTAGCGGTAGACCTGGCCGCCCCGGGCCACGGTCCGAATGGTGCCGTAGGCCAGGATCCGGTGCACCGGCTTCCGCACGACCGTCTCGGCAACCACTTCTCGGGATACGAGCTTCCCGTTTTCGTAGGTCAGGCGCACCTTCCGCTCCAAAAGACCCGGGGCCCCCGCCCGGACCTCCCGCACCTGGCCGACCTCCAGTTCGTCGGAGGGGCGGCGCAGGGTCTCGAAGGGAATCTCCTCAGTTTCCGTTACCATTTCCTCCTGGACCCGGATCACCCGGGCGGTGAAGCCGCCATCGGGCCGGGACTGCACTTGCACCCGGTCGTCGGCATCCAGGGTAATGCCAAGCGCTTGGAGAACCTCGGTGACGCCAGCGGCGGCGGAAAGTTCCTCGCGGACCACGCCGTCGGCCTCGACCCGCCAGAGCTTGGCCCGCCGAACCCGCACCACGTTCTCGGCCTCATCCGCCAGCGGCTGCTCCGGGGGTGGCTGCACCCGATCCTGGGGCCCGAGGGTTACCCCGGCCTCCGCCAGGGCTTCGGCCACCGTGCGGGCCTTGGTGGAAAGCGAAGCGTGGACCTGGCCGTCCACCATCACCCGCACCGAGCGGCGATGCACCGCGGCTGTCACCAGCCGGCTGCCCGCCGTGACCGCACCGGACGCGACGCCCAAGAGGCTGAGCACGATCAGGGGTTGCGCCCAGTGCCGAGGGGCCCGACGGGCCAAGGGCTCGAGGGCCATGCTTTCCCTCCCCGAAGCGTTGCGGAGTGGCACAAAACCACCGGTGATTATAGCGGATTCCGGCCCACGCGTCAAAGCGGCTGCTCCGGCGGGTCAAGGGATTCGGAGCAGCCGCTTGGCGTTGGCCGTCACCAACGCCGCCAAATCGGGATATGCCATTCCCCTGAGTTCCGCCAGGAATTCCGCGACGTGCCGGACGTAGGCGGGCTCGTTCCGCCGTCCCCGGTGGGGGACCGGGGGCAGGTAGGGGCTGTCGGTCTCGATGACGATCCGGTCGATGGGGGCCCGCCGGGCCACCTCCCGGATCGCCTCGTTCCGGGGGTAGGTGAGGGTCCCGCCAAAGCCAAGGTAGAATCCCAGGGCAAGGCACCGCTCGGCCAGGGCCCAGTCCCCGGACCAGCAGTGCATGATGCCCCCCACCTCGCCAGCCCCTTCCTCCTCCAGAACCCGGACCACGTCCTCGTGGGCGTCCCGGTCGTGGATGACGATGGGCAGCCCCAGCTCCCGGGCCAGCCGGATCTGGGCCCGGAAGGCCCGGAACTGGGCCTCCCGGGGGTAATCCCAGTAGTAGTCCAGGCCAATCTCCCCGATAGCCCGGACCTTCGGATGCCGGGCCAGCTCCCGCAGCCGGGCGTAGGTGCCCTCGTCCCAGGCCGCAGCGTCGCTGGGGTGGACCCCCACCGCGGCGTAGAGGTCCGGGTGCTGCTCCACCAGGGCTAGCACCTGCCGGGAGTTGGCCTCCGAGGTGCTGACCACCATCATCAGCCCGACCCCCGCCGCCCGGGCCCGCTCCAGCACCTCGGTCCGGTCCTCGTCGAACTTGCTGTGGTCCAGGTGGCAGTGGGTGTCAAAGAGCAAGGGCCTCCTGCCTCCTCTCCTGCCGGGCCGCCGGCTGCCCTGTCCGGCACCGGCGGACCCGGGGCCGGCCGGGGAGCGCCATCGCCTCCCCGGGGCCGGCCCCGACTGACAACTATCCTTCTGGCGCAGGTGCGGACCGTCGCCGGCCCCGACCTCACTTCACCTGCGCGCCGGTGGCGATGGGCCGGTCCACCGTCACCAGGGAGAGCTGGCCCTCCGGGGTAGAGGCGGCGAGGAGCATCCCGTGGGATTCGACCCCCCGGATCTTCCTGGGCTTCAGGTTCGTCACGACGACGATCAGCCGCCCGACCAGCTCCTCCGGCTGGTAGTGCTGGGCAATGCCGCTTACGATCTGCCGCCGCTCGGTGCCGACCTCCAGTTCCAGCCGCAGCAGCTTGTCGGTGTTCGGCACCCGCTCCGCGTGGAGCACCCGGGCCACCCGGAGTTGGACCTTGGCAAAGTCCTCGTAGTCAATAAGGGCGACCCCCTCCGGCGCCTGGGCCGACTGCTGGGCCTCGGCAGCCTGGGCCTTTTCCGCCGGCTGCTGGGCCTGAGCCCCGGCTCCGGAGGCAGCAGGGTTGGTGACGTCGTTACCGGACACGTCGGATTCCTCCTTCGGCATCGGGATGCGGGGGAAGAGGGGAGCCCCCCGGCGGATCGCCGTCCCGGGCGGCAGGCCGCCCCACGCGACAGCCTCCTCCCAGGGCTGGGTGCGGACCCCCGTCGGGTCCAGCCCCAGCTGGTCCCAGATCTTCTCCGGCGTCTCCACCAGGAAGGGGGTCAGGGCGACCGCCAGGATCCGCTGGGCCTCCGCCAGGTTGTAGAGCACCGTGGCCAGCCGGTCCGCCTGGGCCGGGTCCCGGGCCAGGGCCCAGGGCGCCTGCTCATCGATATACTTGTTCGCCCGGGCCACCGCCTTCCACAGGGAGGCGAGGGCGTCGGAGATCTCCAGCCGGTCCATCGCCGCGGTCATCCCCGCCAGGGCCTCGGCCACCGCGGCCTGGAGGATCCCGTCGTCCACGGCGGGGACCGGCGCGGGCACCCGGCCGCCGGCAAACTTGTTGATCATCTGGGTGGTGCGGCTCAGGAGGTTGCCCAGGTCGTTGGCCAGGTCCACGTTGGTGCGGAGGATCAGCTGCTCCTCGGTGTAGGTGCCGTCGGCCCCGAAGGGCACCTCCCGGAGGAGGTAGTACCGGACCGCGTCCACCCCGTAGCGCCGGATCAGCTCCCGGGGGTCCACCACGTTGCCCCGGGACTTGCTCATCTTCTCCCCGGCCTTGCCGTACAGCAGCCAGCCGTGGCCGAAGACCTTCTTGGGCAGCGGCAGCCCCAGGGCCAGGAGGATGATGGGCCAGATGATCGCATGGAACCGGACGATCTCCTTGCCCATCAGGTGCACGTCCGCGGGCCAGAATTTCCGGAAGAGGGTGTCGTCCTCGGTCCCGTACCCCAGGGCCGAGATATAGTTGGAGAGGGCGTCGAGCCAGACGTAGATGGTGTGCTTGGGGTCAAAGGGCACCGGGATGCCCCACTTGACGGTGGTCCGGGTGACGGCGAGGTCCTCCAGCCCCTGCTTGATGAAGTTGGTCATCTCGTTCCGCCGGGACTCGGGCTGGATGAAGTCCGGGTGCTCCTCGATATACCGGAGGAGCTGATCCTCGTACTTGGAGAGCCGGAACTTGTAGCTCTCCTCCCGGGTCAGCTCTACCGGCCGGCCGCAGTCGGGGCAGAGCCGCCCCTCCTTCAGCTTGGACTCCAGCCAGAAGGTCTCGCAGGGGGTGCAGTACCAGCCCACGTACTCGGACTTGTAGATGTCCCCCTGCTCGTAGAGCCGGGTGAAGATGGCCTGGACCACCTTCTCATGCCGGGGCTCGGAGGTGCGGATGAAGTCGTCGCAGGAGATGTGGAGTTCCCGCCACAGCTCCCGGATGCCAGCGACAATCCCGTCCACGAACTCCTTCGGGGTCTTGCCGGCCTCCGCCGCCCTGCGCTCGATCCTCTGGCCGTGCTCGTCGGTGCCGGTCAGGAACCAGGTCTCGTACCCCCGCTGTCGGTAGTACCGGGCCAGGGCGTCGGCCGCCACCGTGGTGTAGGCGTGACCGAGGTGCAGGTTGTCGCTCGGGTAATAGATCGGGGTGGTGATATAGAACCGCTCCCCCATCGGGTTCCCCTCCCGTCCTCCATCGTGGGCAAGAGCCTCGTGGGCAAGGGCCGGAAAAAACCACAAAGCCCCCGTCCCGGTCAGGGACGGGGGCAAGACGCTCCCGTGGTACCACCCTGGTTCGCTCCCGCCTCGCGGCGGGAAGCCTCGGCGGGTACGCAGGCCGCAGCGGGCCCTCAATACCCTGGCCCTGGTAACGGAGGCCACCCGTCCTGGCCTACACAGCCCGCCCCCGTCCCCGCGCCGCTGCGGGGCAAGTCCGGAGCAGAGCCTTCGACCGGAAGCTCCGGGGCCATCTTCACGCCGCTTGGCACCGCCGGGCTCGCACCCTCCCCGGCTCGCTGGGGCACCTCCTGGCGCTACTCCTCCCCGTCATCGCCTGTTGTGAGGAATTGTAGCGAGGGAGAAGGCCGGTGTCAAGAGCGACCAGGCTCTAGGTCAATGAGTGTGGAATGGCGGTCAACCAAGCCAAGGGCACAAA
>JAKKUO010000049.1 GCA_021890795.1 Bacillota bacterium | reverse complement strand
CCTCTCTTCATCTTTGGGGCGGTCGCGGTGGGCATGTTCGGCCTGCCCTGGCTGGGGGCCCGGCTGGCCCTGGCCCATTACGTCGGGGCCTTCCTGGTGGGGATCGCCTTCCGCTTCTACGGGGGCAGCGGCCAGGAGGGGCCGCGGAAGGAGGAGCGCCGGGAAGGGGGCCTCCTGGGGCGGGCGGTGGCCCGGCTGGTAGCGGCCCGGCGGGAGGACGGCCGGCCTCTGGGCCAGCTCCTGGGGGATGCGGTGACGGACTCGGTCCGGACCCTGCTGATGATCTGCGGTTTCATCGTCCTGTTCAGCGTCTTCGTCCGGCTGCTGGCGGTGATGCGGCTGGACGCGGTGGTGGCGGTTCCCCTGGGGCAGGTCTTCCGGATCCTGGGGCTGAGCCCGGAGCTGGTACCCGCGGCGGTGGCCGGGCTCCTGGAGATCGACCTGGGCACCGTGGCCGCCAGCACGGCGCCGGCCCCCCTGGTCCAGCGGGCCCTGGTGGCCTCGGCCATCATCGCCTGGTCCGGCCTTTCGGTCCACGGCCAGGTGGCCAGCGTGCTGACCGGGACTGACATTCGAATGGGCCCCTATGCGGTGGCCCGGCTGCTCCACGCGGCGCTGGCGGCCATCTTCACGGTGCCGGCCCTCCAGGGGGCGGCGGCTCTGGGCCGGCCCACCGTCCCGGTTTTCAGCCCCCTCTCCCCTGGCGGCGGCTTCTGGCAGCACCTCTTCCACGCGGCCACCTGGGCCCTGGCCATGCCCGCGGGTGTGCTAGCGGTGGGGGTCGCCGTGGCGGCTCTCACCGGCGGCTTGCGCTGGGCAGGGTTCTATCACCGCCGGCCCTGACCCCGGGGCGGGCATCCCTGGCGCATAGGGGCATCCCTCCCACCCGATGCTAATGGCGAGGTTCGCATGCGGGGGAAGGAGGATGCCCATGCGCCGGCTGCCCAGGGCTGTGTGGCGGAGGATCATCGCCGATTACCTGTGCCGGGACCAGGCGCCCCTCTCCCCCGGGGACTGGGCGGAGGTGGACGCCGCGGTGGCCCAGAGCCACGCGACCCACGCGGTGGGCCGCCGGTTTCTGCCCGTCCAGGAGGGGGTAGCACCTGGGATCGCGGTGCTGCACCGGGGCTCGGATCCCGGGCGAGGGGGCCGGCGGGGGCCGGAGCGGGGGCTCTCCCTGGGTCTGGTGCACAGCGATTTCCCCGTCCCGCCCCGGGGTCCCGGCTTTCTGGCGGCGGTGCTCCGGGCGGGGATGGACGCTGCCCGGACCTGCGCCCTGGCGGAGGACCACCTGATCCTCCACGGCCACCCTGCCCTCGGCCACCAGGGGCTCCTGGGGGCCCGGGGCCGGAATGTCCTCCCCCTGGGAGACTGGCGGTCTCCGGAGCGAGCCCGGGAGGACCTGGTCCGGGGGCTGGAGCGGCTCATCCGCCGGGGGTTCCGGGGCCCCTTCGCCCTGGTCCTGCACCCCGACCGGCTGGCGGCTATCGACCCCGACGGCTGGCCGGCGGGCCTGGCCCGGAGCTTTGCCGCCGGGGTCTTTCCGACCCGTCAGATGAGCCGGGAGCAGGTGCTGCTGGCTGCCGTGACCCCTGATACAATGGATCTAGCGGTAGCCCAGCCCCTGACCACCGCGTACCTGCCCGCGGGGGAAGCGGGCCAGTTCCGGGTCTTCGCGCTGGTTGCCCTCCGCACCAAGGAGCCCGGGGCGATCTGCACCCTGGAGGCCTGGCGCAGTTGACACCTGCAGCCACCCCTGCTTATAATCATTGGGCGACCCCTGGAGGAGGTGAGCCGGGGGTGGCCAAAGGAACCAAGCTGGCTGCTGCCGCCAACCAGGTGCTGGCGGAGAACCGGAAGGCTCGGCATGAGTACTTCATCGAAGAGACCTACGAAGCCGGGATCGCCCTGGTTGGCACCGAGGTGAAGTCGTGCCGCCTCGGGCGGGTGAGCCTCCAGGATAGCCATGCCCGGGTGGAGAACGGCGAGGTCTTCCTGTACGACGTGCACATCAGCCCGTACGAGGCGGGCAACCGGTTCAACCATGACCCGAAGCGGCCGCGCAAGCTCCTCCTGCACAAGCAGGAGATTATGCGGCTGTACGGTAAGGTCCGGGAGCGGGGTTACACCCTGATCCCCCTGAAGTTCTACCTGAAGAACGGGCGGGTCAAGGTGGAACTGGCCCTGGCCCGGGGTAAGAAGAAGTACGACAAGCGGGAGGACATCAAAGCCCGGGAGGTTCGGCGGGAACTGGAGCGGGCGATGCGCCACTACGCCGGCTGGTAGCCTACCGGAAATCACACGGGGGCGAAACAGGTTCGACGGGGGCAGCGCAGGACCAGAAAGCGAGCCGAGGTCGTCACCGCCTCGTTAAAAAGGTGGCAAGAGATAAGTGCCAACAACGAGTCTCTCGCTCTGGCCGCCTAAGCGGCCCCGTCACGCCTAGAAACCCGTGACGGATCGCTCCTCCGGACCGCCGCCCACGCGCCGGAGTTGTAGCGTGACCCAGTGGGCTGGCCTGCCGAGGCGCCTCTGATCGGCGGGCGAGATCCAAGCGGAGGCTGGCCGCCGCCGGATCCGGCCCCGGGGAGCCGGGGGCGGCGAGAAGCAAAACCGGGGCTGCGCTCGGAGACGTCTGGTCAGGTGCGCTCTCGGACGCGGGGGGCAGTTCCCCGCCGCCTCCACCACAACCGAAAAAAAGGCCCCAGAAGGGTAACCCTTCTGGGGCCTTTGATCGTCTATTGATCCAGGAGTAGATTCAGGAGCAAATGGTAGGCGGTGCAAAAAGTAGCAATGTCAAGAACGGCAAGGCGATGGCTGGAGCGGGATCGCCTGAGCGGTCGTACTTCCGGCTTGGGCCGGTCTCCGCCTGTGTGCCGTCCCCGAGACCGCCGCCGTGGGGCTCGCGGCCAGCCGGCCAGCCCCTCCTGTTTTTCCATCGAACCTTTTGGTCGGGGGTTTACGTATAAGATGACAAAAAGATACTGGCTGGCAAAGGAGATGGAGACGGACAAGACGAGCCACGAGAATTGGACTTTGCCGCCGCAAAGGCCCATGCCCACCCGACTGGGCGGCCTTGGCCGCTGCCTGGCGCGGGTGGGGAGGGCGGTGGCCGCCGGCCTCTTGGCCCTGGCGCTCCTTGCCCGTCCGCAAGCGGCTGCCGCGCAGCCGGTGGCAGCTTCTCCCACTCTCCGCCTGGAGGTGGAGGGGAAACCGGTTGCCGTAGACCCGCCGCCCTTCATCGAAGCCGGGCGGACCCTGGTGCCCATCCGGTTCGTCGCAGAAGCCCTGGGCGCGCAGGTCGGGTGGTATCCGGAGCAGCAGCAGGTGGTGGTAGGGTATCCGGGCCGGCAGGTGGTGCTGACCATCGGCCGGAACCGCGCCCGGGTAGGCGACGTGGAGGTCCCCCTGGACGTGCCGCCCCGGATCGTGGCCGGACGGACCTTCGTCCCCGTCCGCTTTGTGGCCGAGGCCCTCGGGGCCACCGTCGAGTGGGCTGCCGCCACCTACACGGTCCGGGTGTGGCGGCAGCCCAGCGAGGTGAGACGGGTGACCCTGAACCGGGCGGTGGGCGCGGCCGAGATCCGGGTAGAGCTCTCGGCTCCCCTGCTTTCCTACGGCGTGGAGACGGCGCCGGACGACCCCAAGCGGCTGGTGGTTACCCTCTTCCCCGCGGTGCCCGCGACGGCCCTGCCGGCGGTGCCGGGGAGTGACCCCCTCCTTGCCGGCCTCCGGTTCGAGCCAGACGGCCGGGGCCTCAGACTGGTGGTGGACCGCCGGCGCACGGGGCCGTATTGGCTGGAGCGGGACCCGAACGGCCTTGGCCTGACCCTGAAGCTCTCCTACCAGGTGACGGGGATTCAGGTGAGCCAGGATGGCTGGGTGCCGGTGGTGACCATCCGCACCGACGGCCCGGTGGCCTATCAGACGCTGACCCTGACCCAGCCGGACCGGCTTGTGATCGACCTGCCGGGGGTGACGCCGGCGGCGGGCCTGCCCGCAGAGGTGCCGGGGGTGCCGGCCCTCGGGCTCCAGCGGGTGCGAACCGGCCAGCCCACCCCCCAGACCACCCGGGTGGTGCTCGACCTGGCAGGCCCCCGTCCTCCGGTCATCACCCCGACGGCCGACGGCCTGGTGGTCCGGCTTCCGCCCCATCTCACCGATGTCCGCTGGGAGGCTCTCCAGGGCCGGACCCGACTCACCCTCTTCCTGACCGGGCCGGCGACCGCGACCGCCGAACTCCTTCCCGACGGCCGGCACCTCCGGGTGCGAATCCCCCAGGCGGTGGCCGCGGCCCCGCAGGTGAAGCAGCCTGGGCCGGGGATGGCGGCGACCGGGCTCACCATCAGCCAGGGCGCCTCGGGATTGGACGTGGTGCTGGAGGTGCCGTACTACCAGGGGCACAAGCTGCTCTCCGGGCCGGGGGAGAGCCAGGTAGTGCTCGAGCTGGAGGGGTCGCCGCTTAGCGGCCGGCAGATCTGGGTTGACCCGGGCCACGGCGGCCATGACCCCGGCGCCCTGGGGCCCAGCGGGAGCCAGGAGAAGCAGGTGAACCTCGGGGTGGCCCTCCGGCTCCGGGACCTGCTGGTCCAGGCCGGAGCCCAGGTGCAGCTCACCCGGCAGGACGATCGCTTCGTGGAACTCCGGGCCCGGATCCAGGGGGCCAACGCGGCCAAGGCGGACATCTTCGTCTCCATCCATGCCAACTCCGCCAGCAATCCCCAGGCCGCTGGCATCGAGACCTACTACTGGGACAACCACCCCGACAGCGCCCGGCTGGCCCAGGCGATCCACCGGCACCTGGTCGAGGACCTGGGCCTGCGGGACCGGGGGGTAAAGAAGAACGACTACCTGGTGCTGCGGGAGGCGCAGATGCCCGCGGTGCTGGTGGAGCTCGGTTTCATCTCCAATCCGGAGGAGGAGCGGCTCTTGACGGACCCCTCCTTCCAGCAGCGGGCAGCAATTGCCATTCAGAAAGGGATTTTCGATTACTTTCAGCAGGAATGAGGGCCCAGGCGTCTAAAGATCATATAGTCCAATCTTTAAGTCACTCGTAATCGGACATTTCGACACTGCAGGTATCCGGAATCTCGTCGCCGCAGGCATCGGGATCTCGCTGCTGCAGGTATCCAGGAACGCGGCCCTGTGCAGGCGCCCTGCACAGCCGTAGTTCAGGATTTGGGCGGAGGTGATCGGTGTGCTGAGCACCCAGCCGGCTGGGGTGGACCGGCAGGTCGCGGAGATCGAGGAGCTGCTCCGGGCCGTGGGCGCCATCCTCAAGAAACGGGCACGGGACATCCTCTCCAACTTCCGCATCACACCGCCGCAACTGGACGCCCTGCTGGTCCTGAACGAGCACGGAGAACTGACCATGGGCGAGCTCTGCCAGCGGCTGTTCCTGGCCTGCAGTACGGCAACGGACCTGATCGACCGGATGGAGCGCAACCAGCTGATTGAGCGGGTCCGGGACACCGCGGACCGGCGGGTCATCCGCCTCCGGCTCCTGGAGAAGGGGCGGCGGATCATCGCCGAGGTTCTGGAGGCCCGCCGGAGCTACCTCAGTGGGGTGCTGGGCGATGTCAGCCCGGCCCAGAAGGAGCAGATCATCCAGTCCTTGCAAATTCTGAGCGACCGGATGGGCCGGGGTTAGGGCGGCCCCACCGGTGCATCCCCAGCCGGGTTGCCGGCGGCTTCCGCAGATGGCTGCGGGGCCGCCGGCAGCCTTTTCCGGTCTTCCCCGCCGAGCCTCTTCCTGCCCCTCCCGGCCACCGGCCTGTCCGGCAGATGGCTTTTCGCTGGGGCCGCCCTGGGCTTATACTCAAGAAGGTGATGCAGCATGCCCCAGCGGCCCATCGGCTTCTTCGATTCCGGCGAGGGCGGGCTCACGGTGGCCAGGGCCGTGGCGGAGCTCCTTCCCGGCGAGGAGATCCTCTACGCCTGCGACAGCGCCCACTTCCCCTACGGCCCCCGGCCCCTGCCGGAGGTTCGCCGCTTCTTCCTGCGTTTTGCCCAGTTCTTCGCTGACCAGGGTTGCAAGCTCGTCGTCATCGCCTGCAACACCGCTACGGCTGCCGTGCTCCTGTCCGGGCCGCCGCCGGAGCTTCCCTTGCCGGTCCTGGGGGTGGTGGAGCCCGGAGCCCGGGCTGCGGTGGCCGCCACCCGAAACGGGCGGATCGGCGTGGTCGCCACCCAGGCCACGGTGGGCGCGGGGGTCTACCCCCGGGTGATCGCGGGCCTTGCCCCGGGGGCCAGGGTGGTCCAGCAGGCCTGCCCGGTGCTGGTCACCCTGGCGGAGCAAGGGGTGGTGGAGAGCCCGGAGGTCCGGGAGGAGGTGCGCCGGTGCCTCGAGCCCCTGCTGGCCGAGGGGATCGACACCCTGGTCCTCGGCTGTACCCACCTGCCCCACATGCAGAAGGTGATCGGGGAGGTAGTGGGGCCGGAGGTCCGGCTGGTGGATCCCGGGATGGCCACGGCCCGGGAGGTCCGGGAGTACCTGGCCCGGCGGGGGCTGCTGAACCCCGCCGCCTCTGGCGGCCGGCTCCGGTTTTACACCACCGGCGACCCGGACCGGTTCGTCCGGGTGGCCCGGCTCCTCTGGCCCGGCCGGGTCCACCGGGCGGATCACCTGCCCCTGTGGTCCACGGAGGCCCCGCCGGCACCCAGTCCTACAGCCGGCGGGAATCCAGGAGGGTAAGCACCATGGCAGGAGCCCCGAGACTGGTACTGGCGACCCGCAACCCCGGAAAAGTGGCGGAGTTCCGGGCCCTGTTGGAGCCGGCCGGGGTGGAGGTCCTGGGCCTCGATCCCCGAATCCCGGAGGTAGAGGAGGATGGGGCGACCTTTGCCGACAACGCCCTGAAGAAGGCCCTGACCTACGCCCGGGCCACGGGCCTGCCGGTCCTGGCCGACGACTCCGGGCTGGAGGTGGATGCCCTGGGGGGCCGGCCCGGGGTGCACTCGGCCCGGTGGGTGCCGGGGACCGACGCCGACCGGAACCGGGCTCTGCTCCGGGAACTGGAAGGGGTGCCACCGGAGCGGAGGACCGCCCGGTATGTCTGCGTCGTGGCCCTGGCGGATCCCAAGGGCCGGTACCAGCTCTTCCGGGGAACCCTCGAGGGGCGGATCGCCCTGGCCCCCCGGGGGACGGGGGGGTTCGGCTACGACCCGATTATGGAACTCCCCGACGGCCGCACCGTGGCCGAACTGGACCTGGCGGAGAAGAACCGGATCAGCCACCGGCAGGCCGCCCTCCGGCAGGCTCTGGCGGCCCTGCCGTCCTTCCTGGCCGGCGGGGATGGCTGAGCGAGGGGTGACCGATGCGGATCCTCGTCATCAGCGACACCCATGGCGCCATCGCGGGGCTGCGGGCCCTCAGGGCCCAGGTCGGCCCGGTGGATTACCTCATCCATGCCGGCGATTTCCTGGCAGACCTGGACCCCTGCGGGGAACTCTTCGGAGTTCCCCCGGAGCGCCGGCTGGGCGTGGTGGGGAACTGCGACTATCCCCAGCGGGAGCCCCTGGAGGTGGTTTGGGAGCAGGGGGGCGTCCGGTTTCTGGTTACCCACGGCCATCGCCAGGACGTCAAGCGCACCCTGATGGGGATCTGGTACCGGGCCCGGGAACTGGGCTGCCAGGTGGCGATCTTCGGCCACAGCCATGTGCCCGTTGCAATCCAGGAGGGGGAGGTCCTGCTCTTCAACCCGGGCAGCCCGAGCCGGCCCCGGCGGCCGGGGGCGGGGACCGTAGGCCTCTTGCACCTGGACGAGGGCCAGGTCCGGGCGGAGCATCTGGAGGTCCCCCCCTTTTGACAGGTTCGCCCCCGGGTGGGTATAATGTATCTCGCCGCGGGAGCACCGGGGTGTGGCGCAGCTTGGTTAGCGCGCAGCGCTTGGGACGCTGAGGTCGCCCGTTCAAATCGGGCCACCCCGACCAGGGCGGCCGGTTGTGCCGGCCCTCATGCGGGTGTAGCTCAATGGTAGAGCCCCAGCCTTCCAAGCTGGAGACGTGGGTTCGATTCCCATCACCCGCTCCAAACAGAGCCAGCCCGCCTCCGTCCGGACGGAGCCGGTTCGGCGGAGGCGGGCTCCCTTGTTGGGCCCCCCGACTTGCATCCGGTCCGGGGGCTGTGGTATCATTTGTTGCGCGCGGTACCGGTGGCTGCGAGCCGGCACCGGCGCCGCGGCACTGGCCGCAACCGGCCCCGATGCCCGACGGGCTGTTAGCTCAACTGGATAGAGCAGGGACCTTCTAAGTCTCAGGTTGGGGGTTCGAGTCCCTCACAGCCCGCCAACCTCACCCCTGGCATCCGGCATACTGGGGCGTGGCCAAGCGGTAAGGCAGCGGACTTTGGATCCGCGATCGTAGGTTCGAATCCTGCCGCCCCAGCCATCCTTCGGGCCATTAGCTCAGTTGGTAGAGCACCCGCCTTTTAAGCGGGGTGTCGTTGGTTCGAGCCCAACATGGCCCGCCAGAACGGCCGGTGCGGCCGCGGAACCCGGGACGGGGCAGTTCCCCGTCCCGGCTTCCTTGCCTTTGCGGGCGTGGCGGAACGGCAGACGCGCCAGACTTAGGATCTGGTGGGGGAGAACCCCGTGGAGGTTCAAGTCCTCTCGCCCGCACCAGACTCCCGGATGAGCGATGCAGTGGACCGCTGCATCGCTCTTTGCTGCGTCCGGGGGTCCCGCGCGTTGTGTCTAGCCTGCCGCGCGTGGTACAATACTAAAGTTCTGGTGGCATTGATCGGCAGGGCTGGCCGGGACGGGGAAGCCTGGCGGCCTGTGCCGTAACCATCTGCTTATGAAGTTCTTTTCAGCTTCCCTTTTCAGCTCGTCGATTGCCGGTAAGGGGGAACAGTATAGGTGAAAGCCACGTGGGACAGGCTAGAAAAGAATGTCATGCAGTTCCGGGTGGAGGTGGAGGCTGAGCGCTTTTCCCGGGCGGTGGATGCCGCTTTCCGGAAGCTGGTGCGCAACGCCCGTATCCCCGGTTTCCGCCCGGGGAAGGCGCCCCGCTTTGTCTTTGAGCGGTACTACGGCAAGGAGACCCTGATCCAGCAGGCGGTGGAAGACCTGCTGCCCGAGGTCTACGCCGAGGCCCTGGAGGCCGGGCAGGTCCAGCCCATCGACCAGCCGAAGATCGAGCTGGAGCAGGCGGAAGAGGGCAAGGACTTCATCTTCAAGGGCACGGTTCAGGTCAAGCCCGAGGTGAAGCTCGGCCGGCTAGACGGGTTTGGCCTCACGTACCCGGACACCTCGGTGACCGACGAGCAGGTGGATGCGCAGCTCAACCAGCTCCGGGAGCGGATGGCCCAGCTCGTTCCCGACGAGACCGGAGAGGTCCGGCAGGGCTCCTTCGTGGTCGTAGACTTCGAGGGCTACATCGACGGGGAGAAGTTTGAGGGCGGCTCCGGCGAGGGGGTCACCGTGGAGGTCGGCGCCGGCCAGCTGATCCCCGGGTTCGAGGAGCAGTTGGTGGGGATGAAGGCCGGGGAGGAGAAGGAGATCCAGGTGACCTTCCCGGAGGACTACCCCGTCGAACACTTGCGGGGCAAGGCTGCGTCTTTTAAGGTGAAGGTCCGGGATGTGAAGAGGAAGGAGCTCCCGGCGCTGGACGACGCCTTTGCCGCCTCCGTCAGCCGCTTCCAGACGCTGCAGGAATTGCGTGCCGATATCCAGAATAAGCTCCGGGAAGTTGCCGAGCGCCAGGCCGAGGAGAATTTCCGCAACCAGGTGGTGGAGGCGGTGACGGCCGAGGCGGAGGTGGAGGTGCCTGAGGTCCTCACCCATCGGCGGATCCATACACTGATCGATGAGTTTGCCCATTCGCTCTCCCACCAGGGGATGACCCTGGAGGCCTACCTGCAGGCCACGGGCAAGGACCTCGAGACCCTGCACAAGGAGTTCGAGGAGCCGGCCCGGAAGCAGGTGAAGACCGAGCTGGTCCTCGAGGCCGTGGCCAAGCAGGAAGGGCTTGAGGTGACCGAGGCTGAGATCGACGCCGAGTTTGAGGCCATGGCCAGGCTCTACCGGTCCCAGGCCCGGGAGATCGACCGGCTGCGCCGGAACCCCGAGTACCGGGAGCGGGTGCGGGAGAACCTGCTCAGGCAGAAGGCCGTCAGCCACCTGGTGGAGCGCAACCGCCCCGCCGCGCAGGCGCAGCGGCCGGCTGAGCAGCAGCAGGAGGCGTAACCCCGGCGCCTGCCCTGGAACGGCCAGAGAGGAGGGCGTCTCTTTATGAGCTACCTGATTCCGTACGTCATCGAGCAGACCAACCGCGGGGAGCGGTCCTACGATATCTACTCCCGGCTCCTCAAGGACCGGATCGTCTTCCTGGGCAGTACCATTGACGATCAGGTAGCCAACGTGATCATCGCCCAGTTCCTGTTCCTGGAGAGCGACGATCCGGACCGGGAGATCTTCTTCTACATCAACTCCCCCGGCGGCAGCGTCGACGCTGGCCTGGCCATCTACGATACGATCCAGCACATCAAGCCCGATGTCTCCACCATCTGCGTGGGCACTGCTGCCAGCATGGCCGCGGTCTTGCTGGCGGCCGGCACCAAGGGCAAGCGCTACGCGCTGCCCCACTCCCGGGTGATGATCCACCAGCCGTCGATCCACGGCCACGGGCTGACCGGCACCGCAGCGGATATTGAGATCTGGACCCGGGAAATCCTGAAGAGCCGGGAGACCCTGGCGCGCATCTTCGAGAAGCATACCGGCCAGCCTTTTGATAAGGTGCTCAAGGACATGGACCGCGATTTCTGGATGAGTGCCCAGGAGGCCCAGGCATACGGTGTGATCGACCAGGTTCTGCCCCCCAAGAAGGCGCAGGCCCGGTAAGGAGGGTGGGCACATGTCTTTCAAGTTCACCGGGGAGGACAAGGGGCAGCTCAAGTGCTCCTTCTGCGGAAAGTTCCAGGATCAGGTGAAGCGCCTGGTTGCCGGGCCCGGCGTCTACATCTGCGACGAGTGCATTGAGCTCTGCAACGAGATCATCGAGGAAGAGCTCAATGAGGATGTCGACTTCGAGATGAAGGACATCCCCAAGCCGCACGAGATCAAGGCGATCCTGGACCAGTACGTGGTGGGGCAGGAGCGTGCCAAGAAGATCCTCTCGGTGGCGGTCTACAACCACTACAAGCGGGTCAACCTGGGCGGCAAGATCGATGACGTCGAGCTGCAGAAGTCCAACATCCTGATGCTCGGCCCCACGGGCTCGGGTAAGACCCTGCTGGCCCAGACCCTGGCGAAGATCCTCAACGTGCCCTTCGCCATTGCCGACGCTACCTCCCTCACCGAGGCGGGGTACGTCGGCGAGGACGTGGAGAACATCCTCCTCAAGTTGATCCAGGCCGCGGACTACGACATCGAGAAGGCGGAGAAGGGCATCGTCTATATCGACGAGGTCGACAAGATCGCCCGGAAGTCGGAGAACCCCTCCATCACCCGGGACGTCTCCGGCGAGGGCGTGCAGCAGGCGCTGCTGAAGATCCTCGAGGGGACCGTGGCCAGCGTACCGCCCCAGGGGGGCCGGAAGCACCCGCATCAGGAGTTCATCCAGATCGACACCACCAACATCCTCTTCATCTGCGGCGGGGCCTTCGAGGGGCTGGAGAAGATCATTGGGGCCCGTATCGGCAAGCGGGGCATGGGCTTTACCGCGGAGATCAAGGGCAAGCAGGAGCAGAACGTCGGGGAGATCCTCCGGCACGTCATGCCCGAGGACTTGCTGAAGTTCGGGCTGATCCCGGAGTTCATCGGGCGGCTTCCGGTGGTGGTCACCCTCGACGCCCTGGACGAGGACGCCCTGGTCGACGTGCTGACCAAGCCCAAGAACGCCCTGATCAAGCAGTACCAGAAGCTCCTGCAGCTCGACGGCATCGAGCTGGAGTTCAAGGAGGACGCGATCCGGGCCATCGCCAAGGAGGCCCTGCGCCGGAACACCGGCGCCCGGGGGCTGCGGGCGATCATCGAGGAGATCATGCTGGACGTGATGTACGAGGTGCCGTCCCGGAGCGACGTCAGCCGGTGCGTCATCACCAAAGACGTGGTCCTGAAAAAGGAGCCGCCGATCCTGGTGACCACCGCGGAGAAGAAGTCCCGGGGCGGCAAGGCCAAAGAAGAGACCGCCTAGGCCCAGGGGCGGGCACCTGCCGGCAGGTGCCCGCCCGGTTTTTGTGTACCCTTTGTGTACTCGTTATGGTGCTACCCTGCTCCGTTTGGTCCTCGTGCGAGGAGGGATGCCCCATGGCGACGGAGGGAGGCCCCATGGCCCCCGCAGGGCCCGGGCCGGAGACCCATGCCCTCGCCGCGGGAGAGGGCCGCACCCGGGTCCAGGTGACCGGAGTGCGGTGCGGGCCGGACCTGGTGCTGGTGATCACCGGCGGCACCCATCCCCACGTGGGCGCGGTCAGCCTCGCCTCCCCCCGGCCGAGCCTTCGGGACCCGGCCCGCCGGAGCGCCACCGCCTCGGTGCTCACGGTCCTGGGCCACAAGGAGGACGAGCTGGCCCGGTGGGCGGCCCTGGAGGCCGCCCGGGTCACCGGAGGGCAGGTGGCGGTGGCCGCGGGGATCCACGTCGATGCCGCCACCCCGGAGGAGATCGAAGCCCTGGTGGCGACCGCCCGGGACCTGGTCCGCCAGTGGCTGGAGCGGTGGGGAACGGAGGGAGAAGGGCCGGGGCCGGGGGCATACTAGCCTCCAGCACGCGATGGCACCGGGGTGCCATCGGGCCGGGAGGCTGGAATCCATGGAGACCGGTGCCGTCTTAACCCTGGTCAGCTTGGTCTTCACCGTGGTGGTGGGGCTGTACTTCTGGAACCTCCTGCGGCAGCAGCACGGGAGCCGGGCCGCGGTGGAGAAGGAGTCCCGCCGGGAGCTGGAAAGGCTCCGGCGGCTCCGGGCAACCCGGCTCACGGAGCCCCTGGCGGAGCGGGTCCGGCCCACCTCCTTTGCCGAGATCGTCGGGCAGGAGGACGGGATCCGGGCCCTCCGGGCGGCCCTCTGCGGGCCCAACCCCCAGCACGTGATCATCTACGGCCCCCCGGGGGTGGGGAAGACCGTCGCCGCCCGGCTGGTGCTGGAGGAGGCCAAGCGCAGCCCCCAGAGCCCTTTCTCCGCCGGCGCCCCCTTCGTGGAGATCGACGCGGCCACGGCCCGGTTTGACGAGCGGGGGATCGCCGACCCCCTGATCGGCTCGGTCCACGATCCCATCTACCAGGGCGCAGGGGCGATGGGCATCGCCGGCATTCCCCAGCCCAAGCCCGGGGCGGTGACCCGGGCCCACGGGGGCGTGCTCTTCCTGGACGAGATCGGCGAGCTGCCGCCGGTGCAGCTGAACAAGCTCTTGAAGGTCCTGGAGGACCGGAAGGTCCTCCTGGAGAGCGCCTACTACAGCCCCGACGACCCCAACATCCCCGCCCACATCCGGGACATCTTCGAGAACGGGCTGCCCGCGGACTTCCGGCTGGTGGGGGCCACCACCCGGCAGCCCCAGGAACTCCCCGCCGCCCTCCGCTCCCGGTGCATGGAGGTCTTCTTCCGGCCCCTCTACCCCGGGGAGGTGGGGCAGATCGCCCGGCGGGCCGCGGCCAAACTGGGGCTCAGCCTCGAGCCGGGGTGCGTTGAGGCGGTGGAGCGGCATGCCACCTCCGGCCGGGAGGCGGTCAACATCGTCCAGATGGCCGCAGGCCTGGCCCAGGGCGAGGGCCGGCCGGCCATCACCCGCTCCGACGTGGAGTGGGTGATCAACACCTGCCAGTACCCGCCCCGGACCGACCGGCGGGTGCCGGAGACGCCCCAGGTGGGGGTGGCCTGCGGCCTGGCGGTGACCGGGCCCGGGGTCGGCGCGCTCCTGGAGCTGGAGGCAGCGGCCGCGCCCGCAGCGGCCCGGGGGGCGGGGCAGGTGGTGGTCACCGGGATCGTCGACGAGGAGGAGCTGGGCGGCGCCGGCCGGGTGGTCCGGCGGAAGAGCATGGCCCGGGCGGCGGCGGAGAGCGGCATCACCGCCCTGCGCCAGGTCCTGCCCGTGGACCCCCGGGACTACGACCTGCACCTCAACTTCCCCGGCGGGGTACCGGTGGACGGCCCGTCGGCGGGGCTCACCATGGCCGTGGCTATCGCCTCGGCCCTCCTGGGCCGGCCGGTGGACAACCGGACCGCGATGACCGGAGAGGTCTCGGTCCGTGGGGAGGTGCGGCCGGTGGGCGGGGTGCCCGCCAAGCTGGAGGCGGCCCGGCAGGCCGGGGCCCGGCGGGTGCTGATCCCCCGGGGGAACTGGCAGGAGTCCTTCCGCCGGCTGGAGGGGCTGGAGGTGGTGCCGGTGGAGCGGCTGGAGGAGGCCCTCGCCCTGGCCCTGCAGCCCCCGGCGGGCCGGCCGGAGGCGGCCCGGCGGGAGGCAGCGGTCGCCCCGCTCCCCCGGCAAGGGGCGGCCCCCGCCTCGGCCTCTCCGGCCGCTGCCCCGTGGCCCGGCCAGCCGTCCCAGGGCAACCGGGGAGGTCGGGGATCCCTGATATCAACAGATCTGGGTTAGAATGCCACCCCGGCTCGTACGGCTTCCCTCCCGATTGTGGTAAAATGAGAGGGTAGCCTGCTGCCTCAGACAGGCTGGGGAGGTGAGGTCAGGGTGGCGAAGGAGCGAAGGGGTACAGTCGCGGAGCTGCCACTGCTGCCCCTCCGGGGTCAGGTCGTCTTTCCCGAACTGATTGTGCCCCTTCAGGTCGGCCGGGAGAAGAGCCTCAAGGCCCTCAACACCGCCATCGCCGGGGACCGGCGGATGGTCCTGGCGATGCAGAAGGAGACCACCGCGGACAATCCCGGTCCCGACGAGATCTATGCGATCGGCACCCTGGTCGAGATCAAGCAGGTCGTCAAGGTGCCCGACGGCACCATGAAGGTGGTTTTCCGGGGGCTGAGCCGCTGCCGCATCCTGCGGTACACCGCGGAGGAGCCCCATTTCCAGGTAGAGGTCGAAGAGCTGCCCGAGGTGGAGGAGCGCACCACCGAGGTCGAGGCCCTGATGCGGGCGGTGGTGAGCCAGTTTGAGGACTGGGTGAAGCGGTCGAAGAAGGCGCCGCCGGAGGCCCTGGCCACGTTGGTGACCATCGACCGGCCCGGGCGCCTGGCGGACACCATCGCCGCCAACATGCCGGGGCTCAGGGTGGAGGACAAGCAGGCGGTCCTGGAGGCCGTCAGCGTCGCCGAGCGGCTCACCCGGGTCTCCGAACTCCTGGCCCGGGAGATCGAACTCCTGGACATCGAGAGCCGCATCCAGTCCCGGGTGCGGAAGCAGATGGAGCGGACCCAGAAGGAGTATTATCTGCGGGAGCAGCTGAAGGCTATCCAGAAGGAACTCGGGGAGCGGGACGACCGGGCCACCGAGGCGGAGGAGTTCCGGAAGAAGATCGAGGCCCTGGGGCTGCCACCGGAGATCCACGAGAAGGCCATGCGGGAAGTCGACCGGCTGGAGAAGATGCCCCCCATGGCCGCGGAGGCGGTGGTGGTCCGGAACTACCTCGAGTGGATCACCTCCCTCCCGTGGAACGTCGAGACCGAGGACCAGATGGACCTCGACCGGGCCCAGGCGATCCTGGACGAGGATCACTACGGCCTGGAGAAGGTCAAGGAGCGGATCCTCGAGTACCTGGCGATCCTGAAGCTCAAGGGCAAGGTCCGAGGGCCGATCCTCTGCCTGGTGGGTCCCCCCGGGGTAGGGAAGACCTCCCTCGCCCGGTCCGTCGCCCGGGCCTTGGGCCGGAAGTTCGTCCGGATCTCCCTCGGCGGGGTCCGGGACGAGGCGGAGATCCGGGGGCACCGGCGGACCTACGTGGGCGCGCTGCCGGGCCGGATCATCCAGGGGATGCGCAACGCCGGGTCGAAGAATCCGGTCTTCCTGCTGGACGAGATCGACAAGATGTCCTCGGACTTCCGGGGAGACCCGGCCGCCGCGCTCCTGGAGGTCCTGGACCCGGAGCAGAACCACGCCTTCAGCGACCACTATATCGAGGTGCCCTTTGACCTCAGCAACGTGATGTTCATCACCACCGCCAACGTGGTGTGGAACATCCCCCGGCCGCTCCTGGACCGGATGGAGGTCATCCACATCTCCGGGTACACCGAGGACGAGAAGGTGGAGATCGCCCGGCGGCACCTCCTGCCCAAGCAGCGGCAGGAGCACGGGCTGCAGCCCCACCACATCGAGGTCTCCGAGAACGCCCTCCGGCGGATCATCCGGGAGTACACCCGGGAAGCCGGGGTGCGGAACCTGGAGCGGAAACTGGCGGAGCTCTGCCGCAAGGTGGCCCGGCGGATCGTCCAGGGCCGGGAGGAGCGGGTCCGGATCACCGCCCAGAACCTCCACACCTTCCTCGGGGCGCCCCGGTACCGGTGGGGGCAGGCGGAGGAGAAAGACCAGGTGGGAGTGGCCACGGGCCTGGTCTACACCGAGGTGGGCGGCGACGTGATGCCCATCGAGGTGACGGTGATGAAGGGGAAGGGCAACCTCCTGCTCACCGGTAAGCTCGGCGAGGTGATGCGGGAGTCTGCCCACGCCGGCTTTAGCTATATCCGCTCCCGGGTCCGGGAACTGGGGCTGGACGAGGAGTTCCACACCAAGGTGGACGTCCACATCCACGTCCCCGAGGGGGCGGTGCCCAAGGAGGGGCCGTCCGCGGGCATCACCATGGCCACCGCAGTGGTCTCCGCCCTCACCGGCCGACCGGTGCGCCACGACGTGGCCATGACCGGTGAGATCACCCTCCGGGGCCGGGTGCTCCCCATCGGCGGGGTGAAGGAGAAGGTGCTCGCGGCCCACCGGGCCCGGATCTCGACGGTCATCCTGCCGAAGGAGAACGAGAAGGACCTGGAGGAGGTGCCGCCCCAGGTCCGCCGCCGGCTGAACTTCGTCTTCGTTGACCATATGGACCAGGTGCTGGAGGTCGCACTGCTGGAGAAGCCCCAGGAGCCGGAGCTGGCCGCGCTGCCGCCGCCGGTGCCGACGCCGGAGCCCCAGATGCCCCAGGAGCACGGGGGTCTGCCCACGTGACAGGCCTCCCCGGCGGCGTGGCCATCCCCCGGCCGCCGGTGCCGGCGGAGTTTGTCATCTCCGCGGTGCGGCCTGACCAGTTCCCCACCGACGGGCTGGCGGAGGTCGCCCTGGTGGGCCGGTCCAATGTGGGCAAGTCCAGCCTGATCAACACCCTGGTCGGCCGGAAGAACCTGGCCCGGACCTCCAACGAGCCCGGCCGGACCCAGACCCTCAACTTCTACCGGGTGATGCCGCCCGGGCAGCCCCGGTTCTACCTGGTCGACCTGCCCGGGTACGGCTACGCCAAGGTCTCCCGGGCGATGCGGCAGCAGTGGGCCCGGCTGATCGAGGGCTACCTTCGGGAGCGGGCCTCTCTGGTGGCGGTGGTGCAGATTGTCGACTTCCGGCACCCGCCCACCGCCGACGACCAGCAGATGTGGGACTGGCTCCGGTACTACGGGAAGAGCCGGCTGCTGGTGGCCACCAAGGCCGACAAGGTCGGCCGGTCCCAGTGGCCCCAGCACGAGCAGACGGTGCGCCGGACCCTCCGGCTCCAGGCTGGCGAGCCCCTGGTGGTCTTCTCCGCGGAGACCGGCCACAACCGGGATGCGGTGTGGGGATGGCTCCTGGAGCAGTTGCGGCAGCGCCGGTAGGGCGGCAGCCCGGGCGGAGCCGGTGTGCAGCAGGATTGGGGTAGCAATCGGCCGAGGGTCCCCGGCTGGGCCGGGGACCCTCGGCCCTGCTTTGTCAGCGGATTGCCGACCGGCCTCCTCCCCGGGCGGCCGCCTGGTCGTCCTCCGGCGCGGCATGGCGGCCTGCTACCTGGCGGCCTGCTGCCTGGGTGGGCCGGCGGCCCTCTCCCTGGCCGGTCCGGCGGCCGGGGAGCCGGAGGCCGGGCAGCTCCGCCAGGAGCATGCCGGCCAGGATCAGGGGGCCGCCCAGGTAGCCCCGCGGGGTGAGGGTCTCGCCGGTGAGCCACCAGGCGAAGAGGGCGGCCCAGATGGGTTCGGCGGAGAAGATGAGCGCCGTGTGGGTGGGGGTGGTGTAGGGCTGCAGGGTGTTCTGGAGCCAGAAGGCCCCGGCGGTGGCGAAGAGCCCGGTGATGACCACCGCCTGCCAGACCTGGCTGCCGATGGCGCCCCACCCCGGCCAGGACCCGGTGGCGGCGGTCAGCAGGTGGGAAGCCAGTCCGGCGACGGCCACCTGGATGGTTGCCAGGGCGACGGGGTCGTGGGGCCCGGCCCACCGGGCCACCGCAGCGATGTGGAAGGCAAACCCGACGGCGCAGCCCAGGACCAGGAGGTCCCCCGGGCCGGGGACCAGGCTGGAGCCGTCGAGGCTCATCAGGGCGAGGCCGGCGAAGGCCAGGCAGACCCCGGCCCAAGCCCCGGGGGCCGGGGGCCGGCGGAGCCAGAGGAGGCTCACCACCGGTACCAGCACCACCGACAGTCCGGTGATGAACCCGGCCTTGGCGGCGGTGGTCCGGCCCAGGCCCAGGGTCTGGAGGGCGAAGGCGGAGAAGAGAATCAGCCCGATGAAGGTGCCCGCTGCCAGGGTGCGCCAGCCGGACCGGGCGACCCGGCGGTAGGTAAGGAGCCCCAGGACCAGCGCGGCCAGATCGAAGCGGAGGCTCAGGAAGGCGAAGGTGGGGATTCCTTCGGGCGGGGTGGTGGCGGCCTTCACCAGCGGGAAGGTCGCCCCCCAGACAGCGGTTACCGCCAGCAGCAGGAGGTCGGCTTGCCAGGCTCGGAGCCCCACAGCCATCCCTCTTTTCCATTGCAGCCAAAGCTCCGTATAATGGAACGACATAGAGAATTCGCCGGTGCCGTCAGCCCTCCTGCTGCCGGGCGCCCCAGGGGCACCGGGCGGTGCCAGGGCCGCACCGATGGGCCCTGGGTCCCGCCCTTGGGGCCAGCTGTCGAGAAAGAGAGAATCTACCGGGAGGAAGCCTGTCCCGGTCTGTCGAACCCCTAGTCCCTGTCTGGACCCGGGCGGGCCGGCTTCAGAGCCGCCGCCCAATCCACACAGATGGGGACGGAGAATGGCGCGCGGGAGGAAGCAGAGGGAGCGGTGGCCGGAGGAGTCTCCCAGGGGCCAGTGGGTGCGGCTCAGGCCCATCGGCGCGGAGGATCTGCCCCGGCTAGCAGCCTGGGATGAGGATCCGGAGGTCACCGCCCTGACAGGGAAGAAGTTCGGGGGCGCAGGGGGCAGCCCCCAGGAGTGGTACCGCCGCACCCGCTCCGGTGGCCGGATCCGGGCCCTGGGGATCGAGGTCCGGGGCGACCTCATCGGGGAGATCGAGGTCGACCAGATCGACTGGCGGCTGGGCACCGGGGAGCTGCGGATCCTCATCGGGGAAAAAGAGCACTGGGGGCGGGGGTACGGCACCGACGCCCTCCGCACCCTGCTGCGGATGGCCTTTGGCTCCTGGGGACTCCGGACGGTCTACCTCCGGGTCTACCAGGAGAACCACCGGGCGGTGCAGCTCTACCGGCGGTGCGGCTTTACGCCCCAGGGAGTGCTCGCCCCCAGCCGGCGCCGGGGCGACCGGGGGCCGGTGCTCTTGATGGAACTCACCCGGGAGCGGTTCTGGCAGTACCTCCGGGAAGCGGTGGGCACGGCCTGAGGCCTGGCGTGGAACCAAATACCCTTCCACTGTGGGGGGCAAGAAGTGGGAAAGGTGGTCGAGCTCCTGGCGCTGGCCGTTGCGCCCGGACTCTTTCTGCTGCTGTATCTCTACCTCAAGGACCGCCATGAACCGGAGCCTCTGGCGCTGGTCACCCGGACCTTCTTTGCCGGGGCCCTGATGGCTGTTCCGGTGGTGGCGGTGGGCGAGTTCGTGCTGGTGCCGGCGGCGGAGGCCATGGGCCTCCCCGGCGGCCGGCTCTGGCCCTGGTGGCAGGCCTTTGTCACCGCCGGGCTGCTGGAAGAGACCTGCAAGCTGGCGGCGGTCTGGTTCGTGGCGTACCGCAATCCGAACCTGAACGAACCCTACGACGGGATCCTGTACGCGGCTGCCGCCTCCCTGGGTTTTGCCACCATCGAGAACGTCGCGTACGTCGTCCCCCAGGCCGATCTCTCCGTTGGGGTGGCCCGGGCGGTGCTGGCGGTGCCGGCCCACGCCATGTTCGGCGTCGCCATGGGGTATTACCTGGGGCGGGCCAAGTTCAAGCCCCCGGGGCTCAGGCGGCGGCTGATGGGGGCCGCGGCCCTGGCGGTGCCGGTGGTGCTCCACGGGGTCTACGACCTGCTGGTCCAGGACGCCGGGGACCAGCTGGCTTTCATCCTCCTCTACCCTCTGGTGGCTTTCCTCTGGGTGCGGGGGCTCCGGCAGGTGGATGAGCTCCTGGCCCGTTCCCCCTTCTCCCGGCAGCCCGGCCGGCAGGTCTACCTCGCAAGCCGCTGCCCCCGGTGCGGCACGCCCCTGGTGGCGGGAGCCCGGTTCTGCTTCCACTGCGGCAGGCCGGTGGCGCCGGAGGCGGCAGTGGCTGCGGGCGACGGGGAGGCAGCGGCTGCCGCCGGGCCGGCGCCGGCTGCTGCCGCCGAGCCGCCGGCCCCAGCGGCGGAAGGGGCTCTAGGTCAATGAGTGTGGAATGGCGGTCAACCAAGCCAAGGGCACAAAGGC
>JAKKUO010000048.1 GCA_021890795.1 Bacillota bacterium | reverse complement strand
TCCGGCCAGCAGTTCGCTCAACTCGACCGCCGGCTGCCCCTCGTAGGTGGCGTCGAGGCAGACCCCGGCGACGGCCGCGACGGCGTCGAAGAGCCGGCCGGCTCCGGAACTGAGGGGGGTGTTCAGCCGGGCCTCCAGCATCCGGAGGGCCACCGCCGCCTCCCGGTCCCGGCCCGGGAAGAGCTGCCGGGCGAGCTGCGCCGCGGCCTCGGCCCCTAGCTCCAGCCAGAGGCAGCTGAGGGCCGTCAGCCACGGGTGGCGGATCGCCCGCTCGCCCCCGGGGAGCGGCACGTACCGGAAGTGGGCGAGGCGCCGGAACTCCCGCAGGTCCCCCAGGAGGATCTCCCCGCCCCAGAGGCAGCCGTCGGTGCCGTAGCCGGTGCCGTCGAGGATGATCCCCAGGGCCGGGCCGGTGCGGCCGTGCTCCGCCAGCACCGCGGCCAGGTGGGCGTGGTGGTGCTGGACCGGGATGTGGACCCCCGGCAGGGCCTGGGCCTCCCGGCTCACCCGGTAGCCCGGGTGGGGGTCGTAGCCGATCACCTCCGGCCGGGTGTCCAGGATCCGGCAGAGGGCCTCGAGGTTGTGGCGGAAGAAGGCCAGCCCCTCCAGGGTCTCCATCTCCCCCCCGTGGGGGCCCATGAAGGCCTGGCCCTCCTTGATGAGGCAGAGGGCGTTCTTCATCTCCCCCCCGACCCCCAGGGCGACCGGGTGCCGGGGGAGACCGCCGGCGCCGGGGGCGGGCCCCTCGACGGCGCTGGCCCGGTCCGCGGCCTCCGGCTTGCCGGCCTGTCCCGCCGCCTCCGGTGCCTCCGCCTGTCCTGCCGCCGCCGGCTTCCTGTCCGAACCCGCCACCTCCGGCGGCACCGGCACCGGGAAGGGGGCGGGAACGTAGCCCCGGGAACGGCGGAGGAAGTGGATCTCCCCGGCCAGGATCCGGACCACCGAGTCGTCCGCCCGGTTCTCGATCTCCCGGTCGTGGAAGACGAAGGCGTCCGCGATCTCCGCTAGTTCTGCCCGGGCAGCCTCGTTGTCCTTCACGATGGGCAGGGAAGAGCGGTTGCCGCTGGTCATGACCAGCAGGTCCGGGGGCTCCGGCTCCCCGGGCTCCGCCGCAAACAGCAGGAAATGCAGCGGCGTGTAGGGCAGCATCACTCCCAGGGTGCGGAGGCCCGGGGCGAGGGCCTCGGGGAGGCCGCTGTCGGGCCGGCGCTCCAGTAGGACGATGGGCGCCGCCGGGCTCTGGAGCAAGGCCGCCTCGGCGTCGCTCACCCGGCAGTACCGCCGCACGGTCTCCAGGTCCCGGGCCATCACCGCCAGGGGCCGGTGGGGCCGGCGCTTCCGGGCCCGGAGTCGGGCCACCGCCTCGGCGTTGTGGGCGTCGCAGGCCAGGTGAAAGCCCCCCAGGCCCTTGACCGCGACGATCTGCCCGGCCCGGATCGCCTCCCGGAAGGCCCGGTCCCAGTCCTCCCGCCGGGCGCCGGACCGGTCCTCGAACCAGGCCCGGGGGCCGCACCGGGGGCAGGCCACCGGCTGGGCGTGAAACCGCCGGTCCCCGGGGTCGTGGTACTCCCGGGCGCAGTCAGGGCAGAGGGGGAAGGAGGCCATGGTGGTCCGGGGCCGGTCGTAGGGGAGCCCCCGGACGATGGTAAACCGGGGCCCGCAGTTGGTGCAGTTGGTGAAGGGGTACCGGTACCGCCGATCCCGGGGGTCCAGAAGCTCCCGCCGGCAGTCCGGGCAGAGGGCCACGTCCGGCGGCACCAGCACCCGGGCCGCCTCGCCGTCCCGGCTCGGCTCGATGGTAAACCCGGCAAGCCCTGCCGGGGGCAGCTCCGTCACCGTCACCCGCTCCACCCGGGCGAGGGGCGGCGCCTCCTCCCGGAGGGCCCGGAGAAGCTCCTGCACCGCAGCCGGCGGCCCCTCGGCCTCGATCACCACCCCGGCGGCGGTGTTACAAACGCTTCCCCGGAGCTCCAGCCTCCGGGCGACCCGGTAGACAAAGGGCCGGAAGCCCACCCCCTGGACTGTCCCCTCCACCACGATCCGGTACCGGACCAGACCGGGGGCGGTGCGGGGATTCTCAGCCACGGCTGTCACCCCCTCCGGGTTCGGCAGATCGGGTTCGGCGGTTCGGGTTCGGCCGATCGGGTTCAGCGGAGGTTCAGCAGATCGGGTTCAGCAAATCCGCGGGAGCTGTTCCCCTTCCAGGAGGTCCAGGGGGCGGGTGCCCCCCACCACGGTGCGGAGGTGGACCGCCCCCGGCGGCCCCGATGCCACCCGGCCGATGATCTGGGCCTCCCGGCCCAGGGGATGGCTGCGGAGGGCGGCCAGGGCGGCGTCCGCCGCGGCACCGTCGACGATGGCCACCAGCTTGCCTTCGTTGGCCACGTAGAGGGGGTCGATCCCCAGCATCTCACAGAGGGCCCGGACCTCCTCCCGCACCGGGATCGCCGCCTCCTCCACCTGAAAGCAGAGCCCTGCGGCCCGGGCCAGTTCCACCAGGGTGGTGGCCAGGCCCCCCCGGGTGGGGTCCCGCATGCACCGCACCGCCCCGGGCACCGCATCCAGCAGCGCCCGGACCAGGCCGCTGAGGGGGGCGGTGTCGCTCCGGATTCCGGCCTCCACCCCGATGCCGCTCCGGAGGGCCATGATGGTCACCCCGTGGTCTCCCACCGGGCCGCTCACCAGGATACAATCCCCGGGGCGGATCGCCCGGGGGCTGAGCCGGAGCCCCGGCGGCACCAGGCCCACCCCGGTGGTGTTCACAAAGACCCCGTCGCCCTTGCCCCGCTCCACCACCTTGGTGTCCCCGGCGACGATGGTCACCCCGGCTTCCCGGGCCGCCTCCGCCATGGAGGCGACGATCCGCCTTAGGTCCGCCACCGGCAGCCCCTCTTCGAGGATGAACCCCACCGTCAGGTAGAGGGGGGTGGCTCCGCCCACCGCCAGGTCGTTCACCGTGCCGCAGACCGCCAGCCGGCCGATGTCCCCGCCGGGGAAGAAGAGGGGGGAGACCACGAAGGAGTCGGTGGTGACCGCCACCGTGGCGCCGCCAAGCTCGACCAGGGCCTGGTCGGCGGCGACCTCGAGCTGGGGGCTCCGGAAGGCGGGCAGGAAGAGGCCCTGGAAGAGGTCCGCGGTCAGCCGGCCGCCGCTGCCGTGGCCGAGGAGGATCCGCTCCCCCAGGGCGCCGGGGACCGGCTCCGCCAGGGCATCGGTCTCCCCTTCGGTGGGGTTCATCGGGACTCACCTCCCGGGGCGGACGGTCCCGCAGCAGGTGTGGCGGCTGGCGTTCCCGGCCCGGGCGTCGCAGCGGGCGTCCCCGCGGCGGGCGCTGCAGCGGCCGCAGCCTCCGGGTCCCCGGCCTTCGCGGCCGCAGCCTCCGCCCGGCCGCTCCGGTGGGGTCGGTACCGGTAGTAGGCGGCGCAGGCCCCCTCCGGGGAGACCATGCAGGCCCCCAGGGGGTGCTCCGGGGTGCAGCCGGTGCCGAAGACCGGGCACTCCGGGGGCGTCCGCACCCCCCGGAGGATCTCGCCGCAGGCGCAGGCCCGGGGGTCGGGCAGCTCCCCCGGGGCGAGGTCGGGGAAGGCCCGGTCCGCATCCATCTCAGCGAACTCCGGCCGGAGCCCCAGGCCACTTTCCGGCAGCATCCCCAGCCCCCGCCACTCCTGGGTGACCGGCGTGAAAACCTCCGCCATCGCCCGGAGGGCGATGGGGTTGCCCCGGGGCGGCACCGCCCTCCGGTACTGGACCTCCACCTCCGCCCGGCCCTCGGCCACCTGCCGGACGATCATCAGGATGGACTGGAGGAGGTCCAGGGGCTCGAAGCCGCTGATCACCACCGGCCGGCCGTACTCCTCGGCCACGAACCGGTACGGCTCGGTGCCGATGATGGTGCTGACGTGCCCCGGCCCGATGAAGGCGTCCACCCGGACGTCCGGGGCGTCCAGGATCGCCCGGAGGGCGGGGGGCAGGAGCACCTGGTGGGTCAGGAGATAGAAGTTCTGCAGCCCCATCCCCCGGGCCCGGAGCGCCGCCATGGCGTTCCCCGGGATGGTGGTCTCAAAGCCGATGGCAAACCAGACCACCCGCCGGTCCGGGTGGGCCCGGGCGATCTCCAGGGCGTCGAGGGCCGAGTAGACCATCCGCACGTCGGCCCCCTCCGCCCGGGCGCCGAGGAGGGAGGTCCGGTGCCCCGGCACCCGGAGCATGTCGCCGAAGCAGGTGAGGATGGTCCCGGGCTGCCGGGCGAGGGCGATGGCCTGCTCCACCCGGGACCGGGGGGTGACGCAGACCGGGCACCCCGGCCCGTGAATGAGACGCACCTGGGGCGGCAAGAGGTCGTGGAGGCCGAACCGGAAGATGGCATGGGTGTGGCCGCCGCAGACCTCCATGATGTGGATGGGCCGGGGGAGCCGCTCCGCCGCCCGGGCCAGGGCCCGGGCGAGCCCCTGGGCGAGGGGCTGCTGCCGGAACTCGTCCACAAAGCGCACCGGCTCACCTCCCGGGGCGTTCCGGAGCTGGCGGGTCACAGGGGCGGTCCTGGGGCCCTGGGTCACCGTCGCTGTGGTCCGGCGCCGCCCCGGGGCGGTCCCCACGCGCCGCCGGGTCACAGGGGCGGTCCCGGCCCGCTGGGTCCTCCGGCTCGCCCTCCGGCTTAAACTCCGGCAGCCCGCCCAGTTCGCCGCCCTCCAGGGCCATCTGCCGGAGAAGGGCCAGGGTCTCCCGGGCCTCCTCCGGATCGAGCTTGGCGATGGCAAAGCCCGCGTGGATCGCCACCCAGTCCCCCACCGCGACCCCCTCGAGGAGGTCGAGGGAGGCCCGGCGGGTGATGCCGCCGAGGTCAACAACGGCCAGGCGGTCCGGCAGCAGTTCGACCACCTGGCCCGGGATAGCCAGACACATCGGCGTCCCCCCTATGGATTGCCCCGGCCCCGGGCCTGGGCCTGCTTGGCCCGCACCCCGGCTTCCAGCCAGGCGCACCACTCCGCCAGCCCCTCCCCGGTCTTGCAGGAGGTGCGGAAGACCCGAATCTCCGGGTTGAGGGCCCGGGCGTGGGCTACGGCCCGGTCCGGGTCAAAGTCGGTGCAGCCCAAAAGGTCCGCCTTGGTGATCACCAGGGCCTGGGCCCGGCGGAAGATCCCCGGGTACTTCTGGGGCTTGTCATCCCCCTCCACGGTGCTCAGGAGCACCACCTTGGCGTCCTCGCCCAGGTCGTAGGAGGAGGGGCAGACCAGGTTCCCCACGTTCTCGATGATCAGAAGCTCCAGGTCCGGGCCGGCCACCGCCGCCAGGTGCCGCTCCACCATGGCCGCGTCCAGGTGGCAGGTGCCGCCGGTGACGATCTGCCGCACCGGAAAGCCGTAGGGCTGGAGCCGCCGGGCGTCGTTCTCCGTCTGCACGTCCCCGACCAGGACCGCGGCCCGGACCCGACCCTGGAGCCGCCGGAGGGTCTCCTCCAGGAGGGTGGTCTTCCCCGACCCCGGGGACGAGATCAGGTTGACGCAGAACACCCCCTGCTCCTGCCAGCGCCGGCGGAGCCCCGCCGCCAGCTCATCGTTCCGGGAGAGGATCCTCTGGCCGATGGCCACCTTCTCCTGGCTCTCCGTCCGGGTCTCCACCGCGCTCGACCTCCACGTCCGCAATCTCCAACTCCTCGCCGGCCACCACCCGGGTGCCCAGGCTCCCGCACCGGCTGCAGGCCACCGAGTAGGGGAGGGCAGGCCCCTCGGCCCCGCACCCGGGGCACTGGACCCGGACCGGCACCCACTCCACCTCCAGGTCGGAGCCGGCGAAGAGGGGCTGGTCCCCCGTCAGGGCGTCGTAGGCGAACCGGAGGGCATCCGGGTCCACCCCGGCCAGCTCCCCGACCCGGAGCCGCACCTTCCGGATCCGGGCCGCCCCGGCCCGCCGGGCCGCGGCCGCCGCCGTCTCCAGGACCGCCATCACCAGCGAGACCTCATGCACCGGTCAGCCCTCCTCCAGCCAGGGGAAATCCGGCCGGCCGGCCCGGAGCCCTTCGTACACCTCGGCCACCGCCCGTTCCACCTCCGGGGAGACGGGCAGCCCGAACCCCACCGCCCGGGGCTGGATTCCCACGACCAGGACCTCGGCCCCCAGCTCCCGGAGGGCGCCGAGGACAAAGGAGAGGGGCAGCCGGTGGGTCGTGAGGAAGAACTCACCGGCGATCCGCCCCTCGGGAATCCGCCGGACGCTCCCCGGCGGCAGCCCCATCTCGCAGGCGTCCACGACCACCACCAGCTCCGGGGCCATGGCCCGGACCCGGTGGAGGTGGTTTTCGGGCACCGGACCGCAGTCCAGGACCGTCCACCCGGGGATGGGCGCTTCGCTCAGCCGCCGGGCCAGGAGCGGCCCGGCAGCGTCATCGCCCATCAGCTCGTTGCCGACGGTCATCACCAGCCGGGTCACGGCGCCTCACCACCAGGTAGAAGGCTGGCTCCTCCGCCATGGCCCGGCAGAAGCGCTGGAGCGCTTCCGCCCACTGCTGTTCGGCAGGGGTAAAGGACGGGGCCGCGGTCGCCAGGGCAGCGGCCAGGGGTTCGGCGAAGTCCCGGCGGATCTCCACCTCGCCCCACCGGAGCAGCCCCTCCAGCTTCTTCCGGGCCGGGCCCGGCGGCAGCTTGGCCACCCAGGCGCCGAAGGCCTCCTCCCCGATGGCCAGCACCGGGGCGAGGCAGTCCACCACGCCGATGTGGTGGCCGATGGCCAGGGTGTAGTGCCGGAGCTGGCGGACCTCCGGTGGGAGGTGCCGCTCCCGGTCGTCGTCGACGAACTTCCGGGTCAGGGCATAGAAGACGACCTCGGCCGGCACCTTACGACCTTCCTTCCGGCCCTGCCGCCCCACCCGGCGTCCCGGCGGTCATGTAGATCCGGTGCAGGGTGAGGTAGACCTCCGCCAGACGGGGGTCCTTGGCGGCCTTGACCAGTTCCTTGACCTTCCGGTCCACCGCCAGCGGGTCCCCCTCCCGGACGAACTCCAGGTACTGCCGGGCGATCCGCCGCCCCTCCCGGTAGCCGCAGAGCCGCCGGGCCTCCCGGTCGATCCGCACCGCCAGGCCCGGGCTGACCTCGGGATACCGGGGCGGAACCTGGGCAGGGGTGCCCTCTTCGGTGTGGGTCTCGCCCCGGATCTTCTGGTGCAGGAGGTCCAGGGCCAGGGCCATGCCGTAGACGGTGGCCGCCGGGGTGGGCGGGCAGCCGGGGATGAAGACGTCCACCGGGAAGAGGCTCTGGGTTCCGCCCCAGACCCCGTAGCTGTCGTGGAAGATCCCGCCGCTGCAGCCGCAGGCGCCGTAGGCGACGACGATCTTCGGGTCCGGCGCGGCCCGGTAGGCCCGGAGGGCCGGCAGCCGCATCGGGCGGGTCATGGGGCCGGTGTAGACTAGGATGTCCGCGTGCCGGGGGGTGGCGACGATCTTGATCCCCAGTCGCTCCGGGTCAAAGAGGGGGGAGAAGGCGGCGTAGATCTCGATCTCGCAGCCGTTGCACCCGCCGCAGTCGATCCGGTAGACGTAGACCGACCGCCGGATCGCCTTCTTCAGCCGCTCCCGGGCGGCGGCCAGCCGCTCCTCTGCGGCACGCAGGTCCTCGGGGGCCCGCACGCTCGTCTGGCTCATCGGCTGCCACCTCCTTGCCGCCGGCCCGCCGGTCCGGACCGGGCCGCGGCCTCCCGGCGCCGGCACCGGGGGCAGAGCTGCAGCCGGGCCGCCAGGACAGGGCTGGCAGCCCCCCGGGCCGCCTCCAGGCTGGCCCGGACGTACTCCAGCTCCCGGGCGGGGGCAAACGGCTCGCCGCAGCCGGGGCAGCGGGCCATCTGGAGTTCCGCCCGGACCACCAGGTCCTCGGCCCGGGTCGCCGCCAGTTCGAAGTCCTGCGAGAGGCCGATGGCCCCCGTGGGGCAGACCTCCTCGCACCGGCCGCAGAAGATGCAGCGGCCGTAGTGGATGCTCCAGGTGACGACCCCCCTCTGGGCGGACCACTCCACGGTGATCGCCTGCGGGGGGCAGGCCCGGGCGCAGGCGCCGCAGCCCAGGCACCGGCTGAAGTCGTAGACGGGCTTGCCCCGGAAGTCGGGGGCGACCTCCACGGGCGCGAAGGGGTACGGCAGGGTCACCTGCCCGGTCTGTACCACCTTGCGCAAGAGCCTCAGCATGCCATCAACCCCCCTGCCACCTAGTCCCGCAGCGGCGAGTGCTTCTGCTCCCGGCAGTACCGCTGCAGCTCCTTATACGGGACCACCTGGACCCGCCGCTTCCGGACATCGACCACCGTCACCCGTTCGGTGCAGGAGTAGCACGGGTCGATGCTGGCCACGATCAGGGGGGCGTCGGCGACGGTGTTGCCCCGGAACATGTACCGCAGCGGCGGCCAGTTGTTGTACGTGGAAGCCCGGGGCCGCCAGCGGTAGACCTTCCGGTCGGGCCCCAGCATCACCCAGTGGACGTTCTCCCCCCGGGGCGCCTCGGTCCAGCCCAGGCCCACCGCGTACGGCTTGAAGGAGAACCCTTCGGCCAGGATCGGCCCCGGCGGCATCTCCTCCAGGCACGCCCGGATGATCCCGATGGACTCGTGGATCTCCCGGCACCGGACCAGGGTCCGGGCCAGGACGTCGCACCCGGTCTCGGAAATCACCTGCCACGGGACCCGGTTGTACGCCCCGTAGGGGTGGCCCATCCGGGTGTCCCGGGGGTAGCCCGAGCCCCGGAGATTGGGGCCTACGGGGCTGTAGTCCCGGGCGATCTGGGGGTCGAGCCGCCCCACGCCCCGGGTCCGGGCGTAGAAGTTGGGGGTGTCGACCAGGATCTCCACCAGCTCCGTGACCTCGGTCTCCAGCTCCCGGAGGAGGCGCAGCACCGCGTCCTTCTGGTCCTTCAAGATGTCCCGGCGCACCCCGCCGATCAGGTTCATGCCGTAGGTCTTCCGGCCGCCGGTGAGGATCTCGGCCATCTGCATGGCCTTTTCCCGGACCCGGAAGAGGTGCATGAAGCCCGTGTCAAACCCCACCAGGTGCGCGGCCACCCCGACGTTGAGGAGGTGGCTGTGGAGCCGCTCCACCTCGAGGAGGATCGTCCGGATGGCCTCGGCCCGGGGCGGGGCTTCGATGCCCGCGGCCCTTTCCACCGCGTGGGCGTACGCCACGCTGTGGGTGTAGCCGCAGATGCCGCAGATCCGCTCGGCCAGGAAGGTCACCTGGTCGTAGTCCATCCGGTTCTCGGCGAGCTTCTCGATGCCCCGGTGGCTGTAGAAGAGCCGGTAGTCGGCGTCGACGATCTCCTCGCCGTCGACGTAGAGCCGGAAGTGGCCCGGCTCTTCCTGGGCGATGTGCAGGGGCCCCAGGGGAACCTCCCCGATCCCCTCCCCTTCCGGGCCGACAAAGGGGTAGTTCTCCGCCTCGCCCACCGGCTCGGGCCGGTACCGGTAATCCATCGCGTCCTTCCGGAGGGGATGGAGGTCCTCCGGCCAGTCGTCGGGCAGCACCAGCCGCCGGGTGTCGGGAAGCCCCACGGGCTCAAGGCCGAAGAGATCCCGGAGCTCCCGCTCGTACCAGACCGCGGCCGGCACCCGGGGGGTGACCGACGGGAACTGCGGCCGGTGGCCGGGGACCAGGGCTCGGATCGTCAGCCACGGGTACGGGGCCTGCCCCTGCTCCATCGAGAGGACGTAGTAGAGGGCAAAATGGCCGTGGAGGCCCCGCTCGTCGTTTCCCACCACTGTGGCGAGCCAGCCCCCGCAGTCGTAGTAGGCCGCCGCCACCACCTCGGGCAGGGCATCCAGGGCCACCGTCAGGGTGACCTGGTCCGGGGCTTGCCAGGTCTCTTCCAGGACCGCGGCTCCAAACCGGGCCCGCAGGCTCTCCACCACGCTCCTGGCGCCCTGGCTCACCGCCGTTTCGCTCTGCATGAGCCGTCAACCTCCCGTTCCGGTTCCGGCTAGCGAATCAGGCTGAAAGCGATGTACTGGGAGACCAGGGTCATGGCCATGAGGCACCCGAGGGCGAACCCCATGGACCGGGGCAGGGGAGCGGCTGCGGCCACCGCCTCGGAGGGGGCACCCAGGACGCTGGCCCCGGTCACCTTGAGGAGCCAGATGAAACTGCCCACCGATTCCAGGAGGAAGACGATGGTCAGCGCCAGCAGCACCAGGTTGGTCCGGCCGGCCTCCAGGCCACCGAGGAGGATCAGGAACTTGCTGAAGAAGCCGCTGAAGAGCGGTACGCCGGTAATGGTGAGCGCCGCCGCCAGAAAGCCCAGGCCCACCAGGGGCATCTGTCTTAGGATTCCCTGGAGGCGGGAGAGTTGCCGGGTACCGGTGGTGTAGGAGAGGGCTCCGGCCACCAGGAAGAAGAGGGCCTTGCCGAAGGAGTGGTTGAAGATGTGGGTGACGGCGCCGGCAAAGGCCTTCTCGGACCCGAAGACGGCGATGGAAACCGCGAGGAAGATGTAGGCAAGCTGGGCGATGGTGGAGTAGGCCAGAAGCCGCTTCATGTCGTCCTGGGGGAAGTACATGAGAAAGCCGTAGACCATGGTGGCGGTGGCCAGGATCGCCCCGACGAGGCCGATCACCGGGGGAATCCCCTGGGTGGCCTGCACCGTCCGGGCCAGGATGTAGACGCCCACCTTCACCATGGACGCGGCGTGGAGGTAGGCGCTCACCGGGGTCGGCGCGACCATCGCGCCGGGGAGCCAGGACTGGAAGGGGAGCTGGGCGGACTTCCCCCAGCATGCGATCAGGATGCCGAGGAAGGCGACGACCTTGCCGGTCTCGGTCAGGTCGCTGAGGGCGGTGACGTCGAGGCTGCCGGTGTTGGCGTAGAGGTACGCCGTCGCCACGTAGAGCCCCAGCGCGGCGATGTGGGTGAGGACGATCGCCCGGAGGGCGGACCGGCGGGACTTGGGGGTGCCGTAGAACCCGATCAGCCCCCAGGAGCAGAGGCCGGTGATCTCAAAGAAAAAGAGGAGTCCGAAGAGCGTGGACGAGAAGACCAGCCCGGCCATCGCTCCGATGAACAGGAGCAGTAACGCAAAGAACCTGGGCAGCCCTTCCTCGATGGGGTGCTCCCGGTTCTCCGGCGTCATGTAACCCAGGGAGTAGGTGCAGACCAGCCAGCCGATGGTGACCACCAGGAAGTTGACCAGGACGCTGAGGCTGTCGACGATGATTCCGTAATAGGTGAGGTCACCGACGGTTGCGAGCTCCCAGGTGTAAGTGCCCGGGTTAGCGGCAAAGGTCACGAGGAGCATGAGGCCGCAGAGAAAGCCGAGGAAGGAGAAGACCTGACTGACTTTTCTGGCCTGCTCTCCGGGCAGGAGGGCGGCCAGGAGACTGCCAACCATTGGCAGCCCGATGCTGCCCAGTGCGTATCCAAACACGCAGTCCCACCTCCGGCGGATTCACCCACCCTGGTCCGGCGGTACTGTCCGGAACCTCACCCTTCCGGGCCACCGGGCCAGGAACTGCCTCGGGCCAAGGCCGGACCGGCTGCTCCTCCGGTCCTCGGGCCCAGAGCCGATGCCCTCCGGGCGGATGCCCGCCGGTCCTTCCACCGGCCGCGGCTCCGCCGGCCGGCGGAGGGCCGGAAGACGTCCAGGACGGCCCGTGCCCTGCCAGGGCCCGGGCGGTCTTTTTCGCGGGACCGTCGGTCGGAGGACCGGCCCCGACCTTTCCGCCTGAGGGGGAAAGGAACCCCCCCGGCAGCCGCCCTCGGCGGTGACCCTTGCCCTTCTGTCATGCTACCGGGGGCGGCTGCTAGACCTGCAGTCCCTATTCATGCTAATCGCAATAAACCGGCGGCCCATGTGAAGTCTATCACAATACCTGCTACACTACACGAAGCGGGAGACGGTCTCCGATCGGATTCCCAGCGGGAGACGATCTGGGACCGGGTGGATCCGGAGGGGAGCGTTTGTCGAATGAAGCTAGCGATCTCCGGAAAGGGCGGCGTGGGGAAGACCACCATTGCCGCCGGCCTGATCCGCCACTTCGCCGACCAGGGGTACCAGGTGTACGCGGTGGATGCGGACCCCGACACCAGCCTGGGGATGGTGTTGGGCCTTCCCCAGGAGAAGGTCGGCGGCCTGAGGCCCATCGCCGAGATGCGGGAGGTCCTGACGGAGCGGGCAGGGGGCAGCGGCGCCTTCTTCTCCCTCAACCCGGAGGTCGAGGATCTCCTCCAGGAGTACACCATTAGGCACGGCAACATTCTCTTCCTGAAAATGGGCACCGTAAAGCCCGCCGGCACCGCCTGCTACTGCCGGGAGAATACCGTCCTCAAGGCCATGGTCGACTCCCTGATCCTGAGACACCGGGAGATGGTGGTCCTGGACATGGGCGCCGGGATTGAGCACCTGACCCGGGGAACTGCCCGGGGGGTCGACCTGATGCTTATTGTGACCGAGCCCACCCTGGTCAGCCTGCAGACCGCCCGGACCATCGCGGACCTGGCCCGACAGCTCGGGATCCAGCGGGTGGGGTTCGTCGGAAACAAGATCCGCCGGCCGGCGGACGAGGAGCTGATCCGCCAGCACCTGCCGCCGGAAGAGGTCATCGGCATGGTTCCGTTCCAGACCGAGCTGCTGGATCAGGCCGCGGGGCTGGAGACCCAGGACGCTTCCGTCCCCGCGGGCATAGCCGAACTCGCCACCCGGATCGCGGACTTGGCCGCCCGGGTCCCGGGGTAACCCGGGTTCCGGGCCCAGGCCTTGGCAGTGGAGCCTTAAAGTAGAAAAAATTCTCAAATCACCCGACGTGCAGTCGGAGGAGGTAGTGAGGATGGTCACCAAGTGCCAGGTCTCCCTCGATCCCGCGGTGTGTGAGATGTACGAAAAAGCCCGCCGGCTGGGGGTGGAGACGGCCTGGGACCGGTACCAGGCGATGCTGCCCCAGTGCGGTTTCGGCGAGACGGGGCTCTGCTGCCGCCATTGCCTCCAGGGGCCGTGCCGGATTGACCCCTTCGGCAACGGACCCAAGCGGGGCATCTGCGGCGTGGACGCAGACGTCATGGTCGCCCGGGGCCTGGACCGGGCCATCGCCGCCGGTTCTTCCGGTCACTCCGGCCATGCCCGGCACCTGGCCCACACCCTGAAGAAGGCCATCGCCGGCGTGGCGCCCGACTACCGGATCAAGGACCGGGCCAAGCTCCACGCGGTGGCCAAGCGGATGGGGATCCCGACGGAGAACCGGAGCGACGAGGAGATCGCCCTGGACATCGCCAACGCCGCCCTGGCGGACTTTGGCGAGCGGGAGACCCCCTCCCTGTGGGCGAGCCGGGTCCTGCCCGAGGTCCGGCAGAAGCGGCTGGCGGAGCAGCACCTGCTCCCCCACGGCATCGACTACGAGATCGCGGACATCATGCACCGGACCCACTACGGCGCGGACGCGGATCCGGTCAACCTCCTCACCGCGGGGCTGCGCTGCGCCATGGGGGACCTGGCCGGGTGCTACATGGGCACCGACCTCTCGGACATCCTCTTCGGCACGCCCCGGCCGGTCGCCACCGAGGCGAACCTCGGGGTGCTGAAGGCCGACGCGGTCAACGTGGCGGTACACGGCCACAACCCGGTCCTCTCGGAGGTCATCGTGGCCATGGCCCGGGAGATGGAGCAGGAGGCCCGGGCGGCCGGGGCGACCGGGATCAACGTGGTCGGCATCTGCTGCACGGGCAACGAGGTGATGATGCGCCACGGCATCCCGGCGGCCACCCACTCGGTCAGCCAGGAGATGGCCCTCATCACCGGCGCGGTGGACGTGGTGGTTGTCGACTACCAGTGCATCATGCCCTCGATTGTCAACGTCGCAGAGTGCATGGGCACCACGGTGGTCACCACCCAGGAGATCACCAAGATCCCCGGTGCTGTCCACGTCCCCTTCCGGGAGGAGACCGCGACGGAGGACGCCCGGAAGATCCTCCGGCTCGCCATTGAGAACTTCACCCGGCGCCAGGGACGGCCTGTGGACATCCCGAACCACAAGTACCCGGTGGTGGCCGGCTTCTCCGTCGAGGCCATCGTCCGGGCCCTGAGCAAGCTGAACCCCGAGGATCCGCTCCAGCCCCTGATCGACCAGATCGCCGCGGGCAACATCCGGGGCGTCTGCCTCTTCGCCGGCTGCAACAACATCAAGGTCCCGCAGGACCAGAACTTCATCGCCATCGCCCGGCGGCTCCTCAAGGAGAACGTGCTGGTGGTCTCCACCGGCTGCGGTGCTGGTGCGCTGATGCGCCACGGGTTCATGGATCCGGCGAAGGTGGACGAGTTCTGTGGCGACGGCCTCAAGTCCGTCCTCTACGCCATCGGCGAGGCGAACGGCCTGGGTGGCCCGCTGCCGCCGACCCTGCACCTGGGCTCCTGCGTGGACAACTCCCGGGCCGTGGCCCTGGCGGCGGCTGTGGCTGAGAAGCTCGGGGTGGACATGGACAAGCTGCCGGTGGTGGCCTCTGCGGCGGAGGCGATGGCGGAGAAGGCGGTGGCCATCGGCGCCTGGGCGGTCACCCTCGGCCTGCCGACGCACGTCGGCGTCACCATGCCGGTGACGGGCGGCCCGCTGGTGACCAAGGTGCTGACCGAGAAGGTCCGGGAGATCACCGGCGGGTACTTCATCGTCGAGACCGACCCCGAGGCCGCGGCGAAGAAGCTCCTGGCGGCCATCGATGAGCGCCGGGCGGCCCTCGGCCTGTCGGTGCCGGGGGGTGTGCGGGCGTGAGGCGGAAGGAGATCTTCGTCCTGGCCGACCGGTGCATGGGCTGCCACTCCTGTGAGCTGGCCTGTGCCACCGCCCACACCTCGGACCGGAACCTGCACGCGGCGGTGCTCCGGGGCGAGCGGCCCTTCGCCTACCTCTGGGTGGACCGTTTCGGCACCCAGAATCTCCCCACGGTCTGTCGGCACTGCCTCAAGGCCCCCTGCGTGGAGGCCTGCCCCACCGGGGCGATGCACAAGCGGCCGGACACCACCACGGTCTGCGACCACTCCCAGTGCATCGGCTGCTGGATGTGCACCTTCGCCTGTCCCTTCGGCGCCTGCAGCCGGGGGGACGGGCAGGTGCTGAAGTGCGACCGGGCGTGCCTGGACGAGGAAGGGGTGCCCGCCTGCGTCCGGGCCTGCCCCACCGGAGCCCTGCTCTGGATGACCGTGGAGGAGTTCGCCGCCGAGCGGCGCAAGCCCAAGCGCCGGGCAGCCGCTGTCGCCGGGTAGCCCCGGCGCCCCGGACAAACCACGGAGACGGCTTGCTGCAACGACCGGGTGGACGAAGGGCGGAGCGGGACTCGACGCCCTCTCCGCCTTCTCCGCCCTTCCTTCATGGGGGTGCCAGGAGATGACCGCACAGCCGCTCTTTCTCCTCGCCATCCTGTTCCATGCCGCTGGCGCCGCGGCGGCCCTGGCCCTCCACCGGCGGGCCGGGCTGGCCAGCCGGCTCTCGGGCTTCTCCGCTCTGGCGGGCGGCGTGGCCGGGGCCGCCGCGGGCCTGGCCGTCCTCGCCGGCGGCGTCCCCTTCGGCTTCGAACTCCCCGGGCTGGTGCCCTTTGCCCCCCTGGTGGTGCGGGTAGACGCCCTCTCGGCCTTTGTGCTTCTGGTTGTCGGCCTCCTCGCTGCCGCGGTTGGGGTCTATTCCCTCGCCTACGACGTGGCGTACGCGGGGCCGGCCGCGGGGGTGCTGGGGTCTCTCACCCACCTCTTCGCCCTGTCGATGCTTCTGGTGGCGGCCGCGGCGGACGCCTTTCACTTCCTGGTCTTCTGGGAACTGATGACTCTCGCTTCCTATTTCATTGTGGTCTTCCGACAGGATAAGGAAGCGGTGGGCGCGGGGCTCCTCTACTTCGGGGTGGCCCATGCCGCGGCTGCCGCCCTCATGGTGGCCGTCGTGCTCCTGTTCCTGGAGACCGGCAGCTTTGCCTTCGACGCCTTCCGGGGCGCGGCCCTCTCCCCCGGCCTCCGGAATCTCCTTTTCCTTCTGGTCCTGGTTGGGTTCGGGACCAAGGCGGGAGTGGTGCCGCTGCACTTCTGGCTCCCTCGGGCCTACTCCGCCGCGCCGGCCACCGGGGCGGCCCTGCTCTCGGCCAAGGTGGCGGTCTACGGCCTCATCCGGTTCGGGGTCGACCTCCTGGGCACCCCGGCCGTGTGGTGGGGGCTGGCGGTGCTGGCCGCCGGAGCCTTCTCCGCAGTGGTAGGGGCCCTCTACGCCGCCGAAGACCGGGACCTGGGCCGGATCCTGGCCTACAGCAGCGTAGAGAACGTCGGGATCATGCTGATGGGCATCGGCGCCGGCATGGCGGGCCTCGCCGGCGGCCACCGGACCCTGGCGGTCCTGGGCCTCACCGCCGGGCTCTTCCACCTCCTGGGCCACGCCCTCTTCAAGGGGCTCCTCTTCCTCGGAGCCGGAGCGGTCATCGCCCGGGTCGGCACCCGGAACCTGGAGCGGATGGGGGGTCTGGCCCGGCAGATGCCCTGGACCGGCGCGGGCTTTCTCACCGGCGCCCTGGCCGCCTCCGCCCTGCCGCCCCTCAGCGGCTTTGTCAGCGAATGGCTCACCTACCAGTCCCTGATTCGGGCCCACGCCAGCGCCGTTCCGGCGGTGAAGGTCCTGGCGCCCCTGGGGGTGGCGGCCTTGGCCGTGGCCGGTGCCCTGGCGGCCCTCTGCTTCGTCCGGGCCTACGGGGCCGTCTTTGGCGGCCCGGCCCGGGGCGGCCGGCCGGCGGAGGTCCGGGAAGCCCCGGGGCCCATGGTGGCCGGGATCGCCCTCTTGGCCGCGGCTACCCTGGGCCTCGGCCTGGGTGCGCCGGCGGTGGCTCGCCTGGTGGCGGCGCCGGCGGAGGGCCTGGCGGCGGCGGCCGGGCTAGGCGGCGGGGCGGTGCCTTTCTCCGCCGGGGCGATCCTCCTCGCCCCCGGTGACCCGCAGGCGGTGCTCTCCACGCCCCTCGTCGCCATCCTCCTGGTCGGCGCCCTGGCGCTGCCCCTGGTCATCGCGGCCCTCCACAGCGGCCTCCGGCCCGGGCGGCGGGTGGACGCGGAGCCCTGGGCCGCCGGGTACGCCTACTCGCCCCGGATGGCCGCCTCGGCCGCGGGCTTCTCCCAGCCCCTCCGGGTCCTCTTCCGGCCCTTCTTCCAGGTCCGCCCCCTTTTCCCCCGGCTCGGTGAGGCCCTGGCCCCGGCCTGGCGCCGGGCCCTCGCCGCCCTGGCGGTGGGGGAGGACTGGTGGGAGCGCTGGCTCCACCGGCCCCTGGCCCTGGGCGCGCTGGCCCTGGGCCGGCAGGTGCAGCGGCTGGAGCAGGGCAACGTCCGGCTCTACGCCCTCTACATCATAGCCACCCTGCTCATCCTGCTCCTGGTGGTGGTGAGGTAGTCGCCTCGCTCCTGCCCAGGGTGAGGCACCGACGGTGAGGTAGGTTAGGAGGGAACCCCATGCCGACGCCCACGCTTGTGCTCCTCGGTCTCCTCCAGGCCCTCCTGGTGCTGCTGGCGGCGCCCTTCTTCTCCGGTCTCGCCCGGGTCCTCCGGGCCAAACTCCACTCCCGGAAAGGGCCGGACGTCTGGCAGAACTATCGGGACCTCGTGAAGCTCTTCCAGCGCCAGGAGGTGGTGCCGGCCCCCGCGGGGTGGGTCTACCGGGCCGCGCCCTACGTCACCCTGGCCACCACCCTCCTCATCGCAGGGATGATCCCGATCCTGACCCGGCAGTCCCCCCTGGGCCGGGCCGGGGATGCAATCCTGGTCATCTACCTCTTTGGCCTCACCCGATTCTTCCTGGCCCTTGCGGGGCTCGAGACCGGCAGCATCTTCGCGGGCATCGGCGCCAGCCGGGAGATGGGGCTCTCCGCCCTGGTGGAGCCCACCCTGATCCTGGTGCTCCTGGTCCTGAGCCTGGCCGTGGGGTCCACGGACCTGGGCCGGATCGCCGCGGAGGTGGCTGCCGGGGCGGTGCCCCTCGGGAGCCCGGGCATCTGGCTCGCTGGGGCGGCGATGGCTGTCGCTGCCTATATCGAGGCCGGCAAGCTCCCCTTCGATCTGGCGGAGGCGGAACAGGAGCTGCAGGAGGGGCCGCTTGCCGAGTACTCCGGCCCGTCCCTGGCCTTGCTCAAGTGGAGCCTGTACATGAAGCAGGTCCTCGCTGCCGCCCTCTTTCTCGCCCTCTTCTTCCCGGGGGGCGCGGCGGAGGTCACCCTGGCCGGGATCCTCGGGGCCCTGGGGGCCTTCTTCCTCAAGGTGACGGCCCTCTTTGTCCTCGGGGCCCTGGTGGAGAACACCATGGCCCGGCTGATCCTCTTCAAGGCCCCGGAGGTCACCTGGGTGGCCTTCGGCCTGGCCCTGGCGGCCTTCGTCTTCCAGCTCGTCAACCTGTAACGGTGTGCGCGCTCGGCGCGCCGGAGGAGGCGATGCGCGGGTGGATGGCACCAGCGTGGTGAACACCCTGGCGGTGCTCCTCATCCTCACCTCGGTGCTGGTGGTGGAGACCCGGAAACTCCGGACCGCCGCCTACATGTACGCTCTCCAGTCCCTGGTGCTGGTGGCGATCTTCCTCTCCCTGGCGGTCTTCATGGAGGCGGAGCCCCTTTACATCTGGTCAGCGACGGCCCTGGTGAGCAAGGCCTTCCTGGTGCCGTACCTCCTCCTCCGGACCCTCCGGGCCGTCGGCCACCGGGAGGAGGAGGGGGCGGCCCTGCCCGTTCCCCTCTCGGTCATGGCGGCGGTGGCGCTGGTAGCGGTCTCCTTCCTGGTGGTGGAGCCCCTTCAGGCCCGGGCGCTCCTCGACCTCAAGGTTGCCCTGGCGGTCTCCATCGCCCACTTCCTCCTGGGCGTCCTCTGCATCCTCAGCCGGCGGAACGCCCTGAAGCAGATCCTGGGCTACTGCCTGATGGAGAACGGCTCCCACCTCACCCTGGCGATCATGGCCTACAACGCGCCCGAGACGGTGGAGATCGGGATCCTGACCGACGCGATCTTTGCCGTGGTGATCATGGCCGCCCTCGCCAGGCGCCTCCACAAGGCCTTCGGCTCCCTGGACACGGACCGACTGACACTGCTCAAAGGCTAGGTGATCGGGGTTGGACGGCAACATCCTGGTCTGGCTCCTTGCGGTACCCCTGCTGACGGCCCTGGGGGCATTTGTCAGCCGGTCCCGGGCCATGGCGGAAGCCGTGCACCTGGCCGGCAGCGCGGTGCTCCTGGGACTGAGCCTCGCCCTGGGCGGCCAGGTCCTCGCCGGTGGGAGCCTGGTGGCCTTCGCGGATCTCCTCCACGCCGACAGCCTGAGCGCGGTTCTGGTACTGATCATCGGAAGCGTGGGGTTCCTGGCGGGTCTGCACTCCGTCGGCTACCTGCGCCACGATCTGGCCGCGGGGGAGACCGATGAGAAGGGGCTCCGGTCCTACTACGGCTTCTACCACCTGCTCCTCTTCACCACCGTCCTCGCCGCCCTTTCCAACAACATCGCCATCCTCTGGGCGGCGGTGGAGGGCACCACCCTGGCTTCCGCCTTCCTGGTGGGCTTCTACCGGCGCCAGACGGCCCAGGAGGCGGCCTGGAAGTACGTCCTCATCTGCGGCGTCGGCCTGGCCTTCGCCCTCTTCGGTACGGTCCTCACCTACGCCGATGCCTTCCACGTCCTCCAGGACGCCCACCGGGCGATGGCCTGGACCGAGGTGGTCCAGGTGGCCGACCGCCTCGACCCGCAGCTGGCCCGGCTGGCCTTTGTCTTCATCCTGATCGGTTACGGTACCAAGCTCGGCCTGGTGCCCATGCACACCTGGCTGCCCGACGCCTACGGGGAGGCGCCGAGCCCGGCCACCGCGCTCCTCTCCGGGGTGGTGAAGAAGGGAGCGCTCTTCGCCCTCATCCGGTTTTACCCCATCACCGCCCGCGCGGTGGGGGGCGGTTTCCCCCAGACCCTGCTCCTGGTCTTCGGCCTCCTCTCCGTGGCCGTCGCCGCCTTCTTCATCCTCCGGCAGGACGACCTGAAGCGGAAGCTGGCCTACAGCTCCGTTGAGCACGTGGGCATCATCGCCACCGCGCTGGGCACCGGGGTGCCCCTGGGGATCCTGGCCGGGCTCTTCCATGCGGTCAACCACAGCGTCAGCAAGTCCCTGGCCTTCTGCGCGGTGGGCAACGTGGAGATGAAGTACCGCACCCGGGAGGCCGGCCGGATCCAGGGGATGCTCAGGGCCGCACCTCTCACCGCCCTGGCCTTTCTGGCCGGGCTCCTGGCCATGGTCGGCTCCCCGCCGACGGCGCTCTTCGCCAGCGAGCTGATGACCCTCACCGCAGCCTTCCAGCGGGGGCTCTTCTGGCCGGCCCTCCTGCTCCTGGCCCTTCTGGTGGTGGTCTTTGTCGCCTTCTTCCTGGTGATCAGTGAGACCCTCTTCGGCCCGGCGCCGGCGGGGATGGCCCGGAGCGAGCCCGGGCCGGTCGCCCTCACCCTGGTGCCCCTGGCGGTCCTGATCCTCTTCCTGGTCGCCCTGGGGCTGCAGATCCCGGCGCCCCTCCTCCGGCTCCTGGAGGGCGCGGTGGCGGTGGTCACCGGCGGGGCGTGAGTCACCGGCGGGGCGTGAGGGAGAAAAGGCGTGAGCGCCAGCCCTGAGGGGCTGGCGCTCTTCCGCTTTCCATCCTACTGCTTCACCACGCCTACTGCTTCACCACGACCTTCACCGCGTCGTGGGCCGCCGCCTGGCTGAAGAC